>NZ_JBVIKO010000001.1:0-771636 GCF_055580905.1 Streptomyces sp. NPDC031497
CTTTTTTCCCCCCGGCGTACAAGGGACCCAAACCCCCCCCCCCCCCCCCCCCCCCCCCACCCCCCCCCCCCCCCCCCCCCCCCCCCGCGCCCGGCATTTCGAAAGAATTCACTCCCTCACCGCCGTGACAGGTCGGACGACAACCGTCGGACTTAATACCGCGGCAATTCCGGTTTCCCTGGGGACCGGGCCGGACGGAACGCGACCGGGTGCCGCTGCGGGGTGCCGCCCCGCGCGTACGGCCACCCGGGCCCGAAGAGCTGGACATGCCCCCCTCGGGCGGGCGTGCGAAGGTGGTGTGACCGGGCCCCGCAGCGGGCACCCGCGTGGACCGGCACGTCGACCAGCGAGCGCGTCCCGCCAGGCGCCGGGACGCCGGAACGGAACGAACGCTCATGAGCAGCGGTTACCCCGGACCGAGCGACTTCGGACAGGATCCTTTCGGAGAGTTCCTCGCCCGCTTCTTCGGCGGCGGAGGCGGGGAACGCCAGGGCCCCCGTCAGATCGACATCGGCAGGCTGCTCAGCCAGCCCGCCCGGGAGCTGGTCAAGGGCGCCGCCCAGTACGCCGCCGAACACGGCAGCCGGGACCTCGACACCGAGCATCTGCTGCGCGCGGCCCTGGCGGCGGAGCCCACCCGCTCCCTGCTCAGCAGGTTCGGCGCGAATCCCGACTCGCTGGCGACGGAGATCGACGGCCGCGCCGGCCCGGTCCAGCACCCGCCGGGCGAGGCGCCCCCGCCGACCTCGCTGTCCCTGACCCCGGCCGTCAAGCGGGCTCTGCTGGACGCGCACGACCTGGCCCGGGCCGGCGGCGCCGGATACATCGGCCCCGAGCACGTGCTGGGCGCGCTCGCCGCCAACCCGGACTCGGCCGCCGGGCACATCCTGAACGCGGCCCGGTTCGCCGCCGGCCTGCCGCCGGATGTCCCGGAGACCGAACGCCCCCACACCGGCACGGACAGCCGGCGGCGCAGCAGCACGCCGACGCTGGACAAGTACGGCCGCGACCTGACCGGGCTGGCCGGGGAGGGCCGGATCGACCCGGTCATCGGCCGTGACGACGAGATCGAGCAGACCATCGAGGTGCTCTCCCGGCGCGGCAAGAACAACCCCGTGCTGATCGGCGACGCCGGTGTCGGCAAGACCGCCATCGTCGAGGGCCTGGCCCAGCGGATCGCCGACGGGGACGTGCCGGACATCCTCTCCGGGCGCCGGGTGATCGCCCTGGACCTGCCCGGCGTGGTCGCGGGCACCCGTTTCCGGGGTGACTTCGAGGAGCGCCTGACCAACATCGTGAACGAGATCCGCGCCCACTCCGACCAACTGGTCGTCTTCATCGACGAACTGCACACCGTGGTCGGCGCCGGAGGCGGCGGCGAGGGCGGCTCGATGGACGCGGGCAACATCCTCAAGCCCGCGCTGGCCCGGGGCGAGCTGCACATCGTGGGCGCGACCACCCTGGAGGAGTTCCGCAAGATCGAGAAGGACGCGGCGCTGGCCCGCCGCTTCCAGCCGATCCTGGTGCCCGAGCCGACGGTCCCGGACGCCATCGAGATCCTGCGCGGCCTGCGCGACCGTTACGAGGCCCACCACCAGGTCCGCTACACCGACGAGGCGCTGGTCGCCGCCGTGGAGCTCTCCGACCGCTACCTCACCGACCGCAGGCTCCCGGACAAGGCGATCGACCTGATCGACCAGGCCGGCGCCCGCGTCCGCCTCGGCGCCCGCACCAAGGGAACCGACGTACGCGCGATGGAGCGCGAGATCGAGCAGCTCACGTGCGACAAGGACCAGGCGGTCGCCGACGAACAGTACGAACGTGCCACCCAGCTCCGCGACCGCATCAGCGAGTTGAAGACGCGCACCACCGAACTCTCCGGCGAGGACCAGGTGGACGAGGGGCTGAACCTGGAGGTGACGGTCGAGGCGATCGCCGAGGTGGTGTCCCGCCAGACCGGTATCCCGGTCAGCAGCCTCACCCAGGAGGAGAAGGAGCGGCTGCTCGGCCTGGAGGCACATCTGCACCAGCGGGTGATCGGCCAGGACGAGGCGGTCGCGGCCGTCTCCGAGGCGGTGCTCCGCTCCCGCGCCGGGCTCGCCAGCCCGGACCGCCCGATCGGCAGCTTCCTCTTCCTCGGCCCGACCGGCGTCGGCAAGACCGAACTGGCCCGCGCGCTCGCCGAGGTCCTGTTCGGCAGCGAGGACCGGATGGTGCGCCTGGACATGAGCGAGTACCAGGAGCGCCACACCGTCTCCCGCCTGGTCGGCGCCCCGCCCGGCTATGTCGGTCACGAGGAGGCGGGGCAGCTCACCGAGGTGGTCCGCCGCCACCCCTACTCGCTCCTGCTCCTCGACGAGGTGGAGAAGGCCCACCCGGACGTCTTCAACATCCTGCTCCAGGTCCTGGACGACGGCCGCCTGACCGACTCCCAGGGCCGCACGGTGGACTTCACCAACACGGTCATCGTGATGACGAGCAACCTGGGCTCGGACGTGATCACCAGGCGGGGCGCCGGCATCGGCTTCGGCCCCGGCGGGGAGGAGGCGACGGAGGAGGCCCGCCGTGAACAGGTCCTCCGCCCGCTCCGGGACCACTTCCGTCCGGAGTTCCTGAACCGCATCGACGAGATCGTGGTCTTCCGCCAGCTCACCGGTGACCAGCTGCACCAGATCACCGAGCTGCTCCTGGAACACACCCGCCGCATGCTGCGCGCCCAGGGCATCACGGCCCACTTCACGGACGCGGCGGTCGACTGGCTGGCAGAACACGGCTACCGGCCGGAGTACGGCGCACGACCGCTGCGCCGCACCATCCAGCGGGAGGTCGACAACCAGCTCTCACGGCTGCTTCTGGACGGCACGGTCGCGGAGGGGAGCAGGGTGACGGTGGATGTCATGGACGGTCACTTGGAGTTCCGGCCTGAGAAGGCGCCCCTTTAGGGGCGCGGGGCTGTGTCAATCTGCGGCTACGCCGCGTGGGCGCGACCAGCCCCCGCGCACCCGCAGTCGGCATCTAGGGCGCAGGATTCACCACCTGAGCCGACCCTCCACCCCGTCGCACCGTCTCCGCAGCCGCCAGCCACTTCCCACCCGGCAACCGCTGCACCCCCGTAGCCGCCCCGATCTCCGGATTCAACGAGAACGACTGCCCGATGGCCTCCAACTTCCCCCTCACAACGGGGTCGTTGTACAGCGCCGGTTCCAACTCGGTCTTCGCGGCGTTCCGCTGCGACGCCCGAGGCGCGGCGATCGCGTCCACCAACGGCAGATGCCGGTCGAGGAACTCGGTCAACACCTGAAGCACGGTGGTGATGATGGTCGCCCCACCGGGCGAACCGACCGCCACCACGGGCTTGCCGGACTTGTCGAGCACGATCGTCGGCGAGATGGAGGACCGCGGCCGCTTCCCCGGCCCCGGCAGGTTCGGGTCGTGCACCGCGGGGTTCGCCGGCGTGAACGAGAAGTCGGTCAGCTCGTTGTTGAGCAGGAACCCCCGCCCGGGAACGGTGATCGCGCTGCCACCGGTCTGCTCGATGGTCAGCGTGTACGAGACGACGTTCCCCCACTTGTCGGCGACCGTGAGGTGCGTCGTGTTCTCGCCCTCGTACGTGGTCGGCGCCGCCGTACCGGTCGACCCGGGTTTGCTGGGGTCACCCGGCGCGACCGGGCTGGTCAGCACCGCGTCGTCGCTGATCAGCTTCGCCCGCTCGTCGGCGTACCGCTGCGACAGCAGCCCCTTCGTCGGCACGTCCTCGAACGCGGGGTCGCCGACCCACCTCCCCCGGTCCGCGAAGGAGATCCGGCTCGCCTCGATGAAGTGGTGCAGATACTGCACCTCACTGGCCTTCGAGAGGTCGGTGTTCTCAAGGATGTTGAGGGCTTCCCCGACGGTGGTCCCACCGGACGAGGACGGCGCGATCGAGTACACCTTCAGCCCGCGGTACGCCGTCTCGGTCGGCGCCTGCACCTTGGCCCGGTAGGCCGCCAGGTCCTTCGCCGACAGCTTGCCCGCGCGGGCCTTCCACCCCGAACCGGGGTCCACCGGCGGGTTGTCGACCGTCGACACGATGTCCTTGCCGAGGTCCCCCCGGTAGATCGTCCCGATCCCCTTCCGCCCCAGCTCCTTGTAGGTCCGGGCCAGTTCGGGGTTCTTGAAGGTCGACCCCACCACCGGGAGCTGCCCGCCCGGCAGGAACAGCTTCGCGGTGTCCGGGAAGTACCGGAACCGGGTCTCGTTGGACGCGGTCTGCGACCGGAAGGTGTCGTCGACGACGAACCCGTTGCGGGCGATCCGCTCGGCCGGTTTCAGTACCGTGCCCAGCCGTTCGCTCCCCCACCGGTCCAGCGCCGTCTGCCAGGTGGCCGGCGTCCCGGGCGTCCCGACGCTCAGCCCGCTGCTGACGGCGTCCGCGAAGGCGAGCGGCTTGCCGTTCTCCACGAAGAGATGGGAGTCGGCGGTCAGCGGTGCGGTCTCGCGGCCGTCGATCGTGTGCACCGTACGGGACTTGGCGTTGTAGTAGACGAAGTAGCCGCCTCCGCCGACGCCGGAGGAGTAGGGCTCGGTGACCCCGAGCGCGGCGGCGGTCGCTACGGCCGCGTCGACCGCGTTGCCGCCCTTGCGGAGCACCTCGATACCGGCGGCGGTGGCGTCCGCGTCGACGCTGGAGACCGCACCGCCGTAGCCGACGGCCACCGGCGATTTCGCGACGGTCGCACCGCCGGGGGCGGGAGGCGCTGCCGCCCCTACCGACACCACGGCGGCCGAGACCGCCAGGACGGTCAGTTTCCGCGTGACAGGGCGACGCATCCGCACCTCCAGTTCCGAAACGTCCGCGCAGCGTATCGGCGGAGCCCCGGCCCCGACAGCCACATTCAGGGCACTGTCATATGACCGCCACACTTCGAACACGGGTACGTTCCAGCCACCTGTGACCGCTACCATGCGCGCCCATGAATGACGACCTGCGCAACATTATCCTTGGCGTCGTGGCCGCCGGCATCAGCGCGGCGCTCGGCTGGCTGGCCCGCACCTCGTTGTGGCGCCGCGGCCTGCGCCGCAAGCAGGCCTTTTTCGGTCTTCCGGAGAACTCGGAGTCACTGCTGGTCGTCAACCGCGATCCGGCCACCTCCGAACCCGCGGTGCACCGCCTGGACGTGTTCGCGCTCCTGGAGCTGGCCGCGCTGATCAAGGACTGCGGCGCCAACCTCCAGATGGTGACCCAGGACAACGTCCAGCAGGGTTTCGGCGAGCGCACCGAGTTCTGCGTGGGCGGGCCCGGGTCGAACCGGCGCATGCTGGCGCACATGTCCGCGATGCTGCCGGGCGTGCGGGTCAACATCGACCCGGAACCGGGCCCGGACCGCGGCGCCTTCCAGATCGGCACCGAGCGCTACCGCCTGGACCCGGGCATCACGGAGTACGTCCTGCTCGCCCGCCTCACCGCCGGCCAACGCCCCGACGCGCGCCCGGTGTTCCTGTTCTGCGGACAGCGCGCGATCACCAACCAGGCGGCCACCCGCTACCTCGCCCGCAACCACCAGCGGCTCGCACGCAAGCACGGCAACACCACCTTCGTACTGCTCCTCAAGGTGGTCAACTCGCAGGCGTACGGCCCGGACGTGGTCGAACTCGTCTCGGACGTCACCCGCGCCGCCCAGGCGCCGCTGCCGCCCGCCACCACCGAGACCCCGCGCTCCACGCACCGCGCCTCCTGAGTAGCTGCACCATTCAACAATCGTTACCCGCACGTAACTTACCGACGGGTTACTTACGGTAAGAGGTCGCGGTTACCGTCTGGTCACTTTGCACTGACACGAGTGAGGAGTGACCCCATGGGACGAGGTCGCACCACAACGAGCCGCCGCACCGTCACCGGCAGCCGCACCGACCACCGCACCGCCGCTCTGCGCACGACCGCCGCGGGAGCCGTCTCGGCGGCGCTGATCGCCGCCGGCGTCGTCGGCGTGGCGCCGGCCGCGCAGGCCGCCGCCTCCGTCCGCTTCGTCGACATCACCGGCGACGGCGGCACCGTCCTGAAGGCGAACCTCGTCACGCCCGCGGGCGCCGACGCCACGCACCGCTACCCCCTCATCGTGCTGCCCACGAGCTGGTCGCTGCCCCAGGTCGAGTATCTGGCCCAGGCCCAGAAGCTCGCCGACGCCGGCTACATCGTGCTCAGTTACAACGTGCGCGGGTTCTGGCAGTCCGGCGGGCAGATAGAAGTGGCCGGTCCGCCGGACGTGGCGGACGCGTCCAAGGTCATCGACTGGGCCCTCGCCAACACCACCGCCGATCCCGGCCACATCGGCATCGCGGGGGTGTCGTACGGCGCCGGGATCAGTCTGCTGGCCGCCGCGCACGACAAGCGGATCAAGGCGGTCGGCGCGCTCAGCGGCTGGGCGGATCTGATCGACTCGATCTACTCGGGCCGCACCCAGCACGTCGAGGCGGCCGCCCTCCTGGACGGCTCGGCGACCCTCACCGGGCGCGAGAGCCCCGAAGTCCGGCAGATCTTCAACGACTTCTACGCCTCGAACCTGGACCGGGAACAGGACATGATCGCCTGGGGGGCGAAACGTTCCGTCGCGACCTATGTCGACCAGCTCAACAAGAACGGCGCGGCCGTCCTCATGGCCAACGCCTGGAGCGACTCCGTCTTCCCGGCCAACCAGTACGCCGACTTCTACGGCAAGCTGACCGGCCCGAAGCGTCTGGAACTGCGCCCCGGCGACCACGCCACGGCCGAGCTGTCCGGCCTGCTGGGGCTGCCCAACGACGTGTGGACCGACACCGAGCGCTGGTTCGACCACTACCTCAAGGGCACGGACAACGGCATCGACCGTGAGCAGCCGGTCCAGCTCAAGTCCCGTACCGACGGCGGCTACGAGGGCTACCCGGACTGGAAGTCGGTGGGCGCCACCCGCAAGCAGATCGCCCTCGCCGGCTCGACCACGATCCACGCGAACGTCGACTCGGGCGCGGACGGCGGGGTCGTCCTCCTCTCCGGCCTCCTCGACCAGATCGCCCGGCTGCCGCCGGTCGCCTCGATCCCGCTGCTCCCCCGCCGCTGGGCCGCCGTCTGGCAGTCCGAGCGGTACGGCAGCGCCCAGCGGGTGCGCGGCACGGCCCGCCTGCACACCACCCTCACCCCGACCAAGGAGAGCGGCACCCTCGTCGCCTACCTGTACGACGTGGGCCCGCTCGGCCTCGGCAAGCTGGTCACCAACGCCCCGTACACCTGGTACGACCGCACCCCCGGCAAGGCGTTCGACGTGGACCTGGACCTGTTCTCCACGGCCTACGACGTGCCGGCCGGGCACCGGCTCGCGCTGGTGGTCGACACCGTGGACCCGCTCTACATCGAGCACAACCCGTCCGGCGCGCAGCTGACCTTCTCCTCGCCGGTGGACGACCCGTCGTACGTGTCCGTTCCGCTGCGCGAGCAGTGATCTCCGGCTGCCGCCGGCCGGGCCTGGCCCTGGCTGCCGCCCCTACGGCAGCAGCGTCCCTGGTGCGGCCGGGGCCACCTCGACGGCCTCGGTCCTGGGACTGCGCTGCTCCCGTCTGGCCACCCGGCCGGCGAACCACGAGAGCAACATGCACATCCCGATGTAGATCGGCGAGATCACCATCACCACAGGGATGAAGGGCAAATCGTAGTCGAGGTTGGATGCGATCAGTTTCCCGGCATGGAGGAACTCCTCGTAGGTGATGAGATAGCCCAGCGAGGTGTCCTTGAGGGCCACCACGAGCTGGCTGATGATGGCGGGCAGCATGGCCCGTACGGCCTGTGGCACCAGGACGTACGACATGACCTGGGTCTTGCGCATGCCGAGCGCGAACGCGGCCTCCCGCTGGCCGCGTTCGACGCTGTTCACCCCGGAGCGGAACACCTCGGCGAGCACCGAGCCGTTGTAGAGGGTGAGTCCGGCGACCAGGGCGGGCAGCGGCTGGACCTTCAGCGCCACGAAGATGAAGAAGATCATCACCAGTACGGGCATGGCGCGGAAGAACTCCACGACGACGGTGGCCGCCCAGCGCACCGGACGGTGGTCCGAGAGCCGTCCGGTGGCCAGCAGGCCGCCCAGCGCGAGGGAGAGGACGGCGGCCGTCGCGAAGGCCACGAGCGTGTTGCCGAGGCCCCGCAGCAGGAGTTCCTGGATGCCCTTGTAGGCGAAGGGCATCCACTTCGTATGTGTGAACTGTCCGGTGTCGAAGAGGAGGTAGAGGATCCAGGCGACCAGGCCGAGGATGACGAGGGTCGACAGGATGCCGTACACCGTGTGCCGTCGTCTGGTGACGGGACCCGGAACGTCGTAGAGCGCGGTGGCCTCGTTCATCGGGCGACTCCCCATGTCCGCTCCAGCAGGTTGAACAGGGCGCTGATGGCGAGGGTGATGACGAGGTAGCCGACGGCGATCCAGACGAACGTCCAGACGATGTCGTAGCCGAGTTCGCTCAAGGTCTTGTAGGTGCCGAGGAGTTCGGTGACGCTGAACGCGCCCGCGATCGCGGAGTTCTTGGCGAGCGCGATGAGGGTGGAGCCGATCGGCGGGATGACCGACCGGAACGCCTGGGGCAGGATCACCAGGCCGAGGGTCTGCCCGAAGGTCATCCCGAGGCTGCGGGCCGCCTCGCCCTGCCCCTTGGGCACGGTGTTGATGCCGGCGCGCAGTGCCTCGCAGATGAACGCCGAGGTGTAGCAGCCGAGCGCGAGGACGGCGAACACCTGGAAGGGAAGGACCAGTCCGAACCGGGGCAGGCCCAGCAGCACCGCGAAGAACAGCAGGGTGAGCGGGGTGTTGCGGAGCACGGTGACCCAGGCCGTGCCGAGGATCCGCAGCGAGCCGACGGGGGCGACCCGGAAGGACGCCATGAGGAAGCCCAGGACCAGGGCAAGGACCGAGGCGTAGACGGTCAGTTCGAGGGTGCCGAGGAAACCTTGGGCATACGTGGGGAAGTTGTCTGTCAGTACGTTCATGCCGTCCTCGCTCAGCTCGCGGGATAGCGGTCGATCGGGGGCGGTTTCGGGGCGGGGACGCCGGACAGGCCGAGCGTCGCGTCGTACGCCTGCTTCCAGTCGCCGTTCTTCTCACGGGCCTCCAATGCGTCGTCCATCGCGAAGCGCAGGGCGGTGTCGCCGCGTGGGACGCCGATGCCGTACGGCTCCTCGGAGAAGGGCTTGCCGACGACCTTGAGTTCGCCAGGGGCCTTCGCCGCGTAGCCGATGAGGATGGCGTCGTCGGTGGTGACGGCGTCGACCTGGTAGGTGAGCAGGTTGTCGACGCACACGGAGTAGGTGTCGTAGGCGACCAGGACCGCCTTCGGGAACTCGGCCCTGATCCGCTGGTACGGCGTCGAACCGGCGGCCGAGCAGACAAGCTTGCCGGCCAGGTCCTGCGGGCCGTGGATGTCGTTCTCGTCGTGGCGGACGAGGAGGGACTGGCCGGCCAGGTAGTAGGGCCCGGCGAAGCCGACCAGCTTCCTGCGGTTGGCGTTGATGGTGTAGGTGCCGACGTAGTAGTCGATCTGGCCGTTCTGCAGGGCGGTCTCGCGGTTGGCGGAGGCGATGGTCCGGAAGCGGATGGTCTCCGGGGCGAGCCCGAGGGAGGCGGACATCATCCTGGCGATCTCGATGTCGAAGCCCGAGTAGCCGCCGGCGGCCGGGTCCCGCTCGCCGAGGTAGGGCTGGTCCTCCTTGGCGCCGACGGTGAAGTGGCCGCGCTTCTTCGCCCGCGTCCAGGTCGGGGAACCGGGCAGCCGGAAGCCCTGCGCCACCTGGTAGTCGGGCAGTCCCTCGGCCGCCGGCCCCTTCTTCGGCGGGCTGCCCTCCTTGCCGCAGCCACCGGCGGTGGCGAGCAGGACGGTGAGCACGGCCACGGCGGTGGGCACACGGACGGTACTGGCCATGGGTGGTGCCCCCCGCTCAGTGCTTGAGGATCTTGGACAGGAAGTCCTTGGCGCGCTCGCTGCGCGGGGCGGTGAAGAACTCCTCCGGGGCGCGGTCCTCGACGACACGGCCGTCGGCCATGAACACCACGCGGTTGGCGGCGGAGCGCGCGAAGCCCATCTCGTGGGTGACGACGACCATGGTCATGCCGTCCCGGGCGAGCTGCCGCATGACTTCGAGGACCTCGTTGATCATCTCGGGGTCGAGGGCCGAGGTGGGCTCGTCGAAGAGGAGTGCCTTGGGTTCCATGGCGAGGGCGCGGGCGATGGCCACCCTCTGCTGCTGGCCGCCGGAGAGCTGTGCGGGGAGTTTGCCGGCCTGCGCCGACAGGCCCACGCGGTCGAGGAGTTCGTGCGAGCGCCGGTCGGCCTGCTCCTTCCTGCGTCCGCGGACCTTGATCTGGGCGAGGGAGACGTTCTGCAGGACCGTCTTGTGGGCGAACAGGTTGAAGGACTGGAAGACCATGCCGACCTCGGCACGGAGCCTCGCGAGGGCCCTGCCCTCCTCGGGGAGCGGCTGCCCGTCGAGCATGATCCTCCCGGACTGGATGGTCTCCAGGCGGTTGATCGTGCGGCACAACGTCGACTTGCCCGACCCCGAGGGGCCGATGACGACGACCACCTCCCCCTTGCCGACGGTGAGATCGACGTCCCGCAGGACATGGAGCTCGCCGAAGTACTTGTTGACGTCCCGCAGCTCGATCAGAGGATCGACGGCCATCCGCAGCCCTACCCACTCTCAGCTGTGTCGTGGTTGCCGCAAACTATCCAGCCGCGAGCAGACTTAAGGCACGACACGCACTTTTCGGGCATTAGCCGTATTTACGCCGTCTTTATCGCTGTAACGATCGCCGTACCGATCGCTGCAGTGATCGCTGACCGTGATCGCCGTTCGCACGGCCGCCGGTCAGGTCTCGGCGACCTCCGCGTAGAGCTGGGAGAGCTCGGGGACCCCGCTCTCGGCCCAGTCGTGGCCGGACTCGACCACCTTGAACTCCCGCCCGGACTCCAGTCGTACGACCGGCTCCCCGTCCGCGCGGATCTCCCATTCCGCGCCGGGCACGGTCCTGGTCAGGACGGTGCCCAGATACAGGCCGGCGTCGGTGCCCAGCCAGGTCAGGGTCTCCTCGTCGTCCCGCCAGCGCGGGACCAGCTGGTCGAGGGCCTCGAGCGAGGCCGGGGTGTCGTCGAGCGTGACACCCTCCTCGGCCGCCTGGGCACGCAGCAGCTCGCACTCGGCGAGCAGATCGGGGTCGGCGGTCAGGGGCACGTCACCGGTCTTGGCGTGCCTGTTGCCCAGAAAGGGGATGTTCATGGACCCAGGTTGACACTTACACCTCCAGGTCCACCACCACCGGGGCGTGATCGGAGGCGCCCTTTCCCTTGCGCTCCTCGCGGTCGACGTAGGCGTCCTGCACAGCCTTGGCAAAGGGTTCGTTGCCGTACACCAGGTCGATGCGCATGCCGCGGTTCTTGGGGAAGGCCAGCTGGCGGTAGTCCCAGTAGGTGTAGGGGTGGTCGTACTTCAGGGGGCGCGGGACCACGTCGGACAGACCGGTCTCGCGCAGCGAGGTCAGGGCGGCGCGCTCGGCCGGGGTGACATGGGTGAGGCCCTCGAAGGCGGCCGTGTCGAAGACGTCGTCGTCCGTCGGCGCCACGTTGTAGTCCCCGAGGACCGCGAAGGGGCGACTGCCGCCCGCGTCCCCGGACACGGCCGCCTTGAGGGCCTCGAACCACTGGAGCTTGTAGGCGTAGTGCGGGTGGTCCACCTCGCGGCCGTTGGGCACGTACACCGACCAGACCCGGACCGGGCCGCAGGTCGCCGAGATCGCGCGCGGCTCCACGCTCCCGTCGTACCCGGGGTCGCCGGGCAGGCCCTTGACGACGTCCGCCAGACCGACCTTGGAGAGCACCGCCACGCCGTTCCACCGGCCGGTGGCGTGGACCGCCGCCTCATAGCCCAGCTCGCGCAGTTGCTCGGTCGGGAACTGCGCCTCGGCGACCTTGGCCTCCTGGAGGCAGAGCACGTCGGTGCCGCTGCTCTCCAGCCAGGCGAGGAGCCTCGGCAGGCGGGCGGTGATCGAGTTCACGTTCCAGGTCGCGATGCGCATGCCTGACAACCTACCGGGCCCCTCTGACAACGCGCCTCAGACGTCCGCCGAGGCCCCCGGGGCCAGCCGCTGGTGGTCCGCGCCGCCCAGGGCGCCGATCTGGCGGTCGTAGATCGGCCGGGCCAGGTCGGTGAGCAGGGCGTCGTGGATGTCGTAGGCGCGCCGCGGCCTCACCTCGCGGACGTAGTCGATGACCTCGGAGATCTTGTTCCAGGGGGCCATCACCGGGAGCATCAGCGTCTCGACGGGGTGGTCGGGGACGGTGAGGGCGTCGCCGGGGTGGAAGACCTTGCCGCCGTCGATCAGGTAGCCGACGTTGGTGATGCGCGGGATGTCGGGGTGGATCACCGCGTGCAGTTCGCCGTGCACCTGGACGTCGAAGCCGGCGGCGGTGAAGGTGTCGCCGTGGCCGACGGTGTGCACCCGGCCCGGGAAGGCCGCCGCGAGCTGGTCGGCGACGGACTTCAGGGTCCAGATCTCGGCGGCCGGGTCGGCGTCCAGCGCGGCCCGCAGCCGGCCCTCGTCGAAGTGGTCGGGGTGCTCGTGCGTGACCAGGATCGCGTCCGCGCCGACGGCCGCGTCCTCCTCGCTGAAACCTCCGGGGTCGAGGACGAGCGTGCGCCCGTCCTTCTCCAGGCGCACGCACGCGTGGGACTTCTTCGTGAGCTTCATGGTCACCATCCTGCCCCCGGACCGTCCCTCAGTCCTCGGGAGTGGTCTCCTCGCGGATGATCTGCTGGGCGACCCGGAACGCGCTGTTCGCCGCCGGTACCCCGCAGTACACCGCCGTCTGGAGCAGGACCTCCTTGATCTCGTGCGGAGTGAGGCCGTTGCGCAGGGCCGCGCGGACGTGGAAGCCCAGCTCCTCCAGGTGGCCGCCCGCGACCAGCGCGGTGAGCGTGACACAGCTGCGCGAGCGCCGGTCGAGTCCGGGCCGGTCCCAGATCTCGCCCCACGCGTAGCGGGTGATGAACTCCTGGAAGTCCCCGGAGAACTCGTCGGCCTGCGCCAGCGCCCGGTCCACATGCGCGTCCCCGAGCACCTCCCGGCGGACCTTGAGTCCCGCGTCGTAGGGATCGGGCCGCCCGAGCGGCTGGGGCACCGCGGCGGCCGGGGCGATCTCGGCGATGGGCGTGACCTGCGGAGCGACCTGGGGCACGGCCTGCGGTGCGGCCGGCAGGACCGGTTTCAGCGGGGCGGCCGGGATGGCCATCTGTCCGGTGGTCGAGTCGTAGGCGGGCTGCCAGGCGGTGGAGAAGTGCCGGACCAGCAGGTCGGTGACGGCGGCGGGCTGCTCGACCGGGACCAGATGGGAGGCGCCGGGTACCACGGCGAGCCGGGCGTCCGGGATCCCGGCGACCAGGGTGCGGGCCTCGGCGGGCCCCGTGACCTGGTCGTCCGAGCCGACCAGGACGAGCGTGGGCACGCCGATCCGGGCGAGTTCGTGCCGTACGTCGAAGCCCGCGAGGGCCTCGCAGGCGGCGATGTAGCAGCCGGGGTCGGTGGTGCGCACCATCTGGACGGCCCACTCGGTGATAGCGGGCTGCGCGGCGGCGAACCCGCCGGTGAACCAGCGCTCCGGCGAGGTCCTGGCGATCGGGTCGAGGCCGTTCGTCCGTACGATCACACCGCGCTGCCGGAACTCGTCCGCCGTCCCGAACCGGGGCGAGGCGGCGACCAGCGCGAGCGAGGCGATCCGCTCCGGGTGCCGCAGGGCCAGCTCGATGCCGACGGCACCGCCGAGCGCGCAGCCGGCGTAGCCGAAGCGCTGGACGCCGAAGGAGTCGAGCGTGGCCAGCAGCCGGGCGGTCAGCTCGGTGACGGAACCGGCCGGGTGCGCCGGGGAGCCGCCGTGCCCGGGGAGGTCGTAACGGAAGACCCGCCACTGCTGGGTCAACTCCGGGACCTGCCGGTCCCACATGTGCCATGTGGTACCCAGTGAGGGACCCAGGATCAGGACAGGAGCGTCTTCTGGCCCGTCAAAGCGGTATTGCAGGGTGTTCGGTGGTGTCTCGCTCACCCGCCTGACCCTCTCATCTGTCACGACAGCCCCTCTGAGCGGGGGTCTGGCTGTAGCTGTTTGACCAGGTGGAAGACCTCCCGGGCCGCATAGCGTTTGAGGCAACGGACGATTTCGCGCCGGGTCTTGCCCTCCTTGATCCGGCGCTCGTGGTAGTCCTGGGTGCGCGAGTCCACCCGCAGACGGGTGAACACGATGTGGTGGAGCGCGGCATTTGCCTGCGTCAGTTCTCGCAGTCACCGTTCGAGCCGGAGGCAGCCCGCATCGGCGCCCTGCGACGGATGCGCGGCCACTGAAAGCCCAAGGGAGCACAAGCAGTGCTGCCACCCGAACCCGCCGCAAGAGCAACTCTGCCGTAAGCGAGCGGGTGGCCGGGCAGGTCACAGCCGTCGCATTGGTTGCAACCCCGCCCGTCTGTCCTGGACGGCTCTGACCACGCATCAGACGACAAACTGGCTGTGACGGTGGCGCGCCAGGGATCATGTTCACGATTTTGACTGGGCGAAGTACTCGCGACACGTCAGGGCGGATCGAGTTGGCGACATCCGGGAGAGGGATTCAACCAGAGGGCCCGTAGGGGGTGAACCGGCTTCGTAGGCGGCGTGGCGCCCAGCCGCTGGCCCTGACCAGTCCGGCAGCAGGCTGCAGGGTGAGGGAGAAGATCGCCAAGGCGATCCACTGCCAGGTCATCGTCGTCTGCTCCTGTTGTCAGTGGTGGGCAGCGGCGGTCCGGCAACCACCGTGCACCGGAGGGGCATCGGCCCGTTCCTGGGTCGCTCGCATGCAGTCGACATGCTGTTTCCTCTGTATCCAGGGCCGCCGACGCACTAGCCGCACGACCGTCCACGGGCGCCGCCTGACGGACCCGGGACCTGCTCGTACCGATCCGGCCCGCTGTCCTGACCAGGAGAAATGGGCAGATCAGGTGATGCTGCGCAGACTCGGGGAAGAAGGTGGGGCAACCGACAGGAGGTTGCTGTGAAGGGTGGAGATCTGGAACTGGGCGAATTGCTGGCCGCTGCGGAAGCGGCCCCGCCTGGTGAGTCCGTCGACGTCGTGGCACACGACCTGCAAAAGCGTTTCGGTGCCGAGCACGCGTCCTTCCTGTTCGTCGACCTCATCGGCCAGCGGCTGGTACGCCTCGCCGCGGCCGGCGATGAGGCCACCGACCCTGGCGAGCCGATCGCCTTGCAGGGCAGCGTCTACGACAGCGTTCTGCAGAGCCAGCGCCAGCATGTGGAACCGGACGGACAGGGCGGGCGGCGCGTCATCACGCCGGTCACCAACCGCGGCGACTGCATCGGCGTCCTGGAGGTGACCCTGCAGTCCGCCGACGACACCGTGCTCCGACAGGTCCGCGACGCGGCCCACGCACTGGCCTACGTCATCGTCACGGACCGCCGCTTCACCGATCTGTACCACCTGGGCCGGCGCACCACCAGGACCAGCCTGGCCGCGGAGATCCAGCACCAGCTGCTTCCCTCGGCCCCCTGCTGCGAGGCGGCCCAGTTCACCCTCGCCGCCGGGCTGGTCCCGGCCGACGACATCGGCGGCGACACCTACGACTACACCCTCGACCGCGACACCCTGCACCTGTCCATCACCGATGCCATGGGCCACGACACCAACTCCGCTCTGCTGGCCACCTTGCTGGTCGGCGCGCTGCGGCGGGCACGTCGCAGCGGCTGTGATGCCCTCGAGCAGGCCCGCCACGCCCACGAGACCCTGCTAAGTCACAGCCGCGGCCTGGCCACCGGGCAGCTGCTGTGCGTCGACCTCGAAACGGGTTTGTGCGAACTGGTCAACGCCGGCCACCCCCAGCCGCTGCTGCTGCGTGACAACGCCGTCGAAGAGGTGAAACTCGCCGTCAACCTGCCCTTCGGTGTGGCGGCACCCACCACCTACTTCCTACAGGAACTGCACTTGCGTCCCGGGGACCGCCTGGTCCTGCTCACCGACGGAATGCAGGAGCGCGGTGCCGCGGCCGTCGACCTGGCCTCGGTCGTTCACGACACCCGCGCGCTGCACCCGCGAGAAGCCGTCCGGACCCTGACCGCCGCGGTGCTTGACGCCTGCCACGGCAGCCTCAAGGACGACGCTACGGTCCTGATACTGGACTGGCACGGCAATCGCAGCCGGCCAGCCGAGACCAGACCCGACCCGCAGCGATGAGCCGCAACGGCCTGCTCCTGAGTCCCTACTGAGAGCGGCGCCAGGTGACGTACCCCGGAGAGCGTCTTGAACGCGGCCGTTGGCCGTACGAAGCGAGTGTGAGCTTGGACGGGAGGGCGACTCGGCGGCAGGGATTGGGGAAACAGCCACTCGGGCTCTTCACTGTCCCACAGCCGGCGAAGAGCCATCCGACCTGTGTGATCTTCACGCCACAGCGAGCGCGTCTTGCTGCTGCGGTCGTGGGCAGGTGTACCGGAGACCTCGCCCCGTATGGAAGTTCTCCCAGCGCACCAACGTCAAGCTGCACACGAGCGCGGAAGCCCCGCTCGGCTGGGCATTGGGGCAGCCGCTACCGGGACCAGTGGGCCAGGAGCTGGACTCGGCGGTGCAGCGGCACCGGTATCGGGTAGACGCCCTGAGCCAGGCCGAGCAGGGCCTCAAATGTTCAGGGCCTGCTCGACGGTGAGGTGGCAGGGGATGAGCTTGTCGATGCCGACCAGTTGCAGCAGACGCATGACGGATCCCTGAGCTCCCGCGATGCGCAGCCATCCCTGAGCGTCGCTCACGCGCCGGTGGGCGGCCACGAAGACGTGGATCCCGATGGAGTCCATGGAGGTCACGCCGCTGAGGTCTGCCACGATCCGGGGCGAAAGGCATCCCGGGTCACCTGACGGCGCAAGACTTCCTGGCTCACTACGCACATCGCGGAATCCCGCCGCCGTGGCGGGGAACGCGCCGGCGGCAAGCACGGGCCCCGTCATGGACAACACCGCAGCGACAGGGGTATCCCGGCGCCTGCCCCTCCAGCACCACCTCCCCTACAGGGCGACGACGGGCCTGCCGAGCAGGAGGCGTACTCGGCATGATCGATGCGCACATGGCCGATCGGGGCATGCCGGTTCCCCTTCCGGTCCGACGGCGCGTCGCGTTGCCGGTACCGGGCCGCGTCGGGCGGTCAGAATCGTGAGGACGCCACAATGATCGGCAGGCCCCTTCGGGACACGCCCCGTCAGCCCGGCACCGACAACGCACCGTCCCCGGCCGGCAGTCGACACTGTGACTCCAAGACGCCTCGGTCAAACAAACCCTGAGTCAGGCCCAGACCCGGGACAGCACGCACTCATCCTGCCGCCCCTCGCCACACCCGCGCCCCCTGTGTACAAACTCGACCGATGCCCGAACCTACGCGACAACTGGCGTTCACTGATGGCAACGAACGCCCGCAAGTGGTCCGCGTACCTCACGGCCTGCACGCACAACGGGTCGTCGAACATATCCGGGCCGCAGCTCATGTATTCCACAAGCCACCCTGGCCCCGACCAGCCGGAGTACGACCTCACAGCATGATCACACGCTCAGTCACGTCCCGGATTTGAACAACTACCTGTGCCGGGCGGCGAGTACGCCGGGGTGCCCGCCACGCGGTCGCTCGCTGCTCACCTGTCTCGTGCTCCGAACGATCCGCCGGCGGCTCGTGGTAGGTGAGCACGACAGGTCGGCCCCCACCGAGGACATCCTCATGCCCCGCACTGACGCGCGACGCCCGCCTCGGTTTACCGAGGCGGGCGTCGCGGAGTTGGACAGCTCAGGCGGGAGTGATGTTCTCCGCCTGCGGGCCCTTCTGGCCCTGGGTGATGTCGAAGTTCACCTTCTGGCCTTCCTGGAGCTCACGGAAGCCGGAGGCGTTGATGTTCGAGTAGTGGGCGAAGACGTCCGGGCCTCCGCCGTCCTGCTCGATGAAGCCGAAGCCCTTTTCCGCGTTGAACCACTTGACGGTTCCGCTGGCCATGTGTCCTCCAAGGGGACTCGAAGTCGGCTCTCGCACCTTGCGGAGCCGGAGGTGGTCGTCCTGGTCCTCAGAGACGCTGAACAGCAAGCTGCCCGTGAACTCACGTCCACGGGCGGTACTTCGGAACCACGACTGCTGACCTGGACGTTACACGGCCCGTGCGGTCGAAGCTACGGACATCGGGGAGTGCCCTGTCCATAACTTCGACAAGCCGCGAACGGAACGTGCCTTGCTGCGGATATCCCGTCGGACGGACCGGTGCTCCGACACAGCAAGCCGGTGAGACTGCGAACACCCCCGCCCGTACAGGGACGACCCGGCGGGTGCTCGAAGTCCTCCTGAGGCGACCAACCCCTACGCGGGCGCGGTGTCGGTCTCGTCCGCCGACCGTTTTACGGCCTCGTCTACGTCATCGCGGTCACCCAGATCTCCCACCTGCTGCTGTACGACCCGAGCCGGCACGGCGTCTTCCGCGCCACACTGCGGGGATCCCGGTCTGGGCCGCCCATACTCCGCGCAGATTCACGGCGTTGACGCGGTCGAAGTTCTCGGCCGTCTCGTCTGCCGCATCGCTGGGCGGCACCTGAATCCCGGCGTTGTTGAACGCCATGTCGAGGCGGCCGTACTCCGCGACCGCGTGGTCGACCATCGCGGCCGCCTGGTCCTCGTCCGTGACGTCACAGACGACGCCGATCGCCCGGTGTCCGGCCGCGTTGAGTTCCTCGGCGGCGCGCTGAACGGCCTTCTCGTCAGGTCGGCCAGGACGACGGCGGCGTCGGCCTCGGCGAAGGCGCGGGCGCAGGGTGTTCCGGCTGACCGGAACCTTGAAGGCGTCCGTCATCCGGGCGCCGGCCCGGCCCGCGAGCGCAAGACCGACCGATACCAGCATCGACCGTAGCCGCTCGGTCCGCCGCCCGAACCTGCGGGTGAGACCGGGTACTTGCTCGGCGAAGGTCATGCGCTCGCAGGATTCCTCCTCGCAGACGAACCTCCGCACCTGCAACGACACCACGACGAACTTGCCCGCCGTCGGCAGATCACGAGGAAATCGCAGGTAGGAGCCGTGTATTCGCCCCGACCAGCACCCGCACCCCGGACAGGCCGCCCGCCCTGCGGTCGTACGGGCCTCGACCCGGACGACCGTGTCGATCACCTCGACCGATTCCACCAACACGCCCTCGACCGAGGAAAACAGCAGCTCGTTCAACTGCGGCAGCACTTCGTTCACGGCGAAGGACTGTCGACCACACCACCGTCCAGCCAGGCGATTTCCGGGCGAACTTTAGTGGTCGTAGGCGGTAAGCGCGCGCATGACCGGCTGGCCGCGCATGAACCCAGCTCCACTCATCAGGCCCCTTGGAATCGATCATCTAGGGAACCGGTAGGCCCTCTACCGGCGGACCGCCGAGTTCAGTCCGCCGGGCTGCTCCTCGCGCCGCGGCGGGGTGCTGATCGGGCGGCCGTAGGCGGCAGCGCGCTCGCGCAGGGTGTGGCTGTCGGCCTCCCAGCCGTGCCCGGCCAGCCAGCCCACCGGGTCGTCGGGCATCTCCGAGATCCACATGGACGCCGCCGATCCCGGCGCGGCGTCCGCGCCGAAGCGCTCGATCACGCCGCGAGAGCCCAACGTCAGCCCCATCCGACTGCCTGCCGCCGACTGCGCGCTGATCCGGGCCAGAAGGAGTTCCACCGCGTCCTCGGGCAGATAGATCAGCAGTCCTTCGGCGATCCACACGGTCGGCACGGCCGGGTCGTGCCCTGCGGCGGCCAGCGCGCCTGGCCAGTCCTCACGCAGATCCACCGCGACGGTGATCCGCTCGCAGCGTGCGACGGCCCGCTCCTGGCGCAGCACCGAAGCCTTGAAGTCCAGTGGCGCGGCGGTGTCGACCTCGAACAGCCGGGTGCCCTCGGGCCAGTCCATCCGGAAGGCCCGGCTGTCCATGCCGGCGCCGAGCAGCACAACCTGCCGGACCCCGGACGCGGAGGCTTGCTTCAGCAGGTCGTCGAGGAACTTCGTCCTGATGACGATGGAGAACGCCACGCCCAGCCAGCGGCGTCGCGCGGCCTCGTCATCGGGCAGCGGCGGCGAGGAGGGCCACAAGCCGCCGGCGGTGGCGAAGGCCTGTGCCAGTGGGTCGCGGAACAGCGCGTTCTCCCGCGCGGTCTCCAGCGCCCGCACCCTGGCCACCCCCACCGCCGTGGCCCACACTCCCGACGGCTGCACCCGCTCCTGCTCATCAGTCACCGCGCCAGCCTAGGTGATCGACTCCAAGGGGCCTGATGAGTGGAGCCAGGTTCATGCGCGGCCGGCCAGTCATGCGCGCACTGACCGCCCACGACCACCAAAACCGCCATCGGCGAAGATCAAAGTCACCCTGTGTACGCGACCACACGAAGTGGACCAGAGCCCCTGCTCACGCTCATTGCCAACTGCGGGAAGAGGTCGGAGCGCGAGACGCTCCGGCCCCTTCGTCGTCTGCGCGACGCCGTCGGCTGCTAGTCCCCGGTGAGCTTGAAGGTGAACTGGTTGCGGCCGTCTCGCGAGTAGTCCAGGTTCTCGGGGACATTCGAGGCGTCGGCGACGTCGATCGACTTGGTGTCTGAGTTCCAGACGAAGTAGATGGCGCCCACAGCAACGTAGACGCCGGAGTGCTCGTCGCGGACGTAGATGGCGGTGGTGACCGGCGGGCCGTCCTCGGGCATGACGCCGACGAGCCCGTACTCCGGGTCGCCGGAGCGGACGATGGTGTCGCCGACGTCGTAGGAAGCGGCCTTGAGGCTGTACCGTCCGGCCTGGGCGCCGGTGAGGTCCTGGAGCCGGACCGCGATGGGCAGCGTGGTGCTCTCGACGACCTTGAACCGGGTCAGCCCGCCGATGTCGGAGATGTCCGGCTGGTCGAGATCCCATTCCCGGTACTTGCCGCTCTGGTTACTGTGCTGCCAGGCCAGGACCTTGGCTTTCCGGCCGACCTTGACGGACTTGAACTTGTCGTTGAGTCCGCCCGGGTACAGGTTCTCGTCGGTTCCGACTGCGTAGGTGTGGGCGTCGCCCGTGTAGTTGGGCTGGGTGTAGAAGGTGACTTCTTGCTCGCTCATGTGCCCCTCTGGTGAGGATCGCATAATCACGCGGACAACACAGAGTTACCCTCCGATTACCCTCGGACACTGTGGCGGCTGGTAGTGAAGGAGCAGCACACCGGGTACAGAACGCGCTGGCATACGCCCGCGCTCCGGCCGGGCCGCCCCTGTGGCGGCGCCCCCTTCGGCTGAGAAGGGCGCCGAACGGGGCGGAGGCGTGAGGTGCCGGCTCGTGGCCGCCCGCACCCGAGCAGTGCACAAGCCGCTGCGGTCCGCCGCCAGGCCGTGCCTCCGTACGTCCCGGCCTCCCCCGTTCGGCCGCACGGTGAACATGGCCAGCTTGCCGTCAAGTCTCAGCCGTGATGGCCGGCTTCGCAGGGAGGCGTCGTGATCGTGATAGCCCTGCTCGGCCCGGCGGTGCCGCTTCTCATGCTGTTCGGGCTGCCCGCTCTGGAAGACCACCTCTTCCCGCCGGCACCGCCTCTGCCAGAACAGGCGAACCCGGAACAGGCGCCAGGACCGCTTCCCGACGGCGGCCGAGCACCTCGCCGAGCGGGGCGCCGCCGACCGCGCCGGCCGGGTGGGCGTCGGCGACGCCGAGTTCGTCCTCGATCTCACGGTCCCGTCGTCCAGGGTGATCACCGCCCGGCCGCCGAAGGCCCGCCGGTCCGGGTCCGGGTCGTGGTAGCGGTGCGTCCACTCCAGGTCCTCGACCGTGGTGACCTTCCGCCACAGCGCGACGGCGAAGACGTACGGCACCGAGTGGTCGAGGGTCTCCCGGCTGGCGGCGGGATCGTACTTCTGGGGATCGTTCGCACCGGAACCGATGACGTGGTGGGTGAGGCGCTGGTGTGCAGCACCACCGGGCGCACCGTCTCCAGCGGGCCGGTCTTCTCGCGCAGCCGCCGGGCCAGGTCGATGATCGCCTGAGCCTGGTACTCGGCCGAGTGCTCCTCGGTGTACAAGTGCCCGCTTGACCGCAAGGATCGCCGGGCACCTCCAAGCCAGTCGACCGGGCGGGCTGCCCCGTCCCGTTCCGCTTCATCCGGTGAAGCGGTTCCAGCGTGCGATGTCCATCGGAAGGGTCAGCGGGCGGTGCTGGTCGGTGTCGGTGTCGGACAGCCGGGGTTCGTCGGTCGGAGAGGTGTCGCTGGTGTAGCGGGGGGAGCTGGCGCTCCACATGGTGACGCCGGCGATGAGGTGGCCGAGGGCTTCGAGGTAGGTGCGCAGTTGGGGGCTGGCGTTGGCGTGGAGGGTGTCGCGAAGCTTGAGGAAGGTGTCCAGGGTGCGGTTGCGCAGGGCGTTGGCCGTGTCGACGGCTTCCTGGAGGGTGAGGTGGGGGTCCTCGTTCTGCAGGACACGGATGAGGCTGCAGTCGTATTCGCCGCGTTCCGTCTCCTTGTGGCGGGAGAGGAGTTCGTTGTCGAGCAGGGCGATGGTCAGGGCGGTCCTGGCGGCGGCGCATACGGCGGGCGAGCCGATCTCGTGGGCGGGGATGTCGACGCCCGTGGAAATTTCGACCATGGCGGCCACGGCGTCGCCGGCGCCGTGGGCGTAGCGGAAGGCGAGGTAGTCGTCGAGGGACGGCAGGGTCGCGGTCCGTTGGAGGGAGGCTTCGTGGACCATGCCCAGTGCGTAGCCGCGGAATCCGTCGACGGCCCGTCGCAGGGCTGAGGGCTGGGCGATGGTGTGCAGGTCCTGGGCGATGTCGGCCCAGGCGCGGACCCAGACGTCGTCGCCGGGTGTGACAGCGTCGGGTGTCTCCATGACCTGGACGAGGCGGGCGGCGCGGCGGATGAGCTGGTGAAGGCTGTCCTCGGAGGCACCGGCGCGGTCGCCTTCGTCGTCCAGGGCGAAGCCCCAGGCCATGTAGCGGGCCATGGCACGGGCGCTGAGGCCGGTGGCGGAGGGGATGGTGGCGGCGGTGCCGTAGGCGCCGACGGTACCCATCAGGGCTGCTTGCTGGGCGTCGGGGCACACCCCGGTCTGCTGAAGCCAGCGGCCGATCTCCCCGGCCATTGCCTGGGTGTCGGCGTTGGCGAGGGGGGCGATCGGGGCCCAGAAGGTAGGCAGCTCGAATACGGCAGCGGGGGCGGGGGCAGTCATGGGCGCGCTCCTGGGGTGCGGGTTTCAGTGGGTCCGGTCGGCGGCGAGGCGTGCCAGGCAGGTGAGGTCGGCTTCGGCCGCCGCATCGGGGTCGGCCGCGCGCAGGTGTTCCAGAGCCTGACCGAGGTGGTCGCGGCTCTGGCCGACAGCCCAGTCGCGTCCGCCGGCGGCCTCGACGAGGTGGGCGGCCCGTTCGAGTTCGTCGGAGCCCAGCGGGCGGAAAGTGGCGTACAGGGCGCCGAGTTCGCGGGCGGGTTCGTTGTCTGCGGACAGCGCGGCCGTAACCGGCAGGCTCTTCTTGCGGGCTTGCAGGTCGGCCAGGCGTGGCTTGCCCGTCACCGCCGGATCGCCCCAGATGCCGAGGATGTCGTCCGCGAGCTGGAAGCACTGGCCCAGGTGCGTGCCGAAATCACGCAGATGGGCGGTGCGCTGCGCGTCGGCGCCGCCCGCCAGGGCCCCCAGGGCGCAGGAGACGGCGATCAGTGAGCCGGTCTTCGCCGCGGACATCACGGCGGCCTCGCTCGGGCTGACCGGATCGGGGCGCTGTTCGAGGGTTGTGTCGGCGTACTCGCCGTCAATCAGATCCTGCACGGCTGCTGTCAGCCATTGCAGGCCGGTGCCGCACAGTGGCGGGGGCGCCTGTGCCATGGTCTGCACGGCGAGGAAGAACAACGCATCGCCGGCCAGAATGGCCGCCGGCGTGCCGAACAGGGCCTGGATGGTGGGTCGGTGACGCCGCAGCTGGTCATCATCGATGACGTCGTCGTGCAGCAGGGAGGCGTTGTGGACCAGTTCGGCCGCAACCGCAGCGGGCAGCGCCTGGGCCGGTGGCCCGCCGACGGCCCGGCACGCCAGGAGGACCAGCGCAGGGCGCAGGGCCTTGCCCGGCACGGCGGCCGGGCGCCCCTCGGCGTCGGTCCAGCCGAGATGATAGTCCGTCAGGCGACGTATCGGTGGCGCCAGGTGCCGGGCGGCCTGGCGCAGGGCTGGGTCGACCGCGCGCGCGGCACCGGTCAGGATCTGGCCTGCGGATCCGGCCCGGGGCACTGCTATCGGTTGCGATGCCATGCTGGCTCCTCGTCTGTGCGGCTGTGGTGGGCTGTGACGGCGCGCGTGCGGGGCGGCCCGGTGCGGGGCGCGGCAGGGTGGGTCCGGACGTGGTTCGCTGCGCTGTTGGGCGCCGCGACCGCCGCTGTCGGATGAGCGGATGCGGGACAGGTATGCGCGCGGGCCTGTTACGGCCGGTGGGGCCCCGGGCCGTGGTCGTCGTGGCCCGGGGACGGGCGCGGGTGGGCGACGACTACGACGCGGTCGGGCGTCAGCACGGCCTTGGCGACCGGCCGAGGGTCGGGCCCAGGCCCAGGAGTCAAGCGCCATCGGGTACTGATGGCCACGAGGGCGATCATCTCTTCGGTGAGGCTGAAGACGTCACCGATGCACTTGCGTGCGCCGCCACCGAATGGGAACAGGCCACGCTGACCAGCGTTGTCGCACGCAGCCGGCACTGCCGCCACCGTCCGGAGATCTCGCCGACCATAGGAGACCTGCCCCACCTCCGAGTAGCCAGACCGGGGAGCCGACGCCCCCGGTCTCGACCAGCTGAGATCTCCACGATCACGCCGGAGAACACCGCTGCATAGATCAGAACCGGGAACAGCACTACTACGGGCGAACGATCAGGCAGCAGTTCGTATCATTGCTTTGTCCCGCGGGTCGGACAGGGGCCACCGTCAAATAGACAGGGACACCGGAAATCATGCTGGTACGGGTGATATTCCAGCGTGATCTCGACCGTCAGTTCGCGGCGCGCGTCCGGCGTGCATCTACCCCACGGAAGTACGACAGGGATTAGGGCGTTGCGGCACGGGTCGGCCAACAGTCGCCGACCAGCTGAGACCGCACCGGAGCACACTCGCGCCCCACCAGATCACGTGCGTCCTCGGACAAACGCTCAGGCGCTTGGGTCGAAGCGGTCGGTCTTGCCCAACGATCCAGTGGTCGGCAGGACTCTTCCGCTCAGCGGCGGACGGTGTCGCTGCTGCGCGTCTCGGTCAGGGCGAGGCGGGCCGTGATGCGTTTGCCGACCGGCTCCTGTTCGGTGATGAGGTCCTGGGTGACGGCTTTGACGATCTCCAGGCCGTGCTGTCCGATCCTGTCGGGATCGGCGGCCCGGGCAGCGGGCACGGTGGGGTCGCTGTCCCACACGACGACGTCCACAGTATGGGCGGTGATGCGCAGTTCCATCAGGACGGGGCCGGGGGCGTATTTGAGGGCGTTGGTGACCAGCTCACTGACCACCAGCTGCGTGAGGTCTCTCGCGCGAGTGGGCACGGGCAGGCGGTGATCGGCGTGGGCCTGGTCGAGGAAGGCGACAGCGTGGTGGCGGGCGTCGGCTATGCAGCCGTCGCCTCCGTCCAAGGCGTAGCCGGCTCGCATCAGGTACTGATCTCCGGTGGAGCCGACACCGTCGGCATGGGATCCCACGTATCTCGCCCTCACTCCCCCGCTGACAGGGGCAAGTACCCGCTGCAGCGTCATACATGTCACCGGAGGTGTTGTCCGGCAGGGCTGCCTGGGCGCATGCCGCCGCGGCGGTGGCGCAGGATCGTCCGGACATGCCCTGAGTGGGCAAGCCTAGGCGCAGCCGAGGAGACGTGAGCGACATCCACGAGGAAGACCGGCCAGGCCGGCTCTCCATCCAGCACGCGGTGGCCGACGGCGTCATGCCTCGGCCGAATGTCCGCCTGGACCACGGTATGCACCACGACCGAGGAACGTCTGACCATGCGCCGCCCCTCCCGGCAGCCCGCCGCCACTGCAAGATGAGGGCCGGGACCAGCCGTTGGGAGACGGGGTTGCCGTGCTCGGTGCATGCGGTCAAGGAAGCCGGCGGCCATGTGGCGGGCTTCAACGATGCAGGGACCCACCTCATGGGCCACCCTAGGGTCTGTCAGGTAGGCCACACACGGGCATCGCCTCTACGATGCCGGGCACTGTTACGACAAATTGCCAGGCCGTACCTGTTGTCGAGGATGCTGAGGAAGCTGTGGTGGAGACCGAGAACGCGCACGGGCCCGAACTGGTGAAGGTCGTGTCCACCGCCACCGAAGGCATCACCGTGGTGACCGTGACCGGCGAGATCGACCACACCAGTGCCGGCCCTCTCGTCCAGGCTCTGGACCTTGGCAAAACCGGCGACCGGCCCCGCGTGGTCGTCGACATGCGGCAGGTGACGTTCATGGACTCCAGCGGCATAAACGTCCTGCTCACCGCCCACCGAGACCTCACCGCCGCGGACGGCTGGCTGCGTCTGGCCGGCGTACCGGACTCCGTGCTGCGCACCCTGCAGATCGTCGGCGTCGACGCCGTCATCCCCTGCTGCACCAGCCTCCGCGAAGCCCTCACGGTCTGAGCCAGCCGCTCGGCCCTGCGCCGGAGTCGCAGGGCCGACGACTGATCTGGTACGGCGGAGGTGCGATCCTTTCCCGGGATGGACCAGCCCGCTCCAGGCAGGCAAGAGGTGACCGCAGAACTACCCTCCGCCGCATGAGGACGACCCAGAGGGCCTCTCTACCCAGCCGTCCATCTCGGCCCAGTAGGCACAACGGCGAGCGGCACCCGGCAATGGTGAGTCATGAGGAGCAGGTGGCGCGGCTGGAAGAGGAAGTCGCCCAGCCTCGCCAGGCCGTCTCCTCGGACGCCACCACCGACCAGGCGGACGTCATCACCTGGGCACAGAGCCACAAGCCGATGCCTGTGCCCATCCAGGAAGCGCTGGAACAGGCCCCGCGAGACCTTCCACGCGCTGACACCGCTTGGAGCTGATCTCGCAGGCAGGACAGAGCCGGGCGGCAGTGGCCGCAGTCCCCACGCGCACGCGGCGACGCGCTCGTCGCTGCCGTGTCGCCGCGCAGGCTCGGCCGATGGTGTGATGCCGTGGCCAGCTCCGTTGTCATGGGCCGTGATCGCACGTTGTGCTCGATGGTCGTCTCGGCGCCGGCGGGATGCGACGGCTGGAACAGGCGGAAAAAAGTGGTCAGGGCGGCGCGGTCGGTCACCTGATAGGGGTGAGTATGAGCGGTGGGGACAGAACGGTCTGGACTCCGGTGGCGGGATACGACGGCTGCCGGGTGCTGTGTGACCAGCTGACTGAGGCAATTGATGCCATCTGCTGGCAGGCGGGGTTGGTGAGGCTGGCCCAAGCACTCAATCCCGTGAGTGAGAGGGCCGATGGAACAGTCCTTGAACCCACTGAATCATCAGGGAAGCACAGGTGCGGATCATCCGGCCCGCCTGTCACCCCGCGCACGATGTGACCGCTGGCAGCGGCCCGTTCGCAGATCGGGAGCGGTGGTCGACTCAGTCACCGCGAGGTCTCCCTCGACACGACGTGCCGGTGCGATGTCGGTGTGCCGCCCCAGAACGATCCAGGCTGGTCTTCGAGCCTCCGCGCCTCGCGTGGAAAGGCAACTCACCCGCTGTCGGTGAACTGAAGCTCGGAGGGCAAGAAGCTCAGGCATCTCGCGCATCGGAATGGCCGACCTTGGCGTATGGCGGGCGAAAGGCGCGGACGGCCTCGCCCCCCCCTCAGCCGGCCGGAGGCGCGCAGGAGTCGCTCCAGGGTCGCCTCAGACACACCCGACGCAGGACCGGTGCCGGCAAGCTGAGGGAGACACCGAAGGCGGCCACGAGGTGGTGAGGCGCGCGGGCGCCGAAGGACACCGCCCGCAGACACGGCGCGCCGACCGCGGGCTCGGCCCATGCCTGCCATCCGGCCGGGCCGATGCGCGGGTTCCTCCTTCGTCCGGGGGCGGTGTGGTTCGTACACATGGCTGCCGGACGTATGCGTAGGGCCCGGCCATCATGGCCGGGCCCTACGCATGAGACGCGTCGACTGAGGTCACCATCGATACCAGCGGCCGCGGCCGCCGCCGGCGGAGGTGGAACGCATTACAAAGCCCAGCAGCCACAGCACCAGCACGGCCAGGGCCACCCACCACAGGATCTTGACGGCGAAACCCGCACCGAAAAGGATGACCGCGAGAAGAAGAACAAGAAGCAGGGGAACCATGGTTATCAACCTCCTGCGGCTCCCTGTGCCCTGCACATGCGCCTCCAATCCCAGGAGTCACCTTGTTTGTGTAGGGAAAGCCGGGGCACGAGCGGCTTTACCGCGACAGCGGCACCAGAGCTACGAGGAGGCGCATTCCATGACTGCCGGCGAGAAGGCCAAGGCGAAGACCGAGCAGGCCGAAGGCAAGGCCAAGGCGACCCTGGGCAGCGCTCTCGGTAATGACCGCATGGCCGCCGAGGGCCAGGCGCAGAAGAGCGTCGGCGACGCCCGTGAGGCGAAGGAGAAAGCCAAGGACGCCTTCAAGCACTGACGCCCCGAACTCGTCGAGGGTCTTCCCGGAAAACATCCGGGAAGGCCCTCGCTTTATCGCGGAACGGGCCCGGAGTCAGGGCTGGGTGGCGGAGTGGCTGTCGGGATGGAGCGGGAAGATCTGGTCCAGTCCGACGATGCGCAGGACGCGCAGGGTAGGGGCGGGGACTGCGGCGAGTGCGATCTCGGCCTGGGCGGCGTGGGCGTGGTTGTGGGCGACGATCAAGGCGGTGAGGCCGCTGGAGTCGCAGAAGTCCAAGCCGGCGAGGTCCACGACGAGGCGCTGGCCCGGCTGGAGCAGGATGGTGGTGAGCAGGTCGCGCAGTTCAGGCGCGGTGGTGTGGTCGAGTTCGCCGGAGATCTGCAGTACGGGACCGGTGTCGGCGTCTCGGGTGGTGATCCTAATCGGGCTCATCGTGGTTTCGTCGTCTGGGAATGAGGGGCGCCGGCACCGAGGGCGAGCAGGGCGGTGTCGTCGTCGAGGCCGTCCCCGAAGCAGTGCAGCAGGCCGGTCAGGGCCTGAATCAGGGCGTGTGGCGGTAGGCCGGCGTGATCGGCGGCGAAGGCAAGCAGGGCCTCGTCCCCGAACAGGGTGGTGCGGTCCTCGCCGGTACGGGCCTCGGTAATACCGTCGGTATAGAGCAGCAGCGTGTCGCCGGGGGCGAGCACGGCGGTGGCCGTGGCGAAGCGCGCGGAGGGCAGGATCCCGACCAGCAGCCCGCCCGGAGTGGGCAGGAAGTCGGCCGTGCCGTCCGCCCGAATCACGAGGACCGGCGGGTGCCCGCCCGAGGCAAGTCGTACCGTGACGTTCCCCGTTGCAGGGTCGGGTTCGAGGGTTCCGAAAACGGCGGTGCAGTAGCGCGGGTCGCCACTGCCTGCGTAACGCTCGTGAAGTGCTGTGTTGAGGGTCGTCAGGGCGGCGACGGGATCGGGGTCGTGCAGGGCGGCGGCGCGCAGGGTGTAACGGGTCAATGAGGTGAGCGCTGCGGCCTGGGGGCCTTTGCCGCAGACGTCGCCGAGGAAGAAGGCGAAGCGTTTGCCGTCGAGGGGGAAGACGTCGTAGAAGTCGCCGCCGAGCCGGTCGGGATGGGCGGTGTGGTAGTAGGCGGCCGTCTCCATCCCGGTGACCGGCGGAAGTGTGTCGGGCAGCAGTGACTGCTGGAGCGCGGCCAGGGCGTCCTGCAGCCGGGCGCGGTCGGCCTCCGCCTGCTTGCGTGCTTCCTCGGCCGCCTTCCGGCCGCGCAGGAGTTCCTCCTCGTAGGCGCGGCGGTCCCGGGCGTCGAACAATGTGGTGCGGACGAGCAGCGGCTCGCCGCTACTGCCGTGCTTGATCACGGAGGAGACCAGCACCGGCATGCGGCCGCCGTCGGCTTGTTTGATCTCGAGGGCTATGCCGCTGATCTCGCCCTGCATGCGCAGCAGCGGCGCGAAGTGGGTCTCGTGGTACAGCTTGCCGCCCACGGTCAGCAGGTCGGTGAACCGCGTCCGGCCCACCACTGCCTCACGCTGAAGGCCGAGCCAGTCCAGCAGGGTGGTGTTGATCTTCGCGATGGTGCCGTCCATCAGCGTGGACAGGTATCCGCAGGGCGCGGACTCGTACAGGTCTTCGACGCTGTCCTCCAGCAGCGCCGCGAAGGCTGCCTTCTCCGCTACGTCGTCACCGGCGTCGGGCGGATCGGGCTGATGCCCGGTGCTGCACATCATCGCAACCCGGCCAGAAAGGTGCGGATGGCTCCGTTGGTCGCCTCGGGTGCGGACAGATGCGGGCAGTGCCCGGTCGCATCGAGAGTCACCAGGGTCGAGTCGGCAATCGCGTGGTGGACGAAGGCGCCGACTTCCCGGGGGGCGATGACGTCCTGGGTGCATTCCAGTACCAGCGTCGGCACCCGCACGCTCTTCAGGTCGTCCCGGGTATCCGACAAGAAGGTGGTGCGGGCAAAGACGCGCGCCATGTCCGGGTCGGTGGCGCAGAAGCTGTTCGTCAGCTCCTCCCCCAGCTCGGGCCGCTCCGCATTGCCCATGATCACGGGTGCCATCGCCGCCGACCAACCCAGATAATTCGACTCGAGCGAGGCCAGCAGCTCGTCGATGTCTTCGGCGCTGAACCCGCCCCGGTAGCCGTCGTCATCGGTGTACCGCGGCGACGGAGCGACCATCACCATGGCCCCGATCCGTTCCGGCGCCATGTCCGCGGCCAGTACCCCGATCATCGCGCTGACCGAGTGCCCCACGAACACCGCATCGTGCAGGTCGTACGCTTCGCACACCTCCACCACGTCCTGGGCATACCCGTGCAGCGAGGCGTACCGGTCCTCCGAGAAGGCGGCCGGATCCGCGCGTCCGGCACCCACGTAGTCGAACAGCACCACCCTGTAGTCCTCGGCCAGAGCAGGCACCGTCAGCCGCCACATGTTCTGATCGCAGCCGAAGCCGTGCGCCAGCACCACCGTCCGCCCCTGCGGATTGCCCACGACGCTGACATTGTTCCTGCGGCCGATATCCATCCGGCCAGTCTCGCAGGCCCCGCTCATTGGCAGGTCACGGCAGCGGACTCACTCCCCCGGCCCACACACCGCCTCCACAGACATCACCGGCCAACTCCCCTCGGACCCCCGTATTTCAGAACGGTCGCCCCAGCATGATCGGTGACGCAGCTCATACGACGACCGATCTCCAGGGCGCGCCCCGTCTGCGTGCCAGGCGGACGGCATACGGTGCGCGGAGGGCAGTCGCTTGGCGGATGTCGAGCCTGTCGCCGACAGCGTGGGCCGCCGGCCGACACGAGGTCACGGATCTGCGGCCTGCGGTCTTGGGGTGGCTGGTCTCCTTGCGTGCACAGGCGCGACGTTGCCGCCATGCACGCGATCTTCGAAAGGACAGTGCACGTCCCCCCGGCACGAGCAGGTCTTGATGATCACAGTCAGTGGCGAGGTGGACTACGTAGACGCCGAGGAGTCCGCGGCGGCACGGGACGTGACCGACCCGGCCGGCTGCCCACCACGGCTGCGGACCCGTCGGTGGGTCGTCTTCGCCGACAGCACGCTCCTCAACGCCCTCCTCGTTGCCACGCACCGTCATGCGGCCGCTGGCCGGGACCTCCTTCTTCTCGGCCCCTTGCAGCCGGCCGTCACCGCGCCCTCTCACCGTCAACGGCACGCTCGACCGGTTCACGATCGCCGGCACCGGGCCGCGACCCTCACCACCGGTCAAGCGAAGACGCTCAGCTCATCGTCGGTGAACTGGTCACCAACGCAGTGCGACACGCCCCCGGCCCCGGCGCACTGCTGCTCGAACTGACTCCTGACGCCGCCCTGCTGCGCATCAGCGTGAGGGACAATTCCCCTCACTTTTCCGAACTGCGGGCAAACGACGCCGGCCGCGTCGGCGGACACGGCCCGCACCCGTGAGAGGCCGAGCCCACCGGCGGCCAACCGCGTACCCGCGCTCAGCGCTCCCGTTCAGTGACCGGCGAGCATGCCTTCCCGCAGCCGGGACAGGCAGCGCGAGAGCAGTCGGGAGACGTGCATCTGGGAGACTCCGAGGTGTTCACCGATCTGGGCCTGCGTGAGTTCCTCCACGAACCGCATGTGGATGATCTGCCGGTCGCGCTCGTCGAGTTCGGCGATCAGCGGGGCCAGCGCGTGGAAGTCCTCCACCAACTGCAAGGCGGTGTCCTCGGTGCCGATGAAATCCTGCAGCGCGGCTTCACCGTCTTCGCTTCCGTTGAGCGTGGCGTCCAGGGAGGAGGAGTTGTAGCCGTTGGCGGCCAGACGGGCCTCGCGGACCTCGTCCTCGGGCAGACTCATCAGCTCCGACAGCTCCTTGACCGTCGGGGTACGGCCCAGACGGCTGCGCAGCTCCTCCGTTGCCCGCGCGAGCTGGACGCGGGCCTCCTGCAGGCGGCGCGGGACGTGCACGGCCCAGGTGGTGTCGCGGAAGAAGCGCTTGATCTCACCCACGATGTAGGGGATGGCGAAGGAGGTGAACTCCGCCTCGCGCGACAGGTCGAACCGGTCGATGGCCTTGATCAGGCCGATCATGCCGACCTGGACGATGTCCTCCATCTCCTCCGGCCCCCGGCTGCGGAAGCGGCCGGCCGCGAAGCGGACCAAAGTCATGTTCATCTCGATCAGCGTGTTCCGCGCATAGCTGTAGGCGGGCGTGCCCTCCTCCAGCACCGCCAGCTGGTCGAAGAAGACCTTGGACAGCTGGCGGGCATCCTTCGGCGCCACTTGGGACGGATCGGCAACCTCCGGAAGCTCGAGCGTCTGTGTGTCCGTAGCTGTCGCACTCATAAGCGCCATGACGTGTCCCTCCCACTACCGAAGCCGGCCGTTGCCGTCGGCCCGTGCGGCCGACGCCGAGGCGCGGCTACCCCCTCACCTTGCATCCATGCCTGCGCGCACACGAACACGAACTGGGGCTTCCGGTCCGTCGCAACCCGCTTTGACAAGCGGGCCTACGTCTTTCACGGCACTGTGACCGTGGCCGCGGTCCGACTTCGGCTTCGCTCGTGACCCGCGGGACGGCCCTCAGGGCGATGCCGGCAGGCCGAGGTCGGCGGCGTTCATGAAGTCGAGCATCTTCCGGTTGGTCAGCTCCGCGTGGTCGATCTGCGGGCCGTGGCCGGTCCGGGAGATGATCTCGGCCCGTGCGCCAGCGATCAGCCGGGGCACGCGTTCGACCTGCCGGTCGGGGTGCACCAGGAGGCTGCGCCTGCCGAGCACCAGGTACAACGGCGTGCGTACGGCCCCCAGTTCGGCGTCTGTGAGGGGTTGCGGCACGGGCCGGCGGATGCGGTAGGCGCGGACGCCGGTGCGGATCATGGTGCGCAGTTCCGGGACGACGAGGACGGGTTGTTCCAGCCAGGACGCGAGCCGTGGCCGCAGCGCCTTGGGGGCGAAGGTGGCGAACAGACTGGCGAAGATCCACACGAAGAAGCGCAGTCCCACCTTCTCCAGGCCCCCGGGGTCGAGCAGCGTGACCGAGGCGAGGCGTTCCGGCGCGCGGTACGCCTGGTTGAGGGCGAGCCAGCCGCCGTACGACGAGCCGAGGAGGTGCACACGGTCGAGCCCGAGGCCGGCGAGTGTCTCGTCCAGCCACTGCGCGGCGCGCTCGGGCTCGTGGATGGGCGCGCGGTGCACGCTGCGGCCGGGGTCGCCCGGGGTGTCGATGGCGTAGACGGGCCGTTCGGCGCTGAGGGCGTGAGTGTTCGGGTACCACATGGCGGAGCAGGAGCCGGCTCCGTGGACGAGGACGAGGGGGGTGCGCTCGCGGGCGGCCGGGTCCTCGGGGTCGTAGCGGTAGACGTGCGTGGTCCCGAAGGAGGTCTCCACGTCCTCCTCCCAGGACGCGGGCGCGCCCAGCGCGTAGACCGCGTCGCAGGCCGCGAAGTAGCGCGCACGCCAGGCGTCGCTGACGAAGCGGCCGACATCGGGCTGGGAACGGGCTGTTGTGGGCTCGGGCACGGCCACCTCCTGGGCAGTCAATCTTTATGATACGAACGTACCACAAACGTGGTACGGCTGTATCATCAAAAAGCGGAGACACGATCCGAGGAGCGGAGAGTCGAACCATGCCCAAGCGCGTGGATCACGCAGAGCGGCGCACCGAGATCGCGCAGGGCCTCGTCCGGGCCGCCGGACGACAAGGGCTGCACGCTGTGGGTATGCGGGACGTGGCGGCCGAGGCGGGCGTCTCACTGCGACTGGTGCAGTACTACTTCGAGTCCAAGGAGAAACTGCTCCTCTTCGGACTGCGGCATCTGGCCGAGAGGTTCGGGGAACGAGTGACCGCCCAGGTCCATGCCGCCGGTGACAACCCCGGGCCCCGGGCAGTGATCGAGGCACTGCTGACGGCGGCCCTACCGGTCGACGAGGAGAGTCGCCTGTTCCATCACCTCTACACCTCGTACGCCGTGCTGGCGGTCACCGACGAGGCCCTCGCGGCCCAGCCCTTCATCAAGGATCCCGACACCGCCGAGATCACCCTCGCCGGGCTGCTGCAGCAGGCGGCGGACGCCGGACTGCTCCGGGCCGGCACGGACACCCGTGCCGAAGCAGTCGGCTTGCTGGCCATGTCCGCGGGGCTCGGCACCAGCGTCCTGGTGGGCCAGCGCGACGCCGAGTCCGCCACGGCCGTCCTCCACTACCACCTGGACCGGATCTTCCGGCCCTGAAGCACGGGCGCCACCGCCCCGGGCCAGGACGCCCGCGAGGAATTCTCGCCTTGCCGGCCGAACCACCCTGAGTCTCTGCTACGCCCACGAGACGTTGGCGGCCGATGCCTGTGAAGTGACCTCCGCATCATGTGAGTTGTGAGGCGTCCGGGGGGCCGCGCTTCGCAGACCGTGGTCTTACGGAAGCGGGCACTACCCTTCAACTTGGCAGTCACGCGACCCGTCGGACAGGCCCTAGCCGTATTGATCACGAGCGGCGTTGACGCCGGCCGGGCTTGATCATGGCGAAGACCTCCGGTGTGGTGGAGGTGTCGAGTCTTCACCGAGCGGAGGACTTCGTGTCCCACCGCAATGCCCGGCTGACCGTTCATGGCAGGCGACTGCTGGTCGAGCGTGTCCGCTCCGGCCGTCCCGTCGCCCAGGTCGCCGCAGAGATGGGCATCTCCCGCCCGACAGCCCACAAGTGGATCCGGCGCCGGCAGTGCGAGGGCGGGAGCGGACTCATCGACCGTTCCAGCCGTCCGTGCAGGACACCACACCGGACCGCAGCCGCCACTGAGGCGCATGTCCGCCGGCTGCGGCAGGAGCGCAAGTTCGGCCCGGCACGTATCGGACCGATCCTGGGCCTGCCCGCCTCCACGGTGCACCGCATCCTGGTCCGGCATGGCCTGAACCGCAGTGAGCCTGGCGGGGATACACCAGGAGCTGAGACAACCGCAGACGAAGCAGCGTGAGGCGCCGCAAGAAGCCGCAGGTCACAGCATCGGCGGATGGTGCGAAACGCGAGACCCCACAGCCACCCTACGAGCTGACACGAAAGTGGTCACATATCTCTCAAATAGCTCGAATAGGGCACACGGGTCTGGGAACTCCGTCCAGGGAAAGCCATCCAACGAACGGAGCGCGCCGTGATCATCAAATCAATGCACGACATGGGCATCCGCAGCGAACACGCCTACCTCGCAGGCATGGCATCCATCGGCCTCAGCGTCGCCGCCTGGGCAACCTCGCTCAAAGTCGAACCCGGCGTCGGCCTCGACCGCGCCGACCGGTGGGGGCTCTTCGTCGGCGAATGGGCGCCCACCTTCTTCGGCCTCGGCCTCGCCCTCTCCCACTACGAACAGCAGGACGGCACCCTCAACGCCACCGTCCACGAAATCCGCGAACAGCAGAAGCAGAAGGTCGGCTGACGACACGCGGCCGCTCTTCCTCGCCAGGAGTGAGCAGTCGCGCCTCCCAGGGTGCAGCAAACACGGGGCGCGGCACAGCCGCGAAGCCTCCCGCGGGGAGGAACCGCAGGCCCTGCCGCTCGCAGCGAACGGCAGGGCCCAAAGGGGTTCCCACCTGTGGGTGGCGGACCCTTTGTGGATTCATCGCGTGCCGGAGTCGCCTCAGCAGAGACACCACCCGAGCCTTGACCGCCGCCGATACCGGCCCCTCCGGGGCTACAGACTTCTGGCGGCAGTTCGCGCGATCGCCGTCCGTCGTTCACTGGTGGTCGCCGCCGGTCTGGCGGAGTTGGTCGGCGTGGTGGGTGATGGTGGCGATGCGGGCTGCGAGGTCGGGGTGGTCGGGCTGGAGGTGTGCGCGGGTGTCGCCCAGTGGGGCGATGAGGTTGGCGGCGTCATTGTCGGCGAGGGCCTCGGCGAGTCGGGCCAGAGGTGTGCGGGCCTGGGCGGGGAGGTCGGCGAGGGCGGCGATCTGGCCGGCGAGTTGACGTAGTTCGGCGGCGTTGGTCCGGGCCCAGGCGGTGATGGTTCGGTCGGCCGCGCGGCGGTTGCGGGTGGCCTGCACGCGCTGTTCGCCGGTGGTGCCGGGGGTTCCGGGGCGTACACGCAGGTAGCGGCGTTCGGCGGCCTGACGGCTGGCGACGCCCAGGGGGTGGGCGAGGTCCGCCCAGCTCGAGCCAGCCGCCCGGGCCGCCTCGATCAGTCCAGGTTCCCATCCCGCGAGTTGGTCGCGCAGTTCACGCAACAAAAGGAGTGCGGCCAGGACCTGGTCCGCACTGGCTTGTCCGTCCTGCGCGTGCGCTTCGACCTGGGGGGTCTGGGCGGTGCGGACGGCTTCGTCGATCGTGTTCAGCGCTGCCGCGGCGGCGAAGAACGAGGTGGGGTCACGGGGCTCGGGGGAAGCGTTCATGGAGATCCTCTCGGGCTGTCACCCTTTGGACGACACTTCACTTGTCATCGTTTGGATGACATGTTACAACGGTGTCAGACGAAGCGCATTGGCAGTTCCTGCCAGACCTGTGGAGGTGTATTCGCGATGTTGATGCGCACCGACCCGTTCCGCGAACTCGACCGGCTCGCCCAGCAGCTGACGGGGGTGACCGGTACCTGGTCCAGGCCCTCGGCGATGCCGATGGATGCCTACCGTGAGGGTGAGGAGTACGTGATCGCCCTCGACCTGCCCGGTGTCGCGAAGGACGCGATCGACATCGATGTCGAGCGGAACATGCTCACCGTCAAGGCCGAGCGCCGCCCGGTCGTGAAGGCCGACGACGTACAGATGGAGCTCTCCGAGCGGCCCCTGGGTGTCTTCTCCCGCCAGCTGGTGCTGGCCGACACCCTGGACACCGAGCGCATCACGGCCGACTACGAAGCGGGGGTGCTGACCCTGCGGATCCCGATCGCCGAGCGCGCCAAGCCCCGCAAGATCGCGATCGGCGGGGAGTCCCAGCGCCAGCAGATCAGCGGCTGAGGAGCCAGTTCCACGACCGCGCCGACGGCGGAGGACGTGCCTCGATCTCCCCCCTCTGGTCCCGTCCTCCGCTCTACGTCCATCGCACAACGACGTGAAGGGGCAGTGGTGTCCATGCGATGGGAAGCATTCCTCGACCACGTGCAGGAACGCGGCGAGTACGCCACACCCCAGGAAGCCGAACGGGCCGCGCGTACCGTTCTGGCGCTGCTGGGCGCGCATCTGGTGGGTGAGGTCCGGGCCGAGCTGGCCGCCCGGCTTCCGGAGACCTTCGCCCTGGTTCTTCTCAACCCGCTGCAGGCCACCGAGCCGCTCCCACCGGAGCGGTTCCTGCGGGCGACCGCGGCGTGGATCGAGGGAGCCACCGAACAGACCGCGGCCTGGGACGTCAGTGCCGTACTGAGTGTGACCGCGGATGCGGCGGGCGAAAAACTCACCCGCCGCATCCTGCTCCAGCTCCCCCCGGGCTACGACCTCCTCTTCGGCCGGCCCGAGCGCGCCTGAGTCCAGGAACGCGTGACCCCCTCATCAGTTCAGCACGGCCGGCCGGCGCTCACCCCCGCCGGCCCTTCCCACAGGCGACAACCCCCTAGCACGAGAAAGGCAACCACTCCCGATGCTTTCGCTGCGTGAACCGGCGACTGCCGCCCGACCCGGCATGACGTTCCAGCAGATGCTGGAAAGGATCCGGTACGAAGGCGCGTATCCGACCCGTGAGCGGGCGGAGGACGTCACGCGCGCCGTCCTGGGGGCCCTGGGCCGTCAGCTCTCCGGCGACGAACGCGTCGACCTCGCCGCTTGCCTCCCCTCCGAGGCCGCCCTCGTGTTCACCAGCCAGATCCCCGACCTTCAACCGCTCACCGGCTGGGGCTTCGTCAAGGACCTGGCCACCCGCACGGGTGCCACCCCCGCGGTCGCGCGCTGGGACACCGGAGCTGTCCTCGCCGTCGTCGGCCGCCTGGCGGGACCCGGCCTCCTGGACCGCGTCCTCACCCAGCTCCCGTCCGGATACGCGCTCCTGTTCGGCCGCGCCGAACTCACCCAGGCCGCCTGACCGCTTGCGGGCTGGGAACAGGCGGGACGGCAACCGTGGCTGAGGACGCGGCTTGAAGGTGAGAGGGCTCTGGCGATGACATCGTCGGAGCCCTGTCTTCGGGCTGCTGGTGCCCAGTCGGGCAGGCCGCCATTGTGCCGGCGGCCGTATGAAGCGAACCAGGCCGCGCTCACCGGCGCGGTGTTCTGCCGGCAGGGTGTAGGTGAGCAGGCCGCAGGCGGCGGCGCCACCGTCGCGGACCGGGAGTGTCAGGAGGCAGCGACAAGCAGGACACGTAGCCTCAGCAACGGCCAGTGTTCAAATCACCTACTCAAGTCCACGGGCTGACGGGGACCACGTCGACGGCGCGGCCGTCGGGGCCGAGGAGTCGTCCCCAGGATTTGACGGACCGCAGAACGATCTGCCGGTCGTCGATCTCGATGCCGGGTCTCGCGGCGCGGATGCGGCGCAGCAGCGGCTCCAGTGCCCGCAGGTCGTGCAGTTGCGCGGTGACGAACAGGTTGGCCGCCCCGGCCACGGCGGCACATACCCGGGTCTCCGGCCAGCGGCCGATGTCCCGGCCGGCCTCGTAGAGCAGTTCGTCGGGCACCCGCAAGGAGAGCGCGACGTACAGGTGCCAGCCGCCTGCGAACCGGATGAAGTCGGTGCGGAAGGTGAGCATTCCGGTGCGGGTGAGATGGTCGAGTCGGCGCTTGACCGTGGACTCGGAGCGGCCCAGACGCTGAGCGAGGTCACGCAGGCTCATCCGGCCGTCGACCTGGAGCGCCTGGTAGAGGGCTTTGTCGAAGGCGTCCGGTTCCCGGACGGCCGCCTGGCTGTGGTGCTCGGGATTGCCCGCGGACAGTTCGTGCGCCGCGTTCGGGCCGATCGCGCCGAGCCGCCAGTGGGCGCCGCTGAACAGCTCCATGACCGGCCGTGCCCGGGTGCTGTGGACGCCTGGTGTGGGGGCGAGGTCGTCGACGAGAAGCGCGGACAGGTTCGCGATGTCCTGGGCGACGACGAGCGCGAACAGGTCCCATGTCCCCGAGGTCAGATGGATGCTCGCCACTCGCGGGTTCTCCGCCAGTGTCCGGGCCACCTCGGTGACCTGCCCGGGTGCGCACGTCACATCGACCACGGCACCGGCGAGCGGCATGGCCGGTCCGGGGGCGGAGGAGACCCAGGCGGCCCCGCTGCGGGTCAGCCTGCGCCAACGACGTCCGACGGTGGCCGAGGACAGGTCCAGGGTGGCGCCGAGTTGTTCGAAGCTCGCACGGGGGTTGATGTGCAGGGCGTCGATGAGGGCGACGTCGTCCTCGTCGATGCCCTGTCGTTCCGCGGCCGTCACGAGGCCATTGTGGTGGACGGCCGTCACCTCGTCGCGGGCAGCAGATGCCGGGCGATGAGGTCGGCGCAGACCAGGTCGGGGCAGGAACGGCCCCAGAACCAGGGCGTCGGGGTGTGCGCCGGGTTGGGAATCTGATGGCCGCCCCCGTGGACGGTGAACAGTGTCACCGGTGCGGGGCCCTCAGTGCCGTAGGTGGTGGTTGTCACCGTGGTGACCTCCGTGCCGTCGGCATGGTGAAGCGGTTCGGTGACCGGCGGGCCGGTGAGGCCGTTGCGAGCCGCGTAGTACGCGGCCGTTTCCTCGGCCGAGCGGTGCGGACCGCGGGGAAACAGCCCTCTGACGCTGACCACGCCGCCGCCGTAGGGGGCCAGCGGGTCGGCGGTGCCGTGGAAGAGGAGCACGGGCACCGCCGTGTCGGCCGGTGGCGGGGTCGGGATCCAGTACGTGGCGGGCAGGGTGCTGCTGATGATCGCCGCACCGGCCAGTCGCCGCGGTACTTCCCGCAGCAGCCGCATCACCATCTGGCCGCCGAGGGAGAACCCGATCACATGCACGCGCTCCCGCGCGGTTCCGTATGTGGTGGCCATCGTCTCGACCAGGTCGGTGAAGAACCCGACGTCGTCGATGCCCCGGCGCCGTGCCGGGGTGTCGATGTCGCGGGCGCCGTTCCAGTCCCTGCGGTAGCCGTCCGGATACACCACGACCGCGTCGGCGGCGGCCGTGAAGGTGTCGAACGAGCGGCCGCTGAATCGGCGTACGGACCGGCCGGTCTGGCCGGTGCCGTGGAAGACGACCACCAGAGGCCGGTCCGAGCCCTTGGACCGGTCCGGCCGGTCGGCGCAGACCCGCAGGTAGGTGCGCATGCGCCCGCCGGACTCCAGCGCACCCGGCAACGCGCGCACGGTCACGGCCGTCACCGCCATTCGGGGCGGCTCGACCCGCGCGGGACCAGAGCGGGCTCCGGCCACGCGGGCGGTGTGAGGCCGAACTCGACCTGGGGCGCGGGAAAGTGCAGGGCTCCGAGCGGTGTCTGGGCATCGAACGCTTTCGGCTCGCGCAGGCTGTGCCGTTCGTCGCTGCCGGCCAGTGCCGGGTCGACCAGACCGAGCGTGAGGTACCACATCGCGTTGCGGGTCAGGTTGACCGTCACATGCCAGTCACCGCCGACCGTGGCCCGCTTGACCAGCGCGGCCGTCGCGCCGGCGGCCCCCATGTAGCCGGTGATGAAGTCGTTGATCATCCCGGTGACGGGCAGTTTCGGCTCCTTCGGTGAGCCGACGGCGGCCATCAGACCAGAGGCCGCGGAACCGTTCATGTCGAAGCCGCCGCGGTCGGCCCACGGGCCCTGTGACCCGTAGCAGGTCACCGAGACCTGGACCAGACCGGGACACCGTTCGGCCAGCCGGTCCGGAGCCAGCCCCAGTTTCTCCAGCTTGTCGCCGCGATGGTTGTTGACCACGACGTCCGCGTCGGCCAGCAGCTCGTCCAGCAGTCTCTGCCCCCGGTCGGTGGTCAGATCCAGCAGCGTGCTGCGCGATCCGATGTTGGCCTGGGCGTAGATGAACGCGTGCTCGTAGTCGTTGACCCGGGTCGCGCACAGCACATCAGCACCCTGCTCGGCCAAGGTCCGCCCCACCGTCGGACCGGCGACCGCATGCGTGAAGGACAACACCTTCACCCCCTGCAGCGGGCGCGAGGCGGACCCGAAGTCCTTGACCGGCGCCTCGCCGATCCGCTCCAGCCCGATCACCGGCTGCGCGGCCAGCACCCGGCCCTGGGGGTGCGCCGCCCACTCCTCGGCCGTCCGGGCCACACACAGCGGCAGCCCGACGGCGTTGGCCGCCTCCTCCAGTTCGAACGCGTCCCACCGCGCGAAGGCGGCAGCGACCTTGTCCTTGTCCGGAGGGACGTCCAGGAACCGGCACCACTGGGCCGCCAGATGCGGGTACACCCCGGAAGCCATGATCGTCCGGCCGTCCCGGGTCCGGTAGCTGTCCAGCAGGAAAGGATTGTCGAAGACCAGCGCATGCTCCGGGAGTTCACCGTTGAGCGTCGGATGCCAGAACGCGTGCGGAGTGATGTGGTGCACCGCCTGCCGTAGATCCAGGTGCAGGTCCTGCCCCGCTCCGGTCCGAATCCGGTGCAGCGCCGCCGCACCCACAGCGCCGGCCATCATCGGAATGCCGACCGCCGCTCCCAGCCGGATCCGGTCCGCCACGACCGGATCCGCACCGGCGAACGACACCCGGCCCCCCGCGTCAGCGATCGACAGCCCCGTCGGCGCCAGCAACTCCTCCAGCGCCGCCCGTGGGTCGAACTCTCCCGACCCCGAGGTTCCCTCGCGTGCTGCCTCGTCACCCTGATCCACCATGGTGCTTCCCTCCGATGCTCACCCGCCAGGCTCTTCCAGCAGACCTCAAAGGGTCGAGATTGCCGGAAAATGCACATTGCTCACGAAGGAGCGACGGAAAGCACCAATCCACAGGCGAATCGAGCGGCAAACCCTCCATTCTCAGGCGGGCGATGGCCCCCAAAGGCGCCGAGAGCCGGCCCGGGCAACCCTCTGGGCTCTCAGGCCCCGACGACTACGTCGACCTGGTCGGTGTAGAAGGCGACGTGGCCGGCGATGTCCGCGACGGCGTCGTAGGGCGCGGGGTAGAACCACACGGCGTCGGTCCGCGCGCCGTCGGTGAGCGCGAGGCCGTAGTAGGACGCGTCACCCTTGTACGGGCAGTACGTCTGGGTGGTGCTGGGAGTGAGCAGCGACTGGTCGACGTTGTCGAGCGGGATGTACTGGACGGGCGGGTAGCCGGCCTCGCGCAGGGTCAGGGCCCGGGTGGTGTCGGCGATGATCTGTCCGCCGATACGGGCCACGACGCGGGCGCCGGTGGGCTCGACGGTGATCGGGTGGTCGGGGCCGGGGATCTTGGGCTGCCTTGTCGTCGTCATGGTCTTCTCCTTGATTCCTGGTGGCGGGTGCTCTAGCCGGCGATGAGGTCGAACTCGTTGCCCTCGACGTCGGCGAACGTGGTCCACCGGGCGCCGTCGCGCACGACTTCGTGGAGCTTGGTCGCCCCGAGCGTGAGCAGACGTCCGCTCTCGCCCTCGTAGTCACTGGTGATCAGGTCCGGGTGGAACCGGTTCTTGGTGGTCTTGGCCTCGGGGACCCGGTGGAAGGCCAGTCGTGGCCCGCTGCCGGGATCCCCGGCCTCCACCACGGCGTCATGCTCGTCGGCCCCGTCGGCGACCCGGCGGCCAAGGACGGCGGCCCAGAACGCCGCGGCATGTGCGGCGTCGGTGGCGTCGAACGAGGCGCCGAAGAAGGTGATGCTCATGCGCTGTCTCCTGTCGCAATCACTGGCCAGACCAGTCTGTCTAATCGGTCCTTCAACCGTAGATTCCATGCCTAGGGCTGTCAAACAACAGGTAGAACGCCTTATGCAGGCCACCGTTTGACGAGACCGGATCGTAGTGTTTAGCTGGATAGCGAGACCAGACAGACTGGTCTGGTCAATCGGAAGGAGGCGTGCCATGTCCGAGGTGCGCACAGCCCTGGTGACAGGCGCGACGTCCGGTATCGGCCGGGCGGCTGCGGAGAAGCTCGCCCGGGACGGGTTCAAGGTCCTGGTGCACGGACGCGACGCCGGCCGCGGAGCCGCAGTGGTCAAGGGGATCGAGGGCCTCGGTGGCCGGGCCGAGTTCATCGCCGCCGACCTCACCGATGTCACCGCCGTCAAGCAACTGGCAGAGGTGGCCAAGGACGTCGACGTCCTGGTCAACAACGCCGGGTTCTCCTGGTTCGGCCCCACCGCCGACCTGGAGCCCGACACGTTCGACGCGCTGTTCGACGCCAACGTGCGCAGCGCCTACTACCTCACGGCTGTCATCGCGCCGGTGATGGCCGAGCGCGGCGAGGGCGTCGTGATCAACCTGGGCAGCATGGCCGGGCAGGTCGGCCTGGCGGGCGGCGCCGCCTACAGCGCCACCAAGGCCGCGCTCACCTCGCTGACCCGTTCCTGGGCCGCCGAGTACAGCCCGCGGGGTGTGCGGGTCGTCACCGTCGCCCCCGGGCCGGTCTACACCGGCGGTTCGTCCAGGGAGCGCCTCACGGCCCTGGGTGAGACCACGCTCCTGGCCCGCACGGCGGAGGCCGAGGAGATCGGAGACGTCATCGCGTTCCTGGCCTCGCCGGCCGCCGGTTACATCACCGGCGTTGTCATCCCCGTCGACGGCGGACGCACCGCCGTCTGACCCCCACCGCTACAGAAACCGAGCAAAGCAATGGACAACCCCGTCGTACTGATCACCGGTGCCCTCACCGGCATCGGCCGTGCCGCCGCCGTCGCCTTCGCCAAGCAGGGCGCGAACGTGGTCGTCACCGGACGCCGCGATGAGGCGGGCAAGGCCCTGGTCGAGGAACTGCGTGCGGCCGGCTCGTGGGCCGAGTTCATCAACGCCGACGTCCGCAACGAGGACGACGTACGCGCCATGGTCGACGAGACCGTCGCACGGTTCGGCCGTCTGGATGTCGCGGTGAACAACGCCGGCACCGAAGGCCGGCCCAGCCCGATCACCGACCAGAGCGCGGAAACGTACAACGCGACGTTCGACACCAACGTCCTAGGCGTGCTCCTGAGCATGAAGCACCAGGTCCGCGTCATGCAGGAACAGGGCAGCGGCAGCATCGTGAACATCTCCTCGACCTACGGGCACGAGGGCGCGGCCGGGGCCTCCGTCTACGTCGGCAGCAAGCACGCCGTCGAAGGCATCACCAAGTCGGTGGCCCTGGAGGTCGCAGCCTCGGGAATCCGCGTCAACGGCGTGGCCCCCGGCCCCACGGACACCGGCATGCTGACCCGCTTCACCGGCACACCCCAGAACAAGGAAGCCCTGGTGAGCGAGGTCCCGCTGGCCCGCCTCGGGCTCTCGGAGGAAGTCGCCAACGCCATCGTGTTCATCGCGTCGGACGAGGCGTCGTTCATCACCGGCCACATCCTCAACGCCGACGGCGGCCACAGCGCCAACTGATCCGCTCCGGGTGCAGAGCTTCCCTGTGCGCCCGGACGCCCCCACATGCGGCTGCCGGAAACCGCCGCCCGGCCCACCACCCCACCTCCAGACGCTGATCCAAGGAGAAGCGCCAGCATGCCCGATCACACCCACGACACCGCCCCGACCCAGTTCGTCGAGGCCGACGGCATCCGTTTCGCCTATCGGCGCTTCGGCAACACGGCCGCCGGCCGGACACCGGTCGTGTTCTTCCAGCACTTCATCGGCAACCTGGACGACCACGACCCGGCGATCAGCGACGGATTCGCCGCCGACCGCGAGGTCATCCTGTTCAACAACACCGGAGTGGCCTCCACGAGCGGCGACGTCCCGGACACCATCGAGCAGATGGCCACCGACGCGGGCAGCTTCGTCGAGGCCCTCGGGCTGACGAGCGTGGACCTGGTCGGCCACTCCATGGGCGGCCTGGTCGCCCAGCAGGTCGCCATCCAGCGCCCCGACCTGGCCCGCAAGCTCGTGCTGGTCGGCACCGGCCCGCGCGGCGGCGTGGGTATCGGCGAGACGCCGGCGGAGACCGCCGCGCTGTTCACCGTCAAGCTGCCCCGGCAGGAAGACATGTGGCTCCCGGTCCTCTTCGCGCCGACCGAGACCAGCCAGAAGCTGGGCCGCGCATACGTCGATCGGATCGTGGCCCGCAAGGACCGCGACGCCTCCCCGTTCGGCGAGCAGGTCTACGCCGGCCAGGGCACCGCCATCCACACCTACGGCGCCACGAAGGACCCCGCGTACTCGGTCCTGAAGAACATCAGGATCCCGGTCCTGGTGGTCAACGGCACCGACGACATCATCATCCCCACGATCAACTCGTACATCCTCCAGCAGTTCCTCCCGGACGCCGAGCTGATCATCTACCCGGACGCCAACCATGGCGCCCACTTCCAGTACCCCGAGCGTTTCGTCACCCACACCAAGCTCTTCCTCGACCGCTAGGACACGACGGCCAAGTAGCAGGCCCCACGAAGCAGAGGCGGTCACCGCAGCACGGTGACCGCCTCTGCTCGTCAGCGAGGGAAGACAGGTCTGTCTGGCTCTGTTGGACCGGGTAGGAGCCGAATGAGTGCCCGCGCGGAGCGGTAAACTGGACCGCCAGTCTGAAAGAAGGAAGCCACCATGCCCGCCAACGCCAATGTCTCGAAGCCGTCCGTGCGTGAACGTCTGCTGGCCGCCGCCGACGAGCTGTTCTACAGCGAGGGCGTGCAGAGCGTCGGCATCGACCGCATCGTGCAGAAGGCCGGCGTGGCCAAGGCATCCCTCTACAACCTGTTCGGCAGCAAGGAAGAACTGGTCCAGGCCTACCTCGACGCCCGCCACGCCAACACCCGCGACCAGGTCGAACGCGCCCTGACCCGGTTCCGGACGCCACGCGAGCGCCTCCTCGGAGTTTTCGACGCGCAAGGCCAGCTGTTCACCGAACCCGACTTCAACGGCTGCGCGCACATGACGGCCAGCGCGGAGGCGCGGCACGGCAGCCCCGTCGAGGGCGCCGCGGACCGGTACCGGCTGTGGGTGCGGACCATGTTCACGGATCTGGCGCGGGAGGCCGGCGTCGCCGACGCCGAGGGCCTGGCGCGGCAGCTGCACCTTCTGTACGACGGCGCCGGGGTGTCGGCGCGGATGGACCGCGACCCGTCCGCGGCGACGACCGCCCGCGCGGCAGCCGCGGCACTGTTCGACGCCGCAGTCAGGAACAAGGAACTGGTCGACGCCGGGCAGTAAGCCGGTGGGACGCCGAAGCCCCCGCCGAGAACCAGCTCAACCGGGGCGCCCGAGGGCAGTCACTGCGGTCCCGAGACGCTGGGCGGTGGAAGCGCCGACGGATTCCGCCTCCACACCCATTCACGGATGAAACACCGCGAGAAACAGCAGACCCCTGCCCGCCACGACCCGAAGGATCCTGGGGAACCCGACCACCGCGCAGGGACTCCACCACGCCGAACACCGAAATCACCTCGGCCACTCGGCAGCTACCCCGCAGCGACGCCTCCTCACTCCGACCGAAACGGAGGACGAGACCCGGATCGGGGGCGGCCTGTTCGCCGCCGCCCGCGCCGCCCACCCCTGCACCCGGGAGGTCGGAGCTTTTCGTCGGTGCCCAGCGCCTGGGGCCTGGGGCGCGGCGAGCTGTATCGGGTAACCGTGCGGCAGCCCAGATCCGGGGGACCATGGAAGCACTGCGAGGTGCAGGGTACGCAGGCCACAGCCTGACGCCGGCGCAGGGCGGCGTGGCGCGCCGACAGGCGGAGGGAGCGTTCGATGAGGACAGCCGATCCCTTCGGTGCTGAGGGTGACCAGCCGGATTCCGGGCCGAGACAGCCGCGTGAGCTGCTGGATCTGCTCAGTGTCGCAGCTGTGCTGCTGGATGCCGAGGGACGGATCGTGCTGTGGAGCCCCCAGGCCGAGGAGCTGTTCGGCTACACCGCGCAGGAGGCGCTGGGCCAGTACGCGGCGCGGCTGCTGGTCCATGAGCAGCACGTGGAGCTGATGATCAGGCTGTTCGCCGAGGTCATGAGGACGGGTCAGGGATGGGCCGGCGCCTTCTCCGTCCGGCACAAAGACGGCAGAACCCGGTTGGTGGAGTTCCGCAACATGCGGCTGTCGGACGACCAGGGTGACTTCTATGCCCTGGGCATCGCCACCGACGAGGCGGCCCTGCGCCAGGTGGAACGGGACGTGGCCCTGTCCACGCGGCTGGTCTCGCAGTCCCCGATCGGGCTGGCCGTCCTGGACACCGACCTGCGGTACGTGGCCGTCAACCCGGCGCTGGCGCAGATCAACGGCATCCCTGCCGAAGACCACCTCGGGAGACGAGTCCGCGAGGTCCTGCCCTTCCTGGAGATCGATGCGATCGAGGCCGCACTGCGGCAGGTCCTCACGTCCGGAGAGCCCGTGATCGACCAGCACAGTGTGGGGCGCACTCCCGCCGACCCCGACAGCGATCATGCCTGGTCCGTCTCCTACTACCGGCTCGATGGTCCCGGCGGGCGGGTGCTGGGGATAGCCATCGTGTTGGTGGATGTCACCGATCGCCACCGTGCCCGGCAGCGATTGGCCCTGATCGCCGACGGCTCTGCCCGTATCGGCACCACTTTGGATGTGGAGCAGACCGCCCGCGAGCTGGCCGACGTCGCCGTCCCTGAGCTCGCCGACATCGCGGCCGTTGACGTCCTGGACTCCGTCCTGGACGATCGCCAGCCGACGGCACCCGGCGCAGCCCGGGCACTCTTCCGTGCCCTCGCCGTGAAAGCCGCGTACCCCACCGAGGCCGTCCGCGCTGCCGACCCTGCCGGCCACCTCGCCAGTTACGGCGCGGAGCGCCTGGCCACTCAATGTGTGCGGACCGGCCGCCCCATCCTGATACCCGACGTCGGCGAGCGGGACCTGGCGCGTATCGCCCGTGACACCGAGGCCGCCGCCATCCTGGCCCGCGCCGGCGTCCACAGCTATCTCCTGACGCCCCTGATCGCCCGCGGCGAGGTGCTCGGCACCCTGGGCCTCACCCGCGCCCGCAACCCGCTGCCTTTCGACAGCGACGACCTCACCCTGGCCGGTGAACTGGCCGACCGAGCCGCGGTGTGCATCGACAACGCCCGTCTGTACCAAGGCGCACGCAACACCGCCGTCACCCTCCAGCGCAGCCTGCTGCCCGACCTCCCACCGCAACAGACGGGCCTGGAGATCGCCTCCCGATACCGGCCCGCCGGAACGACCATCGAAGTCGGTGGCGACTGGTTCGATGTCATCCCCCTCACGGAAGACAAGACCGCGCTGGTCGTCGGCGACGTGATGGGCAGCGGCATAAGCGCCGCCACCACCATGGGACGCCTGCGCACCGCCACCTCCACCCTGGCCGACCTCGACCTCCCACCCACCGAAGTGCTCCACCACCTCGACAAGATCACCGCCGGCCTGGAGCAGTACGCCACCTGCGCCTACGCCATCTACGACCCGCACCGCGCCCTGTGCCACATCGCTGTCGCCGGACACCTGCCCCCCGTGCTGATGCGCACAGGCGAGCCCCCCGAACTGCTCGATCTGCCCACCGGCGCACCCCTCGGGGTCGGCGGTGTCGCCTTCGAAGTCACCGCCTTCGGCCTGGCCCCCGGCGACCAACTGGTCCTCTACACCGACGGCTTGGTCGAGACCCGCCACCATGCCATCGACGAGCGCCTGGACCTCCTCCTCCAACTGCTCCACAGACCCGACCGATCCTCGGAAGAAACCTGCGACCGGCTCCTGGAATCACTGCGCGATCCGGACGACCACGACGACGTCGCCATACTCATCGCCCGAGCCCGGCCCCGGCCCCGGCCGTAGAGGTCGTCCGCTACGCCAAGGACAAGGCCAAGGACGCGCCCCACCGTTGACGTCGACGCCGGGTGCCATCTGTCCGAGGACGAAGAACACCGCCTGTACGAGCACTGCGGCATCGACTGGGACGCCGCCTGACAGCAGGCCGAACAGCCCGGAACCGGCACGGCACTCATCGGCGGCGAAGCCGCAGCAGCTCCATGATCCGATACGCCCCGTCGGAGTTGCCCGGTGGCGAGCCCGTAGGCGAAGCCGGTGGTCCCGGGGAGCTGTGCGACGCGGGCGGTGTCGATCCAGTCCGGTAGGTCGGTGCCGGTTCGGTCGGCGAGCGCGAAGGCCCGTACGGGGCCGTCAACAGGCCGTGGACCAGAGCGTGATGGGCACGCGTCCGGTCGGCCTGACGGCCGGCCGGCGGCGGTACGGCGCGAGCGGTGTCATGAGAGAGCGGCCCCATGCAAGCGAACACCGAGGTACCCCTCCGCGACCGCTCTACGAAATCTGCGCCAGAGCCCAAGTGGCGCCGCCCCAGCCGCCCGGGGCGGCTGCCTGCGGTGACGCTCTCGAAGAACGGAGGCCACGGCGTGAGTGAATAAGGGCCATGCTCTTCGACTTCACGCACGACCACGACGGTGAACGACTCGGCGGCGTGTACGGAGGTGATCCTGTCGGGGGCACCGCCGTGGTGCTGCATGGCGCAGGCACCAGCAGCACGGAGCGACTGCTTCCGCTGGTGCGGGAGTTCGTGGCCCACGGCTGTCGAGGGGTCGCCTTCGACTTCTCCGGGCACGGCGAAAGCACCGGCGAACTGAGCGAGTTGAGCCTGCGGCGACGGTTCGAGCAGGCCGTCGCGGTGATCGACGCGTACGCGGGGGCGGACGGGCCGCTGGTCCTGGTGGGGTTCAGCATGAGCGGGCAGACGGTGGCCGATCTCGTCCGGCACTACGGGGATCGGGTGGCGGCGCTGGGGTTGTGCGCGCCCGCCGTGTACACCGCCGAGGCGTGGGACGTGCCTTTCGGGGACGGGAACGGCCGGTTCAGCAGGATCATTCGGCGGCAGGACGGCTGGCGGCAGGCGCCCGCGCTTGAGGTGCTGCGGGCGTACGCGGGCCGGGCGGTGCTCGCCGTGCCGGGCACGGACGCGGTGATCCCGGCCGCCGTGACCGAGGCCGTACAGGACGCGCTGACCACGCGCGCCCAGTACACGCGGTTCGACCTTCCGGACGCGCGGCACCAGCTGGGAATCTGGTTTCGTGATCACGGCGACGACCGGCGGGAGTTCGTGGAGGCGGTGCTGACCGGCCTCGACGACCGTGGCTGGACGGCCACGCGTGCATGGGTGGCCAAGCAGGTCGGCATCGGTCGGTCGGTCGCCGACGTGCGCCTGCTGTCGGGGGGTTGGAGCTCCCAGATGCGCCGGCTCACGCTCGACGACGGCACGGACCTGGTGCAACGCACCTTCGTGAAGCCTTTCTTCCGTCGCGTGGGGCCCGGGCTGCTGGCCCGCGAGGCGTCCGTCCTGGCGCTGCTCGCCGGGCAGGAGGGCATCCCGGCGCCCGGGTTCGTCGCTGTGGACGCCACGGCCGAACACTGCGACCACCCGACCCTGTTGATGTCCGCGCTCCCGGGCCGTGTCCGCGTGGACGAGGAGGACCTCGACCGGCGCCTGGACCTGCTCGCGGCCCAGCTCGTCCGCATCCACGGCGTCGTACCGGACGAAAGACCGCGCACGTACCAGGCGTGGACGTCCCCGGAGCGCGTCCGCACCCCGGACGGTCCCCTGTGGGAGCGGGCCGTGGACGTGATCCGCCGCGACCCGCCGCCGTACGAAGGGTGCTTTCTGCACCGCGACTTCCACCCCGGGAACGTGCTGTTCACGGGAGCCGGGCAGGGGCTGCGGATCACCGGTGTCGTGGACTGGGTCGAGACCTCGTGGGGACCTGCCGACCTGGACGTGGCGCACTGCTCGACCGCGCTGGCGCTGCTGCATGGGCCGCAGTACGGGCTGGACTTCCGTGAGCGGTACGAGGCACACGGCGGCCGTGACCTCGCCGACGACCCTGACCACCTGTACTGGCGGCTGCTCGACGCCCTGCACTACTGCCCCGACGCGGCGAAGCTGGCCGGACCGTGGCGTGACCTGGGGCGGGACGATCTGACGTCCGAGGTGCTGGGAGAACGGCTGGAGGCATACGTGGACGGACTGCTGCGGCAATACGGCTGACCGGCCCTGGGCCACTCGTCCGCCACCGACCCGAGGAGGCGCGCGCATGGGCCGCGAACCTCTCGCCGCCTGGGTGGTTGGCCTGCTGCGTGCGCAAGCCCCGGTTGCGGGCGAGGCATCCCGGAGCTCCACGGACATACCGGAGGGCGCCCACGTCCGTTTCGCCAAGGCCAGCCGGATCCTCGCCGAACTCGCCGGCGGTCACGCGGACCGCACCTGGGAGAAACGGAGCCGCGAACTGGTAGGGCTGCGAGCGGATACTGTCCGGCGGCGGCCGCGCGCATCCCGGGCAGAGCCCCGACGGGCCTGCCCGGCTGCGAGGTCACACCCTGTCCGTGGGGCTCGCCTCACCGCTCAGCCCGGCGCGCATGGCGAGGAGCCCGGCCTGTACCCGGCTCTCGCAGTGCAGTTTCTCCATGATCCGCGAGACATGGGCCTTCACGGTCGGCACGCGCAGGCCCAGCCGCCGGCCGATCTGGGCGTTGCTCAGCCCGTCCGCTATCGCAGCCAGCACCTCCCGCTCCCGCGGTGTGAGCGAGGGCAGCCGGGGCGACACGGCCGGCGGTGGCTCGGCGGCCGCCCGGGCCACCAGGTGGTTCACCGCCTCGGGGGCGAGGGCGTGGAGGCCGGCCGCGGTGTTCCGTACCGCGTCGAGGACCTGGTCCGGCTGGGCATCCTTGAGCAGGAAGCCATGGGCCCCGGCCTGGAGCGCCGGCAGCAGATAGGTTTCGGCGTCGAACGTGGTCAGCATCAGGATCCGCGGCGGTGCGGGCAACGCGGACAGTTCCCTGGCGGCGCCCACCCCGTCCAACCCGGGCATCTGCACGTCCAGCAGCACCACGTCAGGGGTCAGCCGGGCACAGGCCTCGACCGCCGCCCGCCCGTCGTCGGCCTCGGCGACCACCGTGATGTCGGGGGCGGTCTGCAGCAGCAGGCGCAACCCGGTGCGGACCAGGGCCTCGTCGTCGGCGAGCAGGACCCGGATCACTGCGCCTCCCCGGCGGGTTCAGCCCTCTTCGTCTCCGGCTCCCGGTTCGGCGCGGGTGACGCGACGGGCAGCCTGACCCGGACCCGGAACACGCCGTCCCGGTCCTCGACGTCCAGGGTTCCGCCGAGGAGCGCGGCCCGCTCCCGCAGACCGCGCAGGCCCAGCCCCGCTCCCTCGCCGGCCGCCTCGCCGGACAGACCGGTCACCGGATTGGTCACCTCGCACTCCAGCATCTCCCCGTCCACCCGCAGCCCCAGCGTGGCGCGGGCGCCGTGGGCGTGTTTGCGGATGTTGGTCAGCGCCTCCTGGACGATGCGGTAAACCGTGTGTTCCGCCGCCGGCGGCAACGGCCGTGCTCCGGCCCGGACTTCCGTCACCGTCGCGGACCACGGCGCCCAGTCCACGGGGACGCCCGCCGCCGCCGAGTCGGCCAGCAACCGGGGCAGATCCCGCAGTGCCGGGCCGGGCTGGAAGGAACTCTCGACGGTCTCCGGATCGCGCAGCACATCGAGGATCTGGCGCAGCTGAGCCAGCGCGCGCCTGCCGGTGACTCTGACCAGTTCGCCGGTCTCGCGGGCGCGCTCCGACTCCTGCGGGTCCACACTCAGCGCGCCCGCGTGCAGCGTGATCAGGCTCACCTCGTGAGCCACCACGTCGTGCATCTCACGCGCCAGCGCGGCCCGCTCCTCCGCACGGACCCGGCGGGCGATCAGCAGCGCCTCCCGCTCGGCCTGCTCGGCGCGCTCGGCCAACTGCTCCAGCCTGGTGTGCCGGTACCGGAGCACCGTGCCGCGCCAGGCGGGCGCGCCCACCAGCAGGACGGCCCCGATGACGCCCACCACCGGGACGCCCGTGGTGAACGGGCCGAGCACCGCGGTGGCGTAGACGCCGTACCGCAGGGGGCTCGTCGCCCGCCGTCTGGCCAGCGAGTACATCGCGAACGGAAGGGCGGGCTGAACGGTCAGCAGGCTCGCTCCGGCGACCACGGCCGCCACCAGGGTGGGCCGGTCGCGCCGCCAGGCCAGCAGGAGCCCGGTGGCGCACTCCAGGACGGCGGAGACCGCGAGCGGCAGCGGCAGCAGGGACCGCGGTGCGGCGGCCTGCAGGAGTCCTCCGGAGGCGATCAGCGCCGCGAGCACCCAGGCGATCGGCTCGGAGGGCCACTGGATCCGGGCAGGGCGGGCCGCCACCGAGGCCGGTGCAGAGGAAACGGACACGCGTGCCACGGTAAAGGACCTTTCGGGTGATCGTTTCGGGAGGCGCCGCCGACCGGCGCACGGTGGCCGCGCCCCGCCGGGACGGGGCGGCCACCCGTGGGGAGAACGGACGGCTCAGGGCTTGGCGCTCTCCGTGCTCTTGCCTTTGTCCTGGGCGGCCTCGTCCTCGGCGGACGGCAGGGCCTTGGTCGCGGCGACCTTCCCGTCCCGGTAGCAGATCTGAAAAGTCTGCTTCTTCTCCAGGGAGACGTCCTTCTGCAGGTAGTAGTCACAGGTGGTGCCGGCCGGCGGCTTGGGCTTGTCCTGCGGCTGGAGACCACCGGGCTCACCGAGTCGGTCGCGCACGGCGTCCCGGTTCTCGCCGTCGTGAACGCCCTTGAACTGGGCCGCGGTGATCATGTGCGAGCCGATGTCGCCCGCGACGTGCCTGATCCCGGACCAGATACCGACTCCGGCGAGCACGGCGACTCCCAGATTCCGAGCAGGACCTTTCCGACAACGCTCATGACAGAACTCCTTGGTTATGGGGGGTGCCGACGTCGTTCGACGTCGCCCAAGCAGTCTGTTCCGGCGCTCCGCGCCGATCGTCGCCCTGAACGAGGAACCCGACCCCCGACTTTCGTATCCCCCCACGTCCCACTCGACGCGCTGGTCGCCATGCTCGGCGGGGACATCCGCGAGCGGATCGTGGTGACGATCGCCGGCGTCCCCGACGGCCGCTCAGGAGTCGCCGGCGCGAGGGCCTGACGCGCTTGCGCGGGTCGGCTCTGCCCATCCGGGCCCGCGCTGCCACCGAACCGGTGGACGTTGCCGGTCCGAGCACTAGGACCTGTCCGGGCGATCAAGATGGGTTTGGCCCCTGGGGATCGCATTGCCAAAGTGCATGGATCCGTCAGATCAGATGTGGATCGGCTTGCGGTAGCGGACGTACTCGTTCTGGCGCCGGAACCCTACGCTCTCGTAGAGGTCGTAGGAGCGGTGCGGATTGGCAGTGCCGGTGTACAACCGGGCAGTCTCCGCGCCGTGCTCGCGGAGAGATCGCAATCCGTCCAGCAGCAGGGCCCGCCCCAGTCCCAGACGCCTCGACTCTCCCCGGACGCTCAATTCTTCGACTTCGCCCACGGTGTGGTCATGCCGGCGGATGGAGCACAGGGCGACGCCGGCCATCTGATCCCCATCCCAAGCGGCCCGCCAGCAGGTCGGGTCGGCCGTGGCGAGGAAGCTCTCGAACGTCCACTTCTCGGTGAAGGCAGCATTCGCATACGAATCAACGACCGTCTTCCAGGCCGCGTGGTAACTGGTCGGCTCGACGGCACCCACTCTGATGCCGGCCGGCAACTGACCGTTGTGCGCGGGTAGCCGTCGGAGATCGGCCAGTTCCAGCTCTACCAGGCTGAAGACACGCCGGTACCCGGTTTCGAGCAGCAGCTCCGTTGAATCCCCTTCGGAGGCCATGGCGTTCGCGCCGAACACGGCCGTCCGTGCGGTTCCATGTTGCTGCACGAGCCGGCGGATACGGTTCTCGGCCCAGTTGAGCATGTCTGAGCCGATGCCCGCGCCGCGGTGCTCAGGCAGCAGGTAGCCACGGTGCAGGTACAGCCAAGTCCCGTCCCGCTCCTGCCACCACCTGATCGTCACGTAGCCGACGATGTCACCGTTGTTCTCCACCAAGACCTGGTTCTCGGACGGGTCGTCCAGCTTGGCGGAGGCTTCGGCGATCTCGGCTGCCGTCGGAACTCCCTCCACAACCGAGCGAGCGTCGATCCCATCCCGCCCTGCACAGGCCAGCCGCACGGCGGCCATCGCGCCGTGGTCTTCGTTGCCGCGATACGGCCGGAAGAAATAGCTGGGCAATCGTCCCAGCGACCCAAGGCCGCTGCCGCTGTTCACGCCCATACCAAGGCCTCCCGTTATGTTGGACATGCGCAGCGAGCGTAGGCCGTGCCGATTGGACAACAGAACTCGTTTTCTGCAGCATGACCGTTCGCGGGGACCTGACTGACGCGGAGTGGGAACGGCTGCGGCCGTTCCTGCCGGTGAGCAACAGGCGTTGTGGCAGGTGGCGGGATCACCGGCAGGTGATCGACGGGATTCTGCACCGGGTGCGCACCGGCGTTCAGTGGCGTGATCTGCCCGAGCGGTTCGGACCGTGGAAGACCGTCTATGAACGCCACCGGCTGTGGTCGGCCGACGGGACGTGGGAGCGTCTGCTCCAGCAGGTCCAGGCCGCCGCCGATGCCGCTGGGGAGATCGACTGGGACATCTCGGTCGACTCCACCATCGTCCGTGCTCACCAGCACGCGGCCGGTGCCCGCACCGACCCGCCGCCGGCGCCCGCCTCAAAGGGGGCCGAACCGTCAGAACATCAGGGCGAAACCGCGTGGCAGAGCCTTCACGCCCGCCTGGCGGAGGTGGTGCTGGAAGTGAGGGCCTGGGCCGCTCGCGCGGCGGGTTCACCAGCAAGCTTCACCTGAGCGCCGACAGCCGCTGCCGCCCGCTGTCCCCGATCGTCACACCAGGTCAGCGGGCGGACTGCACCCAGTTCAAGCCGGTCTTGGAGAAGATCCGCGTCCCGCGGACCGGACCGGGCAGACCCCGCAAGAAGCCCGACAGCCTCGCGGCAGACAAGGCATACAGCAACGGGCCCTGCCGTGAGTACCTACGCCGCCGGGGCATCCGGCACATCATCCCGGAGAAGACCGACAGCCAGGCCGCCCGCCTACGCAAAGGCTCACGCGGCGGACGGCCACCCGGCTTCGACGAAGAGCGGTACAAGAAACGCAACACCGTCGAACGGGCAATCAACCGGCTGAAGCAGCACCGGGCGGTGGCCACCCGCTACGACAAGCGCGGCTATGTCTACCTCGGCACCGCAACCGCCGCAGCCCTCACCATCTGGCTCCGAGCATGATCGGCCGGACAAGTCCTAGCCGAGTTCCCGCAGCACCTCGGCGATGGTGGCCCGGTATGTCCGCAGCGCCCGCAGCCCGGCGGCGTAGCGCTCGCGGTGCCGTGTGATGTCCAGGGTCTGCTGCTGTGCCCGTACGGCGTGCCAGAGTTCGGCCGTATGGTGGCGGCGCTTGCAGGTGACGTCCGCGACGGCGGTGGCCCGCTCCCGCTCCGTATGCCAGGTGTTGCCGTCACCGCTCCGCCGTTGCCAGGCGGTGTCCGCGTACGCCGCGACGGGGTCGGGATAGCGCGTGAATCCTTGTGCTGCCACACAGCGGGACCACACGTCCCAAGCCGCGCGGAGGCGCGGGTCGCGCTTGACCGCCTTGTCGACCTCGCCCGCCCGTGTACTCGCGTAGAGCCAGTCCCGCTTGACGTCGATGCCACGCATCAGCCGCCGGCTCGCCTCGGCGTTGCAGGCGGGGAAGTCCGCGAACTCGGCGTTGGTCATCCGGCGGCCCTTCGGCTGGAAGGCCAGGGAAGTGGCCGGGTCCCAGCCGTAGCCCCAGCGGCGGGCGTCGGCGAGATCGAGGACGCCGTAGTCGGTGCTGACCGCGGTGGCGACGAGGGGGTCACTGGGGTAGCGGGGGTCGAGCGGGAAGTCCCGGTGGCCGTGCTCCGCCATGCACTGCCGGACCAGTAACGCCGATGCCCGCTGCGATCGCTGGTAGTCCTGTGGTGTGGACTCGTAGCGGTCGCCCGGCAGGGGGCCGAGGTCCGACGCCGTGTTGATGACCTCCGGGCGCCCGGGACCGGATACGCAGACCGCCGCCAGCACCGCCACGACACCAAGTCGCCACCCCCGCCTCGTCATGCGACGGAATGCTAGCGGGCGGCGTAGAGCGGTCGGCCGTGGCCCCCGTCCCGTTCCGGGGCCCGACGACGCCGACCGCCGCCCGGCGGGCCGTGAAGCCGTAGCAGGTCCGCCAGGGCGTTATGTGGAATCTGACCTGTCAAGATCATGGGCAGTGCCGGTGACTGCCGGCCCGCACTGCGGGGGAAGGTGGGCGACGACCAGGGCGACCGCGTCACGCGGGTTGTCGGCGTCCGCGATGTGCGTCGGTCCCTGAGGCGAGCGCGTCTTCCACCAGGTGACGCGGTATCTCCCGTCCGCGGGGGTAACCACGGGAAGGTCGTGGGTGTAGGGGAAACCGGTGCAGCGGCTGAAGTTCAGCGACCTGTGGCTGTGGTAGGGGAACAGGGCTCGCAGCTGTGGCTGGGCGTAGGCGGCCTCGATCAGGTCGTGGTCGACGTAGGACGCCGCGGTCTGACGGTAGATCGTCCACATGCTCTCGACCGCGGTGCCGCGCTCGTGGGCCTCGGCGAGCGGGCCGTGGTGGACGAACGGGCATGCGGTTCGCAGAGCTTCCAGGTTGGCGCCCGACTGCCAGACCCCGGTAGCCGTGGCAGCCTCGTTCAGACTGGTTGTCGTGCCCTTGGCCATCTCGACACCGCGTCCCCAGAAGCTCATGACGAAGCAGCGGTCCTGGATGCCCAGGTGAACGGTCGTCGTCCGGCTGTCGCTGTCCGCCCGGGCTCCTGACCGCTGCCACCCCGGAGCTCGTTCGGGGAGCACGTCGAACCGATATCCGGCCTGGTGAACGGCTGTCCGCAGGGCGATCTGGAGCGTGCCGTCCTGGCCGAGTTCAGGATAGAGACCGGCCAGATCCGGGGCGGGTTCAGACGTCACGCTTCGCCCTTCAGTTGGTGCCGCCCGTTGTCAACGGCTCTTCGTGGTTCCCCGCCGGCTGCTTGCTGTGCCGGACCTCGACGACGGGAAGCAACTGACTGTCGCGGCCCGGCGCCCGGCGCCTCGGATCGAGGCGGGAGGGGCTCAGGGGCGTGGCGCGAAGTGGACCAGGATCCGGCCCGTGTTCGCCGTGTCGATCTCCACGCGGTCGTACAGCTTCCTGATGTGCTTCTGGCCGAGGAACGCGAGGACGCGCCCCTTGAGCTGTCCGGTGCCCTTTCCGTGAATGATCTGCACGACGGGCTCCCCTGTGCGTTTCGCCTGGAAGACGATCTGCCGAAGCGAGAGTTCGATGTCGCGGTTGTTCCGGAAGACCGGGTGCAAATCCAATGTCAGCAAGGTGCTACCTCCCGCTGCCGCCACCTGTGACAACTCGGTCCGAGTGTGTCATGCGAGGCCCTGCCAGGACCCCGACCCGGCAGGTCCGAACAGATCGCACCGAGTTCGGACTGGTCGACTCCACCGGTCGACCCATCCATTTCTGTCCACTACTGCCGGATACATCCCTCCGGAACGGCGAACCCGAAAGGCCGGAGTACCGGATGACAGCGTCCCCTGTGGAGATGAGGCTCTCGGCGCAGGATCTGGAGTCGGTGCCGTTGTTCACGTCGTAGCCGGTGCGCCGTTTCAGTTGGGGGACCCGGCAGCGGCACCGCCCGGACTGCAGTTCATGGTCTCCACGGGCCGGCACCACGGCTTCGAGTCGCTGGAGGAGCAACGCCTGCTGCTCGCACTGGACTTCTTGCGGGTGAGGGAAGTGCTGCTGCAGCCGTTCCGGCTGAGCTTCGAACATGCCGGGGGACGGACCGAGCACATGCCCGACTTCCTGGCGATGGTGGCTGACGGCGGTCGGTGGCTGCTGGACGTGGTTCCGTTCAAGAGTTCCGCCTAGGTCGGCGTAGACGGGGCCGCACGCCAATGCCGGCGCGCCCCGTAGGGTGACCTGATGTTCGATCGTTTGGAGATCAAGGTGCTGCCGCCGGGACCCCGGTTCCCTGCCCAGTTGCGGTTCTGGGTCAACGGCGAGGACGTGGTCGAGGAGGCTGTCGGCGAATACGGCCGCGGACCGTACGCGACTGATGCGCTGCCGACCGACTGTCCCAGCCCTCTCCGGGCGACCGGCGAGGCACGCCGCCTGGAGCTGGGGGAACCGGACTGCACCGGTGGCTGCTGCGGCTTCCTGACCGTGGTCGTCCAGCGGTTCGGGGAGATCGTGCAGTGGTCGGACTGGGAGGTTCCGTGGATGGCGCACACCCCCATGCCCCAACCTCCGCCGGAGCTCCACTTCGATGCGAGTCAGTACGACGCCGAAGTGGCTCGCGCCGAGGCGGACCGCTGGTGGCAGGAGCACCCGTAGCCCAGCACGGCACAACCCCGCCCGACTATGAGCGCTTGCCGGCCTCGCGTCCTTCTTCCACGAGGAACGCCCAGCAGGTCCAGGTGCTGTCGGAAACTCGTGAACATTCCAGCCACGCTGGGACCGCCAACCGCCCCCGAACCGACGTAGGAGTGCCGCCCGTTCTCGTGAACAGAGCCACTGGACGTGAGGCCGCGGCCGCGGATCGGTGATGTCCGCTGTCATCCAATCGAGGCGTTTGCCAGCGAACCCAGTCGTTCTGGCTTCCTTGCCAGCGAACCTAGTCGTAGGAGGAGACGTACTGGGGGTGCTGGGTGGCCGTGCCGGTCGGGGTGGATATTGCGGAGCCGTACGTCGAGCTGTCGTACGTGGATGCTGCGCATGAGCGTCGGCGGCGTCCGCTGCTGGACTGCGTGACAGCTCGGTTCGAGGATGTGGCCGCGGTGCGGCCGTTTCGCTGGTCGCGCGGTGAGCGTCATTCCTCCGGCTGGTACTGGGCGGCGACGACCGGGCGGCACGTCGGTTTTGAGTCGTGGCTGGAGCGGGACCGGCTTGTGCTGATGGACTTCGATCCCGGGGTGGTGGGGATCGCCTCGCAGCCGTTCTGGCTGCACTGGCACGACGGCAAGCGTGAGCGTCGGCATGCTCCGGACTATTTCGTCCGACGCGCGGACGGCTCGGCGGGGGTCGTCGATGTCCGTGCCGATGAGCGGATCGAGCCGAGGGACGCGGAGTCAACGCGAGTTGGTATCGGATGGCAACGCAATACGGACTCTTTAATCAGGACCGCGAGTTCCTCCTCGGCGTCGACTACAACACGCACCCTACGGACGGAGAGCCCGAAGATGACGGCTGGGCCTGGGTCCAGGTCCGCCTCCTCGACGACTGGGACCTAGTCACGAGCGAGGTGACCCAGCTACGGAGCGGGTTCGCGACACTGTTCACTACGCGCTTCGTGCCGGAATTTACCGCGGTGTCGCTGGACGGACGCATGATGATGAACACCACCGTCTGGGGCAACGGCACCGTCACCACCATCGCCATCCGCCCCTAGCGATCAACGAGTAATTGTCAAGATGTGTGGATGAGCAGGCTTGGGCAGGGTGAGGTCCGCCGTTATCTAGGGTGAATCGCCGTTGTGGCAGGTCAGAACTTGATCGCCGTGTCAGGCAAGTCAGGCAAGTTGCTCGACACTCGGGTAGCGCGGCGATCCGCCCGACAGGGATCAGGCCGTCGAGGACGTCGACGACGAACTGGGACGCGGGGCATCGCTTCGAAGTCGTCTCGTGAGTCGTCGTTCGGCACCGTGTGCGTTTCAGGTGACGGATGCTCGGCGATGGCTGGGCCCGCCGGTCAGTCGATGCTGTCGATGATGCGGAAGTCGCGCTCGTAGCCGTCGGGGAGGGCCGCCAGGGCCTTCTGGTATGCCTCGCTCTCGTATGCCGCGACGGCCTGTTCGAAGCTGTCGAACTCGATCAGAACGACGCGCTGCGTGATTCCGGCCTCGTGGGCGACGACTCGACCGCCACGGGACGGGAGGAGGGACAGGAGACGCCCGCCCCCAGCCTGGACAGCCGGACGGGCCAGCTTGTCGTAGGCAGTCAGCCGCTCAGGGTCGGAAATGGCGGGGTAGACACTGACCCAGTAGCCCTTAGCCATGGAAACCCCCTGTGTTGGGCCGGACACGTCCGACTTCGAATTGACACTCAGATCGATCGATCCCGGCGACGGGTACTGCGATCAGTGGAATCGTCATATGCGCAGGTTAGGGCTTGATGTGCGGCCGAGGGAAAGACCGGTACGGGATAGACTCAGAACGGATCGTTATCAATCGGCAGGGAGGGCACGTGGCGCCGGATACGGTGAGCCTGCGGTACTTCCTGGTGCTGGCGCAGGAGTTGAACTTCACCCGCGCGGCCGCACGGATCGGTATCGCACAGCCCGCACTCAGCGCCCGGATGCGCCGATTGGAGGCGGAACTCGGTACGGCTCTGCTGGTCCGCAACACGCGTAGCGTCGTATTGACCACGGTCGGTGCGGCTTTGGCGGAGTCCGCGCCGCCCGCGCTGGCGGCGCTGGACCGGGCGTGGGACACCGCCCGGAGCGCGGCGGCCGGTGAACTGGGCACGCTGCGCATCGGATACAGCCTCAGCGCCGGGGCCGAGACGGCACCGGCCCTGGTGGACAGGCTGATTCGCGGCAACAGCGGACTTGAGGTCGGCGCGGTCCCGATGGCGACACCGGAGATCTCCCCCGCGGTCGCCGACGGCCGCATCGATGCCGGGATCACCCGCGGTGAACAACCGGGCCGTGGCGTGCGCCGGTTCCTGCTGCGGCGTGCGCGCATCGGGGTCCAACTGGCGCAGCACCATCCGCTGGCCGAACACCCGGAGATCGAGATCGCCGACGCGGCCGCGTATCCGCTGCGACTCCCCGACCGTACGGCCAACCCCGTGATCCACGATCAGCTGTCCGCACTGTTCCGCGACACCCGACCACACCCCCGATTCCACACGCCCGCAGCCTCTTTCGACATGTCTCAGCGCGACCTGCGCGACGGGGTCACCCTCGCCCCGGCCGGAGAAGCCGCGGCCACGACACAACCGGCCGGTCTCACCTGGCGACCGCTGCGGGGCGCGCCCAGCCTGACGTTCCACCTGGTCCTCCCACGCGAGCAGTCGCCGCTACACCGCCGCATCCGTACCGTCGCCAAAACCCTGGCGCACGAGCTGCACTGGCTGCCGGACTGACGCGCAGGAGGTCAAGCGAGACGGACGCCTGCGGTGGCGAGGCCGAAGACCTTGCGCCCGGCGGACTTCGCGGTGATGACGACGGCGGTCTTGCCGAATGTCCGACACGACCTCGCTACGCCGGCGGATCAGCATCCGAAAGCCCGAGCAGGAACGCGCCTTCGGGGTACCTGCCGAGCGGCTATACCAAGCACTCCAACGGACCCGAGCCGACTGGGCTCCCGACTGCGCGCGTTGGCACCGAGACCACGAACTTGCCTAACAGACCCTTGGATACCAGCCAGGCAAGTTCGCTCCGGAGTACTTGCCTGACTTGCCTGACTTGCCTGACACCTGCTGGGCAGCATAGATAACCCGAGCTTGTCTCGTTAGTCGGCCGTGAAGTTGCTCGATTCCTCCCCGCGATACGGTATCCATCGGTACCCGGGCCGGAACACTTCGTAGTCGGCGCTCAGGTCAAGTTCCGCATGGAGCTTTTCGCTGAGTACGAGCCCGTGGATGCTGCCTTCGTTCAGTTCATCTGACCACTCGCACCTGAGCTCAGCAGGGTCCAGGAGTGATTCCGGATCCCAGCCGACTTTGGCGGCGACATATCCGTGGAACTGCGCGAGCAGTTCGTAGAGTTGGTGTCCCAGTTCGGTCAGGTCTGCTGCGGTGAGCTCGAATCTGGGGAGGCTGCCGTCCAGGCCACCATGCCAACTGACGGCCACGGGCAGGATCGAGAGCTCGATGTATGAGCCCACCTTCGCCAGCAGCGGCCGGTGGAGAGGGACGCGGTGGGCGCCCGCGCGAAGCACCCATGGCTTGGGGTCGATGCGGGCGGCAGCCTGTGCCGCCTCCGCGTCGTCGCCGAAGTTCACCACGAGCTCGAAACAGACCGCCACGGTTCTCCTGCCTCCCCAGCCCCACGGCCTCACGCGGCCCGTGTTTCGGTACGTTCGACGAGGATGCCATTCTCGAACCTGGCGCCCGCGCGAACCAGGGGCACCAGGTGGGATCCGGTGATCGCCCGCCAGCGGACCTGGGCGGACTCGACTGGTGACCCGCGCCCACTCCTTGCACCTGATCTGGCACGGACGGCTCGCGATCGAGCTGGCCGAGCCGCTGAGCGATGCGACGCTGGTCTGCGCGGGCACCGGACGGGCTGCCTGATGCCCGCCGGGATGCTGGCGCTGGCGCCGGGAGCCGGCATCCGGCTCAACGGCGTGGAGTGGACGGTTGAGGACGTCGAGCCGCAGGCCGGCACCGTGGTGCTCCGGGATGCCGCAAGTGAGGTGGAACGCCGCCCGATCCGATGGCTCATGCACCGCCCGGACTGCCGACCTGGCAAACCGGCCGCGGAACAGCCCACACGGCCACGCGGGCAGGTGCTGAAGACCGACCTGCGCGAGGACCAGCTGAAACGGACACGGCTGCGGGCCGAGCACGTGCTCGAGGCGGAGACCGGCTATCGCGCTGGCCACCCCGCGCGAGCCCTGCCCGGCGAACCGCGACCCGAGTACAACCCGGCCACCACCACGGTGACTCAGCGGCGCCGGGCCAAGGCCGCCGAGCTGAAGGCCCTCGGTCCCGCGGAGGCGGAGATGCTGGGGCTGGCGCATATGAGCGAGCGCACGCTGCGGCGGCTGGCGGCCGCCAGCATCGAGGACATCGTGGCCGGCTGCGCGGATGGCCGGTGGACCCGCCGGGACGGCGGGCACCCGGCATCACGGAGGAGATCCGGGAGGCGATTTTCGCGGTGAGACGCGAGTGCCTGCAGCGCTCGCGCATCAGCATGCGGGCCAAGCACCGGCTGTGCACCAATACGTCCGCGAGGTGTTTCCCGGATTCCCGACCGAGAAGGTCCCCGGCTAGGACACCCTGGCCACGGTCTGGGAGGAGTGGTTCGGCCCGGGCGGAGCCCGCCAGCGCTACCTGCGATCATCCTCACCACCTGGCCACTGGCCAGGGAATTCAACCCCGCACCGCTCGCCAAGACCGTCGAACATCACCTGACCATGCACCGCCGCGAGATCCACGCCCTCCCCGGTGAGCGCCGGCATCACACCTGGGACCGGCCACCGGAGTCCGCCATAGCCTCAGCGGCTCTTCTCCACACCGCCGACCAGATCCTCACCCTCGACCAGCACGACCGCGACGAAGCCCTCAGATCCATGCTCCGCTCCAGACCTGACCCGGACGCCGGGAAATGGGGACGGACCGACCTCCACCTGTTCCACCCCTCGCTCTCTTTCTGCAGCGCCGTCATGCAGGCCCGAGACCGCCGGACGCAGAATCTGGCACGCGGTCCCAGCAGCCGACTCGCCGGAGCCGCGCACGGCCGAGTACACGTGGCCTGCGCCCGTCACCTCGTCGCGGGCAACCCGACCGGTGGTCAGGGCGATGCCGCAAGATGGACCCCGTACAGGGCGGCGAACCGCGCTCCCGGATCCGGGGGCGACGCGGTCGCCGGTTGACAGGAGGGCAGAACGCTGAGCGGCCGGATCGACCCGCGCATCACCCGGACCACCCAGGCCTTCGAGCAGGCCATCGTGGAACTCGCCTCGGAGCGGCCGGTCTCCCAGATCAGCGTCGCCGAACTGGCCGACCGCGCCGGGGTCACCCGGGCGACCTTCTACAACCGCTACAGCACTCCGCTGGAACTGCTCATCCAGGTCCTCGACGCCGACCTGGACCGTGGTCACCGCCTGGAGGACGAGCGGGCGAGGGACGGGCGCTCGGCTGCCGAGCTGCTGCGCCTCACCACCGCGGAAGTGGGCAACCACGTCGAACGGTTCCGGGCGGTCTACCGGCTCTCCCTCGACGATCCGGCGGACAGCGGCGTCTACGAGGCGCTCGTACGCCACTTCAGCGAGTACACCCTGACGTTCATGGCTCGCGGTGACCACGCGGCGCTTCCCGACGCCAACCCCCAAGTGATCGCGCAGTTCATGGCTCACGGCTTCGCCGGTGCCATCAAGGCGTGGCTCCACGACCCCTCGGTCACCAAGGACGACATGGTCGACGCGGCCGTGGCGTGCGCTCCCGCGTGGTGGGCGCCCGGGTACCTGCCGCGTTCGTCCTGACCCGGGCTCGGGGCGGACACCCCTTCCCGTGAACGCCCGCGCAGTGTCACCAAGCGATGGCCAACGGGTTACCGTTCGCCTCAACTCTGGTTCCGGCGGGCTCAGTTGAGACGGGGGATGGCGCCAGCGTTCGCCGTGCGGTGCCCAGGGAAGGGGCCGTACGACAGCCTGCTGGGGGGCTAGCGTGAGGGGACCCGGACCGGTCCTGTGCGCGACGGCGACGGCACTGCTGCTGTGGTCTGCCTGGGCCGTTCCGAGACGGGTGCGCTGGCCGCCGTGAAGGTGATCCGGGCGGAGGAGGCCGGCGACGACGACTCCCGCCCTGGGCGGCCGAGGCGTACGACGCCGTCCGCTACGCCGCCCACGGGCTCGCCGCGCCCGGCGGCGACGACCGCGAGTCGCCGCGCGCGGAATTGCTGCGCGAGCCGTGGCAGGGGATCACCCGCCGGTACAGCTACGAGAGCCAGTCCCAGTACCTGGAGACCGGCCAGGACGGCGGCTGGTTCCTCTACCGGGTGGAGGGTGCCAGGGCCCGGTTCGTGGCCCGGCACGACGACATCGGCAAGAACGTCCGGAGCAGTGGTCCCTAGAGGTCGTCCGTCGCCCCGAGTCCCGTCAGCGCGCCCACCGGGTCCAGGTCGGGGGTGCCTCTGGGCCACCAGTCGTCGTGGCCCGGTTCGGACTCGTAGGCGTACCAGAGCCCGTCGCGGCCCAGCCGGAGCTGGACATGGCCGCCGGGGTGGGTCAGGTGGTTGCGCCAGGGCCGGAAGGCCGGGAGGTCGGCGGCCAGGAGCAGGGGTCTGGCCCGGTCGAAACGGCCGGCCGGCGGATCCCAGGGCTCCTCCAGCACGGCCAGTCCCTCCGGGCCGCCCTGCCGCCAGGCGGCAACCGCGCGGGCCAGGTCGCCCGGGGTACGGCCTACGGCGTCCGCGAGCGAGGCGTAGAGGGCGCGGGTGGACGCGGTCAGGCCGGAGCCGGGGCGGGCCGCGGCGAGGCGGACCGCGTCCTGCCAGAGGGTCAGTTCACCGACCGGGTCGCGTCCGGTGGCCAGCAGGGCGTGGGCGCGGGCGGCGGCGTCCGTGGCCAGCTGGTCCAGCGTGAATGGGTCGGGTCCCCCGGGCACGCCCGGGTACACCGGAGGCTGCTCGGGATGCGGCGGCACCGGCAACGGGGGCGGCAGTGGCGGGAGTTGGCGCGGCACCAGGGCCTCGGTGGCGCGGACGCCGGGCAGGGCGGCCGGCTGCCGCTCCCGGGCCGCGCGGGCGGCGTTGCGCCGGGACAGCGCGTCGAGGACCTCGCGCTCCCCCTGGCCGCGCAGCAGAAGCAGCACAAACGGGTCGGCGTCCAGCAGCCGCGCGGTCTGGTAGCAGAGGGCGGCCGCGTGCTTGCAGGGGTGACCGAAGTCCGGGCAGCTGCAACGGGGTTCGAGCTCTCCCGGCCCTGGCAGCAAGGACACTCCGCTCTCGGCGAGGGACTGCGGCAGCTCCTTGTCGAGCAACGCGGCGATGTCCCCGGGCCGGTCGGCGGCGGCCTCCAGGAACCGCTCCCACTCGTCCGCGCCGAAGGTACGCAACCGCACCTGGACGCGATACGGCCGCGGCCGGCTCCCCTGCACATACGCCAGGACCAGCCCCGGCGTCACGGTGATCGCGTCCACATGCCCCCGCTCGGCGTAACTCCGCCCCCGCGCGAGCCGCTTCACATCCAACGCTCCCTCCTCCAACGCCCGAACCCAGGCGTTCCCCCACCAGGTCTCGGCGAAGTCCGCCCCGGAGCCACCGGCCCGGGAGAGGAGGGCGGGGAAGGAGGGAAACGTCCGGCGGAGTTCGGTGTCGCGGTGGGGGGTGCCCATGGTGCGGGGCAGTCGGGGAGCGGTAGGAAGCCCCGCCGCCTCCGGGCGGCCGGAATCCGCAGTGGGCACTGGCATGCTCGGGTCCGGGTCGCCGGAGGGGTCGGCGGGTACGGGGGCGATCGGCCACGGGGCGCCGGAGGGGTCGGCGGGTACGGGGGCGATCGGCCACGGGTCGCCGGAGGGCTCGGCGGGTACGGGGGCGGTCTGCCGCGGGGCGCCGGAGGGCTCGGCAAGCTCCGACACCGCCGGCTCCCCGCGGCCGGAAGCCATACCGGATGCGGAAACGGACGACTGCGAACGGCCCGACCCCGCGGCGGGCTCCGACACCGTCGGCTCTCCGTGGTCGGAAGGTGTGCCGGGGGCGGGCGGCTGCGGACGGCCGGGGGGCGTTGCGGGAGTCGGGTGTGGGTGGCCCGGGGGTGCGGTGGGCGTGGACGGGGTGGGGTCCGTTTCGTAGTGCTGCGTCGCGGTGCGGTGTGCCCTGTCTTCGTCGAGGCGTTCCGTCGGGGTTCCTTGATCCACCAGGGCGTCGGACCGCGGTGACTCGGGCTCCTCCTTCGGCATCCTGAACGCGGTCGCCAGGAACTGCTTCAGGTCACGGGCGGTGCGACCGCGAGCCGTCTCCGCCGGGGCCGGCGACGGCAGCCGGCGCACCCCGCGAGCCGGGGACCCTTCCGAAGCCTCCGCCGCGGCCGCCTCGGCCCGCCGCGCCTCCGCGCGGGCCGCGCGCAGCGCCTCGCGCGCGACGTCGGCGGGGCGGGTGCCCGGACGAACGGCCCCGGCGTCCGCCGGGGTCGCGTCGGCCTCGGCCTCGGCCTCGGTCTCCCGTCGCTCCGCCTCCTTCGCCGCCGATGCCGCCCGCAGCGCCAGCCGCGCCGCGTCACCCGGCCTGGTCACCCGCTCCTCGGCCGCGTCCGCCCCCTGCGAAGCGGAGCCCTCGGGCCGCGCACCGGCCGGCGCCCCCTCGTCGCCTCCGGTCTCCGCACCGCGCCCCCGGGCCGCCCGCAGCGCCTGCCGGGCCGCATCGCCCGGCTGCTGCTCGTCCCCGCTCATGACGTCCTCCGCAGCGACACCAGGTCGGACAGCTCACGGTCCGTCAGTTCGGTCAGGGCGGACTCGCCGGAGCCCAGGATCGCGTCGGCGAGGGCGCGCTTGGCCTCCAGCATCTCGGCGATGCGGTCCTCCACCGTGCCCTCGGTGACCAGGCGGTGGACCTGGACGGGCTGGGTCTGGCCGATGCGGTACGCGCGGTCGGTGGCCTGTTCCTCCACCGCCGGGTTCCACCAGCGGTCGAAGTGGACGACATGGCCCGCGCGGGTGAGGTTGAGGCCGGTGCCCGCGGCCTTCAGCGACAGTACGAGGACCGGTGTCGCGCCGCTCTGGAAGCGGTCCACCATGCGCTCCCGCTCCGGTACCGGTGTGCCGCCGTGCAGAAGGTCGACCGGGACCGCGCGGGCCTGGAGGTGCGCGGTGATCATGCGGGCCATGCCGACGTACTGGGTGAAGACGAGCACGGAGCCGTCCTCGGCGAGGACCGTGTCCAGCAGTTCGTCGAGCAGGGTGAGTTTGCCGGAGCGGGCGGCCAGGCCGTCGCCACGCGGCTCCTCCTTGAGGTACAGCGCGGGGTGGTCGCAGATCTGCTTCAGGGCGCCGAGCAGCTTCAGCACCAGGCCGCGGCGCGCGATGCCGTCCGCCGTCTCGATGGCGAGCAGCGACTCGCGCACCACCGCCTCGTAGAGCGCGGCCTGTTCGCGGGTGAGCGGGACGGGGTGATCGGTCTCCGTCTTGGGCGGGAGTTCGGGGACGATCCCGGGGTCGGACTTCTTGCGGCGCAGCAGGAAGGGGCGGACCAGGCGGGCCAGCCGGCCCACCGCCTCCTCGTCCTCACCGTTCTCGACGGCGCGCGCGTGCCGGGCGCGGAAGGACTTGAGCGGGCCGAGGAGTCCGGGGGTGGTCCAGTCGAGGAGGGCCCAGAGTTCGGAGAGGTTGTTCTCCACGGGGGTGCCGGTGAGGGCCACGCGTGCGGGGGTCGGGATGGTGCGCAGCGCCTTGGCGGTGGCCGAGTAGGGGTTCTTGACGTGCTGTGCCTCGTCGGCGACGACCATGCCCCAGGGCTGGTCGGCGAGTCTGGCCGCGGTGGCGCGCATGGTGCCGTACGTGGTGAGGACGAAGCCGCCGTCCAGGCCGTCCAGGGTGCGGTCGGGACCGTGGAAGCGGCGGACCGGGACACCGGGCGCGAACCGGGCGATCTCCCGCTGCCAGTTGCCGAGCAGCGAGGCGGGGCAGACCACCAGGGTCGGTTCGGTGCGGGCCCGCTTGAGGTGCAGGGCGATGACGGTGATCGTCTTGCCGAGGCCCATGTCGTCGGCGAGGCAGCCGCCGAGGCCGAGGGAGGTCATGAGGTCGAGCCAGGCCAGGCCCCGCAGCTGGTAGTCGCGCAGGGTGGCCCGCAGTGCGGCGGGCGGCTCGGCGGGCTGGATGCCGGCCGTGAGGCGGTCGCGCAGGGCCGCGAGGAGGCCGACGGGGACCGCCTCGACGCGCTCGCCGTCCACCTCGGCCTCGCCGGTGAGCGCCACGGAGAGCGCGTCGACCGGGTCGAGCAGGCCCAGTTCGCGCTTGCGGGCCTTGCGCACCAGGGCCGGGTCGACGAGCACCCATCGGTCCCGCAGCCGTACGACCGGACGGTGGGCCTCGGCGAGCGCGTCCATCTCGGCGTCGCTGAGCGGGTCCCCGCCGAGCGCCAGCTGCCAGCGGAACTGCAGCAGATCCTCGCCCTCGAAGAAGCCCGTGCCGTCGGTCGCCGAGCCGGGCGCGGAGCGGATCACGGCGGCCGCGGTGAGGTCCTGGGCCAGGTCCCGGGGCCAGTGCACGGCGACCCCGGCCGCCGCCAGCCGGGTCGCGGCCACCCCGAGCAGATCACCCAACTCCTCCTCGGAGAGGGCGAGTACGTCCGGCACGTCCTGCTCGGCCAGCCGGTCCAGCGGCGGCCACACCCGCGCGGCCCGGCGCACGGCCAGCGCCGCGTCCACCCGCGCGCGGGGACCGAAGGCGGCGTCGGACCGCCCCGCCCACAGTGCCGCCGCGTCGGTCATCAAGGTGGGGTCGGCCAGGCTGTGCACCTGGACGATCGCCGCTCCCGCGCGGTGCGCTCCCTCGCCGTCGTCGAAGAGGTCGTAGGCCGACAGGTCGAGGCGGAGCGAGATGCGCACCCCCGCGTCCATGCCGGCGGCGACCTCGGCGGCCCACTCCTGGGCGTCGGGCAGCCGCCGGCCCTCCTGGGCGGCGAACGGCCTGCCCGAGGTGTGAGGGGCGGCCGGGGTGCGGGGCAGGGTGTCGGCGACCGCGTCCAGGAAGGAGCGGATCAGTGCCTCCGGCCGGGGCAGCCGGAGCGGGCCGGGGCCGGGCAGCGGGACGGCGTGGCCCTCGGCGGGCAGGGCGGCGGCCACCGCGCGCAGGTGGGCGATGTCGTCCGGCTCCAGGGGGCCGGCCCGCCAGGCGTCGTACCCGGCCGGGGTCAGGCCGGGCAGCAGGCGGCCCCGGGCGGCGAGCCGCAGCGCGTGCTGGGCGGCGGCGCCCCAGCAGGCGGTGGCGGGGTGGGCGGCCGGGTCGCGGCGGGCCCGGACGAGCAGCGGGAGGGCCTCGCCGAGCGGCAGGGTGAGCGCGGGCACCTGCCGGCGGCGGACCCCGGCGCCGTGCCGTCGTACGACCGTCAGTTCCTCGGTCGCGGTGACGGGCAGCGGGTCGCCGTCGGGGGCCCAGAAGGCGACGCGGCCCTGGCGCGGGAGGTCGGCGGGCAGATAGACCGCCGCCAGGCGCAGGGGGACGCCGTCAGGGGTCTCGGTCACCGTGCCGCTCATACGTTCTGCCACCTCCCGCCCACATGTCGGATCAGACGTCTTCGACTGTACGGGCGGGGTCTGACAGTCGGCCCCGGCGGCCGGCCGGGGCCGTCCCTACGGCACGGTGCGGGAGACGACGTAGATCATCGGGTAGTTCGGGTCGGCCGTGTTCACGACCACGTCCTGGGTGGGCGCCGGGTTCTTCTGCTTGTGCGTCAGGCCCGACCAGGGGCCGGGGCCGGTGAACGTCCAGCCGGTGACCTTCTGGTCGCGGGAGCTGATGCTGATGTCGTTCTTCTTGAGTGCGTCCCGGTTGACGCCCATGCCCTCCAGGAAGCTGTCCAGGCCGGCGCTGTTGGTGCGGAACTGGACGTAGAGACGGCTGGTCTTCCAGTTGTTCGTCTCGTAGTACGCGATCCGGTCGGCCGGGTGCGGGACCGGCACCTGGTAGAGCCGCCGCTGCACCTTCGACGGCCAGCCCTCGGTGAGGCCGGTCGCCGAGTACTTCGACTCCTTGTCCTTGCCGCTGTTGCGGCTCTGGGCGGCGGAGATCACCAGGTAGCCGGCCGGTACGCCGATGAGCAGCCCGATGATCAGCAACGTGAGCGCCCGGCGGCGGGCCTTGTGCCCCGGGGTCTCGGGCGGACGCTTCGGTTCCTCCGGGGACGCGGCCTGGCGGGGCAGCGAAGCGGTCATGCGGTGTCCCGGGTGCGGCGGGCCTCCGCGAACCGCTCGTAGCGCTCGTACCGCTCGACCCGGCGCCGCTTGGCGCGCCGGAACCGGCGGGCGACCAGGCGGGCGAGGTCGGCGGCCCCGACCATGCCCGCCTCGGGGCCGAGCTGGGCGCGTGCGATGCGGGCCTCGGGGCGGTAGCCGCGGCCGGTCAGCTGGCGCTTGAACGCGTCCCGCGCGGGGCCGATCAGCAGGTCGTCGGCGGCGCTCACGCCACCGCCGATGACGAAGCAGGACGGGTCGAGGGCGGCGGCGAGGTTGGCGATGCCGACGCCGAGCCACTGGCCGATGTCCTGGAGCAGCTCGATGCACATCGCGTCGCCCTCGCGGGCGAGCTCGGTGATCATCGGGCCGGTGATCTCGTTGATGTTGCCCTTGACGTGCTCGATGATCCCGTAGGCCACCGGGGAGTCGGCCGCGGCCAGCTCCTTGGCCTCGCGGACCAGCGCGTTGCCGGAGCTGTACTGCTCCCAGCAGCCGCGGTTGCCGCACGGGCAGCGGTGGCCGCCGGGCACGACCTGCATATGGCCGAACTCGCCGGCGACGCCGTACTTGCCGCGCTTGACCTGGCCGTCCTCCAGGATCGCGCCGCCGATGCCGGTGCCCAGCGTGATCATGACCAGGTGGTCCTCGCCGCGGCCGGCGCCGAACCGCCACTCCGCCCAGGCGGCGGTGTTGGCGTCGTTGTCGACGAGGACGGGGACCGAAAGCCGGCCGGAGAGGCGGTCGCGCAGCGGTTCGTTGCGCCAGGACAGGTGCGGGGCGAAGAGCACGCGGTTGCGGTCGGCGTCGACCCAGCCGGCCGCGCCGATGCCGACGGCGTGCACGTCGTGCCGGTCGGACAGGTCCAGGACCAGCTCGACGATCGTGTCCTCGACGACCTTCGGGCTCTTGGACTTGTCCGGGGTCTCCGCGCGGAGCTTCTCCAGAATGTTGCCGTCGGCGTCCACGACGCCCGCCATGACCTTGGTGCCGCCGATGTCGATGCCGACGGTGGGGACACGGGGGGCCGTCAGGTGGGACCGGCGCTCCCGTGTGCCGACCGTTCGCAGGACGGGGGCTCGGCGGGAGCCTATGGGGGCGGTGAGGTCGCGGTAGGTGCTCATCGGGCTTGATTCTGCCGTACACGTGCGTGTAGCGCCGTTCGGGGGAGATAAGCGCCGTTGCCGGGTGCGGCTCCGTAGTGGCTAATCGCGCAGTTCCCCGCGCCCCTGGCCCCGCCGCAGTTCGTGGCGTAGCGAATCCAGGTCGCTTCCGCCTGCCATCTGCTGGGTCAGCTCGTCCAGGGTGACCGAGTCACGGTCGTAGCTCCCCACCATCGCGCCCCTCCTCAACAGCACGAACCTGTCCCCCACCAGGTACGCGTGATGCGGGTTGTGGGTGATCAACACAACACCCAGGCCCTGGTCGCGTGCCGCTGCCACGTATTTCAGGACCACACCTGACTGCTTCACTCCCAGTGCCGCCGTCGGCTCGTCCAGGACCAGGACCTTCGCGCCGAAGTAGACGGCCCTCGCGATCGCCACGCACTGGCGTTCGCCGCCCGACAGGGTGCCGATGGGCTGGTCGACGTCCCGGAGGTCGATGCCCATGCGGAGGAGTTCGGCGCGGGTGGTGCGGCGCATGAAGTCGACGTCCAGGCGTTTGAACACACGGCCCTTGCGGGGTTCCGAGCCGAGGAAGAAGTTGCGCCACACCGGCATCAGCGGCACGACCGCCAGGTCCTGATACACCGTGGCGATGCCCCGGTCCAGGGCCTCGCGCGGAGAGGTGAGCGTCGTCTCCTCGCCCTCGACGACGAGCGTGCCGCCGTCGTGCCGGTGCAGGCCCGCGACGATCTTGATCAGGGTGGACTTGCCGGCCCCGTTGTCGCCGAGGACGCAGGTGATCTCGCCCGCGTGGACCTCCAGGGAGACCCCTTCCAGGGCGCGGACGGTGCCGTACTGCTTGCTGACGTCGGTCAGCCGGACGAGGGTCATGCGGTGGCCTCCGCGCGCTTGCGGACCCAGGTGTTGAGCAGGGTCGCGAGGAGCAGCATCGCTCCGAGGAAGAACTTGAACCAGTCGGGGTTCCACTCGGCGAAGACGATGCCCTTGCTGGTCATGCCGAAGATGAGCGCCCCGACCGCCGAGCCGACCGCGCTGCCGTAGCCGCCGGTGATCAGGCAGCCGCCGATGACGGCCGCGATGATGTAGATCAGCTCGTTGCCGACGCCCTCGCCGGACTGGACGGCGTCGTACGAGAAGAGCAGGTGCTGGCCGGAGATCCAGGCGCCGAGGGCCACGCCCATGTAGAGGCCGATCTTGGTCTTGGCGACGGGGACGCCGACCGCGCGGGCCGCGTCCTGGTTGCCGCCGACCGCGAAGATCCAGTTGCCGGCGCGGGTGCGCAGCAGGATCCAGGAGGCGATCGCGACCAGGGCCAGCCACCAGAGGATCGTGATCTTGAAGTCGACGCCGCCGACGGTGAGTGTCGAGGCGAAGACCGCGTGGGCGGACGCGAAGCCCTCCATGTCGGCGATCGTCTTGGTGGAGACCGTACCGTCGATCAGCTTGGTGAAGCCGAGGTTCATGCCGGTGAGCATCAGGAAGGTGCCCAGGGTGACGATGAAGCTGGGCAGCCTGGTGCGGGTGAGCACGAAGCCGTTGAAGGCGCCGACGGCGAGGCTCACGAGGAGCGAGACCCCCACGCCCACCCAGGTGTTCGCCGTCATCTGGTAGCTGAACATCGAGGAGATCAGCGCGGCGGACGTCACCAGGACGCCCGCGGAGAGATCGAACTCGCCGCCGATCATCAGCAGCGCCACCGGTACGGCCATGATGCCGATCGTCGAGGAGGCGTAGAGGACCGTGCTGATGCTGGACGCGCGCACGAATCCGTCCGCGGCCATGGCGAAGAAGAGGAAGACGGCGACCGCGCCGACGACCGAGCCCAGCTCCGGACGGGAGAGGAGTTTCCGCAGCGGAGAGGTCTGCAGAATCCTTTCGTCAGGCGTGTGTTCCAAGGTGGCGCTCATCGGGTGCCCCGCTCGGTGTACTTCGCCAGCGCGGGTGCCTGGTCCTTGGTGATGATCTGCGGGCCGGTGAGCACCGGCTGTCCGCCGCCGAGGACGTCGCCGTTGTACTTGTAGAGCCACAGCAGGTCGACCGCCTGGTAGCCCTGGAGATACGGCTGCTGGTCCACGGCGAAGCCGAGGGTGCCGTCCTTCAGTTCGGCGGCGACCTTGGCGTTGAGGTCGAAGGTGTCGACCTCGGCCGTGCTGCCCGCGTCCGTCTTCGCCTTCACGGCGGTGTCGGCGTACGGCGCCCCGAGGGTGACGACCGCGTCGATCGACCGGTCGGCCTGGAGCTTCGCCTCGATCGAGGACTGCACGTCGGGCATGTTGGTGCCGTTGACGTAGAGGTTCTCGACCTCGCCGTCGAAGTTCCTGGCGACGCCCGCGCAGCGCTGCTCGTGGCCGACGTTGCCCTGCTCGTGCAGGACGCACAGGGCCTTCTTCCTCCCGCGCTTGTTCAGCTCGTCGCCGACCGCCCGGCCGGCGATGGTCTCGTCCTGGCCGATGTGCGCGAGGGCGCCGAAGGCCTTGGACTCCGCGGAACCGGAGTTCACGGTGATCACCGGGATGCCGGCCTTCTCGGCGCGGGCCACGGCCGCCTTGAGGGCGTCGGGCTTGGCCAGGGTGACGATGATGCCGTCGACCTTCTTGTCGACCGCCGCGTCCACCAGCTGCGCCTGCTGCTGGGCCTCGTCGTCGTGCGAGTACAGGAAGTTGATGTTGTCCTTGCGGGCGGCCTGCTTCGCACCGCTCTGCACGATGTCCCAGAAGGTGTCGCCGTCCCCCGAGTGAGTGATCATCGCGAAGGTCCAGCGGGGGGTGTTCACCGCCGCTCTCCCCTGGGCCGCCGCGACGTTCCGGGCGTCCTCCGCCCGCTTGCCGCCGGTACTGCTGCATCCGGCGAGGGTGACGCTGAGCGCCCCCGCCACCGCGATGCCCACCCAGGTCCGAAACCGTGCCACGAGGCCGTGCCCTTCTTGCCGTGCTCATACGTGCGAGAGGGGCGGGCGAAGCTCACCGTGGGTGACCACCGACGGCGACCTCGCCTGCCCCAAAAGCCTCAGTATCGAACATGGGGTACACCCCTGACGGCGGCGGGCGGCACTCTGCGCTCACATTGTCCGGACATTGCGACTAACGGAACGTCGGAATCCGGTCGGCGCTCAGGACCGTACGAGCAGCTGGAACTCGAAGGAGTAGCGGGTCGGCCGGTAGATGTGGTCGCCGAACTCGACGGCGCGGCCGGTGTCGTCGTACGTGGTGCGCCGCATGGTGAGCAGCGGGGCGCCCTCCGGCTCGGCGAGCCGCTCCGCCTCGGCGGCCGTGGCGCCGCGGGCCCCGATGGACTGGCGGGCGCTGTGCAGGGTGATTCCGGCGGCCCGCATCAGGCGGTAGAGGCCGGTGGCCTCCAGCTGACCGGTGTCCAGGTCGAGCAGGCCCGGCGGCAGGTAGTTGGTCAGGTACGCCATCGGCTCGCCGTGCGCCAGCCGCAGGCGCTCGATGCGGTGCACCTCGGTGTCCTCGGCGACCGCGAGCGCGGCGGCGATCTCGGCGGACGCCGGGACGACGGTGTTGACCAGCACCTTCGTCGCGGGGCGCTGGCCGGCCGACTCCAGGTCGTCGTAGAGGCTGCTGAGCTCCAGGGGACGTTTGACCTGGCTGTGCACGACCTGGGTGCCGACACCCCGGCGACGGACAAGGAGGCCCTTGTCGACGAGGGACTGGATGGCCTGACGCACGGTCGGGCGGGACAGGCCGAGCCGTGCGGCGAGCTCGATCTCGTTGCCCAGCAGGCTGCCGGGGGTGAGCGAGCCGTGCTCGATGGCCGCCTCCAGCTGCTGCGCGAGCTGGAAGTACAACGGCACCGGCGAGCTCCGGTCCACACTCAGGTCGAGCGGCACGGTCGGGTCCACATCTGGTTTCGGCACGGGCCCGAGCGTATCCCCGTGACGGGTTGACGGGAAGTTGTGTAGTTCGATTGTCCGGACATACGGATTGACAGCGCACGGGGTGCACCCGCACCTTGTTCCCATGCGCATCGGGGTCATCGGGACGGGCCGCATCGGAACCATCCATGCGAACACGCTCAGCCGTCATCGGGAGGTCGGATCACTGATCCTCTCGGACGTCGATCCGGCGCGGGCCCAGGATCTGGCGCACCGCCTCGGGGAGACGGCGGCGCCCGGGGTGGACGAGATCTTCAGGTGGGGCGTGGACGCGGTGGTGATCACCGCCGCGACCTCGGCGCACGCCGACCTGATCGGCCGCGCGGCACGCTCCGGGCTCCCGGTGTTCTGCGAGAAGCCGATCGCGCTGGACCTGCCGGGCACACTGCACGCCCTGGCCGAGGTCGAGAAGGCCGGGACGGTGCTGCAGATGGGCTTCCAGCGGCGCTTCGACAAGGGGTACGTGGGCGCCCGGGAGGCCGTGCGCTCGGGCCGGCTCGGGCGGCTGCACACCGTGCGGGCGCTGACCTCCGACCAGTCCCCGCCCCCGCCGGAGTGGCTGCCGCTGTCCGGCGGACTGTTCCGGGACACCCTGGTCCACGACTTCGACGTGCTGCGCTGGGTGACCGGCCGCGAGGTCGTCGACGTGTACGCGACCGGCTCGGACGCCGGGCCCGCCATGTTCCGCGAGGCCGGTGACGTGGACACCGGCGCGGCCCTGCTCACCCTGGACGACGGCATGCTGGCCACCGCCACCGCGACCCGGCTGAACGGCGCCGGGTACGACGTGCGGATGGAGCTGGCCGGGGAGCGGGACACCGTCGTGGTCGGCCTGGACGACCGTACGCCGGTGGCCTCCACGGAGCCGACCGGGCCGCCGCCCGCGGACAAGCCGTGGCCGGGCTTCCTGGAGCGGTTCGGACCCGCCTACGAGGCCGAGCTGTGCGCCTTCGTCGACGTGGTGCGCGGCGGGCTCGCCAACCCCTGCGACGGGCGCGAGGCGCTCCAGGCGCTGCGGATCGCGGAGGCCTGCGAGGTCTCCCGGCACGAGCGAAGACCGGTGGCACTCGCGGAGATCCCGGACCGGCTGGGCTGACCGCGGCTGCCGCCGCCGGCAGCGCACCGGCGACCGGGGCATCCCGGCTACCAGCGCACCGGCGACCGGCGCACCCCGGCTACCAGCGCACCGGAAGGTTCCGCACCCCTCTCATCAGCGTGCCCGGCAGCCAGTCCCCGTGCGGTCCGTCCAGGGCCAGGTCCGGGGCGCGTTCCAGGAGGGAGCGCAGGGCCGTGCGGCTCTCCAGGCGAGCCAGCGGCGCGCCCAGGCAGAAGTGGATGCCGTGGCCGAAGGCGAGGTGTCCGCGGGTGTCGCGGCGGATGTCGAAGCGGCCGGGCTCGGGATAGCGGGCGTCGTCGCGGTCGGCGGCGGTGAGCCCGATCATCACCGGCTCGCCCCGCTCGATGGCGGTGCCGGCGATCTCCAGGGGCTCGGCGGCGTACCGGTACGTCGCGTTCTCCACCGGGCCCTCCCAGCGCAGGATCTCCTCGACCGCGCCGTCCAGGAGGCTCATGTCGGCGCGCAGGGCGGCGAGTTGGGCGGGGTGGATGAGCAGGGCCAGGACGCCGTTGCCGATCAGGTTGACGGTGGTCTCGTGGCCGGCGATCAGCAGGACGTAGGCCATGCCGCGCAGTTCCTCGACGGAGAGCCGGTCGCCGTCCTCGGTGGTGGTGCGGATCAGGTCGCTGAGCAGGTCGCCGCTCGGGCCCGCGCACCGCTTGTCCTCGATCAGCTCCTTCAGATAGTCGGCGAGTTCGGCGAACGCGTCGAACTCGCCGCTCGGACGGGCGGAGCCGACCACCTCGTTGGAGAGTTTCCGGAACCGCGCGCGGTCCAGCTCGGGGACGCCGAGGAGTTCGCTGATCACCGTGATCGGCAGCGGGTAGGCGAGGGCGTCGATGAGGTCGGCGCGGCCGTGCGGGAGCATTTCGTCGAGCAGGCGGTCGGTGATCTCCTGGATCCGCGGCTCCAGTCCGGCCACCCGGCGGGCGGTGAACGCGCGCGTGATGAGCCCGCGCAGCCGGGTGTGCTGGGGCGGGTCGGCGGCCAGCAGGTGCTTGCCGATCCGCTCCTCGTCGAGGAACCTGAAGCCGATCTCCTCGGTGTCCTTGGCCAGTCTGGGGTCGGCCAGCGCCACGCGCGCCTCCTCGTACCCCACGATCAGCCAGGTCTCGTGGTAGGCGTCGTCGGGCAGCGGCCAGCGCACCCGGTGCACCGGGCCGCGCTCGCGCAGCCGGGCGTAGACCGTGTGCGGATCCGTGCGCAGACCGTCGCCGTACTCGCCGAGGTCGGTCACCTGCATGCTGTACTCCCCCTTCAGGAGGTCCCCGAGGCCGTCCCTTACCCGGAGAACGCTCGGGCCGCCCGTCTGGTGCCCCTACTCCTCCAGCAGTCCCGCGTCGTACGCCAGCAGCGCGATCTGGACGCGGTTGTTCAGGCCGAGCTTGGCCAGGATGCGGGAGACATGGGTCTTGACGGTGGCGACGCTCATGAACAGGCCGGTGGCGATCTCGGCGTTGGCGAGGCCCCGGCCGACCGCGACGGCGACCTCGCGTTCGCGGTCGTTGAGGGCGGCGAGCCGGTCACGCGCGCGTGCCTGCCGGGTGTCCGCCCGGGCGCCCGCCGCGTGCCGCATCAGCTGGCGGGTGACGGCGGGCGAGAGGACGGGGTCACCGGACGCGACCCGGCGCACCGCGTCCACGATCTCGGCGGGCGGGGTGTCCTTGAGGACGAACCCGGCGGCCCCCGCACGCAGGGCGTGCAACACCTGTTCGTCGGCGTGGAACGTGGTCAGGACGACTACCTGGGGGGCGTCCGCACGCGCGCGCAGCCGCTCGGTGGCGGTGAGCCCGTCCACGGACGGCATGCGAATGTCCATCAGGACGACGTCCGGGTGGGTGCGGTCGACGAGCGCCTCGACCTCGTCGCCGTCGGCGCCCTCCCCGACGATCTCGATGTCCCCGGCCCCGCCCATCATCAGGGACAGCCCCGCCCGCACCAGGGGGTCGTCGTCGACGAGCAGCAGTCTGATCGCGGTCATGGCTCCTACGTAATCACGCGGGTACGACATCACGTGGTCGTTCGGGCGGCGGACGTGGTCGTTCAGGAGGCGGACAGAGTTGTCCGGACTGCGGACGCGGTGGTTCAGGCGGCGGCCCAGGGCAGCCAGGCCCGCACCTCGAAGCCGCCGTCGCCGGTGGCCCGGTGCTCCAGCCGGCCGCCGGCCAGCGTCGCGCGTTCGGTCAGGCCGATCAGGCCCTGGCCCGAGCCGGGGACGTGCGGGGCCTCGGCCTCGGGGGCGGGGTTGTGCACGGTGATGTCCAGGCCGTCGCCGGGGGCTCCGGTGACGCGGACGCTGACCTCGGCGCCGGGGGCGTGTTTGCGGGCGTTGGTGAGGCCCTCCTGGGCGATGCGGTAGGCGGTGCGGCCGACGGAGGCGGGGACGGCCGCGGGGTCGCCGACGTGGTTGTCGAGGGTGACCTTCATGCCGGCCTGGCGGGACTCGCTGACGAGCGCGTCGAGGCCGGCCAGCGTGGGCTGCGGCCGGCCGGCCGCCTCGTCGCCGTCCGCGGCGCGTAGTACGCCGATGATCTCGCGCAGGTCCTGGAGGGCCTCGTGGGCGCTCTCCCGGATCACCCCGGCCGCCCGGGCGATCTCCGCCCGGGGCGCGTCGGGACGGAACTCCAGCGCCCCGGCGTGCACGCTGAGCAGGGTCAGCCGGTGGGCGAGGACGTCGTGCATCTCCCGGGCGATGGCCTCCCGGGCCAGCCGCTGGGCCCGCTCGGCGCGCAGCCCCGCCTCGGTCTCGGCGCGCCGGGCCCGGTCGCGCAGGCTGATCATCAGCTGGCGCTTGGAGCGGACGAACAGGGCGAGGCTGGTGACCAGGAGGATGAACAGCGTGACCAGGGCGACGACGGCCAGGTAGGGCAGGTCGGGGTCGGGGCGCAGCCAGTAGAAGAACGGGGTGGCCAGCAGGTTGGCGCCGACGATCCAGGCGACGTACCGGAACGGGCGGTGCACGACCACCGTGAACAGGGCGACCATGGCGGTGCCGCCCGCGGTGTCGGAGACGAGGCTGACCGGGATCATCGCGATCGCCAGGCCCATCGGCCAGCGGCGGCGCAGCCAGACCGCGGCGCAGGCCAGCCCGCCGACGAGCTGGTCGGTGACCGCGAGGCCGTGCGACACGTTCGGGTCGTGCCACACCGTCTTCGCGGCGATCGCGCCCAGGAGGACGGCGAGCAGGAAGCAGCTGAAGTCGACGAACCAGTCGCGCGCGGTACGCCGGGGCCGCCGGCCGGCCGGGCCGGGGCCGGGATCGAGTTCATGGATCACGGCGGACGGGAAGAGCCACCGTCGCCGCTCGAACGTCCGTATCGAGATGTCACCGCTCACGGTCGACAAATCTATGCAGGACCGGCCGGTACCACCTCCCCGCGCACGGGATCGTCGACCAAAGTTGGCCCCGCGTGGACTTTCGGCACGGCACGCGCGCGTGCGCGGCGACTTCCGGCGGGCACGGCTCGCCCCGCGGCCGATGGCATGGGGGGAGGCCGCGGGGCGAGAGTCGTGCTGTGAAACAGCTGCTGGAACTGCTCGGATTCATCGCTCTGGTGCAGGGTGTGCTGGGCCTGCTGCACGAGTTCACCCACTGGCACGTGGGACTCCTGCAACGGCTCGGCTTCCTCGACGGCTACGGCGTCTACGCCGGCGTCGCACTGGTCGTGCTGGCGATCGCGCTGTTCGCCGTCGCGGGGAGCCGGAGGTCCAGCTGAACGCGGACCGGACCTCCGGCTGGTCGCGCCGTTCATGGCGGCCGGCCGGTCGACTCGGCCAGGGCCTCAGCAGCCGAAGTTGACCAGGTCGAACGTCACGTAGTGGTCCGCCGTGTAGTAGTCCTCCTGGGTCTTCTTGCCGGTCACGATGCGACGTGCTCCGCGCGTAGAGGAACCGGGCGTCTTCACGGTGTACTCGTGGTAGTAGCCGCTGGCCTGGCTGGGCAGCACGCCCTCCTGGTTGCGGAAGACGACACCGTCCTGCGAGTACGGGAACGGACCGCCCGACGCGATCAGGTCGAGCGTGTCGTACGCCTGCGACGGCAGGTCGCTGTAGCAGATGCTGCCGACCGAGGCGGCCGCGGCGTCCGCCGTACCGGCGGTGACCGTACCGCCGACGAGGAGGGCGGACAGGACGACGCCGGCGGCGCCGATGCGGGTGATTCGTGGGGGGAATCTCATGGCTCCATGATGACGCGCGTAGACAGTGGCATGTCAATGACAAGTCTGAAGAATTTCCCGTCAAGTCCCTTGAGTTTTCAGGGAATTAACCTGGGGCCCGCGGCCTTCACGGGGCGGGCCCCGGCCGCGCTAGGCGTTCGCGTCGGCGATGTAGGAACCGTAGTCGGGTCGGCCCGCCAGGTCGTACGACTGGATGGAGACGCCCGCCGCGGTGACCCGGCCGCCGATGTGCCGGAACTTCGTCGGCACGGTGACCTCCTCGAAGAAGCGGCGGCCGCTGCCCAGCACGACCGGGAACGTCAGCAGGTGGAGGGTGTCGACCAGGCCCAGGTCCAGCAGGGAGCGGACCAGCGCGCCGCTGCCGTGCGCCTGGAGTTCGCCGTCGGTGCGCTCCTTGAGGGCCGTGACCTCCTTGGCGAGGTCGCCGCCGAGAACCGTGGTGCCGGACCACCCGGGGTCGGTGAGGGTCGCGGACGGGACGTACTTCGGGAGCCCGTTGAGCTTGGCCGCGACCGGGTCGGCCGGGTCGGTGACGTGCGGCCAGAACGAGGCGAAGATGTCGTACGTACGGCGGCCGAGCAGGAAGGCGCCGACCCGGTCGAAGACCTCGGTGACGAACCCGCCGAAGTCCGCGTCGCCGTAGGGGTGGCTCCAGCCGCCGTGCGTGAAGCCGCCGCCGGGGTCCTCCTCGGGGCCGCCGGGTGCCTGGTAGACGCCGTCGAGGGTGACGAACATGGTGGAGACGAGCTTGCCCATGAGGGGTGCCTGCTTCCTGGGGTGCGGTCTGTTGTCGTCAGCTCAGACCCCGCGGGCGTCCGCGACTCATCGGTCGTGATCGTCCGTACGGCGGCTCACCCCGCGTGCGTCGAGAACAGTCCGCCGGTCGGGCCCTGCTTGTCGCCGCCCTGGGCCTTCTTCAGGGCGTTGGCGAGGCTCTCGATGGTGAGGGACTGCAGGATCACCCGGCCGTTGCCCTCCAGGGTGGCCAGGGAGAGGCCCTCGCCGCCGAAGACGGCGTTCATGAGGCCCTGGCGGTTGAGGCCGCCGACGCGCTGGACGCCGTACTGGATGCCCTCCTCGAAGGCGACGACACAGCCCGTGTCGACCTCGATACGGCCGCCGAAGTCGGCGGGGTTGAGGTCGATGAAGTTGCCCGCGCCAGCGATGATCACGGTGCCGTGGCCGGTGAACTTCTCCAGGATGAAGCCCTCGCCGCCGCTCATGCCGGTGCGGCCGCCCTGGAAGGCGATGCCGAACTCGACGGTGGACTCGGCCGCGACGAAGGCGTCCTTCTCCGCGAACCACGCGCGCGTGCCGTTGAGTTCCAGGGCGCGCATCTCGCCGGGCAGCACGCCCGCGAAGCCGACGGTGCCTTCACCGCCCTGGGCGCTGAAGTACTGGAACGCCAGTGACTCGCCCGCGAGCATGCGCTGGCCGACCTGCATGGCGGTGCCCATGGCCTGGCGCAGCATGCCGCCCATGCCACCGCCACCGCCCTGCTGCTGGCCCCCGCCGTTCGGGCCGCTGAGCCGGGTCTCCATGGTCACGTTCGTGGTCTTGAACAGGAACTTTCCGGCTTCGCAGTAGACGGTCTGGCCGGGGTGCAGGTTGACGACCGCCATCTGCATGGCGTTGCCGACGATTTCTTGCTGAAGGGTCACGGGGAAAGAACGTAGCCGACGCTTCGGCGGTTCCCGTCGCCCGCCCGCCCGTACCTGAGGAGGCTGGGCGGGCTGGCGAGGAGCTTCAGGACAGTTCGCGGTGCCTTGTGGTCAGGGACGCCGCTCCTGCTTCCGTCGGCGTTCCGAACAACCGCAGGCGGGAGATCCCGCCGTCCGGGAAGATGTCCACGCGCGCGTGCGTGCCCACCGCCGGGGAAGCCAGGACGAAGCGGTGGTTGGTGTCCGGCTGGAGGCGGGTGCGCGGGAGGATCTCCCGCCAGTCGCCGTCCGCGCCGTCCTGGCCGTCCCGGACCGACACGGACGCCCAGCCCGCGCTGTTGCCCTTCAGATACGCCGTGTCGATCTCGATCGCCCGGATCTGGGACTGGGCCACCAGCCGGTAGCGGATCCAGTCGTTGCCCTGGTCGCGGCGGCGGCGCGTCTCCCAACCGTCGTCCATCTTGCGGGAGCGGCCCGGCTGGATGGTGTTGGTGGCCGGCGAGTAGAAGAGGTCGGAGGCGTCCTCGACCTGGCCGCCGTTCTCCAGGGCGAGCACGTCGAAGGTGCCGAGCGCGGCGAGCCACTCGGGGTCCGGGACGACCTCGCCGTACACGCGCAGGCGGGCGATGCCGCCGTCGGGGTGCTGGTTGACGCGGAGGTGGGTGAAGCGCTGTTCGACGGAGACGGCGAAGCCGTTCGCCGCGTGGCCGCCCACCGGCGTGCGCGGGACGAGGGTCGTCCACTTCACGTCGTCGCCGAGGAGTTCCGCCGGGGACGGGGAGCCGGGGACCGACGTGCCCTCGACCGACACCGCCTGCGGGTAGTTGCCGCGGAAGTGGGCCGTGTCGACGACGATCCCGCGGACGACGCCGGGGGCGCCGAGGCGGACCAGCGCCCAGTCGTGGTCCTCGGCCGTGGGCCAGGGTTGCCCGGCCGAGACTCCACGGCGGCGGCGCGTCTCCCAGCCGTCCATGATCTTGCCCTTGTGCCCGAAGTGCTCGGGGTCGAACTCGGCCGGCCCCGGCACCAGCAGGTTCTCCCGCTGGGCGAAGAACTCGTCGTTGGCGGCGATGACCCCGGCACCGAGCTGCCGGTCGGCGAGGTTGGCGTACCGGGTGAAGGGGAAGTCGGCGGTGCGGTAGTCGGCGTACGGGTCGCCGCCGGAGTAAGGGTGCGCGTCGCCGGTGAAGGTCGGGATCGCCGTCAAAGAAGTTTCCTCTCGGGTGTCGGCCGCTGCGGGTGCGGAAGCGAGCGGTGGTCAGGGGGTGCGGGCCAGCAGGCGTCCCTTCGGGGCCGTGAACGCGCCGTCCGCGACGATGCGTTCGCCGCGCAGCCAGGTGGACCTCACGACGCCGTACAGGGTCTTGCCCGCGTACGCGGTGACCTGGTTGCGGTGCTGGAGGTCCGCCGGGTCCACGGTGAAGGTCTCGTCGGGCGCGAGGACGGCGAAGTCGGCGTCCCGGCCGGCCGCGATGGCGCCCTTGCGGTCGTCGAGGCCGACGAGCGCGGCCGTGCGGGCCGACATCCAGCGGACCACGTCCTCAAGGCCGTGACCGCGCCTGCGGGCCTCCGTCCACACGGCGGGGAGGCTGAGCTGGAGGCCGGAGATGCCGCCCCACGCGGTCGCGAAGTCGGCGGTCTTCAGATCGGCGGTCGAGGGCGAGTGGTCGGTGACCACGCAGTCGATGGTGCCGTCGGCCAGCGCCTGCCAGAGCAGGTCCTGGTTGGCCGACTCGCGGATCGGCGGGCAGCACTTGAACTCGCTCGCGCCGTCCGGGACTTCCTCGGCGGTGAGGGTGAGGTAGTGCGGGCAGGTCTCGACGGTGATCCGGACGCCGTCCCGCTTGGCCTCGGCGATCAGCGGCAGCGCGTCCGACGAGGACAGGTGCAGGACGTGCACGCGCGCGTGGAGGCGTTTCGCCTGGGCGATCAGTTGGGCGATCGCCGTGTCCTCCGCGTCGCGCGGACGCGAGGCCAGGAAGTCGGCGTACCTGGGGCCGCCGTGCTGGGGGGCGGCGGCCAGGTGGTGCGGGTCCTCGGCGTGCACGATCAGCAGGCCGTCGAAGGAGGTGATCTCCGCCAGGGACCGGGCGAGCCGCTCCTGGTCGAGGTGCGGGAACTCGTCCACGCCGGACGGCGACAGGAACGCCTTGAAACCGAAGACCCCCGCGTCGTGGAGCGGGCGCAGATCCTTGACGTTGTCCGGCAGCGCGCCGCCCCAGAAGCCGACATCCATGTGCGCCTTGTCGGCGGCGACCTCCTGCTTGACGCGGAGGTTGTCGACGGTCGTGGTCGGCGGGAGGGAGTTGAGCGGCATGTCGACGAGGGTGGTGATGCCGCCTGCCGCCGCCGCGCGCGTGGCGGTCCAGAAGCCCTCCCACTCGGTGCGGCCCGGGTCGTTCACATGCACATGGGTGTCGACCAGGCCGGGCAGCAGCACGTCGTCGCCGAAGTCCTCCAGGCGGGCGCCCGCCGGGACGGGGGCGTCGTACGGCAGTACGGCCGTGATCGTCCCGGTGGACACGGCGACCGAGGCGGCCCGTGTCCCCTCCGGGGTGATGACGCGCGTCGAGCGCAGCACCAGTTCAGCGTCGGACACCCGGACCCCTCTCTCTGCCGCCGTTTTACTTCCGGGAAACGGGATTTACACCCATGTAACGGAATTCAACGTTCTGTTGAAGGAGTCTTCACTGCCGCTCCCGCGCCGTCAAGGGCACACTGCTTGCCGGGGCCACACGGGCTCACACTCTGGACGTTTCCACAAAGTGGAATTATAATTCCGTCAAGCAGAACGTAGCTACGCACAAGCCGGCCGTCAACCGGCCGCCGGGTAGGCTTCTGCTCTTCTGCCCGGCCCGAAAGGCAGCCCCGAAAGGAACGCGCCGTGCCGACGTCCAGCGCCAGCACCACCGACTCCACCAAGTCCAACGGCGGCGGGGTCCAGTCCCTCGAGCGCGCCTTCGATCTGCTGGAGCGGATGGCGGACGCGGGCGGCGAGGTCGGCCTGAGCGAGCTGGCCGCGAGCAGCGGGCTGCCGTTGCCGACGATCCACCGGCTGATGCGCACGCTGGTCGCCTGCGGCTACGTACGCCAGCAGCCCAACCGGCGGTACGCGCTCGGCCCCCGGCTGATCCGGCTCGGCGAGTCGTCGTCCCGACTGCTGGGCACCTGGGCGCGGCCGTACCTCGCGCGGCTGGTCGAGGAGACCGGCGAGACGGCGAACATGGCGCTGCTGGACGGGGACGAGATCGTCTACGTGGCGCAGGTGCCGTCGAAGCACTCGATGCGGATGTTCACCGAGGTGGGCCGGCGGGTGCTGCCGCACTCCACGGGGGTGGGCAAGGCGCTGCTGGCGGGCGTGCCGGACGCCGAGGTGCGGGCGCTGCTGGCGCGGACCGGGATGCCGGCGGCCACGGAGAAGACGATCACCACTCCGGAGGGGTTCCTGACCGCCCTGGCGGAGGTACGGCAGCTCGGGTACGCCGTGGACGACAACGAGCAGGAGGTCGGGGTGCGGTGCCTGGCGGTGTCCGTGCCGGACTCGCCCACGGCGGCGGCGATCTCGATCTCCGGGCCGGCGGGGCGGGTCACCGAGGCGGCGACGGAGAAGATCGTGCCGGTGCTCCAGCAGGTGGCCGTCGAGTTGTCCCAGGCGTTGGCGAGTTCGGGCGCCTGAGCGACAGGGGCGGGTGCGCCGTTGGCGGGTGCGGGTCGCGTTGCGGCTGGTCGCGCCCACGCGGCGGAGCCGCATACCGACGCGGCCCCGCGCCCCTTGCGGGGCGCTCAACGCCCCGGCGTCTCCCCGAACAGATCCACCGCCTGGCGAACGTCCGACAGCCCCCGGGACAGTGCGCTGACCGAACCGATGGCTCCCGCGATCAGTAACAGGGAGCGGCGCAGCCGCGGGATCTCCGGCATGCCGCCGACGGCCATCGCCGCCAGAGCCGCCAGCTCGTCCTCGGCTATCGCGCGGTCGGTGAACTCGGCCGGATGCGCGGCCAGTTCCCGGCGCAGGCGGGAGACCGCCGTCCGTAGTTCCGTCACCCTCGGATCCTCGTCACTGCCGGTCACTGGTCTCTGTCCCAAGCTCCGCAACACAGCTCTCCCCCCTCGCCCGTCGCCTCATGACGGTGATCGGGCGCCCGGCGACGCGGGTCAGTAAACGCCCTCCCGTGCGCGACGCGCTACAGCGCGGACCGAAATTCAGCCCTGCGGAACCGGCCGCCCGTCCCGGCTTCGGGTATGCAGGACGCATGACGGACACGAGTGACCACATCGCCGGGCTGCTGCTCGCCGCCGGCGGTGGCAGACGGCTCGGCGGGCGGCCCAAGGCGCTGCTCACGCATCGTGGGCGCCCCCTGGTGGAGTACGCGGTCGGCGTGTTGCGCGCGGGCGGCTGCGGGCCGGTGCACGTGGTCCTGGGCGCCGGTGCGGACGACGTGCGTAAACGGGCCGATCTGGACGGCTGCGTGGTCGTGGAGAACCCGGACTGGGCCGAGGGCATGGGGTCCTCGCTGCGGATGGGGCTGGCGTCGCTCGCCGGGACGGGGGTGCGGGCCGCGCTGGTGTCGCTGGTGGATCAGCCGGGGATCGGGGGCGAGGCGGTGGCGCGGGTGCTCGGCGGGTACCGGGACGAGGACTCGCTGGTGGCGGCCGCCTACGGCGGGGTGCGCGGACATCCGGTGCTGTTCGGCGCCAGGCAATGGCCGGGGATCGCCGCGAGCGCGACCGGGGACCGGGGTGCCCGCGCCTATCTCAAGGCCCATGAGGCGAGCATCGCGCTGGTCGAGTGCGGGGATGTGGCCGAGCCCTTCGACATCGACACTGAAGCGGATCTGGGCCACCTTGAGTGAACGGGGTGGCACTGAGCGCCACCTTGGCTCGATCCGGAGAATCTCGACATCAACAAACCATTGAACTTCCACAATGAGGAAACTAGTATCCACTGTTCAGAAGCGCCCGACCCCTGATCGGGTGTGCTTCGCTCTACCCGGAACGACTGGCACCCGGTGCCACCGCTGAAGGAAGTGACAGCTCATGTCCGCACCAGCGCCGTCTCCGCCGGCCATCGTCGACGCCGAGCCCCTGCCCCGGCAGGACGAGGTCCTCACCGACGCGGCACTCGCCTTCGTCGCCGAGCTGCACCGGCGGTTCTCGCCGCGCCGTGCCGAACTCCTCGCCCGCCGGGCCGAGCGCCGCGCCGAGATCGCCCGCACCTCCACGCTCGACTTCCTCCCGGAGACCGCCGCGATCCGCGCGGACGACTCCTGGCGGGTGGCCCCCTCCCCCGCGGCGCTCAACGACCGGCGCGTCGAGATCACCGGCCCCACCGACCGCAAGATGACCATCAACGCCCTCAACTCGGGCGCCCGGGTCTGGCTCGCGGACTTCGAGGACGCCTCCGCGCCGACCTGGGAGAACGTCGTCCTGGGACAGCTGAACCTGATCGACGCCTACACGCGGAACATCGACTTCACGGACTCCGGCTCGGGGAAGTCGTACACCCTGCGCCCGGACGAGGAGCTGGCGACGGTCGTGATGCGGCCGCGCGGCTGGCATCTGAACGAGCGGCACATCGAGGTCGACGGCGAACAGGTGCCGGGCGCCTTCGTCGACTTCGGGCTCTACTTCTTCCACAACGCGCAACGGCTGCTCGACCTCGGCAAGGGGCCCTACTTCTACCTGCCGAAGACCGAGTCGCACCTCGAAGCGCGGCTGTGGAACGACGTGTTCGTCTTCGCGCAGGACTACGTCGGCATCCCGCAGGGCACCGTCCGCGCCACGGTGCTGATCGAGACGATCACGGCCGCGTACGAGATGGAGGAGATCCTCTACGAACTCCGCGACCACGCCTCGGGGCTGAACGCCGGCCGCTGGGACTACCTGTTCTCCATCGTCAAGAACTTCCGTGACGGCGGACCCAGGTTCGTCCTGCCGGACCGCAACGCCGTCACGATGACCGCCCCGTTCATGCGGGCGTACACCGAACTCCTCGTCCGCACCTGCCACAAGCGCGGTGCGCACGCCATCGGCGGCATGGCGGCGTTCATCCCGTCCCGACGGGACCCCGAGGTCAACAAGGTGGCCTTCGAGAAGGTCCGCGCCGACAAGGACCGGGAGGCGAACGACGGTTTCGACGGCTCCTGGGTGGCTCATCCCGACCTGGTCCCGATCGCCATGGAGTCCTTCGACCGGGTCCTCGGCGACAAGCCGAACCAGAAGGACCGGCTGCGCGAGGACGTCCATGTCGAGGCCGCCGACCTGATCGCCGTCGACTCGCTGGACGCCAGGCCGACGTACCCCGGTCTGGTCAACGCCGTCCAGGTCGGCATCCGCTACATCGAGGCCTGGCTGCGCGGCCTCGGCGCGGTGGCCATCTTCAACCTGATGGAGGACGCGGCCACCGCGGAGATCTCCCGCTCGCAGATCTGGCAGTGGATCAACGCGGGCGTCGAGTTCGAGAACGGCGAGAAGGCCACGCCGGAGCTGGCCCGCAAGATCGCCGCCGAGGAACTCGACGACATCCGCAAGGAGATCGGCGAGCAGGCGTTCGCGGCCGGCCACTGGCAGCAGGCCCACGACCTGCTGCTCACCGTCGCCCTCGACGACGACTACGCGGACTTCCTGACGCTGCCCGCGTACCAGCAGCTGCGCGGCTGATCGTCAGAAGCTCACTTGTCCGAGTGGCCCAGGGACTTCCCCGGGGCCACTCGGTCGCGTACGGCCTGCTTCACGGCCGTGGGCTCGGGGAAGCCCTGTTCCCTGCGGTCCCAGACCACCTCGCCGTTCACCCGGACGACGAAGACGCCGCCCTTGCCGGGTTTCAGGGCCAGCTCGGTCAGCTCGGCCTCGAAGGTGGTCAGCAGCTCCTGCGCCAGCCAGGCCGCGCGGGGCAGCCAGCGGCACTGGGTGCAGTATTCGATCTCGACGCGCTGGCTGTCACTCATCCGAGGTGTACCGACCAATCCTGTTGAGCCGCGGGCTTGCCGTGCAGGTCGGGAACCTGCTTCAGCCAGGCCGGGCGTCCTTGCCGTGTCCTGGCCGCGCGGGCGGCCTCCTCGGCCGCGAGCTGGTCGCGGCCCGGGAAATCGGTGGGGAGCCACTGCGCGGAGGCCCGGACCCGGGCCAGCAGATAGCCGGCGTAGGCCTCGCGCATCTCGTCGGGCGTGCCGAAGTCGGTGAGCCAGGCGTCCGGGACCTCGGCGAGGGTGTCCCTGAGCAGCTCCTCGGTCACCCGGGGCGCGAGTTCGGCATCGGCGGCCCGGGTGTCGGGGCCGTACCGGCCGAGGGCGTGGTGGCGGAAGTCGTAGGCCCTCTCGGGTGCCGAGGTGTCCCAGCGGTGGTGGAAGACGAGGGCGGCGCCGTGGTCGATGAGCCACAGGTGCGGGGGTGCGGTGCCGAACGTCGGCCAGACCATGAGGTTGGAGCTGTGCACCGTACGGTCGACGTTGACGGTGAGCGCGTCCAGCCAGACGATCCGGCCGGCCTCCAGCGGGTCCACCGGGAAGACCTCGGCGATCTCGGGGGTGAAGTCCTTCGCGCCGGGCAGGTAGTCCATCCCGAGGTTCACCCCGGCGCTGGCCGCGTGCAGCTCGCGCACCTCCTGGTGCGGCTCGTGCGCGGCGATGGCCGGGTCGAAGCGCACCAGGACCAGCTCGGGGAACCGCAGTCCCAGCGCCCGCGCCAGCTCCCCCACGATCACCTCGGCGACCAGCGCCTTGCGGCCCTGCGCGGAGCCGGTGAACTTGACGACATAGGTACCGAGGTCGTCGGCCTCGACGATGCCAGGAACCGAGCCGCCGGAATGGAGGGGCTCGATATAGCGGGTCGCGTCAACCTCTCTCAGCATCTTCCAAGGCCCCATCGCTCGTATGCCTTATATTCCACGGATGGCTCCGTCGTGCTGCGATCCGGGCATGAAATGAGCATAGTAACCAGGCGTGACAGCCGGGCAGGAGTGCCGCCGGCCACCCTGGACTGCGCCGCCGGCGGCGGCGGTTGGGTACGTCGACAAGAGTGGCCGGGTCCGCGGCCCCCGCCGGGGCCGCCGGCGGCAACTCGGCGTCGGGCGTCTCGCGCGGGCGGGTAAACCCCGGGTTGGTGAACGGTTGTCCGGGCGTCCTACGCTTCGCGCTGGACGACGATCATGGCCATGTCGTCGTTCAGCGGGCCGCCCGTGTACGCCCGGACGTCTGCGGCGAGCCGCTCGACCAGCGGACCGGGCGCCTTGTCCGCCCAGGCCGTGGCACGCTCGGCGAGCGGATAGAAGTCGCCGTCGGCGTTGCGGGCCTCGCTGACGCCGTCGGTGTACAGGACCAGCCTGTCGCCGTGCCGGAACGGGAAGGTCGCCGGTACGTAGCCGGCGCCGGCGCTGTCCGTGCCGTCCGCGCCGGCGGGCCAGATGCCGAGGCCGAGCGGGGGCGACGGCTCGGGAACCGCCAGCGCCAGCGCCGTCCTGGTGCGGCCGCGCAGCAGGAGGGGTGGCGGGTGCCCGCAGCTGATCAGATGCACCACGGGCTCGTCGTCCGGGATGTCCAGGACGGCGGCGGTCACGAAGCGCTCGGCGGCGTCCTCCTTGGGCTCCGAGAACTCCGCGAGTCCCCACCGGACGGCGTCCTCGATGTAGGCGACCAGCTCCGGCAGCGGGATCCGGCGGTGGGCGGCGGCGCGGAAGGCGCCCAGCACGATCGCCGTGTCGCTGATGGAGGGGAGCCCCTTTCCCCGGACGTCCCCGATGAGCAGCCGCGTGGAGCCGGGGATCCGGGCGGCCGCGTACAGGTCGCCGCCGATGGTCGCGTCCGCTTCGGCGCTCCGGTACTGCGAGGCGAGAGTGACGGGTCCGGCCCGCTGCGGCAATGGCCGCAGGACGACGCGCTGTGCCGCGTCGGACACCGAGCGCACCCGGGCGAGCTCGAGTTCACGCCGGTCCCGCAGGCCGGTGAAGAGAACGAGGAAGGCGCAGACGGCGAGGAGGGCGGAGAGTTCGACGAGGACGCTCTCGGTGGTCAGTGACCGTCGCTCCACGCCCGCGGAGACCAGTGCGAGGACCGCCAGCGCCCCGATCAGCGCGGTGGCGCGCGGCCCGGCGCCGACCGCGGTGACCGCCACGGCGACGACGAGGAGGTGGGCGAGATGGATGTCGGGCGGCAGGAAGCCGTCGGCCACCGGGATCGCGACGATCAGCAGGAGGGGTCCGACCAGCCACAGAGGTCGCGCCGAACGACGCCATGCTCGCAGGGTCTCGACCACAGATGCGGTGATCATCACAGCGCTCATGTCTGCTCCGGTGCTTGTCGTCCTCCCCCCGCCAACACATGCGGACATGTCTCCCATTCCCGGGCATGTTCTCCGCCCCGACGGCGACGCCGCTACCCGATCAGCTCGGCCGCCTTCTCCGCGATCACGATCGTGGGCGCGTTGGTGTTCCCGCTGATGACGGTCGGCATGACCGAGGCGTCGACGACACGGAGCCGCTCGACTCCGTGGACCTCCAGGTCCGCGTTGACGACGGAGTCGTCTCCGGTTCCCAGGGCACAGGTGCGGACCAGCGCGCATCGCTCCGCCGTAGGCGTCTCATGGAAAGCGGTCTCGAACTCTTCTCCAGCCAGGGATACGCCCGCACGTCGACCAGTGCGGTACTCCGGCACGCCGCCCGGCCGGCGGGGCGGCCCCGCCGGCCGACGGCACGCCGCCCGGCCGGGAGGAGAGACCCGGCCGGGCGTCGCCGAGGCGATCCCGGGGCCTGCTGGGGGCGGTCCCGGGTGCGGGTGCACCCCGCTCCAACGGGTGCGACCTGTGCCGGTGTACGGGGATGAGCGCGGCCTCCGCGGTGTGCGACTTCTGCCCGGGCGGGGTGTGCTGCTGCGGTGCCGCAACGGCGGCGGCCTGACCCTGCCACTGCCCTGCCGCTCGGCCTACTCGGCTGACTCGGCGGGAAAACGGTCGCCGAACATCGGCCATCCGCCCGCGGATTCCGCTCGGGTCGCCTCGTCCTCCCAGACATCCCAGTGCTCGGCGAGCTTGCCGTCCTCGACACGGACCACGTCGGCGACCACCGAGGCGGCGGGAGCGCCACTGCCGGCATAGCGGCCGTACAGCATGACGTAGTCCCCTTCGGCGAACACGAACTGGTTCTCGTAGCGGAGGGAGTCGGGGAGAGCCCGAACCAGACCGAAAAGACCCTCACGGCCCGGCGGAATATGCGCGCTGTGCTGAATATACTTCTCGGACCAAAACTCTTCGGCTGCCTCGTAATCGCGCTTTCCGAAGAGGGTGTCGAAAGCATTCAATGCCAGCTCTTTGTTCTGTGCGGGCGTTGTCATGCGAGCCTCCGGTGGGAGCGGGCGGCCCCGGGTGTGTTCGTCGGCGCGGTCCAGCTGGCGTTTTCGGGACGCAGACGGGCACGCGGCGAACGCAGAAAGTCACCCAGTTCGCCGTTGTGCTTCATAGGGCCAGTATGGCGCCCGCGGCGCGATGCGGGCGCGGTGAAGGTGGACCAGTCGGACCTAGGTTCAGGAAGGCGCGTTTGACAGGGCCGTACACGCGTAGCGAACGCAATACTGGTTGGCCAGGGAATGCGCCTCTCCCGCGACAGGACCGGAAAGGCTCTCCCGGAGGAGCCGCTTCTTATTCAAGTCATTTGTTCAAGTCAGGGTCCGAGCCACGTTCGACACGTTCGCGCGCGAGGCCCCCCGCATGCGCGGCCTCGGCCTCCTGGGCGGCGAGGTGCCCGAGGGCGAAGGCGCGCCCCTGCTCGACCGCGCACTGGCCCTCAGCGGCAGACCCCCGTCCGTACGGCACGGTAAGACCGCTCCGCCCGGGCGAGCGCCGGGACAGGGCCGTCGGGCCGCGCCAGGGGTGTCAGTGACCGGCGTCCCCGTCCCGGCTCTCGACGCGGAAGCCGAACGGGATCGTTCCCGGGTCGAGGGCGGTGATCCCGCCGTCCACCGTGAGGGTCGCGCCGTTGACGAAGGAGGCCGCGGGCGACAGCAGCCAGCCGATCGCCTCGGCGACCTCGGCCGGGTCGCCCGGGCGGCCACTCGGCACCAGCCGCGTGGCCTGCGCGTACGCCTCCTCGACCCCGCCGGCCATGTCCTCCTCGGTCGCGAACCGGGCCATCCGCCCGTCGGCCATCTCGGTGCGCACCCAGGTCGGGCACACGGTGTTGGCCCGCACCCCCTGGCTGCCGTAGTCGACGGCCACCGAGCGGCACAGCTGGAGGAGCGCGGCCTTGGAGGTGGCGTACGCGGCGTTGCCCCACCCGTTGCGCAGCGCCGCGACCGAGGCGACCGCGACCACCGCGCCGCGGGCCTTCAGCAGGTGCGGGAGGGCCGCGCGGAGGGTCAGGAAGGGGCCGGTCAGGTTGGTGCGCAGCACCTCGTCCCAGGTCTCGTCCGAGAGGTCCCCGACCGCGCCGCTGCGGCCGATGCCCGCGTTGAGGACGAGTCCGTCGAGCCTGCCGCAGCGGGCGACCGCGATGTCGATCAGGTCCTGGACCGCCGCCGGGTCCGAGAGGTCGCCGGGGTGCGCCAGGGCGCCGGTCTCGTCGGCCAGTCGCCGCAGCGGCTCGGGCCGCCGCCCGCCGATGACGACCTGGTGCCCGGCGGCCCGCAGCAACCGGGCGGTGGCGGCACCGATACCGGTACCGCCACCCGTGATGACGACAACACGCGCGTCGGCCATGGCCGTTGGGACTCCTCACCAGCCGGGGATCGGGCACCATGATCCTAAGCGGATCCGCCGGGCCGCCCCGTCGGCCGCCACGGCTTCAGGCCATTTCAGGCCAGGGGATTCGGCAACGGCAGATAGCGCGCGTCGGCGCCGTCCGCCCCCGTCCAGCGCAGCAGCAGGTTCGTCTTGCCCGGCAGGGTCGGCGCCGCCAGCAGTTCGGCCACCTCCGGAAGCGGATGCCGCGCCAGCTCCCGGCGGGCCGCGGGCCACGGATCGAACCCGGGGTGGCACTCGGCGAGCGCGGCGGCGACCTCGATCAGGTGGTTGACGACCAGGCAGTACACCAGCCGCTCCCACCCGGCGGCCCGCTCCACGTCGGCCAGCAGCTTGACGCCCTCGGCGTCCCGGTACAGCGCCTGCACCGGCGTACCGTCCGCGTCGACGGCGACCAGGGTGTTCTGCAGATGCGCTTCGAGGACGACCCCGTGGTCGGCGAAGGCCGTGAGCGCCGGGGGTACGACCGCGCGCAGGTACGCCTGCCACCAGGCCCCCGGATCCGCCGTCGCGGCCAGGGGGCTGTCTTCGAAGCCCTCCACCAGGCCGGCCGCGAGCAGCGGGGTCGCGCCGGGCGGCAGCGAGCCGCGCAGCCCGTCCCGGACGACGACCGCGAGTTCTTCGAAGGCGAACCGCGCGGTGCGGTAGCCGCGGTCGCCGAGCCAGGCCGCGGGCCCGTCCATCGCCGCGAAGGCGGCCGTCGCGGCGGAGTCCGTACGGCGCAGTTTCCGCAGGTCGTGCGCCCACAGCCGACGGATGTCGTTGGTGATCCGGACGTCCAGGCTGAACTTCAGGAAGAGATCGCGCACCGGCTCGTACACCGTGCGGATCGCGGCCGTCGGCCAGACCGCGAAGTCGGTCTCACGCAGGCGTACCAGCCGTCCGTCGGCGAAGGCCGGGGCCAGGTCGCGGGCGGCCAGGTCGAGCTGCCAGGGGTGGGCCGGCAGCAGCCGGTAGCCCGGCGGTGCGGCGGCCAGCGCGTCCAGCGCCGACGTGTCGCCCTCCTCGGCCACCTGGTCCGCGCGCACCCCGAGCAGCACCAGCGGGAACCGGGCGTGCGCCTCGGGCGCGTACGGCAACCAGGCGGTGACCGGGCCGCCGCCGCGTGCCTTCGGGGCGGGATGGTAGGGATGGCCGGTGATGAGGGACTGCTCCGAGCGCAGATACGGGTCGTCGGGCGCCGTCGCCCGGGCGCGTGCCGTGAGCAGCGCGGCGACCACGTCCCGGCTGTCGATCATCTCGGCCGGCAGATCGCCGTTGGACAGCCCGGTGTGCGCGCGCAGCTCCTCGGCGACGAGTTTCACCAGCTCGGTGTGGCCGATGCGGTGCCAGCGGCCGGCCGCGTACACCTCGGGCACGGCGGGCCGGCGGGCGCCGCGCACCCGCAGCAGCCGGCCGCCGCCGGGCAGCCGGTAGACCCGCGGTGTCCCCTGCCCGGCGGCCGGGAGCGGCCCGTTTCCGGTGTCCGGGAGCGGCTCGGCCACCTCCCGCAGCAGGCAGTTGAGCAGGGGCGCGGCAGCGTACGCGTCGGCGCGTTCGCCGACGCTGCCGCTGTCGCTGGGGGGCATGAGATCCACGCGTTCCATTCGTTCGCTACGTGCACACGGTCCGATCACGATCAGTATGTCTGCCGTCATCAGCCATCATGACCGTCGGACCCGTCCCCGAGGAGCCCTGCCGTGCACCGTCCCTCCCCCATCGAGACACAGCTCGCCACGGAGCTGGCCGAGGCGCGGCCGGACCTGGTGTCCGGGTACACGGCCGAGCTGCCCGGTGCGCGGGCGGCGGTGCTGACCCGGCTGTGGCGGGCGCTGGCGCACGAGCCGCTCCCGTGGGTGGCGCGCCGGGTACGCGGGGCGCACAGCCTGGCCCTGTGGCTGGCCGACGGACGGGCGCTGCACGGCCCGCGCGCGGATCCGTACGCCACCGACGCGTATGTGACCGCCGTACGTCTGGACGGGGTGGCGTACGACGATCCGGCGCGGTTGATGACCGATCTGGGGTGGCCGCATTCGGCGGGGTTCGCGGCCGAACTCGGGCACAGCGCGGCCTCGTTGGCGCTGTCGCGGGCGGACCGGGGGTTCCCTCCGGAGGAGTGGCCCGTGGGGGTCCCCCCGGCCGAAGGCTGGGGGAGGGACTGGGAGTGGGAGCAGCGGGTGGTCGACGGGCACCCCTTCCATCCCAACTGCCGTTCCCGGCCCGGTTTCTCGGTGGCGGAGCAGCTCGCGTACGGGCCGGAGCACCGGCCGACGGTGCGGCTGGAGACGGTCCCGGTGGCGGCCGGGGACTGTCTGCTGACGGGTGAGTGGCCGGACGAACTCCGGGACGCGGGGGGGCTGTTGATCCCGGTGCATCCGTGGCAGACCGCCCATGTCCTCAAGGGCGGCCCAGGCGAGCCCTGGCGGACCGCGCACCCGCTGATGTCCCTGCGCACCCTCGCCCTGCCCGGCGGACCGCATGTGAAGACCGCGCTCAGCGCCCGGCTGACCTCGTCCGTCCGGGACATCTCGACGTACTCGATCGACGCGGCCATGACCCTGTCGTCGTTCGCCGCGGACCTGGCGTCCCGCACGGACGGCCTCCTGCACGTGACCCGCACCCTGGGCGCGGCGACCGCCGACTCCCCCGATCTGGCGGCCGTGCTGCGCGAGTCGCCCGAGGTGTACGCGGCGCCGGGCGAGCGGGTTCTGCCGGTGGCCGCCCTGACCACCACCGGCTTGCCCACATCGCCGTCCTGGCTGGCCGCGTTCACCCGGCTCGCCCTGACGGTGGGCCTGCGGCTGCTGGACCTGGGCGTGGCCCTGGAGGCGCACGGCCAGAACCTCCTCGTGGTGCTGTCCGGGACCGGCGCGCCGCTCAGGCTGGTCTACCGCGACCTGGCCGACATCCGCCTCAGCCCGGTCCGTCTGGCCCGGCACGGCATCACCCCGCCCGAGCTGACGGGGCGCCTGGTCACGGATGACGAAACGACTCTGCGCCGCAAGCTGTTCGGCTCCCTGGTCGCGGGCGCCCTGGCGGGCACGGCGGGTTCGGGACCGGCCCTGGCGACGGCTCTGGAGACGGCCGTACGGGACCTTCCCGCCACCCCCGACCTGACGGCCCTCCTCGAAGGCCCGCTGCCGGCGAAGGCGTTGACGCTGATGCGGCTGTCGCCCGAGGTGCCCGGGGACCAGTGGGCGGCACTGCCGAATCCGCTCGCCGACAGGTGGTGAGCGCTCACCTGTCCGCCCGCCACCCTCCGTTGGCCTGCCGGCCGCTCGCGTTTTGGCGTCCGGACCTCGTTTTGGAGCCCGGCGCCTCTGATCAATAGGATCCGCCGATGATCAGAACACAACGGACGGCGGCAGGAGTCTGCGCTCTGCTCGCCGCCCTGGCGGCCGGGATCGCGTTCCCCGGCGGAGCGGTCGCCGACGAGACGGACGAGACGGGCCAGGCGGCTCCCAAGGTGGAGCTGGTACTGGACGTCAGCGGTTCCATGCGGGCGACGGACATCGACGGCGGGACGCGGATGGCCGCGGCCAAGCAGGCGTTCAACGAGGTGTTGGACGCGACGCCCGAGGGGGTCCAGCTCGGCATCCGCACGCTGGGCGCCAACTACGCCGGAAACGACAAGAAGACCGGCTGCAAGGACACCGCGCAGCTCTACCCGGTCAGCACCCTGGACCGCACCGAGGCGAAGACCGCCGTCGCCACGCTCACGCCGACCGGGTGGACCCCGATCGGCCCCGCGCTGCTCAAGGCGGCCGACGATCTCGAGGGCGGTAGCGGGACCCGCCGTATCGTCCTGATCAGCGACGGCGAGGACACCTGCCAGCCGCTGGACCCGTGCGTGGTGGCCCGCGAGATCGCCGCCAAGGGCGTCGGGCTGACCATCGACACGCTCGGCCTGGTGCCGGACGCCAAGACCCGGGACCAGCTGAGCTGCATCGCGGACGCGACCGGCGGCACCTACACCTCCGTCCAGCACAAGGAGGAACTGAGCGACCGGGTCGGGCAGTTGGTGCACCGGGCCGCCGATCCGGTGGTGACGCCGGTGGCCACGGACGGCACCGGCCAGTGCTCCTCGGCGCCCGCGCTGAAGTCCGGGCTGTACACCGACCGCGAGGAGTTCGGGCAGCAGCGCTGGTACAAGGTCGACGTCAGCCCCGGCCAGGAGCTGCGGGCTTCGGTCAGCGTCGCCGCCGACCGGGCCGTCAACCCGGACTACGGGGTGCTGCTGCGCGCGGTGACCGTGCACGGACGCGAGATCGTGCGCGGCGAGGCGTCGGGCACCGGCCGTACCGACGTCATCTCGACCGGTCTGCGGTACCCGAAGGCCGAGAGCGACGACGACGAGGACACCACCCCGGAGACCGTCTGTCTCCAGGTGACCAACTCCTTCTCGGCCACCTCCGGCGTGAAGACCAGCCCGGGCCTGCCCGTCGAGCTGACGGTGGACGTGGTGGACGGGCCGTCGAAGGCGTCCGACGTCGCCTCCTTCGGTCTCGGCCGCGGCTGGTGGCTGCTCGGGGCGCTGGTGCTGACCGGCTTCCTCGCGGGTCTGCTGTGGGGCTGGGTGTCGCGCTGGCGAGTAGCGGTCTGGAGGACCAACTGATGTCGATCACACGTGTGTTGAGCGCCGCCCTGCTGGCGGTGGGCCTGGCCGCGGGCCCGGCGTACGCCGACGACGCCTCCCCCTCTCCCAGTTCCTCGGAGGACAGCGGCGCGCCCACCCAGGCGGGCACGTCCTTCCGTACGGCGACGGAACTCGACCAGGGACAGCAGGCCACCGCCAGCGGATCGACGGGCGACTACCTGTACTGGTCGTTCCCCGCCGACGCCGGTCAGCGCCCCGACGTCAAGGCGACGGTGAAGCTGCCCGACTCGCACGCGGCGCAGACCTGGCAGATCGACGTGTACGACGGTCTGCGGCGCCGCCAGGCCTGCCAGTACGGCGCGGCGACCCGCACGGCCGGACAGGGCGCCACGTCGGTGCAGTTGGCCTGTGTGATGCGTACCGTCAGGGGCTGGTCGGAGCCGTGGGCCAACGACCCGCTGCCCGGCACGTACTACGTCCGGCTGACGGTGGTGGACCTCGGCGACGCGGACCTCGGCCAGCCGGTGAGTGCCGAGGTCCGGGTGGACTCGAAGGACATCGGCGGTTCGGCGGCGGTGGACGGTTCGCTGGCGAAGCCGCTGGTCCCCGGGATCGCGGTCACCTCCGAGAAGAGCGACGACGGTGATACGAAGACCGCGGTGCTCTCCAGTTTCGGTTCGGACGACGGCTGGTCCTCCGGCTGGTGGACCGACCGCTGGGTGTGGACCGGGATCGGCGGGGTGCTGGCCGCGCTGGCCGGCATCGGCGGATACGCGCTGACGCGCGGGTCGGGTCGGCCGTACCGGGTGCCGCCGGGCGCCTGACCTGACACGTTCCGGTGACCGGGCCCCCGTTCGCGGCGGGCCCGGTCGCCGTTTCAGGCGTCTCGCAGCGCCTTGGCCAGCGCACCGTCCCCGGTCACCGTCACCCGCCCGGCCCGTACCGCGTCCGGGAGGCCCAACTCCCCCCGGGCCAGGGCCGCACACGTCCCGGTGTCGAGCACGAGCCGGGCGTCGGGCTCACGCGGCGCGGGTCCGTCGCCGTACACCGGACCGTCCTGCGCACCGGCGTACAGGTGGAAGTCCCCCTCCCCCAGCCGGACTTCGACCAAGCCTTCACCCTCCAGGGCCCGCAGCAGCGGCAGCGCGAACCAGTGGGCGCGGACCGCGTCGGTGGGCCGTCGCTCACCCAGCTCGGGCTCCCCCCACCTGCCCAGCGCCTGGACCACCGGGAGCAACTCCCGCCCGCGCTCGGTGAGTTCGTAGACGTACGCCGCAGCCGGCGGAGGCAGCCGCCGCCGGGTCGCGACCCCGTCCCGCTCCATGTCCTTCAGCCGGGAGGCGAGGACGTCCGTGCTGACCCCCGGCAGATCCGCGTGCAGGTCGGTGTAGCGGCGGGGACCGGCGAACAGCTCCCGGACGATCAGCAGGGTCCAGCGGTCGCCCACCACGTCGAGGGCGCGGGCCGCGGAACAGTACTGGTCGTAGCTTCGGCGAGGTGACATGCGACGCAGTCTAGACAAGGTGTTGGACTTTCCAAGCTGCTACTTGGTAAAACCAAGCACCACGAGTTTCCGGAGGGGCGCATGGAGTTCCGGCAGTCCAACAAGCTCAGCGAGGTCTGTTACGAGATCCGCGGGCCGGTGATCGAGCACGCCAACGCGCTGGAGGAGGCGGGCCACAGCGTGCTGCGCCTGAACACCGGCAACCCCGCGGTGTTCGGCTTCGAGGCGCCGGAGGAGATCCTCCAGGACATGATCCGGATGCTCCCCCAGGCACACGGCTACACGGACTCGCGCGGCATCCTCTCCGCCCGCCGGGCCGTGGCCCAGCGCTACCAGGCGCTCGGCCTGGAGGTCGGCGTCGACGACGTCTTCCTCGGCAACGGCGTCTCCGAGCTGGTCTCCATGGCCGTACAGGCGCTGGTGGAGGACGGCGACGAGATCCTGATCCCCGCCCCGGACTTTCCCCTCTGGACGGCGGTGACCACCCTCGCGGGCGGCAAGGCGGTGCACTACCTCTGCGACGAGCAGGCGGAGTGGTACCCGGACCTGGCCGACATGGAGTCGAAGATCACGGACCGCACCAAGGCCGTGGTCATCATCAACCCCAACAACCCGACCGGCGCCGTCTACCCGGAGGAGATCATCGAGGGCATCCTCGACCTGGCCCGCCGGCACGGCCTGATGGTCTTCGCGGACGAGATCTACGACCAGATCCTGTACGACGACGCCGTCCACCACTCGGCCGCGGCCCTCGCCCCCGACCTGGTCGTCCTCACCTTCTGCGGCCTGTCGAAGACCTACCGGGTGGCCGGCTTCCGCTCCGGCTGGCTGGTGGTCACCGGCCCCCGGCAGCACGCCAAGGACTACCTGGAGGGCCTCACCATGCTGGCCTCCATGCGGCTGTGCGCCAACGCCCCCGCCCAGTACGCCATCCAGGCCGCGCTCGGCGGCCGCCAGTCCATCCGCGAACTCGTCGCCCCCGGCGGCCGGTTGCACGAGCAGCGCACGGTGGCCTGGGAGAAGCTCAACGAGATCCCGGGCGTCTCGTGCGTCAAGCCCAAGGGCGCCCTGTACGCCTTCCCGCGGATCGATCCCAAGGTGCACCCGATCCACGACGACGAGAAGTTCGTCCTGGACCTGCTCCTCCAGGAGAAGATCCAGGTGGTCCAGGGCACCGGCTTCAACTGGCCCGCCCCGGACCACTTCCGCATCCTCACCCTCCCGCACGCGGAGGACCTGGAGACCGCGATCGGCCGGATCGGACGGTTCCTGAGCGGGTATCGGCAGTAGGGCTCACCGGAGCCGTGCGCGGGCCGGGCAACCCGGGTAACCCCTCCCCATGACCCAGCGCCCCCTGCTCCTCCTCGACGTCGACGGACCCCTCAACCCGTTCCGGGCCCGGCTGCTACGGCATCGCGGGTATGTGACCCACCGGCTGCACCCGGCGAACTGGTCCGCCCGCCAGACACCCGGCTCCCGCACGCTCCGCCGCGGCCTGCGGGTGCGGCTGCACCCGCGGCACGGGGCACGGCTGCTCGCGCTGCCGTACGAGCTGGCGTGGGCCACCACCTGGATGCACGAGGCCAACGAGATGATCGGCCCGGCCGTCGGGCTGCCCGAACTGCCCGTCATCGAGTGGCCCGAGCTGTTCGCCAAGGACCCGGACGGGCTGTACTGGAAGACACGGACCGTCGTGGCGTGGGCGGCGGGGCGGCCGTTCGTCTGGGTGGACGACATGGTCACCGACCTGGACGTCCGCCATGTCGCCGAGCATCACGACGCCCCCGCTTTACTCCTTCCGGTCGACCCCCGCCACGGCCTACGGGCGCGTGAGTTCGCCGAACTGGAACGGTGGGCTCTTAGCCTCTGACGTATGGCTGATGTCTTTCTCGTCCGGCACGGTGAGACCGAGTGGTCGCGGTCCGGGCGGCATACGGGGTGGACCGACGTGCCCCTCACCGAGCACGGGCGGGAGGAGGCGCGGCGACTGGTCCCGTTGATCCGGTCGCATCGCATCGGCGCCGCCTTCGTCAGCCCGCTCCAGCGGGCCCGCGAGACCGCTGAGCTGATCGGCGTGCCCGACGCCCGGGTCGACGCCGACCTGCGGGAATGGGACTACGGCGGCTACGAGGGCGTGACCACCGTGGAGATCCAGCGCACCCGGCCGGGCTGGTTCCTCTTCACCGACGGCGTCGCGCCCGGTCCGCCGGAGCACCCCGGGGAGACCCCCGAGCAGGTCGGGGAACGGGCCGACCGGATGCTGTCCAAGGTGGAGGCGGCCCTCGCCAACACGGAGGGGGTCGTGCTGCTCGTCGCCCACGGCCACTTCCTGCGCGTCCTGACCGCCCGCCGCCTGGGCCTGCCCCCCTCCGACGGCGCCCTCTTCCAACTGGCGACCGGAACACTGTGCCGCCTCGGCACGGAACACGACCGCCCGGTGATCGCGGGGTGGAACATCCGACCGAGCGAGCCGATCCGGTAACGGCAGGCTGCAGGCGATGATCTTCGGCCGGTCGAGTGTCAGTGCGCGGCCGTAGCCTTCGAAGCACGGATCGTTACGCGTCCGTACGGATCGACGCCGGAGAGGAGCATGCCGTGACCCGACCGCCCACTGCCGCTCAGCGGCGCGTCATCGATGGCGCCGATCCGGTCAGCGGGCGGCTGCGGGGTACGGAGGCGCAGTTGGCGGCGCTGGTGAAGCGGGGGCTCGCCTTTCGGCATCCGCGGCCGCCGCACGACCACTTCTTGACGCCTGCGGGGCATCGGATACGGGAGGCGGCGGCTCCACAGCCCCCGGCACCGGCACCGGCCGAGCCGGACGGGGTGTTCGCCGCGCGGGTCGGCGGTGAGGAGGCCGTCGAGGACGGGGCGGCCCGCGCGCGTGAGGTGCACAGCGCCTGGCAGGGGCTCCTGGAGCTGCGCCGGATGACCAACCCCGACGGCGCCACGGACCGGCCCTGCGGCTGGGAGCGTGCGCATCTCGTGCGGGCCGCCGCGCTCGCCCTGGAGGCGGCCGGGCACCCGCCCGAGGGACCCGCGACCGCCGGCTACCGGGTGCGAGCCACACCGCAGCCCGAGGCGGTCGCCGTCCACGCGCCGGAGGGCGAGCCCCTGCGCGCGTGCGCGGGCACCCTGGAGCGGGCGGGATGGCAGACCGGCGAGTACACGGAGCCACGGACTCGAACGCGCTATCTACTGGCATCGCCGCGCCGGGTGTGACGGGCGTGCCAGGATGCCGACAAAGGATCAGTGCGTCGTACACGAGAAGGGGAAGTCGTGAGCGAACCGTATTCCGTCCGCGTCACGGTCCGTGGCTACGAGACCGATGTGCAGGGCCACCTGAACCAGGCGGTGTATCTCAACTACGCCGAGCACGCCCGCTGGTCGCTGCTCCAGGCCGCCGGGCTCACCCAGGCCGAACTGATCGGGCGGGGCGTGGGTCCGGTGGCCCTGGAGACGACCATCCGGTACAAACGGGAGCTGCTCGCCGGCGACGAGGTCGATGTGACCTGCGTGTTCGAGTGGGGCGAGGGCAAGACGTTCCGGGTACTCCAGTCGATAACCAAGGCGGACGGCACCCTGGCCGCCGAGGTGGACGCGGTCGGCGGGCTGCTGGACCTCGAGGCCAGGCGGCTGATCGACCGTCCGAGCGAGGTCTTCAAGGAACTCACCTCGGCTCCGGACCTCTTCGGCTTCTGAGGGTCCGGCGGACCGCCACCGGAGGGTCCAACGCCGTCTCGGCACCATCTGGACCGTCCACGCCGTACACGCCGTCCAGGCCGTACACGCCTACACGTCGAGCAGTTCGGGCTGATGCTCGGCGTCGTAGGCCGCCCGCGCCTGCGCGATGTAGCCGCGGTTGTGCTCGGCCCAGTCGGTCAGCCGCTGCAGCGTCTCGTGCAGTTCCAGGGCCACCGGGGTGAGTCCGTACTCCACCTTCGGGGGCACGGTCGGATACACGGTGCGGGTCACCAGCCCGTCGCGCTCCAGGTTGCGCAGGGTGAGGGTCAGCATCCGGCGGCTGATGCCCTCGATGCCGCGCTCCAGCTCGGTGAAGCGGATGGGGCCGTGCGAGGCCGCGACCAGGATCTGGACGCTCCATTTGCCGGCGACCCTGTCAAGAACCTCGCGGACCGGGCAGGCGCCCGCGTTCACGACCTGGACGGTCACACCGGTGTTCCTCTGGGACATCGAGCTGCCTCCTTACGTCTCCCCCCATGGTCACTCACCATGAACTCCGTTACAAGTCATGCACCTTGTGCACGAACTGTTCCTGTTCACCTGTCTGGTGAGTTCTACGGCGATTACGGAGGCCCAGAGGCCATGTCGACCACGACCGGAACACCGACGCCGACACCGGCGGCCCCGGTGGCACCCCCACGAACATACCCCCGTTGGGCGTCCCTCGCCGTTCTGTGCGCGGGGATCCTGATGGCCGTCGTCGACGGCAACATCGTCACGGTGGCGATGCCGGCCATCCAGCGCGACCTGGGTTTCAGCGGCCCCGGGCTGGCCTGGGTCGTCAACGCGTATCTGATCCCGTTCGGCGGGCTGCTCCTGCTGGCGGGGCGTCTCGGCGACCTGCTGGGCCGCAAGCGGATGTTCACGACAGGCCTCGCCCTGTTCACGGCCGCCTCGGTGCTGTGCGCGGCGGCGACCGGGCAGGGCGTGCTGATCGCGGCACGGGCGATGCAGGGCGTGGGCGGGGCGATGACCTCCGCGGTGGTGCTCGGCATGCTGGTCGCCCTCTACCCAGAGCCGCGTGAACAGGGCCGGGCCATCGCGGTGTTCAGCGCGGTCGGCGCGGCGGGCGGCGCGCTCGGCACCTTCCTGGGCGGGGCGCTCACCCAGGCGCTGAGCTGGCACTGGATCTTCCTGATCAACCTGCCGACAGGGCTGGCCGCCTGGTTCGCGGCCACCCGGATCCTCGCTCCGGAGCGGGGCGCCGGCCTCCGTCAGGGCGCCGACTTCCCGGGCGCCGCGCTGGTCACCGGCGCCCTGATGCTCACGGTCTACGTCATCGTCGGCGCCGGGGACCGCGGCCCGCTCGCCACCCTCCTCCTGACGGCCCTGGCGGTCGCCCTGTTGGCGGCGTTCACCCTCCGGCAGGCACGCGCCCGGCGCCCGTTGCTGCGCCTGCGGTTGCTGCGCTCCCGGCTGCTCGCCGGCGCCAACGCCGTGCAGGTGCTGATGATCGCGGCGATGTACGGCTTCCAGTTCCTCGGCGCGCTGTACCTCCAACGCGTCCTCGGCTACGACGAGTTGACGACCGGCACCGCCTTTCTGCCGGCTCCGGTCACGATCGGGCTGCTGATGCTGGGGCTGTCCGCGCGGACGATCGCCCGCTACGGCGCGTACCGCGTCCTGCTCTGCGGGTTGGTGGTGATCGTGTCCGGGATGGCCCTGTTGAGCCGGGTGCCGGTCGACGCCTCCTACGCCGCCGACGTGCTGCCGCCGCTCCTGCTGCTGGCCGCGGGGTTCGCCGCGGCGATGCCGGCGCTGACCGGTCTCGCGATGTCCGGGGCGCGCGAGGAGGACGCGGGCCTGGCGTCGGGACTGTTCAACACCACGCAGGTGGTGGGCGGTTCACTGGGGCTCGCGGTACTGAGCACCGTGGCGGCGAGCCACACCGGCGGACTCCTCGACCGGGGTGCGGAGTTGATCCCCGCCACGGCGGAGGGCTACCGGCTGGCGTTCCGGGCCGCCACCGGAATCGCGGTGGCCGCCCTGGTGCTGGCGGCAACGGTACTGCGCCCGCGGAACCAATAGGCCAGTACCGCGGCCGTACCGGTGCGCCGGTACCACGGCCGTACCAGTGCGCCGGTACCACGGCCGTACCAGTGCGCCGGTACCACGGCCGTCGCGGTCCTGGGCCGCAGCACGCCTCAACTCGACGCGAAGAGGCCCTTGTTGTCCTCGGCCCAGGTGCGGAAGGTCCGGGCCGGGCGGCCCAGCGCCTCGGGGACGTCCTCGGTGATCAGCGCGTTGCCTCCGGCGCGGACGAACGCCAGGCCGGTCAGGACGCCTTCCGCCCGGGGCCCGTCCATGCCCCAGGCGGTGCGGAGGAAGTCGCGGGTCTCCTCCGGGGACAGGTCCCGGGTCGGGACCGGGCGGCCGAGAACCTCGGCGAGCACGGTGGCCTGGCCGGGCACGGTGATCGCCTCGGGACCGGTCAGGACGTACGTCCGCCCGGCGTGCCCGGCGTCGAGCAGGGCCCGGACCGCCACCTCGGCGATGTCGCGCGGGTCGATCACGCCCGAGGCGCCGTCCCCGGTCATGTTGGGCACCGGCTGGCCCGCCCGGAGCGCTTCCCTCCAGGTCAGCGTGTTGGAGGCGAACGACGACGGCTGGAGCACCGTCCAGGCGAGCCCGCTGTCCCGCACCGCCCGCTCGCCGTCGACGTGCCACTGCGCGGAGGGGCCGGAGGCCGGATCGCCGGTGGCGATGGCGGAGAGTTTCACCAGCCTCCCCACGCCCGCCGTCCGGGCCGCGGCGACCAGTGCGGCGTCCTCTCCCGCGTCGGGGCCGGGCGGCCTGAGCAGGAACGCGGCCGTCGCGCCTGCCAGCGCGGCGGCCAGGGAGGCGGGGTCGCCGTAGTCCCCGCGCACCACCTCCACCCCGGCGGGGACCCGCGCCTTCGCCGGGTCCCGGGTGAGCGCGCGCACCTTCGTACCGCGCTCGGCCAACTGTCGTACGACGTCGCTGCCGATGGTGCCCGTGGCACCCGTCACCAGAATCATGCGGTCCACGATGGGCGGGTCAGGGCGGCCGGCTCTTGGAAATTCCGGCACGGCCCGGCCGCCCGGACGGTGGCTCGGCTCGCTTACCGTAAAAGCGTGCCGATGACCATCGCCCAGTCGCTTCCGGCCCCGCCCGAGGGGCTGCGCCCGTGGATCGCCGAGGTGCGGATCATGTCCTTCGCCGAGCCGCCCGAGGGGGCGTTCGTCCATCTGCCGGACGCGGCGATCAAGGTGGTGCTGCGGGTGACGGGGGACGGACGGCGTGACGTCCTGGCCATCGGGCCGCGGGTGCGGGCGACCTACCACGCGGGCAAGTCCCATATCTCGTGTGTGGAGTTGCGCCTCGCTCCGGGAACCGCCCGGCCCCTGCTGGGTGTTCCGGCCGCGGGGCTGGTCGGCCGGGTGGTGCCGCTGGACGGTCTGCCGGGCGGGGCGGCCCGCCGGTTCGCGCGTGAGGTGCGGTGGCTGGACCCGCGGGAGGCGCTGCCGCGTATCACCGAGGTGCTGCCCGGGATGCTGTCGGAGCAGCCGGATCCGGCCCGGACGGCGCTGCTGCGGGCGGGCGTCGAGGCGTTGTCGGTGCGGCTGGACCGGGCGCCCGCCCAGGTACGGGACGTGGCGCGGGAACTGGCGGTCAGCGAACGCCAGTTGCGGAACCTGTTCACCGACGGCATCGGGGTCTCCCCGAAGCACTACGCCCGTATCGACCGCGTCCGCACGCTCGCTGCCCGGGCGGGCAGCGCGGGCTGGTCCGAACTGGCCGCCGCCACCGGCTACTTCGACCAGTCGCACATGACGACCGACTTCCGTGCCCTGATGGGCGTTCCGCCCCGCTCGTACCTGACCGGCCGGCTCCCCGCGCTCAGCCCCTGCCAGTCGGTCCGGGCCGTCGGCTGAGTTCGGCTGCGCGGCGGTCGCCGGCACGCAGGACCAGGAGACCGCCCGCAGTGACGTCACGAGATCGACCGAGGTCCCCCGAGGGACACGGCCCCCGGGGCCTCGGGGACTCCGGTGGCTTCGGAGGCCGTGCCCTTCGTCTCCGCACGCCGCCGGCCCAGGTGGTTGAAGACGAGGTTGAGCAGTACGGCCGCCACGCAGCCCGTCGAGATGCCCGAGTCCAGGACGATCCGGGCGGTCTCCGGGAAGGCGTGGTAGAAGTCCGGCACGGTGACCGGGACGATGCCGACGGCGAGGGATACGGCGACGATCAGCACGTTCTCGTCCTTGTCCAGGCCGGCCTTGACCAGGGTCTGGATGCCGCCGGCCGCCACCGAGCCGAACAGGACCACGCCCGCGCCGCCCAGCACCGGCCGGGGTACGACGGCGATCAGCGAGGCCGCCATCGGACACAGGCCCATCAGCACCAGGAAGCCGCCGCCGACCGCGACCACGAACCGGCTGCGGATCCTGGTCATCGCGACCAGGCCGATGTTCTGGGCGAAGGCGCTGCACATGAACCCGTTGAAGAACGGGCTGATCGCCGAGCCCAGGGTGTCGGCGCGCAGCCCGGCCGCGATCGTCCGCTCGTCGGCGGGGCGTTCGACGATCTCGCCCAGCGCCAGCATGTCCGCGGTCGACTCGGTCATCGAGACCACCATCACCACGCACATGGAGAGGATCGCGGCGACGTGGAACTGCGGGGCGCCGAAGTGGAAGGGGGTCGGGAAGCCGACGACGTCCGCGTCGGCGACCGGGGCGAAGTCCGTGAGGCCCAAGGGCAGGGCGACGACCGTGCCGGCGACCAGGCCGATCAGCACGGCGATCTGTTTGACGAAGCCCCGGGTGAAACGGCGCAGGAGCAGGACCATGAGGAGGGTTGCGGCGGCCAGGCCCAGGTACTTGGCCGCACCGTAGTCGGGTGCCGCCGGGTCGGGGCCCTGCGCCCAGCCGAAGGCCACCGGGAGCAGCGAGACGCCGATGAGGGTGATGACCGTGCCGGTGACGACGGGCGGGAAGAACCGGACCGCCTTGCTGAAGGAGGGGGCGGCGAGGAAGCCGAGGAGGCCGGCGACGATCACCGCGCCGAAGATGACCGGCAGGGCGTCGGACCTGTCGTGGGTGGAGGCGGCGATCGCGGTCATCGGGGCGACCCCGGCGAAGGTGACGCCGTTGACGAAGGGCAGCCGGGCGCCGATCTTCCAGACGCCGAGGGTCTGCAGGAAGGTGGCGAGGCCCGCGGTGAAGAGGCACGCGCCGGTGAGAAAGGTCAGTTCGGTGCCGGACAGGCCGATGGCCGCGCCGACGATCAGGGGCGGGGCGACGACGCCGGCGTACATCGCGGCCACGTGCTGAAGGCCCGTGGTGGCCATTTTCAGGGGCGGAAGTTTCTCGTCGACGGGGTGCGAGGACACAGCGGCTCTCCTCCGGTCGGGTACGCGTCGGCTCTGACGCGGGTTTCAGGGAGGTGGTGCGTGTTGGTCATGGGGGCACCTCCCGCTCGAGCGAAGCCGAGAGCGGGGGAGGGACCGAAAGGGGGGAACGGGGTGACCGTTCCTGGGCGCGCGCGAGGAAGCACGCGCCCAGGAGACGGCCGCCGTGGACCCGCTGGGGTCCGCGGCTGCCGGCCGGGAGCCGTCCCTCCTGGCCGGAGCTGAAGTGCCGTATGGCTGAAGTGCCGTATGGCTGTAGTGCCGTATGGCTGAAGTGCCGTACCGCGGATTCCGTACCTCAAGTGCCTTACGGATAAGAAGAGTTACCGTGCGGCGATGTGCGCCAGCCGCTGGGCCTCGGCCCGCGTGGCGCGGGCGATCGCGTCCTCGTCGACGTGCAGCAGGCGGTTGTCCTCGACGATCTGACGGCCGTTCACGAAGGAGGCCGTGACGGGGGCGGCCGCGCCGAAGACCAGGGCGGTCACCGGGTCGGCGATGGACGCGTGGGCGAGGGTGTCCAGCTTCCAGAGCACCAGGTCGGCGAGCTTGCCGGGTTCCAGGGAGCCGATCTGGCCTGCCCGGCCCAGGACTTGAGCGCCGCCGTAGGTGCCGAGGCGCAGTGCCTGGCGGGCGTTGAGGGCGGCCTCCCGGTGTGCGCCGAGGCGGTTGATCAGCAGCGCGTTGCGCAGTTCGGTGTGGAGTTCGCCGGACTCGTTGGACGCGGTGCCGTCGACGCCGAGGCCGACCGGGACGCCGGCGGCGAGCATGTCGGGGACGCGGGCGATGCCGGCCGCGAGGCGGGCGTTGGACGACGGGCAGTGGGCGACACCGGTCTTCGTGCGCGCGAACGCGGCGATGTCGGAGTCGTTCATGTGGACGCAGTGCGCCATCCACACGTCCTCGCCGAGCCAGCCGGTGGACTCGAAGTAGTCGGTCGGGCCCATCCCGAACAGTTCCTTGCAGAACTGCTCCTCCTCGACGGTCTCCGAGCCGTGGGTGTGCAGACGCACTCCGAGGCGGCGGGCCAACTCGGCTCCCTCCCGCAGGAGTTCGGTGGAGACGGAGAACGGCGAGCAGGGGGCGACGGCCACCTGGGTCATCGCGTCGAAGGAGGGGTCGTGGTGCTCCTCGACGGTCGCCTCGGTGGCGGCGAGGGCGCCTTCGAGGGTCTCGACGGCGAAGTCCGGGGGCAGGCCGCCGTCCTTCTCGCTGCGGTCCATGGAGCCGCGGGCGAGGGTGAAGCGGACGCCGGTCTCGCGGGCGGCGCGGATGATCGCGCCGGAGAGGTCACCCGAGTCCTTCGGGTAGACGTAGTGGTGGTCCATCGCGGTGGTGACACCACCGCGGGCCATCATCGCGAGCGAGCCCTGCGCGGCCGCGTACACCATCGGCTCGTCGATGCGTGCCCAGGTCGGGTACAGCGCGACCAGCCAGTTGAAGAGGTTGTGGTCGGTGGCCAGGCCCCGGGTGATCCACTGGTAGTAGTGGTGGTGGGTGTTGACCAGGCCGGGTGTCACCAGATGACCGGTGGCGTCGATACGGCGTACTACGTTCTCCAGGCCCTCGGGTGCCCGGCCCGCGCCGAGCGACTCGATACGGTTGCCGGCGATGACGACGTGCCCGTCCGCGTACTCGGTGTCGTGGGCGTCGACGGTCGCGATCGAACAGTTCTCGATGACGGTGCGCCGGTCTGCTGCCATGGTTCGTCCTTTTCGCTCAGTGGACTTGTGGTGAGGGCACGGCAGGACCCTGGGGATTTGAGTGCCGCGGCCGGAACGCGGGGAGTCACCGGCCGCGGGTGCCGAGAAGGTGGGGTGGATCAGAGGTTGGTGAGGTCCACCGGGATCTTCGCGGCGCAGCCGTCCCTGAGGATGGTCGCCTCGATCAGGCCGTAGGGCCGGTCGGCGGCGTAGTAGACCTCGTTGTCGTTCTTGAGCCCGAACGGCTCCAGGTCGACCAGGAAGTGGTGCTTGTTCGGCAGCGAGAAGCGGACCTCGTCTATCTCGCCGCGGTTGTCGATGATGCGCGAGCCCATCTGGTACAGCGTCTGCTGGAGCGAGAGGGAGTACGTCTCGGCGAAGGCCTGGAGCATGTGCTTTTTCGTCTGCTCGTAGGACTTCTCCCAACTCGGCATCTTCTGCTCGTCGTCGGTCCAGTTGAACCGCCAGCGGGCGGAGACCTGGGTGGCCAGGATGCGGTCGTAGGCCTCGGGGAGGGTCGTGTACTTGTCCTTGACGTAGCCCCAGAACTCGGAGTTGGTCGAGTTCATCACGACGAGGTCCTTGAGACCGGAGATCACCTCCCAGGACTCACCGTCGTACGTGACCTGGGTGAGCCGGGTCTCCTGGCCCTTGCGTACGAACGAGTGCTTGACCTCGTCCGCGCCGATGAACTTCGAGTTGGCGTCGGAGGCCTCGATGCGCTCCCAGGCGTACTCCTCTATCCGGATCCGGGCCGTCCTGATCGGCTCCTGGCTGGTCACGAAGTGCCGGGCCAGGTGGATGCCGAACTGTTCGGCCGACTCGATGCCGTGCTCCTTGGCGAACGCGAACACCGTGTTCTTGGTGGTGTCGGTCGGCAGGACGTTGGCGTTGGAGCCGGAGTAGTGGACCTCGTCCATGTCGCCGGAGAGCGACACCGACACGTTCAGGTCCTTGATGTGGTGGGTGGCACCGTCCCGCGTGATCTTCACGACCCGGTTCTCGGCCTTGCCGTACTGGTTCTGTCCAAGAATGGTAGGCATGTAGCTAGCTCCCTCGGTAAACGGAGTAGCCGAACGGGTTGAGCAGCAGCGGTACGTGGTAGTGCTCGCCCGGTACGACGGCGAACGTGATCGCCACCTCCGGGAAGAACACGGCCGGTCCGCTGTCCCGATTCGCGGGGGCGTCCTGCTGCGCATCGGCTTGCTTCTTCGCGAACTTCTCGAAATACGGCTCCACGGCGAAGTCGAGCCGTACGTGGGTGGTCCCCTCCGGCAGCGCCGGCAGGTCCTTGCACCGGCCGTCCGTGTCGGTCGCGCTGCCGCCGAGCGTCTGCCAGTCCGTGTCACGGCCCTGCCGGGCGGACAGCTGGACGGCGACGCCCTCGGCGGGGCGGCCGAGCGAGGTGTCCAGGATGTGGGTGGACACGGAGGCGGTGGTGCTGGTGCTCATGGTGTCAGGCGTCCTCTGCGACGAGTCGGGCGAGCCGGATGCGGTTGATCTTGCCCAGTTCGGTGCGGACGATCTCCCGCTCCTGTTCGGGCGCGTTGCCGATCCGCTCCTTGACCGCGTCCCGCATCTCCTCGCCGCTGCGGCCGGTGGCGCAGATCAGGAAGACATGGCCGAACTTCTCCTGGTACGCCAGGTTGAGTTCGAGCATCTCCGCCTTGAGCGCTTCGGCGGCGCCGGCCATGCCGGACTGTTCGCGGGCCGAGGTCGGGTCGCCGGGCTTGGGGCGGCCGATCGGCGGGTGCCCGGCCATGGCCTCCGCCAGGTCGGCGGGGCTCAGCCCGGCCATGGCCGCGTCACTGGCGGCGTACAGGGTCTCGGGGGTGGCGTAGGGGCGGGCGGCGAGCAGTCGCCGGGCCCATGCGGTGGAGGCACACGCCTCGTGGAGGGCGGCGAGGGCCGCGTGCTCCTCCAGATCGTTGAACCGGGCCAGACCCGGGGGCGTGGAAGTCGACGTCACGGGAGCCTCCGTGGCCGTAGGCGGCCTTCGTGCTGAACGGGCTGCCGTTAGCTAACGCCCTGCGGAACCCAGCGTCAACACTTTGTTGAAAATTCCGCGTAACAACCCCGGGACGCACCCCGCGGGTCAGCTCTCCTTCTCGCGGTTGAGGTAGTTGTAGACGGTGAAGCGGCTGACGCCGAGCGCGCCCGCCACGGTCTCCACACCGTGCCGCACGGAGAAGGCACCCCGCGCCTCCAGTATGCGCACGACCTCCTGCTTCGCCTTGCGGTCCAGGTCGGCCAGCGGCTTGCCCTGCTTGCGCTCCATGGCGGCCAGGATGTGATCGAGGGAGTCGGCGAGCTGCGGCAGCCGTACGGCGACCACGTCGACGCCCTCCCAGGCGAGGACGACGTCGTCGGCGCCTGCCTCGTCGGGCGGGACCATCTCCCCGCCCATGGCGTCGACCAGCGGCTTCACGGCCGTGATGAAGGGCTCGTCCGCGTTTCCGGTCACTTGTCGCCGTCCTCCCCCACCACGTTGACCTGGAGCGAGATCCGGGTGGCCCCGGCCTCCAGGCTCTGGCGCAGCAGCGCGTCCACGGCGCCGAGTACGGCGTCGGCGCCGCCCTCGGCCGTGTTCCCGAACGGCCCGACGTCCACCGCGTCCAGCTGAGCGCCCTCGATGACCTCTCGGGCGACCAGCGCGTGCGCGGGTGCCTCGTCGAGGTCGAAGGGCTCGGTCGTGAACTCCACTCTCAATCGCATTGCGCCCCCAGAAAACGTCCCTGACCTGCACGTCGGCCGACCGCCGCACAGCCGCGACGCACTCCGGGCCAGTCAGTTCCACCGCGACGGAGCCGCTGCGTCCGCCACGAGCCGACCCTAGCCGACCGGAGCGTCCCTCCGCCCGGCCGTCTGTCAGGCCGTTCGTCCGGGGGATCAGCCCTGGGCCCGCTCGCGTGTGCCGTACATGGTCGCCCTCGCCCCGGTCATGAGGTGCCGGGCCGGCCGGCGGGACCGGGAGACGGCGTGCCGGCTCAGCCGCGCTTGCGCAGGAAGCCGCGCAGTTGTCGCTCCGGCCAGGTGTTGATCACGTCGTCCTTGGTGAGCCAGCCGCGCTGGGCGGTGCCGATGCCGTACCGCATGGCGGCCAGATGGGGGACGGCGTGGGCGTCGCTGTTCACGGCGAACTTCACGCCGTGCCGCCGGGCTCGCAGGATGTCCTCGTCACGCAGGTCGAGGCGGTCCGGGTGGGCGTTGATCTCCAGGGCCGTGCCCGTGCGGGCGCACGCGGCGAAGACCGCGTCGAGGTCGGCGTCGATGCCGGGCCGCCTGCCGATGAGGCGGGTGGTGGGGTGGCCGATGATGTGGACGTGCGGGTTCTCGCAGGCCCTGACGAGCCGACGGGTCAGGGCCTCGCGGCTCTGCTTGAAGTGCGAGTGGATCGACGCCACGCACAGGTCGAACCCGGCGAGAAAGTCGTCCGGCCAGTCCACCTCGCCCTCGGGGCCGATGTTCAGCTCGGTGCCGTGCAGCAGCCGCAGCCCGCCGCGCCGGCCCTTGGTGGGGTAGGTGCCGTCGAGTTCGCGCACCCGCTCGCGCTGGGCCAGCATCCGCTCGTCGGTCATGCGCTGCATGACCAGGTCGGGCGCGTGGTCGGTGATCGCGTAGTAGGCGTAGCCGCGCCGGGCCGCCGCCTCCACCATCTCCTCCAGCGGAGCGAGCCCGTCGGTGAGGTCGGTGTGGGTGTGCAGGTCGCCGCGCAGGTCGGCCTCGGTGACCAGCTCCGGCAGCTCGTCCCGCAACCCCGCCTCGATCTCGCCGCGGTCTTCGCGCAGGGTCGGCGGGATCCAGGGCAGGCCCAGGCGGGCGTACACCTCCTCCTCGGTTTTGGAGACGATCTTCTCGCCGCTCTCGACGTCGAAGAGCCCGTACTCGGAGAGCTTCAGCTTCTGGTGCACGGCGCGTTCGCGGGTGCGGATGTTGTGGGCCTTCGAGCCGGTGAAGTACTGGAGCGCCGCGCCCCAGGAGTCCGGCGGTACGACCCGCAGGTCGACGTTGAGGCCTTTGCTGGTGCGGACCGACGTCTTGGTCTCGCCCTGCCCGATGACCTCGGTGACGTACGGCAGCCCGGTGAACGCCCGCATGATCGGCGCGGACTTCTCGGCCGCGACGAGGATGTCGATGTCACCGATCGTCTCGCGGAACCGGCGCAGTGACCCGGCGTACGCGCACTTCTCGCAGCCGGTCACCGCGGACAGCGCGCTGACGATGCTCTCCGCCAGGTCCATGGCGACGTCGAGCCGGACCCGGCCCCCGGCCGACCGGAGCAGCTCGATCCCGTGCAGGATGTTCTCCTCGGTCTTCGGCCCGAAGCCCTTGAGATCGCGCAGCCGCTCCTGGGCGATGGCATCGGCCAGTTCCTCGACCGAGGAGACGCCCAGCTCCTCGTAGACCGCCATCGCCTTCTTCGGACCGAGGGTGGGGATGGCGGTCAGCCGCCGCACCCCGGCCGGGATCTTCGCCCGCAGTTCCTCGACGGCGGACACGCTGCCCTGGTCGAAGAACTCCAGGACCTTCTGGGCGATCGACTTTCCGACGTTCGGGATCTCCTGGAGCCCCTTGAGGTCCAGCGTGGCGACATCGGCGTGGTGACCGCCGACCGCCCGGGCGGCCTTCTCGTAGACCCGCGCCTTGAAGGCGTCTCCGCCGGTGATCGAGATCAGGTCCGCGTACTCCTGGAGCAGGGCGGCGACCTCGTCGTTGGACCGTGCCATGCCTTCAGGGTAGGGCGCTGGTTTTGCGCGGGCGCTCTTGACAGCTCTCACCGGCCCCAGGCAGTCTTCCATTAAGCAGAAACCAACTTCCGTAATACGGAATACAGAGAGCGGAAGGGAGCGCCTACCCCGATGCCAGGTTTTGAATTGCGCACAGCCGCAGAGCAGCGCTTCAACGTCAACCTGTCGATCCTCTTCACGCAACTCCCGCTCCTGGAGCGCCCCGCGGCCGCCGCCGCGGCCGGCTTCGGCGCGGTCGAGCTGTGGTGGCCCTGGGTCGACTCCCCCACCCCCGAGCGGTCCGAGCTCGACGCGCTGAAGAGCGCGATCGAGGACGCGGGCGTGCGGCTGACGGGCCTGAACTTCTACGCCGGGCAGCTGCCCGGCCCCGACCGGGGCGCCCTGTCGATCCCGGGCGCGGAGTCCGAGAAGTTCCGCGCCAACATCGAGGTGGCGGCCGGCTTCGCGCAGTCGCTCGGCTGCAAAGCCCTCAACGCGCTGTACGGCAACCGCGTCGAGGGCGTGGACCCGGCCGAGCAGGACGCGCTGGCCCTGGAGAACCTGACACTCGCGGCCCGCGCCGCCGACCGGATCGGCGCGGTGCTCCTGATCGAGACCCTCAACCGGCCCGAGTCGCCGCGGTACCCGCTGGTGAGCGCAGCGGCCGGCGTCGGCGTCGTCGACAAGGTCAACGAGGCCACGGGACTCGGTAACGCGCGCTTCCTCATGGACCTCTACCACCTGTCCATGAACGGCGAGGACCTGCCGTCGGTGATCGAGCGGTACGCGGCGAGGACCGGCCACGTGCAGATCGCCGACAACCCCGGCCGCGGCGCCCCGGGCACGGGTTCACTCCCCCTGGAGGAGCTGCTCGACCAGCTGCGGAAGGCCGGTTACGACGGCTGGGTGGGGCTGGAGTACAAGCCGGGCGACCGCCCGAGCGCGGACACCTTCGACTGGCTGCCGGTGGAGCAGCGCGCCGCCCGTTGAGGTGACCGCCACCGGGGGCTGCCACCACCGGGCCCCCGCTTCGGCCTGAACGGCCTCGTCCCCGATCGCCGGACGGGCTGCTTTTGGCGACGCCCGCCGAGCAGCAGACGTATCACAGCAGTCAGAGAGGCACCCCCTATGAGCACACTCCCCAAGATCGCCTGGATAGGCCTCGGCATCATGGGCTCCCCGATGTCCGAGAACCTGATCAAGGCGGGTTACGACGTCACCGGCTTCACGCTGGAGCAGGAGAAGCTGGACCGGCTGGCGGCCGCCGGCGGCACGGCGGCCTCCTCGATCGCCGAGGCCGTGCGCGACGCCGACGTGGTCATCACGATGGTGCCCGCGTCGCCGCAGGTCGAGGCCATCGCCTACGGCCCCGAGGGCATCCTGGAGAACGCGAAGCCCGGCGCGCTGCTGATCGACATGTCGTCCATCACCCCGCAGACCTCCGTCGACCTGGCGAAGGCGGCCGGGAGCAAGGGCATCCGCGTCCTGGACGCGCCGGTGTCCGGCGGCGAGGCCGGGGCGATCGAGGCCGTGCTGTCCATCATGGCCGGCGGCGAGCAGGCCGACTTCGACACCGCGAAGCCGATCTTCGAGGCGCTCGGCAGGACCATCGTGCTGTGCGGTCCGCACGGCTCCGGCCAGACCGTGAAGGCCGCCAACCAGCTGATCGTCGCCGTGAACATCCAGGCGTGCGCCGAGGCCGTGGTCTTCCTGGAGAAGTCCGGTGTGGACCTGGCGGCCGCGTTGGACGTGCTGAACGGCGGCCTGGCCGGCTCGACCGTGCTGACGCGGAAGAAGGACAACTTCCTGAACCGCGACTTCGCCCCGGGCTTCCGGATCGACCTGCACCACAAGGACATGGGCATCGTGACCGACGCGGCCCGCAACGTCGGGGCCGCCCTGCCGGTCGGTGCCGTGGTGGCCCAGCTGGTCGCCTCCCTGCGCGCGCAGGGCGACGGCGGCCTGGACCACTCCGCGCTGCTGCGCGCGGTGGAGCGCCTCTCCGGCGCCCAGGTCTGAGCCGCACCCCCATGACTTCCGGGCGGCGCCGGCGCTGACAACTGTCCTGTCGCGCCCAGGCGCCGGTGCCGCCCGGAAACCAATTCAACAAACTGTTGACGCCCCAGCCGACCCGATCCTAGGCTCCACAAAGCGGAAATAAGTTTCCGCTGACACCCGCACGGAAGGTCCACGATGTCGAAGCGCGTGCTCACCACCGAGTCCGGCGCCCCGGCCTCCGACGACCAGAACTCCGCCTCCGCCGGCGTCGGCGGCCCGCTCCTCCTCCAGGACCAGCACCTCCTCGAGAAGCTCGCGCGCTTCAAGCGCGAGCGGATCCCGGTGGGGGCACCTCCCACGCCCTTAAGGCAGTGGGGGAGGGTGGTGCACGCCCGTGGCAGTGACGCGTACGGCTACTTCGAGGTGACCGACGACGTCACCGGCTTCACCCACGCCGACTTCCTGAGCACGGTCGGCAGGCGCACCGAGGTCTTTCTGCGGTTCTCGACGGTCGCCGACTCCCTCGGCGGCGCCGACGCCGTCCGCGACCCGCGCGGCTTCGCCGTCAAGTCCTATACGGGAGAGGGCAATTACGACCTCGTCGGGAACAACACCCCGGTGTTCTTCATCAAGGACCCCGTCAAGTTCCCCGACTTCATCCACTCGCAGAAGCGCGACCCCTTCACGGGCCGTCAGGAGCCGGACAGCGTCCGGGACTTCTGGGCGCACTCCCCCGAGGCCACGCACCAGGTGACCTGGCTGATGGGCGACCGCGGCATCCCGGCGTCGTACCGGCACATGAACGGCTACGGCTCGCACGCCTACCAGTGGACGAACGCCGAGGGCGCGAACATCGCGGGCGGCCTCTCGCAGGTCTCCCGCGACGACGTGATCGAGAAGAACCTGGCCCACTTCCACGCCGCCGACCCGGAGTACGGCAAGCGCGTGGAGGAGGCGGTCCACGCCCTGCGCGAGGACTGACACAGACGGCCCGCGCACGGCCGGACGGCCCGGATGAGGGGTGGCCGGCCGGTGGTGCGCGGGCGTGGCAAGGACCGCGGCGGCGTGCGAGCCAGTGCGGTGGTGAAGGAACCGGGCGCCCTTCTCGACCTGAGGGAAGGCCGCCCCGGCTCCGTCGCACCCGCCGCGGTCCCAGCCGGTCCAGACCCCGTCCGGCGGCGCGAACGACCTGTCGCGCCCAGCCTCGCGCCGTCGGACGGCCACAGCCGAAGAGGCCCCACCGAGCGCCGGAGCGCCGGATGCGGAACCGTCCGCGTCCTGCGCTCCGGCGTACCCGCGTCCGCGCTTCGGCGTGCGCATCCGCGCCTGCCGCAGCACGCTGAAGGCATGACAGCGCACCCACCGACGGAGTTCCCTCATATCGTCGTGCACGCTCCCGCCCTGGACGGCTCCCGCCGCGTCACCGAGGGGGAGGTGACCCTGGGGCTCGCCTCGCATCTCGACGACGTGGTCGAGATCCTGCGGATGGCCGATCTGGACCGGATCGAGGTCGAGGAGAGCGACCTCATCGAGTGGCAGGGCGGCGGACCGGACGACTGGCCGGGCCTCACCGAGCATCCCGAAAGCCCGTGAACCCAGGTAAAGCGGACGGCGAATCCTCAAATCAAGCTCTGAATCATGTTCAGCATGCTTCAACCGCCCCAGTCGTGGGGCATATTCACTGCACACGGAGGCCGCCGGCACGGGGGCGGCGGCCCCCGTGTCACCCACAGCGCGAAGCGGGCGGCCCATCCTTCCGGATGGACCGCCCGCTCTGTTGTGCGGCGGCTCAGACCTTCAGCGTCCTGATCGACGTCGGCGCATGGCCGGGCTCGGTCGCGATCTCCTCGAACTCGACCACGTTGCCGATGTCGTTGGTCGTGGACATCGAGATGTTGGTGACCCGCTCCAGGATCGCCTCCACCACCACCGGCACCTGGTGCTCCTGCGCCAGCTTCTTGGCCTGCTCGAAGGCCGCGGCCAGTTCGTTCGGGTCGGTCACCCGGATCGCCTTGCAGCCCAGGCCCTCGACGACCTTCACATGGTCGACGCCGTAGACGCCCAGCTCCGGCGAGTTGATGTTCTCGAACTCCAGGTTGACCTGGAAGTCGATGTCGAACGCCCGCTGCGCCTGACGGATCAGGCCCAGGTAGGAGTTGTTGACGAGGACGTGGACGTACGGGATCTTGTGCTGCGCGCCGACCGCCAGCTCCTCCAGCATGAACTGGAAGTCGTAGTCGCCGGAGAGGGCGACCACGGGGGCCTCCGGGTCGGCCTTGGCCACGCCCAGCGCGGCCGGGATCGTCCAGCCGAGAGGGCCCGCCTGGCCGCAGTTGATCCAGTGCCGCGGCCTGAAGACGTGCAGCATCTGGGCACCGGCGATCTGCGAGAGGCCGATCGTGGAGACGTACCGGGTCTCCGGGCCGAAGGCCTTGTTCATCTCCTCGTAGACACGCTGCGGCTTGATCGGGATGTCGTCGAAGTGGGTTCGGCGCTGGAGGGTCGCCTTCTTCTCCTGGGCCGCCGCGGCCCACTCGCTCCGGTCGGGGAGCCGGCCCGCCGCCTTCGACTCCCGTGCCACCTCGACGAAGAGCTCCAGCGCGGCCTTCGCGTCGGAGGCGATGCCGTAGTCGGGGGCGAAGATCTTGCCGATCTGGGTGGGCTCGATGTCGACGTGCACGAACTTCCGGCCGGCCGTGTAGACGTCCAGCTTGCCGGTGTGGCGGTTGGCCCAGCGGTTGCCGATGCCGAGGACGAAGTCGGACTCCAGGAAGGTCGCGTTGCCGTAGCGGTGCGAGGTCTGCAGGCCGACCATGCCGGCGTTCAGTTCGTGGTCGTCGGGGAGCACGCCCCAGCCCATGAGGGTGGGGACAACCGGGATCCCCGTCAGCTCCGCGAACTCCACCAGCAGTTCGGCGGCGTCGGCGTTGATGACCCCGCCGCCCGCGACGATCAGCGGCCGCTCGGAGGCGTTCAGCAGACCGATCGCCTTCTCGATCTGGGCGCGGGTCGCGGCCGGCTTGTAGACCGGGAGCGGCTCGTAGGTCTCCGGGTCGAACTCGATCTCGGTGAGCTGGACGTCGATCGGCAGGTCGATCAGGACCGGGCCGGGGCGGCCGGAGCGCATCAGATGGAAGGCCTGCTGGAAGACGCCGGGGACCTGGGCCGCCTCCAGCACGGTGACCGCCATCTTCGTCACCGGCCCCGCGATCGAGGCGATGTCGACGGCCTGGAAGTCCTCCTTGTGGATCACCGCGGTCGGCGCCTGGCCGGTGATGCAGAGGATCGGGACGGAGTCGCCGGTGGCCGAGTACAACCCGGTGATCATGTCGGTGCCGGCCGGACCGGACGTGCCGACGCAGACGCCGATGTTGCCGGGGCGGGTGCGGGTGTAGCCCTCGGCCATGTGCGAGGCGCCCTCGACATGCCGGGCGAGGGTGTGGTGGATGCCTCCGGAGGCCTTGAGCGCCGCGTAGAACGGGTTGATCGCCGCGCCCGGCACCCCGAACGCGGCACTGACGCCCTCACGCTTGAGGATCTCAACTGCCGCGCGGGCAGCGGTCATTCGAGCCATCGAGTACTCCTGCTTCGGCTGTCGGATGCCTGCTCCCGTCGCGCCCCGCGGTGAGCATAATTCCGTAATACGGAAACTAACTTCTACTATCTGAAATCAATGTAGGCGCGGGGACGAACGTCGTCAAGGGACGGACAACCGGGCCCCGGCGGGAGCACCATGGGACCGCCGAACCGACGCGACGCCTGGGGTGGGGCCATGTCCGAGACCGTGCCGGTGCGCTGTCCGGCCTGTCGGCGCGAGCACGTCTACACCGCGCCGTCGTACCCCTGCGCCTGCGGCGCCCCGGTCACCCCGTCCCTCGACGGCAGGACCGCGCCGACCCCGGTGGCGCACCGCGCCTGGGACGAGGACTGGGTGACGGTGAGCTGCGGCTCCTGCGGCCGCCGGGACCAGTGGCCGCAGCCGGAGCTGGGCTGCCCGTGCGGGGCGGTGCTGCGCGTCCCGGTCGCCGGGACCGAGTCCGCGCCCGCGCCGGCCCCCGAGCCGCGGGCGCCCTTCCAGCCGGTCACGATCCGGACCGCCCGGGACGCGGTCACCGCCGCCGCGCTCTATCTGCGCTGGCTCGGCTACCGGGACATACGCCGCGCCGACCAGCGGCCGCCGTCCGGCATAGGCCTGGCCGCGCGCGGTCTGGTCGCCCAGGTGGACCCGACCGTGCTGCCGGCCTCGCTGCGGGACGTGGAGTGCCTGTGGCTGACGGCGATGACGGAGGACTCCGGCTGCGTGTACTTCTCCCTCGCGGGGTACGCCGAGGACGCGCGGGAGCGGGCCGACGCGCTCGGGATACCGCTGTTCGTTCTGGACCTCACGGGGACGCCGCAGCCCATGAACGGGCACGCCGATGAACTGCGCGGCTCGGCTTCATGACCACCTAGCTTGATGACCACCTACAGGCCGGTGGGGGTTTGTCGCGCAGTTCCCCGCGCCCCTATGGGGCGCTCCGGTCCCCGGCGTACTTGGCTCGCAGCTCGATCTTGCGGACCTTCCCCGACACCGTCATCGGGAAGTCGGCCAGGATCTGGATGCGGCTCGGTACCTTGTAGTGGGCCAGCCGGCCCTCGCAGAAGGCCCGCAGTTCCTCCAGGGTGAGCGGCTCCGCCGGGTCGTGCGGGATGACGCAGGCCAGGACCTCCTCGCCGTACCTCTCGTGCGGCACCCCGACCACCTGGACGTCACGGATCTTGGGGTGGGCGTAGAGGAACTCCTCGATCTCGCGCGGGTAGATGTTCTCGCCGCCCCGGATGATCATGTCCTTGATCCGGCCGACGATCTCGACGTACCCGTCGTCACGCATCATCGCCAGGTCGCCGGTGTGCATCCAGCGCCCGGCATCGACGGCCTCCGCGGTCTTCTCGGGCTCGTTCCAGTAGCCGAGCATCACGCTGTAGCCGCGCGTGCACAACTCACCCGCCACGCCACGGGGTTGGGTGACCCCGGTGGCCGGGTCGACGACCTTGACCTCAAGGTGCGGCAGCACCCGGCCGACCGTGCCGGTGCGGTGTTCCAGGTCGTCGTCGATACGGGTCTGCAGGGACACCGGGCTGGTCTCGGTCATGCCGTAGCAGATGGAGACCTCCGCCATGTGCATCTCCGCGACCACCCGCTTCATCACCTCGACCGGGCAGGGCGAGCCCGCCATGATTCCGGTGCGCAGCGTGGAGAGGTCGTACGAGGCGAAGCCGGGGAGGTTCAGCTCCGCGATGAACATGGTCGGGACGCCGTACAGCGAGGTGCAGCGCTCCGTCTGGACCGTCTCCAGGGTGGCCACGGGGTCGAAGGACGGGGCCGGGATCACGATGCAGGCACCGTGCGACGTGGCGGCCAGATTCCCCATAACCATGCCAAAACAGTGATAAAAGGGCACCGGGATGCAGATCCGGTCCTGCTCGGTGTAGGAGATCAACTCTCCGACGAAGTAACCGTTGTTGAGGATGTTGTGGTGGGAGAGGGTGGCGCCCTTCGGGAAGCCGGTCGTCCCCGAGGTGTACTGGATGTTGATGGGGTCGTCGCAGGACAGCTCACTCCTGCGGGTCCGGAACTCCTCGTACCGGTCGGGGGTTCCACGCCGGAGCAACGCTTCCCAGCTCGGATCCCCGATGTACACGGTCTCCCGCAGCTCCGGGCACCTGCCCCGCACGTCCTCCACCATCGCCCGGTAGTCGCTGCTCTTGTGGCTGAGCGAGGCGAACAGCAGGGAGATCCCCGCCTGGTTGAGGACGTACTCGACCTCATGGGTGCGGTAGGCCGGATTGATGTTCACCATGATCGCGCCGATCCGGGCGGTGGCGTACTGGACGAGCACCCACTCCGCGCAGTTGACCGCCCAGATGCCCACCCGGTCGCCCTTGGCGACCCCGCTCGCCAGCAGCGCGTACGCCAACCGGTCCACGTCCGCGGCGAATTCGCCGTACGTCCAGCGCCGCCCGGACGGCACGTCGACGAGTGCCTCGCGGTCCGGCCAGGCCCCGACGGCCCGGTCGAGGTTGGCGCCGATGGTGTCGCCGAGCAGCACGGTCCCGCTCGTGCCGTGCGTGTACGAGGTGCTCACCTGAAGTCCTCCTCGCGGTACTCGTCCGCGGACCCGGCCGCCGTGGCCTCACGCAGTTCGATCCGGCGGATCTTGCCGGAGACGGTCTTGGGCAGCGGCGCGAACTCCAGCCGCCGGACCCGCTTGTACGGCGCCAGGACCTGACGGGAGTGCTCGAAGAGCACCTTCGCGGTGTCCGGGCCCGGCTCCCAGCCCGCCGCGAGCACGATGTACGCCTTGGGCACGGCGAGCCGCAGTTCGTCCGGCGCCGGGACGACGGCCGCCTCGGCCACCGCCTCGTGTTCGAGGAGCGCGCTCTCCAGCTCGAACGGGCTGATCTTGTAGTCGGACGCCTTGAACACGTCGTCCGCGCGGCCGACGTAGGTGATGTAACCGTCCTCGTCCCGGGAGCCGATGTCACCGGTGCGGTAGTAGCCGCCGGCCATCGCCTCCGCCGTACGGTCCGCGTCCCCGTGGTAGCCGGTCATCAGGCCCACCGGCCGCGCCGACAGGTCGAGGGCGATCTCGCCCTCCGTCGCCCCCGGCGCGCCCGACACCGGGTCGAGCAGCTCGACGCGGTATCCGGGACTCGGACGGCCCATGGAGCCGGTCTTCAGCGGCTGTCCGGGGCTGTTGGAGACCTGCACGGCCGTCTCGGTCTGCCCGAACCCGTCCCGGATGGTGACGTGCCAGGCCCGCCGCACCTGCTCGATCACCTCGGGGTTGAGCGGCTCGCCTGCCGCCACCACCTCGCGGGGCGGGGTGCGCAGCTGCGTCAGATCGGCCTGGATCAGCATCCGCCACACCGTCGGCGGGGCGCAGAAGGAGGTCACCCCGTGCCGGTCCATCTCGGCCATCAGCCGGGCCGCGTCGAAGCGGCTGTAGTTGTGGATGAAGACGGTCGCCTCCGCGTTCCACGGCGCGAACAGGTTCGACCAGGCGTGCTTGGCCCAGCCTGGCGAGGAGATGTTCAGATGGACGTCGCCGGGCTTGAGGCCGATCCAGTACAGGGTGGCCAGATGGCCGATGGGGTACGAGGTGTGGGTGTGCTCGACCAGCTTGGGCCGGGCGGTGGTGCCCGAGGTGAAGTAGAGCATCAGCGGGTCGTCGGCGAGCGTCGGGCCGTCCGGCAGGAACTCGGCGGACGCCACGTACGCGTCCTCGTACGCCTCCCAGCCCTCCGCCGACCCGGCCACCGCGATCCGGGTGTACACCCCGGGCACCTCGGCGAACTTGGCGGCGTCCTCGGCTCGTGCGATGACGTGCTTCACCCGGCCCCGGTCGACGCGGTCGCGCAGGTCGGCCGGGCCGAGCAGCGGGGTGGCCGGGATGACGACGGCGCGCAGCTTCATCGCGGCCAGCGCGGTCTCCCACAGCTCGGCCTGGTTGCCGAGCATGACGAGGATGCGGTCCTCCGGCTCGACGCCCCGCGCCCGCAGATGGTTCGCGACCCGGTCGGAGCGCTCGGACAGCTCGGCGAAGGACAGCTTGGTCTCGGTGCCGTCCTCCTCGACGATGTGCAGGGCGGTGCGGTCGTTGCCCTCGGCGATGACGTCGAACCAGTCGAGCGCCCAGTTGAAGTGGTCCGGACGCGGCCACGCGAAGCCCTCGTAAGCGGTGGCATAGTCCGTCCGGTGTTCCAGCAGGAAGTCCCGTGCCCTGCGGAAGTCCTCCGTCGCACTCGTCATACGCGTCTCCTTCGGTACCGGACCATTGCCGGGCGGCTCTCTGGCATCGTGTAATCCGTGATACAGGTCTCACTACCCCCGAACGGGGGTGTGGGCAGCACGAGGCCGTGCCGAAGGGGCAGGACAGGTGGCAGCAGACGTCGCGGGGGCGGTGGAGATACGCGGTGCGCTGGCCAGACTCCGGCGCGCCACCGGGCTCCCGATCGCCTTCGGCGGGCTGGTCGACGCCGACCGGCCGCAGGTCCGGATCAGCGAGCTGACCGGCACCAACACGGCCGCCCTGCGCTCGCTCGCGGTCAGCTCCGGCAACGGCCTGGGCGGCAGAGCGGTCATGCTGGCCCGTCCGTGCGCGGTCACCGACTACTCCGTCTCCCGGCAGATCAGCCACGAGTACGACATCCCCGTGGCGGCCGAGGGCATCCGCTCGGTCCTCGCGGTGCCCGTGGTGGTACGGCGCCGGGTGCGGGGCGTGCTGTACGGCGCGCTGCGCACCGCCCAGCCGCTGGGCGACCGCACCCTGGGCGCGGCGGTGGCGGCGGCGCGGGACGTGGAGCAGGCGCTCGTCGTACGGGACGAGGCTCGTGGGCTGCTGGCGGCGGCGCGGCCGGAGCCCGCCGCCGTACCGGATCCGGGGGGCGCCTGGGAGCAGGTACGGGAGGCCCATGCCGCGCTGCGGGCGCTGGCCCCGCGGATCCCCGATCCCGCACTGCGCGCCGAACTGCTCGCCGCCTGCGGGCTGCTGAGCGCCCCGGCACCTGCGGCCGAGGGGACGCTGGCGCCCCGGGAGCTGGATGTGCTGGCCTGGGTGGCGGCCGGCGCGACCAACGCGGCGGTGGCCGAGCGGCTCGGGCTGCGGCCCGAGACGGTCAAGGGCTATCTGCGCTCGGCGATGCGGAAACTGGGCGCACACACCCGGGGGGAGGCGGTGTCGGCGGCTCGTCGGACGGGGTTGTTGCCGTAGCGGAGGGAACCCATTCCATTCATGCATGCGTGCTTTGAATTACCCGATGCAAGGCCGCTGTTATTTCCCTCACCATGCCGTCCGGCCGGATTTCAGGGTTCGTTGCCTAGAATTTGGCCCGAACACGACACACGAGGGGAGCGGTGACCGTGCGACGGGACTTCCAGGAGCCTGCCCGATGCCACCCCGACCTGGTCATCGGCCGGGCGGAGCTGCTCTCGGCCGCCCGCGAACAGCTCGCCTCGGGCGGCAGCGTGCTCCTGCACGGGCCCGCCGGAATAGGGAAATCGACCGTCCTGGGGGCCTTGGACGCCGAATACGCCGGCGCCGCCCGCACCGTGTTGCGCTGCTCGGCCACCGAGTCCGAATCCCATCTTCCGTTTCTGGCCCTCGCCGACCTCTTCGGGCTGGTCCTCGACGAGGTCGCGCCCCGGCTGCCCGGCGCCCAGCGCACCGCCCTGGAGTCGGCACTCACCGGCCGCGGCGAGTCCACCCTCCAGCGCGACGGCCTCGCCCTGCGCCTCGCGGTGCTGTCGGCGCTGCGCGCGCTGGCCGCCGAGGGCCCCGTACTGATCGTCGCCGACGACCTCCAGTGGCTGGATCCGGCCAGCGCCGAACTCCTCGGCTTCGCCGCCCGCCGCCTCGGCGGCACCCCGGTCCAGCTGCTCTGCGCGGTCCGCACGGAGGGCCAGGAGTACGACCGCCACCTACGCGCGTCACCCCCGGACACCGTCGCCGTCCGCCTCGGCCCGCTCACCCGCGGGCAGGTCGCCGACCTCCTCGACCACCGCGGTCACGCGGCGCTGACCCGGGCCGCGGTCCGGGAGATCCACCGCACGAGCGGCGGCAACCCGCTGTTCGCCCTGGAGCTGGGCCGCGCCCTCGCCGAGAACCCCACCCCGCCCCGGCCCGGCGAGCCGCTGCCGGTGCCGACCTCGCTGCGCGCCCTGGTGCTGACCCGCCTGGACATGCTCTCCGTCGAGGCCCGCCGCACCCTCCTGGTGGCCAGCGCCGGCGCCCGGCCCACCCACGCCCTGCTGCACGCGGCCGGCCGCGAGAACGCCGAGGCCGAGTGCGCCCAGGCGGCCGAACTGGGGCTGCTGGCCACCGAACCGGAGGGCCCGGCCGTACGCTTCGCCCACCCCCTCATCTCCGCCGCGCTGTACGCCGAGGCACCCGCCCAGGAGCGCCGCGCCGCGCACGCGGCGCTGTCCACGGCCGCCTCCGACCCGATCGAGCGGGCCCGGCATCTGGCCCTGGCCGCCACCGGCACCGACCCGGAGGTGGCCGCCCGGCTCGCCGAGGCCGCGACCCAGGCCCGGGACCGGGGAGCGCCCTCGGTGGCCGCGCAGCTCGGCCTGCTCGCCGCCCGGCACACCCCCGGCGACAACAGACCCGGCCCGGACGAGCGCCGGCTGCTGGCAGCCGAGGACGCGATCAGCGCCGGCGAGGTCGACCTCGCCCAGGACATCGCCCGTGAGGTGCTCACCCGCGCCACCCGGCCCGCCGACCGGGTACGGGCCTGGATCCTGGTCATCGACTCCGCCGGCCACACCATGACCGAGGTCGACGCGGCCTTCCCGCACGCCCTCGCCGACGCCGGCGACGACCCACGGCTGCTCGGCCTGGTCCACTACCAGCTGGCCTGGCGAGCCCTGATCGTGGAGGGCGACTTCACCGAGGCCCGGCAGGCGGCCGCGCACTCCGCCGACCTCGCGGCCCGCGGCGACGACCGGCGCACCGAGCTGCTCGCGCTGTCCCTGCAGGCCCAGGTCGAAACCCTGATGGGCCATCCGGCCGCGCCCGCCACCATCAAGCGCGCCCTGAAGGAGCCGCAGGACCCGAACGTGTCGTGCCATCACAACGGGGCCGGCAGCGCCCGGTTCCGCTGGCTGGTGATGGGCGACCAGCTGGCCGACGCCCGGGCCACGGTCACCGCGCTGCTGCGCGAGGTGCGCCGGCGCGGCCAGGTGGAGAGCGAGGTGCACTTCCTGCGCGGGCTCGCCGAGACCGAGCTGCGCTCCGGGCACTGCGGCCGGGCCCTCGACCTGGCCCGGGAGGGCCTGCACCTCGCCCACGACTGCGGGATCGGCGAGACCGCCTCCGCGATGCTCACCTCACTGGCCGAGGCCTCCGGCGGTGACGTGGACCGGGGCCTCGCGCTGGCCCGGGAGGCCGTGGACCACGCCGAGCAGGACGGCGACACCATGTATCTGTCCCGGGCTCTCGGCGCCCTCGGATACGCCCAGTTGGTGGCAGGCGACCCGGCGGGCACCGTACGCTCGCTGCGCCGGGTGCGGGAGCTGGAACAGAGCCTCGGCATCACCGACCCGGCACGCGGCCGCTGGCAGGGCGACCTGGCCGAGGCGCTGGTCCGGGTGGGTGAGACGGCCGAGGCACAGGACGTCATCGACAGCACCCGGGAACCCGCCCTCAGACTCGGCCGGGAGAGCGTGCTCGCCGTGCTCGACCGGGCGGAGGCGCTCGTCCGGGCGGCGCACGGGGACCACGAGGCGGCCGTCGCCCAGCTGACCTCGGCTCAGGACCGGTTCGCCAAACTGGGTTACGGCCTGGAGGAGGCCCGGGCCGCGTTCGCCCTGGCATCGCTGCGCGAGCGGCGCTCCCCCACGGCGTACGACGAGGCCACCCGGCTGTTCCGGCGGTGCCGGGCGCTGCCCTGGCTGCGCCAGGTGGACGAGGCCGTCTCGGCCCCCGAGTCCGAGCCCGAACCGGCGGTCGGGGCACCGGCCGAGCCGGCCGCCGCCCTGGAGGGGCTGGCCGCGATGGAGCGTCAGGTCGCCGCGCTGGTCATGGAGGGCGCCACCAACCGGGAGATCGCCGCCCGGCTGTTCATCAGCGTCAAGACGGTGGAGGCGACGCTCACCCGGGTCTACCGCAAGCTGGGCATCCGATCGCGCGTGGACATAGTCCGTTTGGCGGCAGGGCGGCGCGCGAAGTGAGAGCGCTCCCGGTTAACTGAGGCGGACCGAGGGTTTTCCCTCCCCCATCCCCCTAGGGGGTTCCCTCATTGGGAGGGTGGGGTTCCGGGTTCTAGCTTATGGATGTGCCGCTCGCCCGGGCATACGGGGGTCGGTCCCGCGACCCCCGTGCACCCCCACACCCGCGCGACCCCCCACCGGCAACCCCCACTGAGGAGACTCATGTTCGGGCTCAACCGCGCCAGAAAGACCGCCGCCGTCCTGGCGGCGACGGCTGCCGCCGCAGCGACCGCGCTGATCGCGTCCCCCACCGCGTCAGCCGCCCCCCAGCCGATCGTCGGCGGCACGACGACCACGACCACCGCGTACCCGTTCATGATGCAGATCACGGACGCGTCCGGCAGCCAGTTCTGCGGCGGCACCCTGGTGTCGGCCACCAAGGTGGTGACCGCCGCCCACTGTATGGAGGGCGAGACCACCAGCAGCGTCCGCGTGGTCGGCGGCCGCACGAACCTGAACGGCACCAACGGCACGGTCAGCCGGGTCAGCAAGATCTGGATCAACCCGGACTACACGGACGCCACCAACGGCGACGACGTGTCGGTCCTCACCCTCTCGACGGCGATGTCGTACACCCCGGCGTCGTACGTCAGCTCCTCCCAGACCAGCGTGTACGCGGCCGGCACCACGGCCCGCATCCTCGGCTGGGGCACCACCTCGGAGAACGGCAGCTCCTCCAACCAGCTGCGGACCGCGACCGTCCCGATCGTGTCCGACACCAGCTGCAAGAGCTCCTACGGTTCGGACTTCGTCCAGACCGACATGGTTTGCGCCGGATACACATCCGGCGGCGTAGACACCTGCCAGGGCGACAGCGGCGGTCCCCTGCTCATCGGGGGCGTCCTGGCAGGGATCACTTCCTGGGGAGAGGGGTGCGCGGAGGCCGGTTACCCGGGTGTCTACACCCGGCTGACCACCTTCTCGAACCTGGTGACCACACAGGTCAACTCGTAACCAGAAGACCTCCTGAGCCTCCCTCAGGTGCGTGACCAGGGGGCGTTGCGGGCTACCACGAGCAGCCCGCAACGCCCCCTATCCATGTCCCGGTCCGGCTGCTCGTCGGCGGTGAGCCCGGCCGCCTCGCCCCAGCTGTACGCCGGGATCTCGACGAGGTGGCCGATCTGCCGCAGTTCCATGGCCCCTGCTTCAGACGCCCCGTTCGCGCGTGCTCCGAACGAGTGGCGCGGGAGGCGTCATGACGATCGGGCCGAGCGGACCGGACCGAGAGATCACCGGGCTACGACGGTCCCGAACCGGACGTCGTACGACGTCGCGGGGTGCAGGGTGGCCAGCATCCGCTCGCCCTCGTCCAGCACGGCCGCCCGCTGGGCCCGGCTCAGCGGGCCGAAGGGCTCGATGACCAGGGCGTCGTCCACCGGCTTCCACACGCCGGCCAGAAAGCCGTCCACGAGCAGGGTGCGGTGGGGCTGGTTGCCCTGCCAGAGGCGGCCCCGGTGCTCGGGCGGGACGACCCGGGTGCGGTCGGCGTGCGCGAGGAGGAGGTTGTCGTACTCGGGGAGGAAGCGCGGCGGGGCGGGCGTCCCGGGGTCGGGGCGGGGTGCGTCGGGCAGGTCGAGGAGTTCGACGCCGTTCTCGTCCCGGAAGGTGAGGAGGCGGGGCCGGAGCCGTTCGAAGACCTCGCGCATCCGGGTGAGTCCGGCCCAGGTCTGCATGTCCTTGACGGAGGCCGGGCCGAAGGCGGCGAGATAGCGCAGCACGGTGTCGTCCGGTGCCGGGGCCGGTGCGGCGGGGCGGCCCAGCCAGTGCTCGGCGGTGGTGAGGGCGACCTGCCCGGACCGGCCCCACAGGCCGCGCGGGGGGACCTGGACGAGGGGCAGGGTGCAGCGGGCGGCGACGGCCAGGGACTGCGGGTCGGCGTCGGGCCACTCGGCGAGGAGGGCCTGGCGCAGTTCGGCCATGGTGCGCGGTTCGGCCTCGACCAGGTCACGGGCGAGTGCGGCGAGCCGGTCCAGGTCGACGCCGGTCAGGCCCTTGCGGAAGGCGGTCAGCTCGCGGTCCCGGGCGGGCTGCACGAGCGGGCGCAGGGTGCGGGCGTCGTCGGCGGTGTGGGTGTGGATGGTCGACCGCAGGGTGACGATCCGGACGACCTCCCGGTCCGCCATCAGCCGCGAGAGCCGCTCGGGGTCGAAGCCGTCGAGGCGGGCGGCGAGGGCGTAGTACGGCGGCTTCACGTTCTGCGCCTGGAGGCCGACGAGATGCGCCACGGCCTCCTTCACCGACCGGGGTGAGCGGCGCAGCAGCATCTGACGGTCGAGGGTGGCACGGTTGAGGGCACGGGTGCCGAGGACCGGGCCGGGGGACGTCTTCGCCATATCGCGCACGCTAACGCCCGTCGCGGACAGATCCTGTCCGCTTCTCTCACCGAATCCCGTCCTTGATTCCCTCCGCCGGGCCTGTATGCCCCGTATATCCTGCACCAAGACCCACTGATCACGCCTGACCACGCCTGACCACGTCCGATCACCACGATCACACAGATCACGCCGATGCAGTCCCCATCGAGAGGCGGCCGCGATGTCCGAGCGACGCCCCAGCCCGGTCTCGAAGAACTCCGGGAACGGCAGGAACGGCCGGAGCACCAGACGGTCCGTCTGGCGCCGCGCCCTGCCGCCGGAACAGGACACGGCCGAGCTGCCGGAGCCGGAGTCCGCGTCCGCGGCGGGGCCGGGCGACCCGCTGAGCGTCGTGGAGGCGGCGCTGTACCGCGACGGGGTGCGGGTGGCGACGCCGGCGACCCTGGCGGAGACGTACCGCGAACTGCGCGACCAGCCCGCGGGGATGGCGTGGATCGGCCTGGCCCGCCCCACCTCGGACGAACTCCTCTCCCTGGCCGCCGAGTTCGACCTGCATCCGCTCGCGGTCGAGGACGCGATGGAGGCACACCAGCGCCCGAAGCTGGAGCGGTACGGCGACACGCTCTTCGTGGTCCTGCGCGCTGCCCGCTATCTGGACGCGCCGGAGGAGGTGGACTTCGCCGAGTTGCACGTCTTCGTGGGCCCGGACTTCGTGATCACGGTCCGGCACGGCGCGGCACCGGATCTCTCGGCGGTCCGCCACCGCATGGAGGACAGCCCCGACCTGCTCAAACTCGGCCCCGAGGCAGTCCTCTACGCCATACTCGACGCGGTGGTCGACGGCTACGCCCCGGTCGTCGAGGGCGTCCAGAACGACATCGACGAGATCGAGACGGAGGTCTTCCGCGGCGACCCGGAAGTCTCCCGCCGTATCTACGAACTCTCCCGCGAGATGGTCGAGTTCCAGCGCGCCACCCGCCCCCTGGTCGGCATGCTGCACAGCCTGATCGCCGGTTTCGCCAAGTACGAGACGGACGAGGAACTCCAGCGCTACCTCCGCGACGTCGCCGACCACGTCACCCACATCAGCGAACGCGTGGACGGCTTCCGCCAGGCCCTCACGGAGATCCTCACGGTCAACGCGACCCTGGTCACCCAGCAACAGAACGCGGAGATGCGAGCGTTGGCGGAGGCAGGCTTCGAACAGAACGAGGAGATCAAGAAGATCTCTTCTTGGGCGGCCATTTTGTTCGCTCCGACGCTGGTCGGGACGATCTACGGGATGAACTTCAGAGAGATGCCGGAGTTGCACTGGGTGTTGGGTTACCCCTTTGCAATCATCCTGATGGCGATCGTATGCACCAGTTTGTACTTCATTTTCAAACGGAAAGACTGGCTCTGAGTAACCGGTCGCCCAGGGCCTGCGTCAAGGCGTCACGGGGGCGTCCGTGACCGCCGGAAGCGCCGTCCGGAGCCGCTGGGGAGAATCTGGGGAGAATCCCGCGCTGCTTCCGGCTGGCGCTCCCCAGCCTCAGGCCCACTCGCCCCGACCGAGGCTTCCTCATTGCCGTGGCAAGGTGCTCATTCCACACGGAGAGTAACCAGTACCGGGATCGAGGGGCCGGCAGGGAAATTCAGTCGAGAAGGTCACGGTGGGCTGCGACTCTGGCTGGATGCTGTTCAAGCTGACCGGGTCCAGTTGTTCGGGCAAGACGACACTCGCCCGGTCGGTGGCCGACCGGCTCCAGCAGGTCGCCGTGCACGACTTCGACGAGGTCGGTGTGCCGGAGCGGGCCGATCGCCAGTGGCGACACCGCATGACCGAACACTGGGTGCGTCGCGCACTGGCATATCAGAGCCGCGGGATCGACCTGCTGCTGACGGGACAGTCCCCGCTGGGTGAGGTCCTGGCCGCTCCCTCCGCGCCGCTGCTGGACGGGATCGCGGACTGCCTGATCGACGTCGCCGACGGAGTCCGGCGCGAGCGGCTCGCCGTACGTGACGCCGGCCGATGGGATGCCGACGCTGTCGATGCCTTCCTCGGCTGGGCCGCCTGGCACCGCGGGCATGCCCACGACCCCCGCCATCGGCCGGACGTCGTCACGAACGGCAGTTGGTCGGACATGGTCTGGCACCGCTGGACGGGGTGGACCGCCGAGGATCCACGATGGTGCACCCACCTGCTCGACACCACCGACCAGCCCCTCGGGAAGTCCGTCGACCAGGTACAGCGATGGGTGACCGAACAACGCGACGCACACCGCACCGGCCAGCTGCCCCTGAGCCACGGCTGGCCCGACAAGTAGAACCTCCCCGCTGGCCGGCTCACTGATCGTTTCAGAACGCGCTCCGTAGCCGCCTCAAGCAGATGATGGCGCAGGCGAGTTGGAGGAGTGCGTGGTGTAGGTCGGCGCGCATCTCGTAGCGGATGCGTAGGCGTTTGAACTGGTGCAGCCACGCGAACGCGCGTTCTACGACCCAGCGGGTCTTGCCCAGGCCGGAGCCGTGCGGGGCGCCGCGCTGAGCGATCTTCGGGACGATACCGCGGGCCCACACAAGTCGGCGGTACTTGCGGAAGTCGTAGCCTCGGTCGGCGTACAGGCGCTTCGGCTTGTGGCGGGGACGGCCGCGCAGGCCCCGGATACGCGGAATCGCATCCAAGAGCGGGATGAGCTGGGTGACGTCGTGCCGGTTGCCGCCGGTCAGCGAGACGGCGAGCGGGGTGCCGTGGCGGTCGACGATCACATGGTGCTTGCTGCCCGGGCGGCTGCGGTCGACTGGTTAAGGCCCGATGTGAGCCCCCCTTTGAGGGCCCTGACGTGTGAGCCGTCGATCGCGCAGTCGTTCATGTCCAGCAGGCTGGCATGTCGCAGCTCGACGAGCAGGGCCTCGTGCAGGCGGGGCCATACCCCCGCCTCCGTCCAGTCTCGTAGTCGCCGCCAGCAGGTGACCCCGGAGCAGCCGATCCGTCCGCCCAGGACACGCCCTTGCGCAGGACATACACGATCCCGGCCAGCGCAGTTCGGGCGTCGACTGGCTTGCGTCCGGGAAACCGGTGCCGCCGCGGCGGCCGGGCCGGGATTAGCGGGGCTATCCGCTCCCATCGGTCGTTGGGCACAAGATCGCTGTTCACACGGGAAGCGTGCCAGAACAAAGCAGTTGAGGAGGGCGGATGGGCCCGGCACACTCGCCCGATGAGCGACAGCACAACATCGGGCAGCTGGGACGGACCCTGGTACCGCGTCCACACCGAGCAGTTCGAGGCCGCGTTCCTGCCGAATGCCGGCGAGGACGTGGAGGCCGTCGACAACGTCGATGTCTTCGTGGATCTCAAGGACGGCTCCCGGTGGAGCGCGACCATCATCACCCTGGCTCAGGTCGAGACCCTCATGAGTCGATGGGCCACCAGCGGGGAATCCCTCGCAGGCCGCTACTTCTGGTGCTCGGATGGGCTCATCGTCCGTGACGCCGGCATCAGCAACATGACCCAGGTCCTCGCCGGTCTGATCGATACCGGCGAGTTCACCCAGGTCCTTCAACTCCTGGACGACTGAAGGCCGTCCGGCCAGCCCGTCCCATTCCGAAACGATCAGTTAGTGCTCTCCCCCCCCGTTACCGTTTTCGTGGCTCCGCAATGGGGCCTCCGGCCTTCGGGTCCGGCATGACTTCCCCCTCCTGTCGTTGATGATCCGGGGGGTGGTGTCACCGGGCCCGGAGGCATCGACGGACCGCTGATGAGGGGCTTGGGCACCGGCTTCACCCGAGACCGGAGAGCTCTCCGTAACGTGGATGTGGCAGTTCGGTGCCCTGGCAGGGCCGGATGCAAGCGTGATGGAGGGGCCTGCACGTGCTCGACACCGGGAACATCGACGTCTTCCTCGGCCTGGACGTCGGCAAGGGCGAACACCACGCCACCGCCGTCACCGCGGCCGGGAAGAAGGCGTTCGACAAGCGCCTGCCCAACACCGAGCCCAAGCTCCGCGAGCTGTTCGCGAAACTCCAGGCCAAGCACGGAACGGCGCTGGTCGTCGTCGATCAGCCGGCCTTGATCGGAGCTCTGCCGCTGGCGGTCGCCCGGGACATGGGCTGCCCGGTCGCCTACCTGCCCGGGCTGACGATGCGGCGGATCGCCGACCTCTACCCGGGCGAGGCCAAGACCGACGCGAGGGACGCGTTCATCATCGCCGACGCCGCCCGCGCCATGCCCCACACGCTCCGGGCGATCGACAGTGAGGACGAGACGATCGCCGAACTGGAGGTGATCGCGGGCTTCGACGACGACCTGGCCGGCGAGGCCACCCGGGTCGCCAACCGGCTGCACGGCCTACTAACCCAGATCCATCCCTCGCTGGAACGTGTCCTGGGACCGCGGTTGCAGCACCCGGCCGTGCTCACACTGCTGCAACGGTTCGGGTCCCCAGCCCGGATCCGCAAGGCCGGCCGCCGAAGGCTGGTCACCCTGCTGCGACCGCAGGCCCCGCGGATGGCCGAACGGCTGGTCGATGAGCTCTTCGCCGCGCTGGACGAGCAGACCGTGACGGTCCCGGGAACCGAAGCGGCCGCGCTGATCCTCCCGAGCCTGGCCGCCTCACTCACAGCAGTCCTTGACCAGCGCAGGCTGCTGGCCGGGCGGATCGAGGAACTGCTGGCTGCTCACCCTCTTTCGAAGGTCCTGATGTCGATGCCGGGAGTTGGCGTCAGGACCGCAGCCCGCATCCTGATCGAGGTCGGTGACGGCAGCACGTTCCCGACCGCCGGCCACCTCGCCGCCTACGCCGGCCTCGCCCCGGCGACCCGGAGCTCGGGCTCCTCGATCCGCGGCGAACAACCGTCCCGGAGAGGAAAGAAGCAGCTCAAACGGGCTTCTTCCTCTCGGCGTTCGCTGCCCTGAGCGACCCGGTGTCCCGGGCCTACTACGACAAGAAGATCGCCCAGGGAAAGCACCACACCCAGGCCCTGCTCTGCCTCGCCCGACGTCGGGCCGACGTCCTTTTCGCCATGCTCCGCGACGGCACCTTCTACGAACCCCAGACATCAGTCGCAGTCAGCTGACCAGCGGCTCTGCGAGGAGCACGACTCGATCAGCCTCGACATCGAAGCCCAGCATCGGATGGCCATAGCCGCCCTCCGGATCCATCAGCACCGGCTTACCCACCCGCCGTCCGATCTCCCGAAGGAAGCCGCAGAACACATCAAGTCGCTCCTGACCCTGCAACTCCCGCACGTCGACATCGAAATCGACTTCATCGTCGGCATAGAAACGGAAGATCGCCAGGACATCGGCAGTGGGCCAGACCCGCAGATTCGGGCACTCAGCGTCAGCCGGACGCGACAGCACGACCTCCGCCCGAGGCACCGAAAGCACCGTCTCGCCTTCCGAGTACTCGCACTGCCAGCCCCGTTCCGCGACAAGATCGAGGACAGCCTGCCAGTCCTCCACCGAGGCACCAGGGACACGCACGTCCGGCAGCGACCCCACCAGGTCCGGATCGAAGAAGCACTTCACGTCATCCCACAGCAGATCAGCCACCCCGCCATGCTGCCCGGCACCCCGACCCAGCGCACCCCCGTTTCCCTTGACCAAAGACATAGGGGCACCCCCCGTGAGTGTCACCAGCTCCGGGATCCTGCCGCTGAAGGGCGGAACAGCCAACACTAAGGCCGCGTCGTGGAGAATGGGTCCGATCGAGCCCCGAGGGAGGACCGAGGGGTACCGGGATGCACGGGCGAAGGCGGCATGGATTCCTTTGAGCTGGGGCGGCTGACAGACCACGACTTCGAGGAGGTGTGCCGGGACCTGTTCGCGGAGCTCCTGGGCGTGCCGCTGGAGATCTTTCCGCGCGGCCGGGACCGGGGCGTCGACCTGCGCCATGACCCGGAAGGCGGTCCTTGCACGATTGTCCAGTGCAAGCATTGGTACCGCAGCGGCCGCGCGAAACTCCTGGCCCACCTGACCGACGAGGAGGTCCCCAAGGTCGCCGCTCTAAAGCCGGACCGCTATGTTCTCGCCACCACCGTCGGGTTGACCGTCGACGCCAAGGAGAAGCTGCGCGCCGCCTTCGCCCCTCACATCCGGTCCACCGAGGACATCCACGGCGTGGATGACATCGTGGCCGCCCTGCGGGAGCGACCGCAGCTGGTGGAGCGGCACTTCCGGCTCTGGCTCAGCGGTACGGCGGCACTTGGCGCGCTGCTACACAAGGGCCCGCTGTTGCGCTCCGACTGGCTGCGGCGCGAGCTGGCGAAGGTGGCCCAGACGTTCGTCCCGCACGAGGGCTTCGCGCGTGCCCGGCAGCTTCTCGACGAGCAGCACGTGTGCATCGTGACCGGCATCCCCGGTGCCGGGAAGACCACAGTCGCGCGCATGCTCGCCGCCTGGCGGATGGGCCACGGCTGGGAGGTGCACGAGGTCAGCCAGGACATCGACGAGGTCACAGAACTCTGGCGCGACGACGTGCCCCAACTCTTTCTCTACGACGACTTCCTGGGCCAGACCACGCTGCTGCCCCAGTTCGGCAAGAACGAGGACACGCGCCTGCTGTCCGTGATGCGCGCGATACGAGACGCGCCAGACAAGGCCTTGGTCATGACGACCCGCGACTACATCCTGGAGGAGGCCCGCCGCAAGCACGATCGGCTGGCCGCCGAAGATGTACGGGACGCTCTCACCGGCATTCGCCTCACCGACCTGGACCTGCTGACCCGCGGGCGGATCCTCTACAACCACGTCCACCGCTCGGCTCTCGAACCGGGACAGAAACGGCAGTTCGCCGCTCGCGACGCCTGGCTGCCCGTGGTTAGCCACCGCAACTTCAGCCCGCGCCTGATCGAGGAGACTCTGCGCATCGACCTGAAGCGCGAACCGGACGTCGCCACCGCCATGGTCGCCAACCTGGACAATCCCCGGCGGATATGGGAACGCATCGTCGAGAACGAACTCACTGACGAAGCCGTGCACTTGCTGGAGATCCTCTTCACGTACGAGTCCGTCGAACTCGTCGAACTGGAGGAGACTTGGACCTGGTATCGCAAGGAATTGGACCGAGAGGCGGACGGCCGCCGCTTCCGTCACGCGCTTCAGGTGCTCGACGGAACCATGCTCGTCATCGACGAAGGTGCCGTCTCCTTCCATAACCCGTCGATTGCCGACTACATCCGCTTCCACCTCAACGCCGGCCGGGGGCAGTTGGGTGCACTGCTCGCCTCCTGCGGCGATATGCGGCAGGTCGAACGCCTTGTGGATGCCGGACGGTTGGCAGACGGCGGCGGCATTCTCGCACAACTGATAGAGCTCAAGCAGGCGTTGACCTCCGCGGTACTCGGGGCAGAGGACACCGTGGATGACAACGGAGAGGACCACCTTGAGTGGGCCCTCGACACCGCGGAGACCATCGGCTCCTCGTCACTGGCGGACTACGTGGCGCAACGGGCCCTGGAACTGCCGCGGTGGTCGGAGAACACGAAGGATCTGCTCCGGCTCGCAGACTCGCTGGACGGCAGCCGACTGATTACGCAGGAGGTCTCCGCCGAGTTCCGCGCCCTGGTCGACGAACATGTCAGCAGCCAGATCTCGGAGCGTGTGGCCGCCGGCTGGGTCGAGGTGAACAACTGGTATGCGTATCTTGGCGAGCCGATCGGATGGTTCGCCGAGGGAACGCTGCTGGACGACATGGTGGAGTGCGCCTTGGAGAAACTGCGTGAACTCGCCGCCGACCCCGGGGACCTCGGCGAGACCAGCATCGGCTACCTCGAAGCGCTGCTGAGCTTCCTTGCCGACAACGATGCCCACCTGCTGCACGATGAGGAGTTCCGGGCCGTCGACCGGGTGCGGGAGCAGCTAACCCAGGCGCGGGAGGCTGCATGGCGCTCCCTGGCGGAGCGCTCACCGGACCGAGGCCGACCGGTCAAGCTGCCACCCGACCCCCGTCGTGAGCAGGCCGTCGTCGCGGAGTTCATGAGCGGCCTCGGCAACGCGGCGTCGGACGGCGCGGGCTGAGCAGTTCCCCTCCCACGTCCGTCACACCCCTGCCCCACTAACAGGTCGTTGCAACACCAGCCTCTGAGGGTGTTGCGATGACCAAGCCACGCCGGAAGGGCCGTTTCGCGACGTCAAGGCCACTCGACAGTGTGCCGATGCCGAAGTTCTTTCTGAAACAGCCAGTTAAACGCCAAGGAGGGGCGCAGCGGTGCTGCGCCCCTCTCTACTCACGGACCTTTGTGGCTCGTCATTCCCCCTACGCGGCCACGGCGGCTTGGGACGTCCGAGCGAGCAGGGTGTCGATGGCACTGCGCCCCTTCCCGCCCGCCTCGGGCATGAAGTGCGCGTAGTAGTCCAGCGTGATGGTCGCACTGGAGTGCCCCAGCCAGCGGGCCAGGGTGACCACGGACTCACCGGCTTCGAGGATCACCGAGGCGTACGTGTGACGCAGCACGTGGAAGCCGTCCTTGCGGGACGCCGCCCATCGCTCGCCTGCCTTCGCTGCTCCAGAGCATCGCCGATGGCCAAGACCGCCTCACTCAGTCGACGAAACGCCTTCGCGCGCAGACCAAGCCGCCTGATACCCCGCTCAAGCGGCTCACGCATGTGTCGCTCGCAAACGACGAAATCTGCGTACCCTGCCGCGCAGGACAGGTAGATCATGTCCGTGAGGTCGTTTCGCCTCCATTGCGTGCCCCTGTTGAGGTGCCGGTTGTGAAACATCTCCCGGTAGAGCCCTGCCGCGGGCAGCACAGCGAAACCCTGCACAGGCTGCTTCTGCCCCCACTGCTGGACCTCCTCAGTAGTCAGGCCCGCCGCGTATGCTCCTTCCGCGATTTCATGTTGGAAATCGCTGAACAGAAAGGCGTCAATGGATCGACGCTTCTGCTGCGAATCCCAGCCCTGGGTGTCCAACCAGTCGCTGTACCGCTGATTCGATGCCGCCCAACCGGTCTCCGGCCCAGGCTCAACATGCTCGGCATCGAGCATGACGTCGATGTAGGTGCTTGCAGACGTCAGGGACATCCAGCGGAAGGCGTCGGCGGCTGAAAGGTCCGACGGTGGCGTGCTTGGCGTTACACCGCGCCTCGGCGAGTGGAGTGCGTTCCGGGGCCAGCGTGAACACGGAAGACGCTCGGGTGCTGTCAGCCCTGCCCTTCCGGCCACGGAACATCTCAAGGATCTCGTCTGCACGCACCTGCAGGGGGTCCCGCATCTGCCAGCCCCTGCTCAGCTGGAGAATGGTCAGGCCGAGGCTGTATCGCTTGTCCGCCACGGACCACTTGGTCGTTTCGTAGTGGTGACCCGCCGAGGCCGGCATGATGATCCGCCTGTTCCGAACCCATTCCGCCAACTGCTCAGCGGACGCGCGATCTTCTCCGCTCACCGTGTCACCGCCTTGCAGAGCCTCGCTGACGGGGCGCCACATGTTCTGGTCCAGATACACGACAAGTCGGTCGTCGAGAGGCTCGGTTCGGCCCCGAGCGGGCACCTCGAAAGTGACCTCGTCGCCGTCACGGGTCACGGCGAGCAGGCCACCCAGAGGTGAATAGTGCAGCCGGACCAGCAGGCTTGTAGGGGCGAACGGCGGGTCTGTCAGGGGCGCCCTAGCTTCCTTGCCGTCTGAGCGCGCGAGAACGACCGAGGAGGTCTCGCGGTCCAAGGTCATCATCACGATATGAGGATCACTCTGCTGATTCACGGAAACATCGTGCAGGCCGGACACCGACGGCCCAAGTGGATATCGGAGAGTCCCCGGCTCCATGCGCAAGCGCCCCAGCCGGTTCGGCCGCGAAGTGGCCGGGCAGTGCATGGCAGGGAGCACCTTCCACAAGTAACTGCTGACGCCATCGGCCTGTTGCGGGATACTGCGGAACGTTCCGAACTGGCGATCATGCGCTGAACTGGGGGAAAGCTGTGGCGGGCGGGAACGATCCTTACGCACGGGAACTCGCACGGCAGGCCAGAGAACGAGAGAAGGCTCAGAAGGCCGCCAAGGCGGAGGCCAGGAAGAAGGCCCGCGCGGAGAAATCGGCCTACGAGGCGGCCCGCGCCCAGGAGGCCGCAGACCGGACGAGCGTGACTGAGCATGACGCTGAACAGCTTTCCCACCTGCTGCGCACGTCCGTTGTGGGTGGGCGCCCGCTGACGTTCGAACGGTTGAAGCAAGAGTTCGTTCCGTCGCCGTTCCTGCCGCCCAAGGGGCGTACCAAGGCTGCTCCTCTGCCCCGTTGGGAGGAGTACGAGCCAGAGCCTCCGCGGGGGCTGCTGGGTGCTCTGGGATTCGGACGGCGAGGGTACGACGCGGACGTCGAGGCAGCGCGCAAGAGGTTCGACAGGGCTCTGCGTGACCACGCACGTGACGAGAAGAAGCGCGTGGCGAAGTTAGAGGAGGCACGGGCACAGCATGAGGAGGGAAACCGGAAAGAGGCTGCCCGAGTCGAAACGTGGAATGCAGCACTGGAGGAGCGTCGCAGCGCCTACCGGGACAGGGATGTCGAAGCCGTCGAATGGTTCGTCGACCAAGTCCTGGCCGCCTCCGTCTATCCACACGGTTTCCCGAAGACCCACCAGGTCTCGTTCCAAGCCGACACCGGCGACTTGCTGATTGAGATCGACCTGCCCTTGGAAGACGTGGTCCCCGCGGCCCGTGCATACCGATACGTGAAGACCCGCGACGAGATCACTCCCGTACCGAGGCCGGACAGAGAACGCAAGGAACTGTACGCGTCGGTCCTGGCTCAGACGGCCTTGCGTACCGTCCACGAACTCTTCGCGTCCGACACGGAAAAAGTGGTCCAGTCCGTCGCCCTGAACGGGCATGTCGCCACTATCGATCGCGCCACGGGGCGGAACGTCCACCCGTGCTTGATCACTCTCCAGGCCGATCGGGCTGAATTCAGCGAGTTGGTCCTGACACAGGTGGACCCGCGGGCCTGCCTGAAACGACTGCGGTCGCTGATCTCTCCCAACCCGTACGAACTCGAGCCAGTGCGCCCGCTGGTCACGTTCGACCTGTCCAAGTTCCGGATCATGGACAGCCTTGATGTCGTGGCCGGTCTGGACAGCCGACCTGTCCTGATGGACCTGACACCCACGGAATTCGAGCACCTCATCCGGCAGTTGTTCGAAGCCATCGGCCTGGACAGCGTGAACACCCAGCCATCGAAGGACGAAGGTGTGGACGCGGTCGCGATGAACACGGATCCGGTCATGAAGGGACTGTGCATTATCCAGGCCAAACGCACCAGGAACGTGGTCCCGTTCGAGACCGTCTCCGCTCTCGCTGGCGTGGTGGAACACAAGCGTGCGGCCAAGGGCATCCTGGTGACGACCTCCTGGTTCGGCCGGGCGAGCGAGGCGTTCGCCAACGAGCACGGGAGGCTCGAACTCCTCGACGGCGCCAATCTGGTCCACCTGTTCAAGGAGCACATGAACCTTGAGGTCATCCCCGGACCGGTACCGCCCAAGCGGCGCCCGCGTTAGAAGTCGCGGGGGCCGATGGAGACATCAGCGTAGGCCGGGCAGCGACAAAACGTCCCGTGACAGTCGCTACGTGGCCCCGAACAATCGATGACCCACATCGCATCACGCATGGTCATACCCGCCCCTTCCGTCCTTGAGCGATGTCAGACTTGGCGGTGGGGAGAGGGGTATGCCATGGGGTTCGGGTTCCGAGTCGGAGTTCCCGGGATGAGCGTGCGGGTTTCGACACGTGGAGTGCGTACCTCCGTCGGTCCGCGGGTGGCGAGGCTCAGCGTGGGCAGCGGCGGAGCCCGGATGTCATCAGGGCTCGGGCCCTTCTACGCATCGAGTTCCCTGGGCGGAAGTCGGCGGCGGACCAGCACCCGACGGTCTTCACGTCCCCGGGCGGTCGTCCCCTCCGCTGCCCAACTGGACCGGGTCCGCCGTCAGGCGGAACGGGCGCAGCAGGACGCCGAGCGCGATGCAGCGATCGCCCAACTGCGCTCGCTGCGGGAGCAGATGACCTGCGTCCACCTGCAGTCGTTCCCGGCGGCTCACCCGCCGACGATCCCGGAGGCACCTCAACTGGGTCTGCCTTGGGCGCTCGCGGAGGCGCAGACTTTCCATCTGCGGGGAGTGGGCCGACTGGCCCGCGCTGAACGGGCCGCGGCGAAGCAACGCGCGCAACAGGACGCGCCCGCGTACCTGGCCGCGGAGTCGGCACGTCTGGCGGCGGTGCACCAGCAGTTGGCCGGCGAGGCCCAGCAGTGGTGGCAGGACCTGGTGGCCAACGACGAGGCGACGGTCTGCGAGGCGGTGAACACGGCCTTTTCCGACAACCCCGCCGCGGGCTGCGCCGTCGGCGTGGACGGGTCCGTGCTGTCGGTGGTGATGCGCCAGCAGGACCTCGACTCCATGCCCACCCAGACCCCCGGACTGACTCCGGGCGGACGTCCGACCCTCAAGAACCTCACCAAGCGGGATCGGCTGCTGTGGTGGCTCACCGCCGTGGGCTCCAACATCGTCGCCACACTCAAGGAGGGCTTCGCCACCGCCCCCGGCATCACTGCCATCGACCTCGCCGTACTGACCCGCCTGCCCGACACACAGCGCCTCGGATTCGTGGTCTACGGCCGCTGGACGCGTCAGGCGATCGAGTCCACACCCTGGCGCACCGCCGAGGACGCCCTGCGCTTCCTGGACATCGGCCAGGACGTCGCCTGCTCGGTCACCACCACCGCGTCCGGCAACCTCTCCAGCACGATCAAGCCGCTGGACACCACACGCGTACCCGGTCTCCAGGAACTCCTGGACCACGCTCAGGACGAACCCGACGCCGGCGAGTCCTCGCTCGCCGACCTCGACATCAGCCTCGGCGCCAACGCCCGCCCCGACCAAGGGAATCCGGTCGTCGACCCATACCGCATCAAGTCCTTCGCCGAGTGGCGGCAGGAGATCTCCTCACCACCGCCTCCCATGCCATCCACGCCTCCCTCGGAACCGACCGCGCTGATCCCCGGCCAGACCCTGGTACTGCCCGACGAAGCCTGGCACGGGCTCCACATCGCCTTCGGATTCGCGGGAGCGGACGCCGACCTCACCCTCTTCCTCACCACGGATGACGGCCGTGTCGCCAGCGACGAGGACTTCGTCTTCTACAACCAGCCGTCCGCCGCCGACGGCGCCGCCCGCCTGCTCGGCAAACAGCCCGAGGGACCGCACACCGTCGAACGCGCCACCGTCCACCTGTCCGCGCTGCCCGAACGGGTCCGGCGCGTGGCCATCGCCGTCAACATGGACGTCGACACCGGATTGACCTGTGGTTCTCTCACTTCCGCCGCCCTGCATATGACGTGCACGACAGGCGCATCCTGGATCTTCCAGCCGCCCGCCGACCCGAACATCCGGGCCATGGTCGTCGCCGAGCTGTACCGCCACATCATCGACGGCCACCCCACCTGGAAACTCCGCGCCATCGGCCAGGGCTGGGCGAACGGCCTCGACGGCCTGGCCCGCGCCTACGGAGTCGACGTCGAGTGACGATCGAGGGCACAGAGTTCTGTCGGCACTTCGAATGGTCTTGCTACGCGTTCACTGCGCCCGGCGCGGCGGTGTGAAGACGTAGAGGTCGCAGATGTCGGGACAGGGAGCGACACCGGGGCCGCCCGCCTGTACCCACGGGGCGATGTCCTCGGTGACGTCGGCGTCGTTGACCAGGACGAGCCAGACCTCGAAACCCTCGGCATCTACCCGGCCGCGAACACGTCCTCGACCTGATCCAGCCGCTCCGTCCACCAGCACAAGAGCGCCTCATCCGCAGTGAACAGCTCATCACAGGAGAGGCCACCACGGTCGTAGCGGAACTCCAACTGCCAGAAGTCCTGCATCCGCTTCCACCACAGCCTGCGGACACCATCCGCGAGCGCGGAGTCCTCCAGCGGCATCACCGACCGGTACCCACCAACGAACGCCGAGACGCGAGCGAGATCGAACACCCCGTCCACCCCGAACTGCACCTGAGCCGTCCGCGCAACCTCTTCCGCACACGGACGCACACCGACTCGGTCCCAGTCCAGGATGGCGACAAGCTCCTCGCCCTCCCACAACAGGTTCCGGTACTGCACGTCACCGTGCGTCCACCCGTGCGCCCCTTCGGGGGACGCGTGCGGTGGGCGCCTGCAGGCGTGATCGGTAATCAGCATTCGGCGGTGATCAAGAGCAGCTACCGCCGCCACGTCGAAGGCGCTGCCGCCCGCTTCGGCAGCCTTCGACAGCCGGTGCGACTTCTCGACGGCTCGCTCAGGCGATGTGACATCCGCAATGACCGTATCGGGCACAGCAGGCAGCAGGCCCTGACCACAAACCCGGCCCAGGCTCACGTGCAGGCGCCCCAGGTGGGCGCCCAACGAGGCCGCCTGTGACAGGCTGAGGTCGACGCCCCGGACGTGAGCGCCCGCCGCCCACGGGAACAGGCACCAGATGCCGCCCTCAACCTCAGCAACCAGCGAGCCGGCAGTGGTGGTGACGGGGGCACCGACCCGGATGCCGTCCTCGGCCAGCGCGCCAAGGACACCAAGATTGCGGATCAGTCGGTCAAGGGGCACATCAGTGACACGCTTGAGTGCGAATGCCCCGGCCGACGTGCCCACCCTCCAGTTCACGTTCATCAGCCCGTCGGCGAGGTACCGGCGTTCCCGCACCTCTCCAATGTCAAAAGCGCCGGCCAACTCAGCGAGAGTGTTGCTGGCGATGTCAGTCCGGTCGGCCGCGGTGGCATCAGTCACTCGGAAGACGATACGTGAGTGCCGCCCACCGAGACGTGAAGATCACTCATCCCACATCCGAGTGCGGGCCGGTCACCCATACCCACAGATGTCCTCTGAGAAGGAGGCCGCTCTCCGGCTTCTCTGGGGTTGTCATCAAGGCAGGGAAAAGGGACTGGCACCCGGGGTAGGTTCACAGGCGCGGAGCCGATATGGGGCCGTCCAATCCGGGAATTTTCGCAGGAGAGCAACCTCCGCAGATGTAGAGGGGACCAAAGACCAAACGGCCTTGGTCACTCATCATCGTCGCCGACAGTGGAAGTCACAGGTGACCACCGATTACCCCTGCATGCTGTGGCTGTGGGGCCATCTGCCCGGCCTCGGACCGCCGCGAGTACCGTCGCTGAAGCCTTCCCTGCGCCGGAAAACCGATCAAAGTTAGCGGGAGATGGGACATCGATAGACTCCGATGGCGACCATCTAGAAAATTTAGCATCAGTCACCATTATTCCCCATTTGGTTTCGGCACTCTGAATATCGTTCCGCCTTATGGGTAAGATGATTCATCCACTCGCTTGGTCGCTGCGAACGAGTTCAGTACCCAAGATGACCGGCTCGGTATCGGGGTGGGAAAGCCAGCTGCGCAACTTGATCACCGATCTGCGCGCGTCAGCAAACGGCCGAACTCAGGACTTCCCGCCGTCCCTGGAGGACCAACCTTCCCGTCGCATACTGGCAGATCTCGCCCGAGCAGGAGTACTGAGCCAGATCGAAGGCCGTTTCCTCCCAACCGGGTCAGCCACACAGTGGCTGGAGAGCGGCGATCCGTGCGACCTGATTGGCATCTTCCATCGGCATGTCCGGTTCATCGGAGAACTGATGGGAGCACTGTCCGAGCAGCCCGCAACACACCAGGAACTAGCGGACACTGCGCGGCGCTTCGGGCTCCCCTGGGACTCACCTGGTCCGGTACGCGACCGTACGAACTGGCTGCGAGCCCTCGGCTTGGCGGATCTGTTCAACGGAAAGGTGCATTTGACGGCAACAGGGCAACAAATCCATCCTCTCCTCGTTCCTGGCAGTCAGGAGGTCGACGACGAGCCGGGCGACCTACCGACACCCCCACCAGTCCTGGCCCTGATGCTCAATCAGCTCGACCAGCAAGCCTTGCGAGACCGCCCCTACGCTTCAGCACTGTACGTACCAGGACAGCAAGACAACGATGGTCGACTGGAAGCGCTACGACTCCTCACGGACGCAGCCATTCCCTCGATCACCGACGATGCGTTCACCGCACTGATCCGAGAGGCGTTCCCGGGCGTCAAGACCTCGTCGAGTGCCAAGAGCGCCCGAGAAGCGGCCAAAGCGTTGGGCCTTATCCGGCGCGATTCGTCAACCAGTTGGACCGCCACTGAGGCGGGCACCGCTTGGGTGGTCAGCAACGAGCCTCTCGACCTGGCCAGGATCATTCAAGGCCACGTCCTCTACTTCACCGAAATCCTGCACGAACTCGATACCGTGACGACTCCGACCGCCGCCTCCCTCGCAGATCGGGTACATGCCTATACACCCCCTGGCGGTCGCCGGCTTCCCGCCACCGCGATCAAGGCCCGCCTGGACCTGCTGATGGCCTGCGGCTTGGTGGCCAAGCCTACGTCCACCACATACCGTGTCACGGCCCTGGGCCGGGCGTTTCGTACGGGAACCCCGTATATGGCGCCGCCGGACTCATCGTCGCTTCCTGAGCCCGACACCGCCACTGCGCCTGAGTCGAAAACAGTTGCTGCGCGAAGTGAAGCGCTCGCTGCGGAAGTGGAGGCGGCAGCATACGACAGCTCGTCTCCCGAGCGTCTGGAGTGGGCAGTCATCGCGGCCCTCGCCTACCTCGGCATGCCCGGCCACCACATCGGCGGTCAGGAAAACGCCGATGGCGTCGTCCGTATTGGCATGGGCGTTTACCGTCGCGTCCTCACCGTGGAAGCCAAGACCTCCGCCAAGGGACGCGTCGTCTATCAGTCCCTCTCACGGCTTCCGGTCCATCGAGCCAAGGTCGGTGCCGACCTCACTCTGCTCGTCGGACCTGGCTTCGATCCCAGGCTGCAGGAAGAGGCGGACAGCGATCCCTCAATCGCCCTTGTCTATACCGGCACTCTGGCCGAGGCAGTCCGGACTCAGGCACTCACCCCCCTGACGCCCACGTCTCATCACCCACTGATCGATCCCGCTCTGGCAGCCGACCAGCGCGACGACCTGCTTCGCCAGGCCCAGCAGGATCAGCTGCGTCACGCTCAGCTTGAACGTGCTCTGCTCGACATCCTCCTTAGCGAGGCCGATGATCCGCTGCACGAAGGCGCATGGCTGGAAGTAACCGACCTCAGGCGTGAACTTCGTGCCCGCGGGCAGCGCGTGGACGCGGACGAGGTGACGAGCACACTCGCCTTTCTGGCATCACCGCGTCTCGCAGTCGTGGAGAGGTCAAACCATGGATACCGAGCAATCGCTTCCGCTCACACTGCGCTTCAGCGACTGGAAGGGATGGGGCACCAGTGGTTTCTTCTGGGTTCCACACCAACGCAGGGCTGAGCGGCCGGGAACTGTACACCCGCGTTTTGTGGCCGCGTGACCTTTCCCGCATCCTTTGGTGCCGCTGGGCAGAGCCGTCTGGACCATTCACCTCGGCTGTCCGACCGAACTGTCATGCTTCCTTAATGGCCAGCAAGAACAAGAGGCGGCGAGGGCGGCCCGCCGCGTCTGTGAAGCAGAGCGACCCGAACAGCGGACCAGCAGAGTCCCTGTGGACGAAGACACGCTCAGGGGCACGTGCCGGCCGCGGCTTCCACTACCAGGACGCCGTCGGAGCATGGCTGTGTGGTCGTGTGCTGTCCAGCACCCTCGTCGTCGATCGCATCGTCCCCGAAGGGTTTGAAGACCTCTCCTGTGAAGGCCAGACTCCCTGGCATGTCCAGGTGAAGTCACGCCAGGAAAGAGTCGGTGACTTCGCAGCCTCCGACGTGGCGGAGCATCTGGTCGCCATGGCCAAAGCGCATGCTAGACGCGAACAGGCGGAAGTGTCCGGTCGGCCGGTGCTCGTTCTCGAACGACCCGTGAACGGTGAGTGGTTCACTCGGTGGGGTCAGCCCTTGAGTGAGCTCCAGACGGACCATCAGGTGCTGCGGGAACTCGGCATAAAGGCTGCCCAGGCCGGTCTGAGCAGGGACGAGGTCGACGCCTGGTGCGCCGCTGTCAGCCTCTACGTGCTGCCGTGGCGTGTCGCTGCGGAGGAGACCTGCACCGCGGTGGTGCAGCGGTTCGGGCTGTTGCCAGCGGCAGCGGAGCCAGTAGTGCTCGCCTTGCGTAACGCCGTGGCAGATCACGCTGACACCAATGCGGAGATGAGCCTGGCGAAGGCGGCCGGTCTCAGCCGGACGAGCATCGAGCGCCTCGCGCAGGAAGTCGCGGAAACCATCGATCAGGAGTCGCTGGAAGCGGCACTGACTGGGGGGGTCTGCGAGCCCGTGGACTTCGACCGGCCACTTCGGTCAGCCAGCTTCTACGAGGGCATCGATGTGCAGCCCGGTCATATCGCCGCTGGCCTGCCCGCTCCCAGGCCGATTGTGACTGGTCAGGTTGTCACGGCGATCGACCGCGAGGAGAGTATTCTCGTCACCGGACCGTCCGGGGTCGGCAAATCGACCGTGATGTGGACGGCCGCCTATGTGAGCAGGCACGTTCTCTGGTACCGGGTCAGGCGTCTACGGAACGAGGACATCGCCTCGCTGGTACGACTTGCCAGAGCGTTGAAGCCCTCGGCGCGATCGCCGGTCGGATTTGTGGTGGATGGCATCGGGATCGGAGCGGCAGAGGCGTGGGACGCTCTGCACCGTGAACTCGCGCCGATTTCCGGCGTCCTATTGCTGGGCTCGGCCCGGAGCGAGGACCTACTTCCGCTCCGAAGCCGGGCCGACTGCGCTCAGATCGCAGTCACGCTCGATGAGGATGTCGCTCAGCAGATCTACGCCGGCCTGTGCGCGTCCGGAGCCACGAAAGCTGCGCACTGGCGGGAGGCATACGAAGCAGCGGACGGCCTGACCCTTGAGTTCACACACCTTCTTACCAGTGGACGGCGGCTCTCGGATGTCCTGTCGGAGCAGGTCGACCGGAGGGTAGTCGAAGGGCGGCAAACGGAGATCGATATTCTTGCCAGGATCTCGGTAGCCCATCGGTGGGGCGCCGACCTGCCGGTGCGGGCCCTCCAGCGACAACTCGGCGTCGGTGACGCAGACCTTCGAGTGGCGCTGTCCCGCCTGCTCAATGAGCATCTTGTCCACGAGCAGATGGGACGCCTGTCTGGGCTTCACCAGTTGCGCTCCAGCAGGTTGGCCGAGGCTGTGCATACGGTGCCACCACCGATGCTGAACGAGACCGTCATCGCCGTGATGCAGATACTGTCGGACAGCCAGCTCCAGCCGTTTGTGGCGGGCGTTCTCGGCGAGCGTCCTGATCTGGATTCCGTCGTACTGGAGCAGATTAGGATCGAGCTGGGGCGCAGGCCCGGAGTAGGTGCGCCCACCGGTGTCCTCCAGGCACTGCGGTTGGTCGATTTCACCCGGTGCGCTGCTGACTGGGCGCGAATCCTCGACCAGCACGAAGTGGCCCCTGCGCACCGTCGTACTCTCCTGCAATTTGCGGTACTGGGCGGGGACCCGCTGCCCAACCTGAAACCCGAGATCGCCGCAGCTATCACCGAGATCGGCGCAGCCGGTCCGCCCGGCTCGCCGTTGCGCGACGCCCTGGCGGAGCAGTTCGGGACCGCCGCATTGGCGCGTGTCCTGGCGCAATGCGGGGAAGTAGCCGAAGCACAGCGGCTTCTGGCTGTGCTCGTCGGAGCGGATCTGGATCTCACGGGATGGCCGCCGATTCTCGCGGACTCACCGTTCGGGCTGCTGCTTGTCGGGTCATCAGTCGAGACCCTGGGGGACATCCTTACCGCCGCGCGCGCAGTGTCGGTGACTCTGGCCACCGGCCTGATGGATCTCATGGGCGGCGAGGAGGCTGTCCTGGCCAGGCTCGGGTCCCATTTCCCGTGGCTCGTCGAGACATCCGTGGTGGAGCGGGACGGCAGTCCGGTCGCGTACGCCCGGCTACTGCACGTGTCCGATCTAGCTCAGCCAGACGTGGAGCAGTCGATTCGGGCGTTCGGCCGGATCCTGCTGCGCTGCCTTCCGCGCTGCGAGAGCGTGGATGTCCAGATCTTGCTCCCCGGTGAAATCCCCTTGACCTTCGGTGATTTCACGAGTGGAATCAGCCGCCTGCAACGCCAGTACGACCGGCCGTCAACCCAGTTGGCATGGATCCGCGCGCAGGCCCTGCTCGCTACGACAGCGGCCGGCACAGCCGACTGGACAAGTCGGACAGTTAACGCTGGCAGGGTGATCCCGGTACTGTACAAGTACTTGACGGACCTCACTCGGATCTGGTGTACCGGCCGCAGCCGCCCCCAGGACATCGCGAAGCTTCGCACCATGCAGGCGGCTCTTCAGGACCAGGCCGCCGCGTTCTCATTGCCTGCAAACAGCACACTCCTGTCCGCGATGCCCGCCGACGGTACCGCTCCAGGCGGTGAGGTAGATCACCTACACCAGCTCGTGGACGGGATCGCGGACAATCTCACCCGAAGGATCGTCGGCCCCGAGGAGTACCGCTCACTCGCCTGCTACGCCCGAGACACCTTGAGGGTCAGCGTGGCTCGCGTACGGAAGCAGGAACGCTGGCATCTGATCGATCAGGAATCACCCATCGTCCTCGACCAGTTGGCGAAGACTCTCACCGACCTGCACGCCGTTCTCGCGGAACTCGCCTGGGGCACCGTCGGGCCTAAGGCACTCAGGACCGAAGCGCGATCCGGGCCATCCGCACAAGCACTCGCCAGGGCGGCGGACCTCGCCCGCAGGGCTGCCGACGTACGAGCGAGCGCCGTTCAGCAGAAGCTCCAGACCGACGCAGAAGCCGCGGGGCTCTCTGTTCAGCTCTACGCTCGGCCACTCTCTGACGCCAACGCGACGATCTGGCCAGCGGTGGAATTGGCGGTGAGTGTGGAGCTCGACGGTCCCACCCAATGGGCGGCAGCACTGGAACAGCTAAGCACCCTGATGCGACACGACCACGTATCGCAGGGCAACCGTAGCGCCGTTCTACTTGTGCCCTTCGTTGACGGCAGGCCAATCAGACTCCTCGCGCACAAGCTCCAGTCGACGCTTTGGCGGGCAACCGACCTCTTCGATAACTGGAGCAGCGCACTTCCCAATGCCTACTCGACGCCGCTTACCGATGCGGTCATCAATGCGCACCAAGCTCTTCAGTTTCTCTCTGGTCTGGCGCATCTGATGACTATGCGAGAGCCCCACCCGCAGCACCAGATCATCGCGGATCAAGCCGCAGTGCAGTTCCAGCAGGCGCACCGCGCCGTCACAGAACTCCGCTCCGTGGACACGGTCATCGACAAGGTCGTGGAATTCCTCAGCTCCCTCGCTCGTCGAGTGGAAGGCGAGTTTACAGATGAAGCAGCTCTCCGAGATTCGGGCGTACCGAACCTCGCGGTCGCCATTGCTCAAGGCGTGACCGGTCATCCAACGGATGACTACCAGCTTATGGACGGCGTGATAACGGTCGCCCTGCAATGGGACCTCGACCCCGACCGTGCCGCACGGCTCCTCGCCGAAGCAGACGATTGAGGCCCATGTATCGGAAGCTGCTCGCCCGACGACTCGCACTGGGCGAGTGCCCTACCTGTGTCGTCATCAGAAAGATGCCACGAGGAAGTCGAATAGAAAAACCCGCAGGTCAGTCTGCATTTTCCGCCCTTTCAAGGGGTTGTGAAGCGGCCAGCGCGTCAAACGAGCGACTGCACGCACCTCCAGTACGCAGTCGACGCCGCGGCCGCTCTCGGCACCCGCTGCGTCGGCATGTTCGAGCCGCGCCCCCGACCGGCCGGTCGTCGACAACCACCGCGGCAGTAAGAAAGACCTCAAGGCTCCGCGCAACGGTGTCCCAGCCGGTTCGGCTGTGCAGCAGCCGGGCAGCGCATGGCACGGAGCACCTTCCACAAGTACCCGCTGACGCCATCGACCTATTACGGGACACCCTGGCCTACGAAGCAGCCCGCGCCTAGCAGGCTGCGGATCGAACGAGCGTGACGCCGAGTAGCCTTCCCAACTACTACCCCTGTCCGATATGGGCGCGCTTGCACTGACGTTCCATCGGTAGCCCCCATCCGCGCGGGGCCACAGCGAAGTGCAAAGACGGCACCTACTCGCACAGCACCCACGCCCGCGGCGCCTGCTCTCTTCACGGGAGCATGAAGCGCTGGTGTCGGTAGCTGCCGACCAGCGAGCAAACCTCGCAGTTGCATCGGCTGCGAGGCGTTCGTCCTTCTGCAAACCCCGGCTGGATCAGTGCGCCTGGGGTTTACTTATGAGGCTGAATTGACTCCGCGACCTGCGCTTTCACTCCAACTTGAACGGGTATCTGGACTAGAGACATCACTCGCATGGATGCTGTACGCGTGGACCGCCCAGCTGGCTGTCAGTGGGGGATGCTTGACTGGTGGTAGCTACGGACAGGGGGTTCGCTATGTCGACGGTGATTCGCAAAACACCGGAGCAGTTGCGTGAGCAGCGAAGCAGGCTACTCACTGAGGTCGGCATGACCTACGAAGAGCTGCGCGACCGGGCCGAGGTGTACAGCCTGTCAATGGACGAGTTGGACGTCTGGCACACCATCGAAGGAATCGACTACCTTCTCGACGGTGACAGCCGAGGAGACGTCGAAGCTCGACGAGCTGGCGACCACGTTCGCCGATGATCTGACCGCACTGACGCAGGGCGTTCTAGGCAAGGAGGCCCCGCGTTTCGCTGCCCTCAATGTGGGTCATCGGGTGCGCGTCTCACCAATGTCGGCAGATGAGAAGGTGCAGCGGATCGCGGTCTCGGTGAACGGCGAGCCGGTCATCAGTCTGATGGTCCGGTACTACTGCTGCTGGGATGGCAGCAGTACCTACCTGGCAACGGACCAGGCGGACATCCACGTTCACTACGCCGGGATATCGGATCCGTTGATTCGCTTCGAGTATGTCCGGAGCAGCAAGGAGCCGCCTGGCGCGCACGTTCAGGTACACGCGCACCGGGACGAGATGGCGTACTTGCTCCGCCTAGCGGATGCGGGAAGGCCCAAGCAAGGCTTTCGCCGGCGCAAGCTCCCGCGGCTGTCAGAGATGCACTTGCCTGTGGGGGGGCATCGGATGCGGCCTTCGCTTGAAGATGTGCTGCTGTTCCTGAAGCGGGAGTTCGCCATCGACACAACGCCAGCTTGGCGCACGGTGATTGATGAGCATTTGAGGACCTGGCGCAAGATCCAGTTGATGTCTGCTGTCAGGGATGCTCCGGAGGCTGCTGTCGAGGTTCTACAGATTCTGGGTTACACGGTCGAGCCACCTGCGGTGCCTGCGCCGCGAATACCTCTCGAACAGATCAAACTGTTCTGGCCGTAGTCGTCACCACGAAAGGCCCTGACCACATCGGCCGAGGCGGGATTGCCCCCGCATCGGCGGCAAGCGCGCCCTGGGACCGACGAGATCGTCCGCGCCGCCTCCACCGTCGTCACCAAGGGCTGGCTCACGAGCAAGTACTACCTCTTCGGGATCCTCGACGCCCCCGCCAGCAGGACCATCACCGACATCCGTCCCATCCGCGACGAGATCAAGCACCGCGCCCGCGGGCTGCTCGACGACCTCGGTGTCCTGACACAGCGCTGATCAAGCCGACCGACGGCACATGCGGCCGGGCTTCCAATGCAGCCCGTAGGCCACTGCCACTGCAGCCTGGAAAAGTATCATCGCCTACGACAGCTGAGCATCCCCTTGCCTAACCGTCGCCTCTGACTCGTTGGGCCCCTTATACAGAGAGCCTGGCGGTCGCACCAAGCCAGCCGACCGCCTTCAAGTCGCGGATCAGCCACTCATAGGCAAGTGCAGTTGCCGGGCGGCGTGCCCCCGTGAGCAGTTCGCGATCTTCGTAGTAAGGCTGATGGAAGTTCGTCTTTGAATCGACCGGACCATCGGGAAATGGCGTGGCAGGGCCGAACCCTGGCTGGGTCCAAAGGTCCAGGTTCACCTCAGGTGAGTCCGGACGGTGCCCTGTTGCGTGGGGACGAAGAGTGTAGAGCAGGCCGCTGTGCAACCCATCCGTATCGTCCTCCGGCATGACCACCATGCCCTCGGCCCTCACGGGCAGGGCGGTGTAAAGGCCCAACGCGACGGCGAAGGACGGGAAGTTCAGTTCGACCAGTTGTCGATAGCCGACGATGGAATCCCGCAGGATCTGTTCGGCGATGTTCAGCGTCAGCATCGGGGAGTACCCCTGCCAGACCGATCCCCGCCGCGGCGTTTCCTGGTCCGGTTCTCCGTACGGTCTGTGCAACACCTCGTCCGTCACGCCAGCCAGCTGCGAGTACAGGAACCGGACGTCCGCAGAGTCGTATGTATAGCCCGCAACCTGATGGGTATAGGACACCGATGTCCGCACACCCTCCATCATCGCTTCGACCTGCTGGCGCACTTCTGGTACGGAGACCGAATTGGGGGAGCTACTTCTGCGGCGGAGTCCCTGGACAAGGTGCCACAGCCTCTCATAGGCCAGCGGAGAATCCGGCGGCACCGTGAGAGCACCCCGCCGAACTACACGCTCCAGGGGTTCACGGATTCGGCCGCGGGCCCAGATCCACCTGCCCAGCGGCTCTGCGGGAAAGAGGTGCTGGCTCCACCAGCGCCATTCGGGGTCGTCACGGTGTGACGGATGCGAGGCCAGCGGAGTCACCGCGGGCGGCTCGGAGGAGTATCTCGATGGAGAGATGGCCACCCAGCCCTCCTTCGCCCACACTCCCCACCGCGGAAGGCGTCCATCTCGCAGCAGGAGAAGCGAGTCACCCAGCGGGCCAGAACCCTCCACGAATGCTTCGAGCGCCTCGCGGAGCCATGCACCGACCGCTTCGGCGGCTTGGAGTTCGTCGGGTTCGGCCGGGATGAGTCCAGCGACTGCCGTCCTGGCCTTTTCCTCAGCGTCGCGTGTTCCGTCATCCGCCTTGGTGCCCCGAGCGATCTCGTCAAGAACCCAGGAAGCGGCTGCGGGGTTGGCCCGCGCCAGGCGAAGCATGAAGTCCTCTGCCTCATCCGAGTCACTCGCACTCACCGCGAAAGCGATCGCATAGCGCCACCGGGGGAACGCGTCGGCAAGGACGATCTCTTCCAGCTGCGCGGTGCCCCTACGCAAAGCCTGTGCGCCGAAGTGCTGTTCGAAGACGGGCAGGGCGAAGCGGAGCCGCGCACCTTCGTGGACAACCAAGCCTGTGTCGATCAATTGCCACACCTCGGCTTCATGTCCGAAGTGCTGAGCGGAGACGGAGCCCCCGGCGTTCAAGACGCGCACGGCGAGGCGAGCGAGGCTGTCCCAAGTCTGTGGAGCTGGGTGCCCCCTGCGCCGGCCTTTGATGACGGAAGCAGCCAGACCAGACAACAGCTCCAAGCTGGAAACCCGCGTGTGTTCACCAGCGAGAAGGCGAGACGCGACGGACAGGACCTGGAGGGGGCTGGTCAGCAGGTCCTGCACTTCACGGTCCCGGAAATGCATTCGCGCGTCGTCGCCGACGACAAGGTCCAGAAGTTCCTTGCCACGCCGCACCGGCCACGGGGCAACCACGTGCACCGCGGCTCTGCCCACGTCGACGCCAGGTCGACACGTGGCAAGAATTCGGGCGGTCGGATGAGCGGCAAGCAAGAACCTGGCCTCATACAGGAGCTGTGCAGTCTGCTCGGGTGAGATCCCGTCGAGGTCGTCGATCACGATATGTCCGAGTCCACTGGTCACTTCGCCGCCCGCCCGCGTGATGGCATCCAGAAGATCGGGTACTGCCTTACGGGCCTCCACCCATACGGGGATCGCAGTATCAGGGTCCGCCGCGGCCTCGCGCAGTCCTTCCCGCAACCACCGCTCGGCTTCCTCGCTCTTGCCCGCTCCCATCGGCGCAACAAGAACCGCCAGAGTGCCGACGGGGACAGTCACCACGGGCACGGAAGACGCGTCAGCCCAATCTAGAACGGCACCCGCACGTTCCTCGGGCACAAGGCTCAGACGAGCCTTGCGACGGTACTGCGAGGCATCAGCCGCTGCAGCGAGCGCATCCAGCCGGGGCCGAGTTCCGGCGGAAACGACGTCGAGCAGTTTCGCAATAAGGTCACCGGATGTGATGGCGCCGGCGTAGGTACGACGGATGGACTCGTACCGGTCCAGGTCGCGACACAGCCTGTCGTAGTGCCATACGGCCCAGCCCTTGAGCCCGAGCCTTGCCGCGTAAGTGGAGATGAATTGTTCGATCTGAGCAATGCCTCCGCTGCCGGGTACGGGAGTCAGAACCACATTGGTGGTGAAGATCAGGTACTCGGGAAGCCTGTCCCGTTTGGAAGTCGGACTCAGCCATGCTTCGAATTCTTCCTTGATCTGCCCCCTCAGCCAGGAGACCGCATCCAGGGGCTGCTGATCCGTCCGCTGCCGGAACTTGGCCTGCACCACCCCGTAGCCATCCCATGCCTCAAGCACACTCGGATACGGCACTCGCCCCTCGAACGTGGCCTCGCGGCCGCCGTCCTTGCCGTCCCCGAAGACTGAGACACCGGGCCCGAGGATCTCCTGGGCCAGCGCTTGTGACACATGCTCGAACTCACGGGTGCTCAAGCCGCTGAGGTTGTGATCCACCCGACCATGATGCCGCTACGGCCTCCTTCCCGAGCGCCCCGCGGGACTTTCACCAGCCGTCTGCCTCCAAGGGTGCGCCCTATGCGCACTTGCGTGCGCCCATCGTTCGACTCGTACCTTGCGGCGTTGGTCTTAGGTCTCGCTGCGATCCACCGGAGAACAGGGGGAACAGGTGCCGAAGTCGGCTGAAGAAGCACTTGAAGATCTCGCGCGGTATTCGAACGTAGCTGTCCATTCCACCTCGGCAGTCGCCGGGGACGTCGGTGCCGCAGCCGCAGAGGACGACGAAGAGCGCAAAGACAAAGACCTCGAAGCCCTCCGACGCAAGCCGGGCCTGCGTCCGTTAGATACCTCAGATGTCGACGGCTCGGTCCGGCTGACGCCGTGGGACGTCCTGCACACCCTTGCGCGAGCCATCTCCTTGGCACGCCGAGGAGCAGCCCGCGGCCTTGCCGAGCACTGGGGCAGCCTGAAATACAGCCTGGCCCTCAACGGCAGCCCCACGTCGTTCATGGGGCTCTCCGCCGAGGGGAAGGACACGGCCGACTACTACAAGGCGCTCCAGTCCGGAGAGCTCGGGGTCGGATTCGCGCTGGCCGTCGCGGAACGGATTCTCAACCGACACTACCCGGATCATGCAGTGTCGATCGTTCCCTCGGACACAGCCCTCCGCGCAGGCTGGGCCCTGAACAGCAAGGACAAGGGCGCCACGGTGGGCTACCGGTACCGCCCGCAGTACTTCGGCGAAGTCTGGAAACCAGGAGAATCGTCGCGGATCTTTCCTATCGTCTCCCGCGGAAACCATGGCACGGCGACCACCTCCTACGGCCAACTCGCCGACGCCTCTGCCTACGTAGAGGGAGTCCACATCGGCGTCTACGATCAGACACCCGGCCTGATCTTCAGCACACAGCTCCCGCTGGACGAGGCGCTCACCGTGCATGCTCTCAAGGCCGAAGGCTCGGACGGCTGGTTGCCCAGTACAGACACTTCCCTGCTCGGGAACCTGAACACACAGCTCCAGGACGAGGCATGGCCGCCGGGCATTCACCTACCGGCCGAAAACGGCAAAGGGCCGTCCGCAGAACCTGGCATTCACGTCACCGAGGAAATCACCGGATGGTTCCAGCGAGTCCTCGTACGCACATCCGCTGCGGGGCTCACCGCCTTCGCCGGCGACGGAGACTCCACCGCCCCGTACCTCACCACCCGCCAGGGAAGCCGCCGCTTCTCCGCCGGCATCGCCCACGCAGCCACCGACAGCGTCCAGGACGCCGAATGCACTCTGCTCGGCGTCCCGTTCGTCGGCACCGACCACGTCTTCCGACTCAACGGAACACGCGTGGAGGCATTCTCCGGAGTCCAGGCCGATCTCTTCGGCCACCTGAGCCGCGGCCAGCTGGAGCAATATCGAAGCGATGTCTACGCTTTCCGCTCCACGTGGCCTTCCGGCACATGGGACAAGAAGTGGGGCGGTCCCGTCTCGATACATCAGGACGGCTCCGTCTTGGCCATTCACCTGCTGCCCTGACGATGGGCAGCCTCATCAGGAGATAGTGGAGAGGCACGCAAAACGGGTGGTAGCAACTACCGACGGCTTCTATCCCAACCCTCGGCAGCTACCGCCTGTGATCATCGGTCCCATCGGAGCAGTTCCTCTCGTACCCCCCACCGAGCACGCAATGGGCGATTCTCTGGGGAGAATCTGGGGAGTACGAGCGGCTCTGGGGAGCACGTGGGGAGAATCGACTGCGTAACCAGGCACGACCGTGAAAGACCCAGAAAGGCGGATCAGCCCAGGCCAGAGACGTTCCCAGCGACATCACCGCAGGTCAGCACCCCGAGGTAGACAACTTCAAGAAGATCTCTTCATGGGCGGCGATTCTGTTCGCTCCGACGCTGGTCGGGACGATCTACGGCATGAACTTCAGAGAGATGCCAGAGTTGCACTGGGTACTCGGATACCCCTTCGCCATCGTCCTGATGGCAGTCGTATGCACCAGTTTGTACTTCATCTTCAAGCGGAAGGACTGGCTCTGAGTAACCGGCCGACGAGGGCCTGCGCCAGGGCCTCGCGGGAGCCGAGGCAGCCGCCAGAAGGACCGCCCACGGCCGCTGGGGAGAATCTGGGGAGAAAAGGCAGACCACACCTTGTGCCTCCATGATCGGGCTCGCCCGGCTCCCCGCTCGGCCCCCTGCAAAGCCCGCCGGTCCTGCGGTACATCACAGACAGTGCCTGCTTGGCGTCGCCGGCAACTCGCAGTCGTGCTTCCTTGCACTCCGGACGTGGAGTCGTGGTCCTGGGTAGGTGTCTCAATCGCTGCCGGGTTGGACGAGCTTGAAGACGAGGCGGGCGGCGGCCCGTTGGGCGGCTTGACGCAGGCGCATCGGGGCTGGGCGGGCCGGAGTCTGCGCGGGAGCGCCTGCCAGGCGGGGGAAGAGGATTTCGGCGTTGGTGCGGTTGACGGCCTGGAGGACACCGGGATCGACACCGCTGTCGAGGCCGTTGGCGAAGTACTGGCTCGCGATGGCGGGGGCGAACGGCCAGTCGCTGCCGAAGAGGATGTGTCCCGGGCGGGCGAAGGCGAGCAGCGTGGGCAGGGCGGCGGAGCTGGAGGACAGCGCGGTGTCGAAGTAGAGGCCGCGGAAGTCGTCCAGCACGTCCAGGGGGCTGCGTCCGGTGTCGCCGGCGATGGCGACGGCCATGCGGTGGGAGGCGTAGGGCACGAAGCCGCCGGCGTGGCTGAGGATGAACCGGATGTTCGGGTACGTGCGTACGACGCTGTTGCGGACCAGGAGGTATGCGGCCCGGGTGGTGTCGAGGAGGAAGTCGGCGGCGAACGGCGGGATCCCGTCGACAGCGGGTGCCGGGAGGTCGGCGGGGTGGACGAACACGACAGCGCCCCGGTCGTTCAGGGTCTGCCACAGTTCGTCCTGGCCGCCCGCGCCGACGTAGACGCCCTGGTTGTTGGCGAGCAGGGTGACCCCGTCGGCCCCCAGCTCGTCCAGGGCCCGCTTGGCCTCGACTGCGGAGGCGGCGGCATCGGGCATGGGCAGCGTGGCGAAGTACCCGAAACGGCCCGCGTGTTCGGCGGCGAGGGACGCGGAGAAATCGTTGAGCCGCCGGGCCAGGTCGGCGGCCTCACCCGGATCGGTGAGGAAGCCGGTGCCCGGGGTGGAGACGGACACGATCGCCGTGGCGGTGCCCAGCAGGTCCATCACCTCCAGGGCCGGCTCGGCGCTCCACTCGGGCAGCTCACGGCCGCCGGCCTCGGCGATGCCCACCTGGGCGAGGAGGTCCCGGTAGAAGGAGGGAACGATGTGCTGGTGGACGTCGACCCGGCCCGCCGCGCCGGTCACGAGGCGTCCCCCTGGGCCTTCTGGGCGGTGAGCAGGTCGAGCGCCACGTCGGTGAGCATGTCTTCCTGGCCGCCGACCATGCCCCGCCGTCCGACCTCGACGAGCGGGGCACGCGCGTCGATGCCGTAGCGGGCAGAGGCGGACTCGGCGTGGCGCAGGAAGCTGGAGTACACGCCGGCGTAGCCGAGGGTGAGGGTTTCGCGGTCGACCTGAACGGGGCGGTCCTGCAGCGGTCGTACGAGGTCGTCGGCTGCGTCCTGCAGGGCGAACGGGTCGCAGCCGTGAGCGTGTCCGAGCTTGTCGGCGGCGGCGATGAACACCTCCAGCGGGGCGTTGCCAGCACACAGGGTCATCCCTTGCTCCTCGACGCCATGCGGGCGGCCGCGTCACAGACCAGCTGTGCGTGCAGCTCGAACATCGCCACCAGGTCGACGGCGTCGCCGTGGATCTCCCGGTGCACGAACAGACCGTCGGCGCCGGCGACGGCGTAGGTGGCGAGCGTGCGCACGGCGTCCTCGTCCAGATCCGGGAACACGGTCCCGGCCACCTCGGTGATCTTCTGGGTGGCGATGTCACGGACCTGGAGGAACACCGTCCGCCCCCGGGGCTCGGTGGGCCGCCGCTCCAGAGCGAGCATCAGGCCGAGGCGCAGGAAGTCCGGCGCGTCGACCAGTGACCTGGCCACGTTCGCCGCCATGACGGTGACGCGCTCCAGCGGCGTGCCCGTCTCTTCGCCGGGCAGCTCGACGGCTGCCAGCCAGGTCTCGAAACTGCGCTCGATGACGGCGGCGATCAGGTCGTCCTTGTCCTTGAAGTGCCAGTAGATCGAGCTCGCCGGCAGCCCGCACTTGGCACTGACCGCCGCGATGGACGTGCCCTCGTAGCCGCGCTCGCCCGCGATCTCCACCGTGGCGTCGAGGATGCGCTGCCGTGACTCCACCCCGTTCGCTCGCTTCTTGCGCGTCGTCTGCGGCCTGCTCATCGGATGTGCCCTTCCTGTCGTGCCGGCACTTGACCCCGTTCCGCAGCCACTTTACCGTAGCGATCGCTCCAACTGGAATAAACACTACAGCAACGTGTTCGCAACACACCGCGACAGGGACGACAGCGAGGTGCCTGGTGAGCGAGTTCAGAGCCGGAGACGTGACCTACGACGTGGCGGTGATCGGCTACGGCCCCACCGGCGTCACCGCCGCGAACCTGCTGGGGGCGATGGGCCTACGGGTCGTCGTAGTCGAACGCGACGCCGAGGTCTACACCCGCGCCCGCGCGATCTCCACCGACGAGGAGGTCCTACGGATCTGGCAGCGCACCGGTCTGGCCGACCGGCTGAAGCAGGACATGCTGGCCGAGCGGCCCCTCGATTTCGTCGACGCGCGCGGCCGGCCGTTCCTCAGCGCGCACCCCACCCCGCGCGGACACGGGCATCCGCCGCAGATGTTCATCTACCAGCCGGCGCTGGAGCGGGTCCTGCGCGACGGTGTCACCCGCTACCCGAACGTGGAGGTGCTGCTGCGGCACGAGTGTCTGCGGCTGCGACAGGACGGCGACGGGGTCGAGCTCACGGTGGTGGGTGCCGACGAGTCAGTACGACGGCTGCGCGCCTCCTACGTCATCGCTGCCGACGGCGGCTCCAGCCTCACCCGTGCCCAGCTCAACATCGGCTACGAGGGCAAGACGTACGAAGACCGCTGGGTCGTCATCGACACCGAGATGCTGAAGCCGTGGCCGGACCACGACCGGCTGCGCTTCCGCTGCGACCCGGCCCGGCCCGCCGTCGACTGCCCGACCCCGCTCGGGCACCACCGCTGGGAGTTCCCGATCCTGCCCGGCGACGACGAGCAGTACCTGACCACAGACGACGCGATCTACGCGATGGTGTCGCGGTACGGGATCAGCCGGGGCCAGATCAAGATCCTGCGGGCCACCGTCTACAGCCACCACGTGCGCTTCGCCGCCCGCTTCCGCATGGGCAGGGTCTTCCTTGCCGGCGACGCCGCCCACGCGATGCCGCCGTGGATCGGCCAGGGCATGGCCGCCGGTGTGCGGGACGCGGCCAACCTGTGCTGGAAGCTGGCCGCCGTACGGCGCGGCGAACTGCCCGAGGCGGTGCTGGACAGCTACGAGGCCGAACGCAAGCCGCACGTCAAGGAGATCACCAGGCGGGCGGTGTTCGTCGGGCGGATCATCACCGAACGGCGCCTCCCGGTGACCCGCATCCGGAACACCGCACTGCGCGGCCTCAACCGCGTACCGGGCTTCAGCAACTGGCTCCAGGACTCCAACTGGATACCCGTCGCCCACTACTCCGCCGGCTTCCAGGTCGGCCCCCGCACCAAGGCGTCCGGCCACCAGATCCCGCAGCCGTGGGTGACCGGCCCCGACGGTGAACGCGTACGGCTGGACGACGTACTCGGCGGCCGCTGGCTGCTCCTGTACGGCGGGCACCCCGTGCCCCAGCCCGCGTGGAACCGCCTCGGTGTTCCCTCGCTGACCGTCACTCCGGCCGGCTCCGATCCGGCCGAGGGCACGGTCGTCGACAGCGACGGCGTTCTGCTGCCCTGGATGGCCGGGCACCGCGCGGCCACCCTCGCACTGCGCCCGGACGCCTACGTCTACGCAGCCGCACCCACCGGCGCCCCACTCCCGCCGCCTCCCGCCGGTTTCGCCCCGGCGTCGCGCGCGACCACCTCGATCGCCCGGTAAGGACCGCTATGACCACGCACACCGAACTGCCGTCGATGCAGGAGTCCCTGCTCGACGTCGCCGGTAAGAAGATCTTCGTCGCGGAGACCGGAGACGGCCCGCCCGTACTGCTGCTGCACGGCGGCGGACCCGGCGCCTCCGGAATCTCCAACTACCACCGCAACATCGCCGAGTTGGCCAGGGAGTACCGGGTCATCGTCCCCGACCTGCCCGGCTACGGCCGCAGCACCAAGGGCATCGACGGTGCCGACCCCTTCGGGTACCTCGCCGGCTCGATCCGCGGTCTGCTCGACGCATTCGGCCTGGACAAGGCCCACATGGTCGGCAACTCCTACGGCGGTGCCTGCGCCCTGCGCCTCGCCCTGGACACCCCCGACCGCGTCGACCGCATGGTCCTGATGGGCCCCGGTGGCATCGGCACCACCCGCGCCCTGCCCACCCGTGGCCTCAACAGCCTGCTCAACTACTACTCCGGGGACGGCCCTTCCCGGCTGAAGCTGGAGAAGTTCATCCGCAACCACCTGGTCTTCAACGCCGCCGACGTGCCGGACAGCGTCATCGACGCGCGCTATCGCGACAGCATCGACCCGGAGGTCGTCGCGGCTCCACCGCTGAGGCGTCCGAAGTCGCTGCGCGCCTTGTGGAAGATGGACTTCACCCGCGACGCCCGGCTGTCCCGGCTGCCCGTGCCGACCCTGGTGCTGTGGGGCGCCGCCGACAAGGTGAACCGGCCCAGCGGCGGCCGGATGCTGGCCGAGCGGATGCCCAACTGCGATCTGTACGAGGTCGCCAACACCGGTCACTGGGTCCAGTTCGAACGCGCCGAGTTGTTCAACCGGCTGTGCGCCGACTTCCTGGCAGGCCGCCGATGAACGCCACCGCCTCGGTCTTCGGCGCGGTCCACTTGGGCTACGTCGTCATCGAGACCAACCGCTTCGCCGACTGGCGCCGCTTCGGCACCGAGGCCATCGGCATGCACCGTGAGGACCTCGACTCCGGCCTGATGCGGTTCCGGCTCGACGACCAGGAGTGCCGTTTCCTGCTCAGGCGTGGGCCCGCCGAGGACGTCGTCGCCAGCGGCTGGCACCTCGACGACCACACGACCTTCGAGCAGATCGAGGCCCGTATACGCGCCCACGGCGTCCCCGTCGTCGAAGGCACCGCGGAGGACGCCGCCCTGCGGGGCGTCGAGCGCCTGCTGCGTTTCCCCGGCCCGAAAGGCATCACGCAGGAGATCTACACCACCCCGGTGAAGTCCGCCGAGCCGCTGCGGATGCTCGCGTCCGGGTTCGTCACCGGCGACTCGGGCATGGGCCACATCGCGATCACGTCCACCAAGCCGGCTCAGCTGCGGGGCTACTTCAACACCGTCTTCGACGCCCGGCTGACCGACTGCATCGACGAGACCATCGGCGGCGTCAAACTCAAGATCCGCTTCCTGCGGGTCAACGAACGCCACCACTCCATCGCCATCGCCGCCGTCCGCGGCCTGCCGATCGACCCGGTCCGCACCCGCGTCCAGCACCTCAACATCCAGGCCGCCACCCTCGACGACGTGGCCCGCAGCTACCAGCGGGTGCACGAACTCGGCTTCGACATGGCCCTGTCCGTCGGCCAGCACACCAACGACAAGGAACTCTCCTACTACGCCCGCACCCCCTCGGGCTTCGAGTGGGAGGTCGGCTGGAACCCCGTCGTCATCGACGAGACCACCTGGCAGCCCACCACCCACCAGGGCATCAGCATCTGGGGCCACACCCGTGTCGGCCAGACGATCATCGACAAGCTCGACCAGTTCCGGCTCGGGGCCCGCTCCCTCGCCCACCCCGAGAAGACCGTCCCCGCCCTCAGCGGCACAGGTATCCCCGACGACTGACCGCCGGGCCGGAGCAGAGTGCCTACAGCTCGGCGAGGTTCGCGGTGCGTGGCTTCACGGAGTCGCTGCGCCAGGAGATGCCGGCAGCCGGCCGGCGTCAACCGAGCCGCATTCGTCGTCTTCGATCGCAGGACGGACCGCATCTCTCCCGACGACGCGGCACGGACGATCCTGCGCGGTGTCCGCAGGGACAAGGCACGCGTACTCGTCGGGTCGACCCGAAGACCTCGACGTCTTCGTCCGGAACGCAGGGCCTTCCCACCAGCGCATCACCGCGCCCGAACGTCACAGCATCCATGAGGTAGAGGAGAGCCGCCGATGCCCACCCCTCCGACCAGCCCGCTCCTGCGTCCCCTGCGGATCGGCACGCTCACCGTGCCGGGGCGACTCTTCAAGTCAGCGACCAGCGAGACCCGTGCCACCGACGACGGGCACGTGACGGACGAACTGCTCGAGTTCTACGAACCCATGGCGCGGGCCGGGACCCCGCTCATCGTGACCGGCAATCTCTACGTCTCCCTGCAGTCCAAGTCCGCGGGACGTCAGGCCGGCATCGACGCCGACGACAAGAAGGCCGGCCTGCGGGACTGGGTCGACCTGGCGCACAGCGGCGGCAGTCTCCTGATCGCCCAGCTCAACCACGGCGGCCGTCAGATGGTCAGGTCGGCCGACCCGGGCAAGGCGCCGGTGTCCGCGTCAGCGGTGCGCGAGCCCCTGTACGGAACGAAACCGCGGCCCCTGCGCCGGGACGAGATCCCAGGAGTGGTGGAGACCTTCGCGGCCGCCGCGGAGCGGGCCCAGGACGTGGGATTCGACGGTGTGCAGATCCACGCCGCCCACGGCTACCTGCTCGGCCAGTTCCTCACCCCGCACACCAACCGCCGCGCCGACGAGTACGGCGGCAGCCTGGACAACCGGATGCGCCTGCTGCGCGAGGTGTTCCGCGCGATACGCACGCGCGTCGGCAACAACTTCCCCGTCCTGCTCAAGCTGAACGGCACGGACATGCTCCCGCTGCGCCGGGGGACGACGACCGCCGAACTCGTACGCGTCGCCGAGGTGCTGGAAGGCGAAGGCATCGACGCGGTGGAGATCTCCAGGGCGCACTACGAGTCGTGGCCGGGCATGATCCTGGGACACTACAAAGGGTTCGTCCGCGGACAGATCACCGAGGGCTCAGGGATGTCGATGACGCGTCGGCGACGCCTGGCGATGCTCGCTGCCGCTCCCGTCATCGAACGCGTCGCAGAGCGTCTCGCCCCCGGCGGCGAGGGCTTCAACCTCCCCCAGGCCGAGCAGTTCACCGCGCGGCTGGACATCCCAGTGATCTGCGTCGGTGGCTTCCACACGAGGCAAGGGATGGAGTCGGCCATCGACAGCGGCCGCTGCGACGCCGTCTCGGCGGCCCGGGCCATGATCGCCGACCCCTTCATGTTCAGGAACATGCAGGACCCCATTCCGGGCCGGCCAGTGTGCGAGTACCGCAACGGATGCATCGCCCGTTTCGGCGGCAAGCCGATCGACTGCTACGTCGAGCCGATCCGCACCCAGAAGAACCACATGCTGCAACGGACGGAGCAGGCGTGAACCGCATCCCGAGCGACCACGAGCCCCTTGGCGCCCGCCTGGGCAGCACGACCAGCGGGAGTACGACCGCTCCTGTACCGACCACCTCGGGGATCTTCCCGGTCTGGCTCCGCGAGGACCTGCCGAGAGAAGTCGCCCGCCAGTACTGGAAAGGACCGCACGCGCGGATCGTCGCGCGGCTGCCCAGCATCACCGAATACCTTCAGCATCACTTCTCCCCCACCGATCACTGCTACTGGCCCGCGTCCCCCACCGTGGGCACCGTCGTCCCCCCGAACTGGCGCTGTGACGGCATCGCCGAGGTGCGGATGGTGAGCATGGCCGGCGCGCTCACCATCCCGGTCCACATGCGAGAGGTGTACCTCGACGAGCAGAACGTCTTCGACCGGGTTCTCGGAAACCTGACCGGCCCACGGGGAGGCCGCTGGTGGACCGACGGCCACGACGCCGGCGTCGGTCACCGCACCGTCCTTCTGCTGCGCCGACGGCGCGGAGTGAGCCGCCGCGCGTTCCGCAAGTACGTCCACGATCGCATCGGCCCCGCGCTCCATGAGGCCGGCGCGCGCGACCTGCGCACATACACCTTCCTGCCCTGGACCTCGCTTCCGCACCCCACGCCCGGCATCTCTCACGACAATCCGACCTTCCGCCGCTATCACGGATGTGTCGTCCTCGGAGCCGACAACCGCTCCGCCATGGCCGAGATCCTGGCGTCCAAGCAGGTCACCGATCTGGTCGCCGATCAGCACACGGTCATGACAGCCGTCCACGCGTTCACCGTCGAGCACACCGAGCCGGTCATCAGGACGGGCCCCCTGGTCCGGCCCTGACACTGGCCACCTGTGGGAGAGGAACCGGAGCCAGCACCCGTTCCTCCTCCCCAGCTGCCACTCTCCACTGAATTCGCACGCTCTCATCCCGTCGGCACCAAGAGACCGTGCCTTTCACCGTTGGCCTGCGTGTCACCCGGCTTGCACCTGCCGCCGCGCCTGTCACTCAGCGTGCCTACGACTCCGGCTTGACGGACGGGACTCCCGTGTCACACCCACCCCTGGCAACTGCCATCTCCGGGGAGAACGAGATGTGCTCCGCGTCGGCCGCTTCTCCCCGCCGCGGGCCAACGGTCTTGCTGAACGTTGGGGCGTCAGCATTACTGAGCGACGATCGAATCGCGCCTTGGTCGATGTGGTGGCCGCCACCCCGCCCGGCATGGTCATCGGCGCTGTCGTGCGGCTCTCCTTCACCGGCTCCGGTGGTATCGCCCCGGCTGGTTCCTGGCCCTGGCCTGCGGCCACCCGCCGGCGACAAGTTGATCGACCGTGTCGCAATGATCAGTACCGTCGTTGATCCCCGTGATTCGCCCTGCCCCGGCAAGCGTGGGAGACGACATGCAGACGAACCGCCCCTGGGACAAGGCCGTTGTCATCGGCGGGAGTTACGCGGGGCTGGTGACCGCGCGGGTGCTGGCCGACTTCTTCGACGAAGTCGTCCTCGTCGAACGGGATGCCGTGGACGAGGACACCGGTGCTCATCAGGGTGCGCCGCAGGGCTATCACGCGCACGCGATGCTGGCCAAGGGCGGCGAGATCCTGGAACGGCTGTTTCCGGGACTGCGGGAGGAACTGCGGGAAGCCGGTGCGCCGGTGTTCGACTACGGGCAAGGCATCGACTTCCTGCTGCCAACCGGACTGGCACCCCGCGCACGGACGGGGGTGCAGATCCAGACGTTCACCCGCGACGAGCTGGAGCGTCGGCTGCGGCGCAAGGTGCTCGCGCTTTCCGAGGTCACGCTGATGGCCGCCACGCACTGCTCGGGTCTGACCCGGGATGCCTCGGGGCGGGTGACCGGTGTGACGTGCCGGCAGCAGGGCGCGGAAGCGATCGACCTGGCCGCCGATCTGGTCGTCGACGCCTCCGGGCGGTCCAGCTCGCTGGAGGACTGGCTGGGCGCGGCCGGTGTCACGGTCCCCCCGAAGCGGACCGTGAAGGCGAAGGTCACCTACACGTCGATGAACTTCGACCGGCCCCAGGAGGACCACCCGGGCCACCCGGACTTCTACATCGCGTACCAGATGCTGTTCGCTCCCCACGTGCCCCGGGCCGGGGTCCTGCTGGCCGTGGAGCGGAACCGGTGGACGTGCTCACTGTTGGGCTTCCAGGACCCGCCGCCGGCCGACGACACGGGCTACCTGCGGTTCGCGCAGAGCCTGGACAACCCGCACCTGGCCCAGCAGATCGGACAGCGCACGGTCCAGGAAACCACCCATCGCTACACCAACGTCGACAACCAGTGGCGGCCCTACCACGCCGTCAAGAACTGGCCGGACCGGCTCATCGCCGTCGGGGACGCGGTCTGCGTCTTCAACCCCGTCTACGGCCAGGGGCTGACCGTGGCCGCGATGGAGGCGGAGCTGCTGCACCGGACGCTGGCCCGTCGTAGCGCGTCCGGGAAGCAGCTGGACGGGATGGCAGGCGGTTACCAGAAGCGAGTGGGTCGGCTGCTGCTCGGCCCGTGGACACTCTCCACGAACTCGGACCTGATGTGGAACCCGGACCACCGGCCCCTGGGGGCGCGATTCGCGCACTGGTACAACACGAGGCTCTTCCAGGTCGCAGTGAAGGACGAGGCCGTCTGGTCGAGGTTCGTGCGGGTGGTGAACATGGTCGCCTCTCCCGCAGTACTGTTCCATCCCGCCGTGGCTCTGAAGGTGCTGTCCACCGCGTTCGCCCCACGAGGCTGACCACACTTACCAACCGGCGCACCCGGCCGACGGGCCTTCCGGAACACGCCCAACGATCAGCATCCGGCACCCTCCTGGGGAGAATCCGGGGAGAATCGACTGCCGCACGTGGCAGAGAGTCGCCGATCGAGTGGCAGGGGCCGACTCCAGAAAGTCTGTCCATCAACGCTCTCACCTCTTGGAACCCGCCAAGCGGACAGGTTCCCCCTTTTGAATTTGAAGAACAGCCGCTGCTTCCCAAGCCAACAGCGACCGGCAGGTCAAGGTCCGTGGCTTCCGGGTCGAGACCGCCGTCACCTCATCACCGCACCGCTCGGTCCCGGGCTGTCGGATCCAGGACCGGCCTTCGGAGACGGGTCGTGGTCCCGGACATAGACGGTGACTCGCGCCCCATGGACATAAGTTGTTCCGTCCTCGCGGAAGTGGCGCCGCAGGGTGCTTGTTTTCGCTTCCTCCTGCGGGTCGGTCGGCGCGTGCGCACCCGCCGGGTCGCGGACCGCGACGATCCGGTCGAATTCCAGCATGCGTGCCGCGATGTCCTGGGCGGGAAGCTCGACACCTGCAAGTGTGTTCGACGAAACGGGGTCTTGTGCCAGGGCCAGATCCGTCAGGAAACGGGTGTCCTCGGGGGTGGCCGCGGTCCACGCCCGGTACCGGCCGGAGAGATAGAGCAGCCCGTCGCCGGGACGGCCTTCCCTGCGTACGGCGGCGCCGATGGCGGTGACGTCATTGCTCCGGCTCTGGGGCGTCCTCAACGACAGGCTCGTCGGGACGAGCGCGGCCAGTACGGCAACCGCCGCGATCCACGCGTAGCGGGTAGTCCGCTGCCACCGGAGGAAGTAATCCATCCAAGCGCCCAGCAGCAACGCGATTCCGATACTGCTGTAGAGCACATACCGGTCGACGAAAAGGGGCTTGACCAGTGAGGCGATCAGCAGCAGGAGGCCCGGAAGTACGACAATCGGCACAGCCAGCGCGGGAAGCCGCACGGGCCCCCTCACCCGCAGGGGCGCCAGGGCACATGCCATGCCCACGACCGCCACAGCCAGGAACCCGGGAAGCCGCACCGGTCCGCCGATCCAGGAAACCTGCCCCGACTGCCCCGCACTACAGATCGCCAGCGGCAACAGCCCGGCCACAACGCCCGCGGCGGCCGCACTCCACGCCCTCAGCACCGGTCGTGGAACACGGGAGACGATCAGTGTGACGCCGTGTGCAGCCAGGGCGAGGACCGCGAACTCATGGAGCAGACAGGCCAGCAGCATGGTGGAGCCATAGACCGCCCACCGCCACCGGGCGCGATGCGGGACGCTGACCACGAGCGCATAGGTGGCCCAGGTGACCAGGGCACAGACCATGGCATACGAGCGGCCTTCCTGCGCGTACTTCTGTACCTGGGGAAGGAGCGCGAACACCAGCCCGGCCAGCAGCCCGGCACGCGGTCCCGCCAGGCGTAGCCCCAGCAGCCCGACTCCACTCGCCGCCGCGGACATTGCGAGCACGGACGGCAGCCGCAATGTCAGCAGCCCTCCGCCGAAGAGACCGAAGAGCTCATGCATCACGGCGTAATGGAGAGCATGGACCAGATCGACATGCTGGGCGGTGAGCCATATCTGCGATAGATCGCGGTGCGCGAGCTGACAGGTGACGGCCTCGTCCCCCCACATACTGTTCTTCCTGCGGATACCCCAGAGCCCCAGAGCGATGGTCAGCGACAGGGGCGCGATGACGACAACGGCTTTGGCCGGGCCCGGTGATCGTCGACGGGCGGGAGGGGAAACCGTCCTGGCCACGGCGGGGCCCCGTACATCAATGGACATCGGCGACAGCGCCTTTCAGCAGTGGCGAAGACACTGCGCCAGCGTGCCCGGACCTCGCTTACCGGAGGCTGACCCAACCTGACCGGCCGATCAGGAAGGCGGCCCGACGCTGTGCGAAGCTGCACCGCATGCGCATCCTGGTGGTCGAAGACGAGGTGGACCTCGCCCGCACCCTGCACACCGGTCTGACCGCCGAGGGCTACAGCGTCGACCTCGCCCATGACGGCCGGCAGGGACTGTGGATGGCCCGGACCGGCGAATACGCCCTTGTCGTACTGGACTTGATGCTGCCCGGACTCAACGGCTACAAGGTCTGCGCCCAGCTGCGCCGGGAGGGCAACGCGACACCCATCCTGGTACTCACCGCCAAGGACGGGGACTGGGATCAGGCAGAGGCCCTGGACACGGGGGCCGACGACTACCTGGCCAAACCCTTCTCCTACATGGTGCTCGTCGCACGACTGCGGGCCCTGGTCAGACGGGCCGCCACGGTCGCCCCGCCCGTCCTTGCCGTGGGCGACCTCTCGTTGGATGTCGCGAGCCGCGTCTGCCGCCGGGCCGGGGCCAGGGTGGAACTCACCCCTCGGGAGTTCGCCGTCCTTGAGCTGCTGGCCCGCCGGGCGGGCCAGGCGGTCTCCAAATCGGATCTGCTCTATCACGCGTGGCCCGACGAGGCCCAGGATCCCAACCTGGTGGAGGCGCGCGTCAGCGCACTGCGCAAGAAGGTGGACTCCGCGTTCGGCCGACGGTCCCTGCAGACCGTACGGGGTACCGGCTACCGGCTGGTGGACGACCGTGAACGCGACTGAGCCGCGGCGCCGCTGGTGGCCGCGTTCGGTACGAGCCCGCACGGCCCTGGCCGCCGCCTCGGCCGCCGCCGTCATCCTGGCCGGCATCGGCTGGTGGCTGCACCACGACGTCTACCGCCAGGGCACGCAGATCGCCGAAGGACAAGCCGAGCAACAAGTCTGGGCTCTCGTCGACCAGTTGAACGGGGGTGTGGTTCCCGCTCGCAAAAGCACCTTGCTGCCGTACGAGGTCGTCGCGACCGGCCGGCGCACCGCTGTCGCCTACGGCGGAGGCATGGAAGCCTTCGCTCCCGGCACCCGCCATGTGCTGCCCGCCCCATCCGAGGCCAGGGAGCCCGGAAGCTTGACGATCCTTCCCCTCCGCATACCGGTGCGCGACTCCAACTCCAGGGACAGATTCGATATGGCCGGCAGGACCTACACGGTCATGTTCGCCGATGTCAGCGCCGATGAACTCAGCAGTGACAAAGTCGCCGCTCTGGGCGTCGCCGCCGACGCCCACCTGCGGGTCTATGTGGTGGTGCTCCCGCGCACAGCCGAGGCAATCGCCAAGACCACCGACCTCCTGCTGCTGCGGGCCGGGCTCGTCAGCCTCGTGCTGATCGCCGCCGTCACCTACTTCGCCGTCCGCATCGCGCTGCGGCCGGTCGAAGCCATCCGCGTCCTCACCGCCTCGGTCACCGCGAGTGACCCCCGCGAACGCGTCACCGTCCCGGCCACGGGACACGAGATCACCGCCCTGGCCACCACCATCAACACCACCCTCCAACGCCTCGACAACGCCGCCGCCCAGCAACGCCGCTTCGTCGCGGACGCCGCCCACGAACTACGCAGCCCCCTCACCACACTGCTGGCCAGCCTGGAAGTCGCGCTCGCCTACCCGGAACGCACCGACTGGCCCGCCGCGGCCACCACCGCCGCACGACAGACCCGCCGCCTCCAGGCCCTCGCCGAAGACCTGCTGCTCCTCGCCCGCCTCGACACCCGCACCTCCATAGCCGACCCCGAAACCGTCGACCTGACAGCCCTCGCCTCCCGGCTGACCGAGCAATACCCCCTCCCCGAACGACCGTTGACCCTCACCTGCGACAGCACCGCCCCCGCACACGCACACGGAAACCCCGACGAATACGAACGGCTGCTGCGCAACCTCATCGACAACGCCGCCCGCCACGCCGCACACCGCATCCAGATCACCATCCGAAACCAGGACGCGTGGGTCGTCCTCACGGTGCACGACGACGGGCCGGGCGTGCCCACCGAGGACGCCGAGCGCATCTTCGAACGGTTCGTCCGGCTCGACGACGCCCGCTCCCGCGACCACGGCGGCACCGGCCTGGGCCTCGCCATCGCCCGCGACCTGGCCCACCGCCACCGAGGCACCCTCACCCTCACTCCCCGGACCCTCGGAGCATGCTTCCAACTGCGCCTTCCCCGAGCCGCCACCCCAGCCGAGAAATGACGCGGTTCACCGCGGCAACGTGGGACCATGACGGGCTCTGGGGAGCCCCTGGGAAGAAGTGACGCGGGGGCTGCTCGGATCGCTCTCGGTCGCGGGGCGCGGCGGGACATCGTGCACTGGAGGGGCGGGAGTGAGTATGACTCTTCCGGTACCGAGCACCCGAGGTGCGGGGACACACGTCCCCCGCGTTGGTTCCGGCGAGGAGAGCAGTGATGCCGGCAGGTTCCAGCCCCAAGCGGGAGCGGCAGTACGAGCACATCAAGGACAGCGCGGAGAAGCGGGGAGCTTCCGCCGGGCGCGCGAAGGAGATCGCCGCGCGGACAGTCAACAAGGAGCGGGCCCGCTCCGGCGAGGCACGCCAGGCGAGCAAGGCCTCCACCCAGGACAAGAAGTCCGCCTCGCAGCGCGGGGGCGAGCGCTCGCACCGAGGCCCGGTGAGTCCCACCAGGGACCAGCTCTACGAAGAGGCCAGGAAGCGCAACGTCCACGGCCGCTCCGCCATGAACAAGCAGCAGCTGCGCAAGGCCCTCGGCCACTGACCCATCGCAATACGTCGCGGACCCGCCGTCTCGGTCTCGGTCTCGGTCTCGCGACATCGTCACGAGGTGGAGGAGGAGTCATGCCGCGAGCGCGTGAAGAAGCCCGTTTCAGACATCCCCGGCACGAGCGCCGAGGAGAGGCTCGGCTACCGGCTGTGGCGGCGACACTCGTCGCTATCGCGCTCTACCTTTTCCTGCCCCAGCGGCTCCTGATCGCCCCTCGCTATGTACTGCCCGCCCTGGAGTGTGTGCTGCTCATCCCGCTCGTGGCGATCAACCCTCGACGGCTGACGCGACAGACGCGGGCGTTCCGTGTCCTGTCCCTGACGCTCGTGGCGGTGATCGCGGCGAGCAACCTCCTCGCGCTGGGCACCCTGGTCCATGAGCTGGTGTCCGCCCAGGTGAAGGACGGCCGGGCGCTGTTGGTGGCCTCCTTGCAGATCTGGCTCACCAACGTCATCGTCTTCGGTCTGGCCTATTGGGAGCTGGACCGTGGCGGCCCGGTCAGCCGGACCCAAGTGCCCCGTGAGGAGCTGCCGTTGGCGGACTTCCGATTCTCACAGGACGAGAACGACGACGCCGTCCAGGAGGTCTCCGACGGCGCCAGCAAAAATTCCGACTGGGTGCCCACCCTGATGGACTACCTCTACGTGTCGGTGACCAACTCCACGGCCTTCAGCCCCACCGACACCATGCCACTCTCCACACGCGCCAAGTTCCTGATGAGCGTGGAGAGCGTCACCGCCCTCCTGACCTCGCTCCTCGTCATCGCACGGGCGGTCAGCATCCTTCACTGAAGGCGCCGCGGTCCACTCACCAGCGGGCCCCGGCGTCACCGCAGGCCTCCGTCGGCCGGCAGCTGCTCCAGGTCAGCCACGGCGGGCGCGCGACAGTCCTCGGGCGGTTTCAGGACTTCCGGGCAGCCGCCGCCGGATACGAGAACACCGGCTCCACAGGAACCTGGGCTGGTCAGCGCTGCTCGCCTCGTCCCTCGAAGTCCCGTCGTACGGCCGCGCCTTGGTCTTCCACCAGCCCCGCGTCCTCCGGAACATCCAGGACGGTCGCGCAGTGCTCGCACAGTTTCCCGTCTCCGGCCGGTGTCCCGCACACCTTGCAGAACCGGTTGGCCTGCAGGTCTTCGGTCGTCAGGCCTTCGGTCTTCTCCGTCATGATCTCTCCCGGGGGTGAACAGCGACCGCTGCCGGGGGTCCCGAGCAACAGCGAAGGTCTATTGGTGTGGTGGCCGTGTCGGCGTGTCCACGTCGCGTGTCTTGGCGTCGGGCGCGCGGAAACATGCGCTGACCGACTTTCCGTGGGAACAGAGGTGCGACTCCCATGTGTCGGCCATGGCGTCCACGAGGAGCATGCCGCGCCCGCCGAGGCTGTCCGTGCCGGCCGCGCGAGGAAGTGGCAGGTCGCCGGACTTGTCGTACACGGAGACATGCAGGCAGTGGTCGTCGCAGGTCATCACCAACTGGGCGCTGCTGTGGGCGTGCCGGTACGCATTGGTCACCAGCTCGGAGACGGTGAGCAGGATCGCGTCCACCGTCTGCGGAGCGGCGCTGGTCCAGCCCCGCGCCTCCAGATGCTCACGCGCCCAGTCACGGGCGGTCTTCACTTCGCTGTTCAAGGGCAGCGAGCGCGCCCAGCCCACTGCCCGGAGCGACGAACCTTCCACGGCGATCCTTTCTCATGAGACGAGTCCGGTCGGCGACAGCCGCAAAGCCTTTCCACCGGACGGTGAACTTGGGCCGGCGACGCGGATCGGCAGCGGCTCAACACGCCTGTCCAGCCACCCTGAGGGCTCCGGCAAGCTGCTTGATGCGCCCGTTGCGTCTGACATGACGCCCCGTTCCCGAAGCACTGTGCCCGCCCTGATTCGGATACCCCCGACACGTCGACTCAGCCCTGTCCCGGGCCTGCGGTCGCGGCAGTGCTGCGAGAGGTTCCTCCCGCGCCTGCGGGAGGCGGGAGGAACCGGGGACAGGCCCCGGCCGGCACCCCGGACCGGAACGATCACCAGCACGGGCTGGTCGACCGGCGCACCGGGGCGGCGTCGGCAGGATGGGGTGGGAGGGGGCGATGCAGGGCGTCCGCGGCCGTTCCTGGTGCCCGAAGGGCGTACGGCCACTGCCTCCAGGAACGTTCGTTGCCCCGCCCCGGCACTGTTCGGCCGGGACGGGGCAACGGTCGGGCCGCCTGCTCACGCAAGCGCGCTACGGGGTCGCGCCGTCACAGGAGCGGGCCGGGATCTCCGGGCCGAACGCGTCCACGCCAGCCGTCGCCGCCGCCCTCGCGCTCCACGTAGTCCTTGAATCGGTGCAGGTCCCCCTTCACCCGCCGGTCGATCATGCCCAGCGCGTCCGCGCCCTTCTCGACGACACCGGTGGGTTCGACGTCCATGGTCAGCTCGACCCGGGTGTGCGTGTCGTCCAGTCGCTCGAACCGGACCGATCCGCTCTGCCGGGTGTCGCCGCCCACGGATCGCCAGGTGATCCGGTCGTCCGCCAGCTGGTCGACGATCTCGGTGTCGAACTCGCGCCGCACCCCGCCGATCTTGGTGATCCAGTGGTTGTGCCGGTCGTCGAGCTGCCTGACCTCCTCGACACCTTCCATGAACTGCGGGAACTCCTCGAACTGAGTCCACTGGTCGTACGCCGTGCGGAGCGGAACCTCCACGTCGACCGCTTCCTTGACCGTACTCATGAGTCCCTCCTTACGTGTTCCTCGCCGGGGCCGCGGCCTCAGGGGCGGACCGGCTCGCCTCAGCGTGTGCGAGACCCCGAGTACCCGGGAAAGCGGCCCGAAGACTCACGGCCCGGTCGCTGGGAGACATCGGTCTGCTCCTGCGGGGAACCCGTCCGGTCATCAGCACCCAGGACACCCCCGCCCGGCAGGGCGCAGTGGTCCGGTGCCAAGGCCGGGACGAATGAGGCGCTCACCGTGGAAAACCGCAATGATCCCGACGACGTCGCGCTGTCGTCGTACGAACGCGTCGCCCTGTTGCTCATCGAGGCGGAACTCCGCCAGGACCGACGTCTCGCCCGGCGTATGCGCCTCCCGGGCGCCCGGCCGTGGCTGCCCCTGTCCGTGGCCGCCCTGACCTGTGCCTCACTGCTCCTCCTCGTCATGGGAATCCTCACCGCCGACCTCGCCGTCCTGTGGTGCTTCACCGCCGTGTGGCCCGTCACCCTCCTGCTGGCCTTCCGGCTGCTGCGCCATCCGACCAACATCGGCGACCGCACCAGGCCATGACCGTGAACTCCACGTCGGCGCGCGGTGGTTGACGTCGGCGGGTCCGGTTGCGCGGCAGCGGAACCCACACGCGACCCGCCCCAGCCCTGACCGACCGCACAGGCGTGTGGACCGGGGGTACCCGCACGGTCTAGCGGCAGATCAGCACGCCGGCCCGCGAACGCCGACGCTCCGGCCCGAGCGGTCGCGGGCCGAGCGGTCGTGGGCCCAGCGGTCACGGCGACGGTGGGACGGTCAGGATCCGACCGGCGTGCCGGGACTGCCGTCGTACGCCCTTTGCACGAGGGTCTGGCGGCGCCGCCGTCCTTCGGGGAACGGCACTCACCGGTGCCGCGGAAACCCGAGTGCCCCCGTCGCAGCCTTTAAGCCCTCCGACGTGCCCGACAGCGGTCGCGCTGGTACGGCCGCACGCCGACCGTTGTGGTGGCGTCTGCTCCGACGAGCGGTGAGGCGCCGTTGGCCGGGTACACGGACACACGATCAGACGGTGGCAGGAGAAGGCCGGTTGGCCGTCGCCCACGGCGATCCAGGACCTTCGGCGAGCACGAACGGACGTCGAACGGCTCAGGACCTGCCGCAACGCCGACGAAGGACAGGTGAGCACCCATGACCGCAGAGGGTTCCCCACGCACCGACAGCGGAGCGCGGGAACCGGTCGGCGAGCTGGTCCAACGTGCCTCGCAGCAGTTGTCGCAGCTGGTCCGCGACGAAATGCGCCTGGCGCAGGCGGAAATGGTCCAGAAGGGCAAGCGGTTCGGCGAGGGCGGCGGGTTGTTCGGCGGCGCCGGCCTGATGGGAGTTCTCACTCTGCAGGCGCTGACGGCCACCGTGATCGCCGCGCTCTCACTCGTCATGGATGTGTGGGCGGCTGCGCTGATCGTCACCGCGGCCTTGGCCGCCGTCACCGCGCTGATGGCGGCTCTCGGCAAGCGGCAGATCAGCAAGGCGTCCCCGCCGATGCCGGAACAGACCATCGACAGCGTCAAGGCCGACGTAGCCGAAATCAAGGAGAAGGCACAGCGATGACCCAGGACAAGCCGTACACGGGCGATGAGGCAACACCCTCCACAGAGCAACTGCGTGAGCAGGCCGAGGCGACCCGCGAGGAACTCGGCGAGACCGTCGAGGCGCTCACGGCCAAGGCCGATGTCAAGGCCCGCGCCCAGGACAAGGCGGACGCCGTCAGGCAACAGGTCGCGGAGAGGACGGCACAGACCGAGACCCAACTGCGGGACAAGGCAACACACGTGATCCATATGGTGCAGGACAGGACCCCGGAGCCGGTGCGCACCAAGGCCGCCGCGGCTACCGAGCAGGTCCGCGACAAGGCAATTCATGCCGGTCAGCTCGCCTGGGAGAAGACCCCGGAGCCGGTGCGCGAGAAGGCCGGCCAGGGCCTGCGGGCGGCGCGGGCCAACCGCGCCCCGCTGCTCGCCGCGGCCGGCGCGTTCATCGCGCTGCTGCTCATCCGCCGCTCCAGGAAGCACCGATGAAAGCGAGCAAGGTCGCTTACGAACCACTCGGCATGGCCATGAGCGCCCTCAGCGGCATGCCGGCCGGTGCAGCGTTCAAGCAGGTCTGGAATCGGCTCGGCCACGACGAAGACGCCCCCAACGCCACCGGCGAACCCCGCACCTGGTCCGAGGCTCTGTCCGCAGCCGCCCTGCAGGGAGCGATCTTCGCCGGTGTCAAAGCCGCCGTCGACCGCGGCGGAGTCACCGCCACCCGTCGGCTGACCGGCACCTGGCCCGGCTGACCACTCCCGTCGGCGTCTTCCCGCAACCCGAACCGGGGCGGACGCCGACGGGGCAGCCGATTTCGAGTATCCGATCCTGGACGGGACGCTCCTGTCGATCGACCGGATCGTCGAAGCCGTACGACGACTCGTTCCTCACGACTGGGTGAAGGCCAGGACGACGTTGTGGCCGCCGAAGCCGAAGGAGTGGCTGACGGCTGTGCGTACGTGCTGGGAGCGGGGCTGTTTGGTGACGCAGTCGATGTCGAACTCGGGGGCGGGTGCCTGGAGATTGGCGATCGGCGGGACCCGTCGGTGCTGGATGGTCAGGACCGTGAGGGCTGCCTCGATCGCGCCGGCGGCACCGAGAGTGTGGCCGAGTACGCCCTTGTTGGCAGTGACGCTGGGCCGGTGTGGCAGGGCGCGGGCGATCAGTGTGGCTTCGGTGGCGTCGTTGAGTGGGGTGGACGTGCCGTGGGCGTTGACGTGGTCCACGTCGTGGGGGGCGAGGCCTGCTTCGTGAAGAGCGGTGTGCAGGGCCGCCTCCGCGCCGTGGGCGGCCGGCGCCGGAGTGGTGGGGTGGTGGGCGTCGGAGGTGCTGCCGCACCCGGTGAGCAGAGCGCGGGGCCGGGCGTTTCGGGCGGCCGCGTCCGCGGTGCGTTCGAGGATCAGGATGCCCGCGCCCTCTGCCATCACGAAGCCGTCGCGGTCGGCGGCGAACGGGCGGGATGCCCCGGTGACGAGGTCGGTCCGCCCGGACAGGGCACCCATGCGCCAGAAACCGACCGTGGCCATGCGGCTGATCGCGGCTTCGGCGCCGCCCGCCACGGCGATGTCGCACAGGTCGGCCGCGAGCAGGTCGCGAGCCAGTGCGATCGCGGTGGCTCCGGAGGCGCAGGCGGTGGCCGGGGCGAGGCTGACGCCGTGGGCGTGCAGGTCCATGGAAACCTCGCCGGCGGCGAGGTTCGGAATGATCAAGGGGATGGTCAGGGGCGACACGCGTTCGGGGCCGTGCCGGTCGAGCCGCGCGTACTGTTCTTCCCACTTCTCGGTCCCGCCCATGCCGCAGCCGATGACCGTGGCCACGCGAGAGCCCTGCCAGGTCGTCGGATCCAGGCCCGCGTCGCGCACCGCCTCTCGGGCGGCGAGGACGGCGAGTTTGGCGAACCGGCCCATGCGCCAGGACTTGCGGCCGACGGCGCGGTCGATGTCTTCCTCACTGCTGGGGAGCCGGCAGGAGAAGTCGACGGGCAGGCTGTCCAGGACAGGGTCGCGTGCGGCGAGGGACTGCCCCGCGCAGACCGCGTTCCACGTGGCTTCGGCTCCCTTGCCCCCCGCGGTGACCAGGCCGAGCCCGGTGACGGCGATCGGCGGCTTCGTGGGGGTCATCGGGGGGTCGCCGGGGCTGCGCGCAGCTCATCGAGGTGGGCGGTGACCTCGGCGAGGGTCGTGGTCCGGGAGGCGCGCTCGTTGTCGGGTTTCACGCCGAGGCGTTCTTCGAGGACCAGGACGAATTCGGCGAGCGCGAGGGAGTCCAGATCGAGCTGTTCCAGCGTGAGGTCCGGGGACAGTTCGTCTTCGGGGATCCGGAAGCTGGAGGTGAGGACGGCGCGGACGTGGTCGTAGGTGTCGGTGCTGTGGTTCATGGGGCGTCCTTGCGTGGTCATGGTGGTCGGGGATGCGTCGTCAAGCGGCGTCGGGGTGCCACTCCATGAGGAGCATTCCGGCGGAAGCTCCGCTGGCGAGACCGAGGAAGGCCACCAGGTCGCCGGGTTGGAGCCGGTTTTCCCGGGATGCCCTGACGAGTTGCAGAGGGAGGCTCGCGGTGGCGACGTTGCCGTAGCGGGGGAAGGTGGCCATGGTCCTGTCCTGGGCGAGGCCGGTGGACTCCAGGATGGCGTGGGTGAAGGGAACGGATGCCTGATGCAGGCAGACGAGATCCAGGTCATCGGGTTTGACGCCCCACTCGGCCAGTTCGTCGATGCAGAACTTCTCCATGCCCCTGAAGGAAGCGGCCAGGGCTTCGGAGTCGAAGCGGACGAAGGGCGGCTGCGCGTCCGGTGAGAAGTACGGGTTGGTCACCGTCGCGGCCCGCCAGCCGGCCGAGTTGGTGGACCAGCGGACACCCAGCAGCCCGGGGCGGTCGCTCGGCTCCAGCAGCAGAGCTGCACCAAGGTCGCCGAGGGTGAGAGCGGGCAGCAGCAGGGCGAGTTCGTCGCGGTCACGTGCCGGGAGGCGGGAGAGCGTGCTGCCCCGTTCCCCGGTGACGACGAGGGCCCGGGAGTAACCGCCGGTTCCGATCAGTGCGTCGGCGATCTCCACGGCGTTGAGGAAGCCGTTGCAGGCGTTCTGGACGTCGAAGACCGGTGCCGCGATCCCGAGCTTGTCGGCCACGATATGGGCGGTGGCGGGTTCCTCCAGGTCCTCGCTCGCGGACGCGAAGATGAGCAGGTCCACGGCTTGGGAACGCAGGCCGCACTCGTCGAGGAGGCTGCGGGCGGCTGCCGCGGCCAGGTCGGAGGGCCAGGTGTCGGCCGGCGCGACGCGGCGCTCCTCGAATCCGTACATCTGCCGCAGTACTCCTGGCAGCAGGCGGACGCCGGGGTTGCGGCGGCGGATGTCGTCCTCGATCTCCTCGCCGGTCTGCCGGTGTTCGGGCACGTGGACTGCGACTCGGCGGATCGTGCTGTGGCGGGGCTTGGTCATGGAAGTCATGTCGTCTCCTCGGCCCTGGCCGCACTCGTCGTCGGGCGCCGTCACCGGCGGCAGGAGAGGTCAGTGAACTGACACACGGCGACACACCGCAAACGGGTGCCGGTGCGGATTCACCCCTGGGAGTGATCATGGTCAGGGACTTCATCCCTGGGAGTTACGCAGGTCACGCCACCTGTCCAGGGACGCCGACAATGCTGCGGTGTCATCGACCGAGGCCGTATCCACCTGTCCCGACTACGACTTCGCCCCGCACTGGTTCGCGCATGGTGGTGTGCGTCAGCACTACCTGGACGAAGGGGAGGGTGCGCCGCTGCTCATGCTGCACGGCAACCCCAGCTGGAGCTACATGTGGCGGCACCTGGTGCGCGACCTGCGTGAGAGTCACCGGTGCATCGTGCCCGACCACATCGGCATGGGCTTGTCGGACCGTCCCCGACCGCCCGCCTACCCCTACACCGCCACCAGCCGCCTGGCAGACCTGGAGCGCCTGGTGCGGCACCTGGTGACCGAACGCGGCCTGCCGGACCGGGGCTGGACTCTGGTCGGGCACGACTGGGGCGGCATCATCGGCATGGCCTGGGCACGTCGCCACCCGGAGTGGCTCTCCCGCATCGTCATGCTCAACTCGGCGGCCTTCCCCGTGCCGGCCGGCCACCGTCTGCCGTGGTATCTGCGCCTGATCCGTGGCGGAGGCCGCCTGCCGGCGTGGTTCGTGCACCGCACCAACGCCTTCGCACTGGCCGCATCCCGCCTTGGAGTGACGTCCCCGCTGCCCGCGCCGGTACGCCGTGCCTACGTGGCGCCCTATCGCGGCGAGCATCGGCGTCTGGCGGTGCTCCGTTTCATCCAGGACATTCCACTGACTCCCGCCGACCCGGCGTGGCCGCTGATCGACGTGGGCCCCGTCGAGGCACCGGAGATGACCGCACTGCCCATGCTGGTGTGCTGGGGCGGCCGGGACCCCGTCTTCGATCACCGGTTTCTCGCCGAGTGGCAGCGTCGCTTTCCCTCGGCCGAGGTGAAGCTGCTTCCGCGCGCCGGCCACTTCGTCCAGGAGGACGCCCGCGATGAGGTCATCACCTACGTACGGGAGTTCCTCGCCCGCCAACCGAAAGGGCGGAGCTGACCCTGTGTACGACTCCACACCCGCCCTGGCCGGCCCACAGGTGGGGCTGCTCGGACAGCTGTCGCACTGGCAGCGTTCCCAGCCCGGCGCTGTCGCACTCGACGCCTTCCACGGCCGGCACCGCGAACGGGTCACGTACGCCGGCCTGTACACCCGGTGCCTGCGCACCGCGGACGCGCTGGCCGCCGCCGGCATCGGGCCGGGCACGCGCACGGTGGTGATGACCCGCCGCCCACGGGACCTGCTCACCACGGTGTACGCATTGTCCGCGCTCGGCGCCTGCGCAGTGCTGATCGATCCCGGTCTGCCCCGCCAGGCGCTGCGCCAGTGCCTGCGCGAGGCCGACCCGCAGGCTTTCGTGGGTGAGCCGCTCGCCCAGGTGGCACGCGTGCTGCGCGGCTGGGTCCCCGGTGTCCGTACGGTGATCTCCACCGGCTCCGGGCCGTGGCCCACGCTCGCGGCCCTCGCCCGTACGGCACCGCGCGCGTCACTGGCGGCCACCGACGACAGCACGGCTCTGATCGCCTACACGTCAGGCTCCACCGGCACACCGAAGGGCGTCGTCTACACCAACGGGCAACTGGTGCGGCAATGCGCCGCCACCTCCGACCTGCTGGGCGCCCGGCCGCGCACGGCAATGCTCGTCGGCTTCCTGCCCTTCGCCCTGGGCGGCCCGACCCTCGGCGTCACCGTCGTCATCCCGCAGATGGACTTCCGCAGGCCGGGCCGGGCCCACCGCGGTGACCTGCTCCATGCGGTGGCACGCTCGAACGCGACTTCCCTCCTCGGCTCCCCGGCACTCATGTCCGTCCTGGCCGCGGACGGCCGCGCCGAACCGGCCCTCGCCGGCGTACGGTCGGTCGCCACCTTCGGCGCGCCGCTGGAGTACGACCTGCTGGATCGCCTCACCGCCGCGCTGCCCGACGAGGCCGTGATCCGCAGTGTTTACGGCGCCACCGAGAGCCTGCCGGTGAGCGCGGCGGACGGCGAGACCCTGCGCGCCGTACGCGCCGCGTCCGAAGGCGGCGGCGGCCGCTGTGTGGGCCGCCCGCATCCGTCCCTCCACGTGGAGATCATCCCGGCCGGCGCAGGACCGATCGCCCACTGGGCCGAAGTCGCGCCGCCACCCGCCCACGCCGTCGGAGAGATCGCGGTCCGCGGCCCTTCGGTCAGCCGGACCTACTTCGGCCGCCCGCACGCCGACGCCCAGGCCAAGATCCCCGACGACGGGGACGTCTGGCACCGCACCGGCGATCTCGGCCGTACCGACACCGAGGGGAACCTCTGGTACTGCGGACGCAAGGCCCATGTCGTACCCGGCCCCCACGGCCCCCTGTACACCGAGTGCGTCGAGCCGGCCTGCAACACCGTCGCGGCGGTTCGCCGCACCGCCCTGGTCGACGCCGGCGACGGCCGGCACCCCCGGCCCACGTTGTGCGTGGAGACCGACGGCCCACGACGTGGCGCCGAACGGACCCGCATCGTCAGGGACCTGCGCCGGACCCTCGCCACGCTGGAAGGCGGCGACCAGATCCGGACGATCGTCTTCCACCCCGGGTTCCCGGTCGACATCCGGCACAACTCGAAGATCGAGCGAGGCGCGCTCGCCCAGTGGGCGCATCAGCGCCTGACAGCGAACCCCAGTGCCGCACAACCCATGGGGGATCGCGTATGAAGGTCCTCGTCACCGGCGGCAGCGGGTTCCTCGGTGCGGAGATCTGCCGACGTCTGACGGCCCGCGGCCACGAGGTGCGTACCCTGCAACGCGGCCGCCGCGCGCTGCCGCCGAACGGGGCCGAGACCGTGCTGGGCGACATCCGCGACACCGCGGCGGTCGCGAACGCCGTACGCGGCTGTGACGCCGTCGTGCACACCGCCGCGCTGGCGGACGTATGGGGGCCGCGACGCGACTTCGCGTCCGTCAACATCGCGGGAACCGCGGCCGTCCTCGACGCCTGCCGCCGGCACGGGGTGACCCGGCTGGTCCACTGCTCCAGCGCCAGCGTGGTGTTCGCCGGACGGGACCTGGAGGGGGCCGACGAGTCCACCCCTTACCCCAGGCGGTTCCTCGCCCCCTACCCCTGGTCCAAGTCCCGGGCGGAGCAACTGGTCCTGGCCGCCAACAGCGCACCGCTGGCCACCGTGTCGCTGCGCCCCCACCTGATCTGGGGCGAGGGAGACCCCCACCTGCTGCCCGGCCTGCGCGCGGCGATCAGGCGGGGCAGACTGTTGCTCCCGGGGACAGGCGCCAACCACGTGGACACCGTCCATGTCACCGACGCCGCCGACGCCCACGTACTGGCCGTGGAGAAGCTGACAGGGAACTCCCCCCTGGCCGGGTCGAGTTACTTCATCACCCAGGGCCTTCCCTGCACCCTCGCCGCCACCGTCCGCGGCCTGCTGGCACACCACGGCATCACCGCGGAGATCCGCTCGGTACCCGCGACAGCCGCACGTGCCGCGGCCGCGCTCCTCGAACTGACGGCCAGGGCAACGCGCAGTCGACACCGCCCTCTGCTGACACGCTTCCTGGCGGCCGAACTCACCCGCGCCCACTGGTTCGACATCTCCGCCGCTCGCCGCGACCTCGACTACACGCCCACCGCCCACTCTTGGCAGACCCAGGAAACATCAACACACGCCACCGGCTCGCCCTCGCCTCCTGAACGCACTGTGCCACCGCGCCGAGACGGGATCGAGAACGGTCGAGACGCTGACCGCGAACGCACCCCCAGGACAGGCCACACGCTCACCCGGAGCGGCACCCCGCGACCGGCCGAAGAGGAATCGGCCGTCCTCGACCAGTCGCGTGAGGGCACCGTCTGAATCTGGCTCTGTCCGCGGTCTGCCGTCGATCTCGGGATGCCCCTGGGTGAGTCCGGCGTACCAGGGGCTCGCCGGACGTGCGTGGTGCGCGCTGACAGACTCCTTGTCCATGAGTGGACGTGATGTGGGCGATGGTGGCGCAGGGGTCGGGGCCGGTGTGACCTTCGGGCTGCTGGCCGCGTGGGCGGTGCACGATCTGGAGGAAGTGGCCACGGTGCCGGGCTGGGCACGCGGGCGAGTGCCCGAGCTGCGACAGCGGTTTCCGCGGGTGCCGGAACGGATGTGGCAGCGGCTGGAGTCCGTGGACGGGCGGGAGTTCGCAACGGCCGTCGTCGGGATGGCCGTGGTGGTGGCCACCGCTGCTGCCGACGGGCACCGCACAGGTGGACGCTCCGGCTACTACCAAGGGGCGCTCAACGGATTCGGGCTGCACGCCCTGGTGCATCTGGCCCAGGCCGCCGCCGTCCGCGGATACACGCCCGGTGCGGTCACCTCACCCCTGGTGGTCATCCCCTTCACGCTGTGGGCGCGCGGCCGACTGCGGCGAGCCGGTGTCCTGCGCCCCACGCGCCCACGCGAGGCGCTGCAGGGGATGGCGCTGGCCGCGGCGGCCACGGCCGGAACGCACATGGCGGCGCGACGGCTTCTGCGCCGAAAGGGGGCGGCCGACGACCGAACCTGATCACTCACTTGGGGACTCGCCGTACGGATGCACGGCCTTCGGCTGATTCTGCGCTCCGGCCGAGGACCCGGTGCCCGCGTCACACTTCCGGGACGACTTCTACGCGTGTGGGACCCGGCGCGTAACACGTCGTTCGCCCTCCGCGACGCGATGCTCTGCGAGAACGGACCGGCTTCCATGCCGAGGAACCCGGGCAGGTGCTGCGCGCCGTGCCACCGCGCAACCGTGTCGGCCTTGGCGAACCTGGCACCCGCGGAAGCGGTGTTCGATGTGCTGACCGGGAGCGGAGTCAACCAGGTCCTTCGGTACTTCGGTCGGACCGCTGCCAGCCTGTCGGGGGCCCGGGAAATGGCCGGATGAATCTTCCCACCTGGTGGAAATCGGCAAGTGCTCCGTCAGATCGCCGAATTCACCGATGTGCCGGGCAGAATTCTCGGGGAGATGTCCGCGACAGGCGGACAGGCAGGGCGTTCACGGTCGGAGAAGAAACGCGTCGGCGGTGAGCCGGGGGTCTTCGGTGACCGGGGTGCCGAGGACGAGAAGAGGGTTGCCGTCGGTCAGTTCGCGGAGCCGCAGGCGCAGGAAGCTGTGGTAGACGGGGCTGCTGACCCGTAGTTCGGTGGGGTGGAGGCCGACGTTCTCCAGGGCGAGCAGTTGGGCGCTGGCGTGGTCGAGTACCGAGCAGATCCATCCGTCGGTGTTCATCTGCTCCCCTTGTGGTGGTGGCTGTCCTGGGCGGTGTGGTCAGAGGTCGAGGACAAGGTGTGTGCCTTTGGCGCCGGAGCAGCAGATCATCATCGTGTCGGCGGCGGCGCGTTCCTGAGGTGTCAGGACGGTGTCGTGGTGCTCGGGTTCCCCGGAGAGCACGGGGGTGCGGCAGGAGCCGCAGATGCCTTCCATGCAGGAGAAGTCGACGTCGACACCCGCGTCGAGCACCGCGTCGAGGATGGTCTCGTCGGGGGCGATGTGGAGGGTCTTGGCGGATCGCGCGAGTTCGACGGTGAAGCCTCGACCGGAGGCGGTCGGCGGGGATCCGCGGAACCGTTCCAGGTGCACGCGTTCCGGTTCGATTCCCTGGGTCGCCTCCTCGAAGTCGGCCAGCATCGAGGCCGGTCCGCAGCAGTAGAGGTGGGCCGCACCAGGTGTGTCGGCCACCAGAGAGGTGATCTTGAGGGTGCGTGGCCCGTCCTCGTCGGCGAGGTAGGTCCGCAGGTGGCCGGCGCCGGAGTCGGCGAGAGCGGACAACTCAGGGAGGAATGCGGCGGTGTGGCGTGAGCGTGCCGCGTAGTGCACCTCCCAGGACGCGTCGAGCCGGGTGAGCCGGCGGGCCATGCTCAGGAGGGGGGTGATGCCGATGCCACCGGCGATCAGGACGCTGTGCGGGGCGGTTTCGGTGAGGGGGAAATCGCTGACCGGTTCACTGATCACCAGGCGAGAGCCGACGTGGACGGACTCATGGAGGGCGCGTGAGCCTCCCCTGCTCGCCGGGTCGAGAGCCACCGCTATCTGGTAGGACGACGGGTTCGGTCCGGGGGCGCCGAGCAGGGAGTAGCTGCGGTTCAGTCCGGGCGCCGGCAGGACGTCGATGTGGTCGCCGGCGGCGAATGCGGGGAGCGGGCCGCCGTCGACCGACGCGAGTTCGAGGAGCCGTACGGAGGCGGCGGCCCGGCGTGTGCTGCGTACGACGGTGTTGATCATGATTGTGCGGTCTCCGCCGTGGTGGTGGTGCCGGCGTCGACGTTGCCGGGCACCAGGTCCTGCCAGTGGTCGTCCGCCGCGATCACGGTGTCCGGCAGCGACCGTACGCGGGTGAGGTCGATGCCGTGGGCGATCGGGTCGTGGCCTTCTTCGTGGTGCCGGACGGATTCGAGGAGGCGGGCGCGAAGATGGATGACGGCGCGGTCGGCGGCGACCATGTGTTCCTTGCTGCGGTCGAGGATCGGGCCCATGCTGATCGCGAGAACGGCGTCCTCCTGCTCAATGCCGTCGAAGCCGGTCCAGCTGGTGGTCATCCGGGAGCGGTCCTGGCCGAGTCCGTTGGCCCAGGTGGCGCGGAAGTCGCAGGTCTCGTCGTTCCAGAACGGTTCCTTGAGGCCCATGATGCGGATGATCTCGGCGCGGTCGATGGGCTTGGGACCGTGGGCGACGATGTAGGTGCTGGTGACCGTGTCGTTCTGCGGGACTTCGAAGACGAAGAACTGGAAGGCGGGGGCGGGGATGATGCGGGTGACGGGCAGGATGGCCGGGGTGACGCGGATGCTGTGGGTGGGTGAGCCGTCCGCGGCGGGGGGTCCTTGCCGCCTGGCCACGTAGTGGAAGCCGAACGCGGTGTCCTCGACGTCCAGGGTGGGTGCGTTGTCGCCGCTGGCCAGGGCGCCGGGGTTGAAGTCCTCGTCGTCGCGGGCGGTGAACTGGTCGTCCATCCACGTCGGATTGGCCTGGTTGCTGTGCAGGATGCCGACATGTGAGCTGTCGACACCGCCTTCGAAGAGCTGGAGATAGTTGGCCGGCGTGTTGAGCCGGATCACCGCGCGGTGCTCGGCGGGGCCGTCCATGAACGCGTAGTGAGGGAAGGGCGGCTGCTGGTCCTTGGGCCCGATGTAGGTCCACACCAGTCCGCCGGCCTCGTGGACGGGGAAGGCCGGGGCCTTCACGCGCTGACGGAAGCGGGCGTTGCAGTGGTTGGGCGTGTCGAGAACAGTGCCGTCGGCGGCGAATTTCCAGCCGTGGTAAAGGCAGCGGATGCCGCCTTTTTCGACTCGGCCGAGGGCCAGGGAGACACCGCGGTGCATGCACAGCTCTTCGAGTACGCCGACCTGGCCGTCGGAGTCGCGGAAGACGACGAGGTTCTCGCCGAGCAGGCTGGTGCGCAGGGGGTCGCTGTCGGGCGCGGGGAGTTGGGCGGAGGTGCAGATGGGAAACCAGAACCGGCGCATCATGCGGCCCATGGGGGTGTCGGGTCCCACGCGGGTGAGGATCTCGTTCTCTTCGGTGGTGAGCATGGTGGGGTCCTTTCGTCGTTGATGGCCCCGTCATGGCCGCCGAGGCGGCTGTTTCCGCACTTTCGGTTACTTCCATGGAAGTGAACTTCCTTGGAAGCTAGGCGTCGATCCGGCCGATGTCAACGGCCGTGACGAGGCCGGTCCCGTTTCCCACGAGGCGGAAAACCTCGCTTGCCAAGCCCTGGGAGGAGGGCGTTGGGTGACAGGCCGAACGTCGGACGGTCTGTTCAAGGAGGAGCGGTGGCCGGTCAGCACGTCGCGCCCGCTCGTAGCCGGCCGGGGGCCGGGACATGAGGGTCACGCCCAGGGATTCGGTCGAGGTCGACGTGCGCGGCGGCCATCTGCGAGGCCGTCGCACGGGAACCGTCGACGAGTTCCTCGGCATCCCGTATGCGGCGGCGCCCGTCGGGCCGCGGAGGTTTCTGCCGCCGGGGCCCGCCCCCGCCTGGGGCGGCGTGCGCGATGCCACCCGATTCGGTGCGGCACCCCTGCAACCCGGCAGTGCCCGCGCTCGCTTGCTGCAGGGGGATCCCGGAGCCACCGACGAGGACTGCCTGAGCCTCAATGTGTGGACACCGGCGGACGCGCCGTCCAACCTTCCGGTACTGGTCTGGGTGCACGGCGGTGCCTTCACGAACGGGGCGGGTTCCGTGCCCGCGTTGCGCGGCGCGCGGCTCGCGGAAGCCGCGTCGGCCGTGGTCGTCACGGTCAACTACCGGTTGGGAGCCCTGGGCTTCGCCTGTCACGATGCGCTGGGGACGGACACGGCCAACCTCGGCCTGCGCGATGTCGTGGCGGCACTCGCATGGGTGAACGAGAACGTCGCCGCGTTCGGCGGTGACCCGGGGCGCGTCACGCTGGGCGGTGAGTCCGCGGGAGCGATGTGCGTCGCCCTGCTGTCCCTGTCGCCCGCGTACCGCCACCTCTTCGCCCAGGTGGTGCTGCACAGCGGCGTCCCGGTTCTGCAGTCACCGGCGGCTTCGGAACGAGCGGTCGAGGCGTTGGCGTCCCGGCTCGGCGTCCGGGTGCCCGAACTGGGATCCGCGCCCGGTGCGCGCGTCCTCTCCGCGACCCGGGACATCGGCGCGGAACATCGTTTCTGGCCGACCGCCACCGGGTGGCTGGCACGTCCGCTCGCCGATCTGCACTCTGCCGCGCCTGTGCGCCCGACGCTGATCACGACCACGGCAGACGAGGGAACCTTCTTCTTCGTCGACGACGCATGGCCCCAGGACGTCAGCCGTGACAAGGCGGTCTCCGTGCTCACCGCCATGCTGGGGCCGGGTGCCGCGCAACGGTACGCGGCGGCGGTTCAGCGCGCTGAAACGCCGAGCACCACAGCGGCGGCGATCATCACCGAGCAGTTGTACACCCGGCCGGCCGACCAGTGGGCCGACCGTGCGGCGGCGACCGGTGCGGGGGTGTTCCGCGCCCAGTACGCACACCCCAGTCCGGCCTGGGACGGTCGGCTCGCTGCGACACACACCGTCGAGATCCCCTTGCTGTTCGGCACTTTCGCCGCTGCCGAGTTCGCCGTGCTCTACGAACGCGACCTCCGGGCGCCGCACCTGTCGGCCACGTTGCAGCGAGCGTGGTCCGGCTTCCTCCACACCGGTACCCCGGCGACCGCCGAACGCCCGTGGCGCCCCTGGCTCCCCGGCGACGCCCACCCGCAGCGGTTCCTGTGAGACGAGACGACGGTGACGGGCAGGATCCGCGGGACGAGCCCGCGTGAGGGGGCGAGGGAACCGCTCGGGCCACACCGGGCGGACATCGCAGGCGAACCTGCGTGAACGACACCGTGGCGCCGCCGCCGCTCGATCAGGGAAGCGGCCCTTGCGGCCGGGTGGGCAGTGCGCCCGTGTCAGACCTGGGGGTGCGGGGCCGCCACGGCAGCCGAGATGGCGGTGGCGGCCGCGCGCAGCGCGGGCAGCATCCGCGTGAGGGTGTGGTGAGGCGCGGGCGTGAGCACGGTCAGTGCCATGGGCGTGCGGTCCGGCCCGGTGGGCACCTCGACCGAGAGGGACGCCTGGCCTGCGGCGGCTTCGTTGTGAGCGGTCGCGTAGCCGTCCTGGCGGGCGCGTTCCACTTGTGCCACGAGCAGGTGCGGTGCCACGAGGGTGAAGGGGGTCAGGCGTGGCAGTGGTCTGCTCAGCACGGTGCGCAGCCGGTCCCGTGCCGTGGTCGCCAGGAGTGCTTTTCCCGCGCTCGTGGCCGTCAGGGGGAGTTCGTCGCCGGAAGCAGCCAGTACGAGGCCGACGCCGGGTGCGGCAATGGTGTCGAGGCACAGCAGGTGATCCCCGCTGAGTGCCGCCAGTGCCACCCCCGCGCCAGTGCGGCGCGCCAAGGCGTGCAGGTGCACCGCCGCGGCTCTGCGCAGCTCCCGCTCCCAGGGCGCGGCGGCGCCGAGGCGCCAGATGTGCTCCCCGAGCTGGTAACGGCCGGATGCCGTGCGGACCAGCACGGCGCCCTGGAGCAGCTCGCCCAGCAAGCGGTGCGCCGTGGAGACCGGGAGGCCGGCGCGGCGTGCGATCTCACTCAGCGTCAGGGGGTGCGGGGCCGTCGCGACGATGTCGAGGAGGCCGAAGATGCGTCTTGGCAGCGAGCGTTCGGGGATGCCCTCGGTCATGGGCGTCGCGTCCTTCGGCCTTCCCGGCGCGCCAGGATGTCGAGCGCCGCCGCGTGAGTCCGGTCGAAGGCTTCGCGCGCCTGGAGCAGAAAGCGCTTCGGCGGCATGGCCCAGTAGGAGTCCGGGAGTACCGTGCCGTAGGTCCCGTCGTCGGAGAAGATCTCCAGCTCCCACCACCCGCGATAACCGGCTTCGATGAGCGTGGCCATGATCTCCGGTGCGACTCCTCGCCCCTTTCCCGGAAGCTCGCGATCGAACGCACAGCGCTCCGGATCGCGGATGTCGCACACCTGGACACTGTTGATCCGCGAGGCATACCGGCGCAGATCTTCGTGCAGCCCGGGCTCGGACCAGCTGTGGAAGACGCTGAACATGATGCCCACGTTGTCCCGGCCCACGGCGTCGACGACGTCGACCAGCTCGCGCATCGACGGCACCGCCGAGCCTCGCCGCCGGGCCAGCAGTTCCAGTCCGATGCGGACGCCGCAGGCCGCGGCGGTGTCCGCGATGGCGGGCAGGACCTCTAGGACGGCAGACAGCGGACCCGCCGGTTCGTCGGGGTCTCCGGACGCCCCAGGGGCGATGGTGACCACCTCCGGCGCGAACGCCGCGAGCCGCTCGATGCTCGCGCAGATCAGGTCGCGTCTGGCCAGGATGTCCTGGGGCGCGCCGGGCGGGTCGATCTGGGAAGGAAGAACGCAGTTGACGGCCGGCACGCAGAAGGTCGCGGAGATCCCGGCCGCGCGCATCCGCCGCGCGACCTCCGTGTCCGAGGCGCCGGCCAGCTTGCGCTCCCAGAGTCCCAGGCCGCGGGTGCCGGTCGCGGCCGCGTTCTCGATGTCGTCCCAGACGGTCGAGTGCGGCATCGAGGTCGCGTTGACAGCATAGGGAACGGCGAGTGGCATCATGGCCTCCGTCTCACGCCCGTCATGTCTGCTCTGTGGTCGCGGCCGCGTCCATAGTCCGCTGCAGACCGCTCAGCACGTCGAGTGCCTGGCTCGCCTCGGCGGCGCTCAGCTGCTCCAGGCCGCAGAAGGACGCCGCGATCCGACGCATCGCGTCCTCCGCGATCGTGCGCCCGGCCGGCCGCAGACTGATCAGCACCCCGCGCAGGACCTCGGGATCCGGTACGCGTTCGACCAGCCCCAGCTCGGCGAGGCGGTCGACCTGCTTGCTGACCGCTCCCGAAGTGATCATCAGCTGCTTGAACAGCGCTGTCGGGCTCATCGCATACGTCGGCGCGGACCTGCGCAGCGCCAGAAGCACGCGCAGATCGCCGGGCCCGATGCCGCTGCTTCGCGCAAGAGCCGTGAAGGCCTGCTCGACCTGCTGCGCCAGGCGCAGGATTCCGGCGGAAACCAGGAAGGGTGCGAGATCAAGACCGGGCAGTTCGCCCGCCCAGGCAGTGGCGATCTCGCTCAGCTCCGACGTCTCGGCCCGGGAATGCCCGTCCGCCCGCACCGCCACGAGAACCACTCTCCTTGACCGAGCCCCATGAGCATCGGACTTCTTCGGAAGTTAACTTCCATGGAAGTCTAAGCTGTGCGTCACCGCACGTCAATGAGCGAGCTGTCAGCGAGTCCGGGTAAAGCCCCCCCCGGGCGGGCGACGAGCGCCTCGCGACCTCAACCGAGCGAAGCGCCTCGAACGCCTTCGGCGGCGCGGATCTAACGGAACTGGTCCCGGAAGGGGTGGGGCCTGCCACGACGGAGAGCGCCCCGGCCTCGGCCGGAAGCCCCGCACCGTCGCAAACCAGCCACGCTCCCCCGCTTCACAACGTACCGACGGGTAATGCCAGTTGAAGCTGTTACTTTCCCTTCCAAGATCCCTGGATCTTGGCGCAGCTCCCCCACTCACCCACCCCGTACCGAGGCCCCCATGCTGAACTCGCCCTCCGCCGACCGCGCGGGCGGACGCCACCGCAGGAGCAGAGCGATCAATCCGGCGCTCCGCCGTGCCGCCGTCATCGCGGTGACCGCCCCCGTGGCCGGGACGATCCTGTTCGGTACGTCCGCCTTCGCCGCCGAGAAGACCGTCTCCAAGGCCTCCGCCGCCACGCTCGACCCCGCCGAGCAGAAGATCGCGGACGACCTCGGCACCCGCATCCAGGACATCCGTCTGGGCAGCACGCTGAGCGGTGTCGTCATCGACGCCGAGTCCAACAAGGTCGTATGGGGTCACGACGCGGCCACCGCGCTGATGCCCGCGTCCAACACCAAGCTGGCCACGTCGACCGCCGCGCTGACGGTCCTCGGCCCCGACCACCGCTTCACCACGAAGGTCGTCTACGGCGACGGCACCCTCACCCTGGTCGGAGGCGGGGACCGCACCCTCACCTCCGTCGACCTCGACGCGATGGCCACGACCGTCGTCGCGGGCCTGAAGAGCGCGGGCCTGACCTCGGTGAAGGTGCAGGTCGACGACAGCCTCTTCCCGGAACCCACGCTCGCCACCGGCTGGAACGACGGCTACTACCCCGACTCCATCGCCCCGGTACGGGCGTTGGTGGTCGACGGCCACCACGTCACGGACACGTCCCTGGACGCCGGTCAGACCTTCGCCAAGCTCCTCGCCGAGCAAGGTGTCACCGTCACCGGGAGCGTCACCCACGGCGTCGCCGGCACCGGAACCGTCCCCGTGGCACAGCACCAGTCCGACGCGCTGTCGGCCATCGTGGAGCACATGCTCAAGGTGAGCGACAACGATATCGCCGAGACCCTGCTGCGGACGACCGCGCTCGCCGCCGGCCGCCCGGCCACCTTCGAGGACGGCACGGCGGTCGTACGCCAGATCCTCGGCCGGTACGGCGTGTCGCTGGACAACTTCGAGGTCTACGACGGCAGCGGTCTGTCCCGCGCCAACCGCATCCCGGCACAGACCATCGCCGACCTCCTCGACCTGGCCGACGACCCCGCCAACAGCCAGACCCTGAAGTACATCGTGGACGGTCTGCCCGTCGCGGGTGAGGCGGGCTCGACGCTGGGTCCCGAGTGGGGCCGGTTCGACACCGTGGACTCCCGGTGCGCCGTCGGGAAGGTCAGCGCCAAGACGGGCACGCTCACCGGCGCGATCGCACTGAGCGGACTGACGAAGGCCGCAGACGGAGCCTGGAAGATCTTCTCCTTCATCGAGAACAACTCCACCGCCGACCCGGCCGCCACCAAGGACGCCCTGGACGGCCTCGCCGCCACGGTCAACGGCTGCTGGGCGTAGGACACGGCACGCCCTGACGGAACGGAACCCCCGCTGATCGCCTCCGTGCGTTGCCGTCGCGGCGCCGGACGGGCCGTCCCAGGGCGGCCCGTCTGGCAGGGTGACCGCCATGACAGCGCCCGTGACGGGGAAGCCACCCGCGTTCGCACAGGTCACCCGGCCCCAGGAGGCCGGCGCCGATCTCAGACGGGAGCTGGTCGACTGCTGGACAGCGGTGACCAACGCGGGCGGGGCGGTCATCGCCGCCGGTTTTCCGCTGCCGCCGGTGAGCACGCGGAACGTGGCTCCCGAGGTCGACCGCATCGTCCGCGACCTCGGTCCGCCCCACGGCCGGCTGCTCGTCGCCACCGTGGAGGGCGCGCTCGCGGGCTGGCTGCTCCTGCGCCGGGATCAGCATCCGCTCGTCGCGCACTGCGGGGTGGTCAATCACCTCCAGACGCACCCCCGTTTCCGTGGCCTCGGCATCGGTGCGGGGCTGATGCGTCGGGTGCCCGGCATCGCCCGCGACGAGATGGGCCTGGAACGGCTGGGTCTCGCCGCGCGGGGCGGTACGGGGCTCGACGTGTTCTACCGGAAGCTGGGCTGGACGGAGGTCGGGCGGTGGCCGGGGGCACTGCGCGTGGCCCCCGGTGACGACCGCGACGAGATCCTGATGAGCCTCCGTCTCTGACGCCTCGGACGGTGTCAGTCCTTGACGGCGACGAGGACGTGGCTGTCGCCGAACTGCCAGACGGGGGCGACATGACGAAAGCCCGCCTGCCGGAGCAGTTCGGCATGGCGGGCTGCTGTCAGGTCGTGGTCGCCGCCGGCCCCGCCGTGTGCGGCCATGCGCCGCTCGCGCTCGGTCAGCAGGTCGGCCAGTTCGGGCTCCGCGGCCGCCGCGCTCCACCAGGACCGCCAGTCCTCGTGCGCGTCGGAGCACGAGCGCTCGGCCCGCCGGCGGCCCACGAGTGCCGCGAGTTCGGCGCAGGGTGAGCCGGCCGCCGGGAAGTGGTCGCCGTTGACGAGGGCCCCGCCGGGGCGCAGGAGTGCGGCGAGGCGGCGGTAGGTGCGCAGCAGCGCCGGCTCGGGAAGGTAGTGCAGGGCTGTGGTCGAGACGGCCGCGTCCAGTGGGCGGTCCAGGCCGAGGGCGTCGGTCCAGCCGTCGTCGCCGATCACGGTGTCGACGTAGCGGGCGGCGCCCGCGTGGTGGGTCCGGGCGAGTTCCAGGAGCAGCGGGTCCATGTCGACGGCGACGATCTCCGCGTCCGGCAGCCGCCGGGCGAGCCGCGCCGCCAACGAGCCCGGCCCACAGCCCAGGTCCAGCAGCAGCGGCCTGGCCCGCCCGGCCGAGACATGCTCGACGACATCGGCGATCACGGTGAACCGCTCCTCGCGGTCGACGGCGTAACGCTGTTGCTGTCGCTCCCAGCGCTCCACCCAGTGCCTGGCCGTCGCCATGCTCACGCCCATCTGGCCGCGCCACCTCTTCCGTCGCTCACCTGTCGTCGATGCCGCCGAATCTACAGGTGGAAACGGTTTTCATTCGTTCCTGCGTCCTGCATTCAGTCCAGTCCGTATGCAGTCCGTATGGAGTCCGTACTCAGTCCAGTGACGCGAGTACCCGCAGCAGTCGGTCGATCTCCGCCTCCGTGTTGTACACATGCAGACTCACCCGTACCGAACCGTCCTTCGCGGTCGCCCCGGCCTGACACAGGCTGTCCGCCCGCACCATGAAGCCGTAGCTGAAAAGGATGAAGCCGAGGTCGTCGGAGGGGATGCCGTGGTGCCGGAAGGTGACGATGCCGTGGCGCCGCTGGGTGGCGGGGAGCGCGGAGCCGGCACCGAGACTGGACTGGCAGCCCAGGATCTCGTACGAGGCGAGGTGCCGCAGCCCCTCGGTGAGCCGGGCCGTGAGGGCGCCGGTCCAGCGGGCGATACGGTCCGTGCCCACCGCGCCCAGCCAGTCCAGCGCGGCCTCCAGAGAGGCGATGCCCACGGTGTTGGGCGTGCCCTGCCAGCCGCCGGGCTCGAACACCGGTCCGCGCGCGTTCCTCGCCCACACCGCCCCGGTGCCGGGCAGGGCCAGCGCCTTGTGTCCCGAGAAGACGACGAAGTCGACGTCGAGCACGGACTCGGCCACGGAGACCGGGAGATGGCCGACGCTCTGGGCCGCGTCCAGACAGATCGGCACGTCCGGGCCTACGGCCGCGCGGATGCGGTGCACGTTCATGTCGCCGCCGTACACGTGGTGGACGTGCGTGGCGGCGACGAAACGGGTGCGCGGGCCGACGACGCCGTCCAGCGCCCGGTGGTCGTAGTCGCCCGACCGCGTCTGGTACGGCAGTGCGCGCACACCGATGCCGATCCCGCGGTCGGCCAGCAGCCGTTGCGTCTCCAGCCAGGGGTCGAGGTTCGCCCGGTGATCCTCGAAGGGGACGAGTATCTCGTCGCCGTCGGTGAGATACCGGGTGAGCCAGTCCCGGGCGACGGTACGCAGCCCCTCGGTGGTCCCGCTGGTGAAGTGGACGGCGGATCGCCGCGGTTCCGGGTCGGCGAGGAACTCCTTGACCCGCTGCCGGGTCCGCTCCACCAGTTCCGTGGTCCGGTTGGCCCACGGGTAGGTGCCGCGGCCCGCGTTGGCGTTGGCCGTCGTGAGATAGGCGTGTACGGCGTCCAGCACGGCCCGGGGCTTCTGCGAGGTGGCCGCGCTGTCGAAGTAGGCCAGTTCGGGGTGGGCGGTGATGATGGGGAACTGCTCCCGCAACTCCCGCTGCCAGCCTACCGATTCGGCCTGGCGGGTCGACTCGACGCTCATTCCCGCACCAGCGGCGCACCCGCGTCCCGCCACGCGACGATCCCGCCGGCGAGGCTGCGGACGTCCGGGTGCCCCAGCCGGGTCAGCAGCGCCGCGTACCGGGCGGACTTCTCGCCCACCGGGCAGGCCAGCAGCACCGGCCGCGCCTTGCTGAAGGGCAGTCCGGCACGGACGAGTTCGTCGAAGAGCTCGTCAACGATGTTGACGGACCCCTCGATGTGCAGCGCGGCGTAGGCGTGCGGGCCGCGCAGGTCGACGACGAGCGGGCGCGGTTCGCCCGCGGTGATCCAGCGGCGCGCGCCGTCGGTGTCCACGGTCCGCGCCCCGGCCCGGACCTCGGCGTCGGTGAGGGCGGTGACGGAGTGTCCGCGGGGTGGCCTGCCCAGCAGTTCGGGGCGGCGCTGCCGTACGTAGCTCAGGTAGCTCTCGGCCCGGTCGCAGACGATGAAGACGGCCGTGTGACGCGGTGCGGAATCAGTCAACTCCGCGTCCAGGGACCGCAGATGGCGTACCGCGCCGAGGTAGGCGGCGCCGCCGGTCGGTCCGGAGAGCAGGCCGCAGCGGCGGATGAGGGTGAGCATGCCCTCGATGGCCTCCTCGGAGGTCACCGACTCGATGGTGTCGTACGTCGCCGGGTCGAACAGGCCCACCTGGTGCACCTCGTCGATGGTGCGGATACCGGGGATGAAGTCCGACTTGTCGGCGACCAGGCCGAGGACCCGTACGTCGGGGTCGTGCTCGCGCAGCACCCTGGCCACGCCGGTCGACGAACCGGCCGTGCCGACGCAGGCGATGAACCAGTCGGGGGCGCGTCCGTCCAGGTCCTTGATGATCTCCGGGCCGGTGCCGGCCGCGTGGGCCTCGGTGTTGAGCGGGTTGAAGTACTGATCGGTGTGCAGATACGTGCCTCCCGGTTCGGCCAGCGCCTGATGGAAGCGAGTCAGCGGGTCGTCCGTGTCGGTCGGGTCGAGACACTCGCTCTGCCCGGGCAGCTCCTCGATCTCGGCGCCCAGCAGCAGGAGCAGTTCCCTGATCTCCGGTACCCGCATCCGGTTGGTGACGCTCTTGAAGCGCAGGCCGTGCATCCCGGCGAGGAGGGCGAGGGCCTTGGCGGTGTTGCCGCTGGAGAGCTCCACGACCGTCTCGCCGTTCCCGGCGGCGGCTTCGAGCAGCGGGCGGGCCATGTTCCAGGCGGGCCGGTCCTTGACCGAGCCGAAGGGGTTGAGCATCTCCAGTTTCGCGTACAGGTCGATGCGGCGCAGGCCGTGCACGGCCGGGTCGATGCGTACCAGCGGTGTGTTGCCGATGGCCTCCGTGATGCTGTCGTACCTCATGACCAGGCTCCCCCGGGATGTGTGATCGGCCAGTACTCCTCGTCCAGGCACCAGCGCCAGGAGTCCCCCTCTCGTACGACGGCCACGGTCCTGGCGACCGGCTGCCGTTGTGCGTGATGGGCGTGGAAGTCCATCGCGTACCCCGCGGTGTTGGCGAAGGCCAGCAGGTCCCCGGCGCGCGGCAGCCGGGGCAGGAAGACCGTGCGGCGCGTGATCAGATCGGCCTCCAGGCAGAGATTGCCGACGAGATGCACGCCCACCGGGTCCTCGCCGGCATCCGGTTCCGCTCCCGGGCGAGGCAGGAGTACCGGATCGACGAGCACCCCGTGCTCCTCCAGACTCACGTCCCCGGCGTTCATGCCGAGACGCACCAGATACTCACCCGAGCCCGAAGTCCCCTCAGTACGCCGTACGTCCAGGACGCGCGCCAGGGAGAGCCCGCACTGGTCGACCAGGGCCCGGCCCGGTTCGGTGTACAGGTCGTACAGGTGCTCCAGGAGCAGGGTGGCCGACGAACGGCCCAGGGTGGGCGCGGGCAGGGAGAGGAGTTCGTCGAGGTAGCCGGGGCCGGCGGTGGGGCGGTGCGCCGGATAGAGGGCGGCCGTCCCGCGTACCGTGCCGCCCTCGTTGCGCAGTCCGTAGCCGTGGCCGCGCCAGGTCAGCGGCGGGCGGGCACCGAGCACCGCCTCGGTCAGCGCGGTGGTGTAGCGCTCCCACTCGCCGGCGTCGGCGACGTAACCGGTTCCGAAGCCGCCGCCGATGTCGAGGGCGCGCGGTGACAGGCCCCGGGCCCGGCACTCGTCCATGACCTTCACGCAGCGCTCCAGGGCGCGGGTCTTCTCCGCCTGGGCGGTGGTGTCCAGGTGGTAGGCGATGCCCGTCAACTCGACGGCGTCGCGGTGCCGTTCGACGGCGGAGAGCAGTTCGGCGACGTCCCCGGCCGGCGAGCCGAAGCGGCTGCGCCGCGAGAGCACGCGCATGCCCTGGAGCTCCCGACCGGACTCGAACTCGGAGAGCCGCAGCAGGACGTCGACGCGTGGCAGGTCGTACTTCCTCACCAGTTCGGCCAGTTGGTCGAGTTCGTGGCGGGAGTCGAGGTTCACCGTCACCCCGGTGCGGGCGGCCAGCCACAGGAGCTCCGGGGTCTTGGGGCCGGTGGCCATGATCCGGTCCGGGGTGAAGCCGCAGCCCAGGGCGTGCCGCAGCTCCCCCAGGGAGGCGACGTCGATGCCGACCCCGGCCGGGTCCTCCGCCGCCAGCCGCCGCACCAGCGCGCTGGACCGGTTCGCCTTGTGCGCGAAGTACACGCGCCCAGCGAGGTGGTGCGCGCGGCAGACGGCCCGGAACCGCTCGGCGTTCTCGGCGATCCGGTCCGGGAGCAGCACGTTGAGCGGGGAACCGAGCGCGTCGACGAGCGAGTGCAGGAACGGTCCGGCGTCCAGCAGCGAGCTGAGCGGGGGTTCCAGTCGTGGTCGCAGATACAGGGGCACTCCCACGACAGGCACCTTCCCTTTCGGCCCGCATCGGCCGAGCGGCTCCGACGACCGTTCGGGCGTAATCATTTCCGCCTACAACCGTCATTAAGCGCTCAGGATCGGACACCTCATGACAGCCGCGGCGACACCCTCGAACCACACACGCAAGACGTAAAACGACAGGTATTGCCACCCGCACATGCCCGCACGCGGCGACCGCGACGGAGTCCGCCGCACGCGGAGCCGCCACGTCAAGCCTTGGCAACGATTTTCATATCTATTAGATCCAGCCATGGTGCTGACATTCATTTCCATCTAGCGTGGCGGGGGTCCGGCTTCGACCGGCTGTTCCCACCCCTGCGAAGAATCCCGCTCCAACCCGTCGTGGAGGACCCATGCCCTCGTCCCCGTCCCGCAGCCTGGCGCTCCTGGCCGGCGCCTCCCTGGCCCTCCTGGCCGGCTGCGGCAGCTCGTCGGACTCCGCAAGCGACGGGAGTTCCGCGTCGGACCCGGCCTCCTCGTCCAGGATTCCGGTGGTCGCCTCGACGAACGTCTACGGCGACATCGTCGAGCGGATAGGCGGCGACCATGTCGACGTCACCTCGATCATCAGCGACCCCGACCAGGACCCGCACTCCTACGAGGCCGACACCCAGAACCAGTTGACCCTGTCCAAGGCGAAGGTCGTCGTCGAGAACGGCGGGGGCTACGACGACTTCGTCGACCGCATGCTGAGGAGCAGCGGCTCCGCCGCCCAGGTGATCAACGCCGTCGAGGTCTCCGGGAAGACCGCCCCGAAGGGCGGCGAGCTCAACGAGCACGTCTGGTACGACTTCCCCACCGTCGCCAAGATCGCCGACAGCATCGCCACCGCCCTGGGCAAGGCCGATGCCGCCGACGCCGCGGCCTTCACCAGGAACGCCGAGGCCTTCAAGGCGAAGCTCACCCCGCTGGAGACGAAGGAAGCGCAGATCAAGAAGGAACACGGCGGTGCCGGTATCGGCATCACCGAGCCGGTCCCGCTGTACATGACCGAGGCGAGCGGCCTGGTCGACAGGACGCCCGCGGAGTTCAGCGAGGCCGTCGAGGAAGGCAGCGACGTCTCTCCGAAGATCCTCCAGGAGACCCTGGCCCTGTACAGCGGCAAGCGGGTCAGGGCGCTGGTCTACAACGCGCAGACCTCCGGTCCGCAGACGGAGAAGGTCGAGAACGCGGCCAAGGCGGCCGGCGTCGCCGTCGTGCCCGTGACCGAGACGCTGCCCAAGGACCAGGACTACCTCGGCTGGATGACGTCGAACGTCGACGCGCTCGCGAGCGCGCTGGCCGAGTGAGGCGCGCGGACGTGACACCCGTACCCCAGTCCCGCCGGGGCGACACCGAGGCCGGCGGCAGCGGCACCGCACCGGTGCTCAGCCTCCGCGCGGCCGCCGTGTCCTACGGCGAGCGGGTGGTCTGGCAGGGCCTCGATCTCGACGTACGGCCAGGGGAGTTCCTCGCCGTGCTCGGGCCGAACGGGTCGGGCAAGACCAGCCTCGTCCGAGCCCTGCTGGGCCGGCAGCCGCTGTCCGCCGGAACGCTGACGGTCCTCGGCCGGCCCGCACACCAGGGCGGCCGGCACATCGGGTACGTCCCGCAGCAGGCTGCCCTGTCCGCGCAGGCGATGCTGCGTGCCCGCGACCTCGTGCGGTTCGGGATCGACGGGCACCGCTTCGGGCCGAGGCCGCGCCCGGGTGCCGTCCGCCGCCAAGTGGACGGGATCCTGACGGCGGTCGGGGCGTCGGCGTACGCCGATGTCCCGCTCGGCCTGCTGTCCGGAGGCGAGCGCCAGCGCGTGCGCATCGGGCAGGCCCTGGCGACCGATCCGCGGATCCTGCTGTGCGACGAGCCGCTGCTCTCCCTCGACCTGAACCACCAGCGGGCCGTCACCGAACTGGTGGACGCCCGGCGCCGTTCCCACGGCACGGCGGTGGTCTTCGTCACCCACGAGATCAACCCGGTCCTCGGGCTGGTGGACCGGGTGCTGTACCTGGCCCGGGGCGGCCACCGGACCGGGACACCGCAGGAGGTCCTGACGTCGGCATCGCTGTCCCGGCTGTACGGCACCCAGGTGGACGTCGTCCGCGTGCACGGCCGGGTCGTGGTCGTCGGAGCACCCGACGAGGCCGCCGCACCGCCGCATCACCCCGCCCGGGAAGCCCACCGGACCGACGGAGTCCGCTCATGACGCTCGCCGACGGGATCTGGCAGCAGGTCTTCGGCTTCGAGAACTACGGCGAACTGCTGGCGCTGGTCCGCAACTCCCTGATCGCCGGTGCCGCGCTCGGCCTGGTCGGCGGCCTGGCCGGGGTCTTCGTCATCATGCGTGACCTGCCCTTCGCGGTGCACGGCATCAGCGAGCTGTCCTTCGCGGGTGCGTCGGCGGCGCTGCTGACGGGGGTCGACGTCGTGGCGGGCTCGATCGCCGGCTCACTCGTCGCGGCCGGCGCGATCGGCATCCTCGGAGCGCGCGCCCGGGACCGCAACTCGGCCATCGGCATCCTGATGCCCTTCGGCCTCGGCCTCGGCGTACTCTTCCTCGCCCTCTACAAAGGCCGGGCGGCCAACAAGTTCGGCCTCCTCACCGGGCAGATCGTCGCCGTCGACACCCCGCAGACGAAGTGGCTGCTCGGCACCTCCGCCCTCGTCCTCATCGTCCTCGCGGTCATCTGGCGCCCGCTGGCCTTCGCCAGTGCCGACCCGGAGGTCGCCGAGGCCCGCGGGGTGCCGGTGCGGGGGCTGTCCTTCGTCTTCATGCTCGTGCTCGGTCTGACGGTCGCCCTGTCCGTGCAGGTCGTCGGCGCCCTGCTGGTCCTCACCCTCGTCGTCACGCCGGCGGCCGCCGCCGCCCGCGTCACCGCCTCACCGGTTCTGCTCCCGCTGCTCAGCGTGGCCTTCGCCGTGGTCTCGATCGAGGGCGGGATCCTGCTCGCCCTGGGCAGCAGCATCCCCATCAGCCCCTACGTGACGACCATCTCGTTCACCGTCTACGTCGTCTGCCGGCTGGTGGGCGGCCACCGCAGCCGACGGCGGGGGGCCAGGAGGTCAGCCCCGCACCCCGCGTGAACCCACGAGAGCCGGCCGACCTCCCGCAAGGGGCGGGCGGCGAGTGATCATTGTCTCGTGATCCAGCCCGGCCTCGCGGGCTGTTTCGACCCTCCGACGCCGCCTCGGCAACCGGTTGCTCTCTGAGTCGTTGAGTTCCCGGGGCTCCGGGACCGGCTCCGGAGAGGCCGGCACCCGCTCGGGCAACGTGTGCTGTTTGCGACACGTGTGGGGATACAAGGGGCCGCCGTTCAAGGGGAGGTAGTGTGTTCGAGGCTCGAACGGTCCTCCGCGAGAACCGCGGTGGCAACCGCGATGGGCAAGTCACCCGTCTGAGCCGCCTGCACGCGACCTCTGAAGATGGAGCCGATGAACGTGTCGACCGGCGGCAGACGACTGCGCAGCCGCGCCGCCATAGCAGCCTTCGTCTGTGCGATCACCCTGTTACCCGGCCCGAGTTACGCGGCCCCGGGCACACCCGATCCACAGGACGACCAGTCGATCGAGCACATCCACAACGAGCTGAACGGCCTCTACCGCGAGGCGGAGGTGGCCACCGAGGCGTACAACACCGCGGACGTGAAGGCGACCGAGCAGGAGAAGCGGCTGACGTCGCTGCGCAAGGACCTGGCCCGCACCGAGGGCCGGCTGGACGATCTGCACGACCTCGTGGGTGCGGCCGCCCGGACGCAGTACCGCGGCGGCAATCTCGACTCCACGGGCATCCAGTTGCTGCTCGGCGACCACCCCGATCAGGCTCTGAACGACGCCTCCCAGGCCCGGCAGGCCCTGCGGAGTCTGGTCAATGTCTCCGCGAGCCAGCGGAGCGCCCGCGCGGAGCTGGACCGGCAGACCGACGCCGCCGCGGAGAAGCTGCGGGAGCTGAGGAGCAGCCGCGCGAAGAAGGCCGAGGCGAAGGGGAAGATCGAGAAGAAGATCGCCGAGGCCGAGCAGATCGAGGCGGGACTCAAGAAGGAACAGACCCGCAAACTGGCCCAGTTGGAGAAGGAGGAGACGCAGCAGGCCAAGTCCCGGTGGACGGGGCCCGATTCGGGCGGCACCTCGACCGGTTCCGGCTCGGGCGGCGCCCGGACGAAGGCGAGCGGGGCGGCCGCGAAGGCCGTCGACTTCGCGATGGCGCAGATAGGCAAACCGTATGTGTGGGGCGCCGTGGGGCCCTCGTCGTACGACTGCTCGGGACTCACCTCCACGGCGTGGGCGGCTGCCGGGCACCCCATACCCCGTACCTCGCAGGCGCAGTGGCAGGGGCTGACCCGGGTCAGCCTGGCCTCCGTGCGGCCCGGAGACCTGATCATCTACTACGACGCCACGCACGTGGGCATGTACATAGGCGGCGGGCAGGTCGTCCACGCCCCGCGGCCCGGCCGCACGGTCACGATCGCCCCGGCCGCCTCCATGCCCATCGTCGGTGTCGTCCGACCCGGAGTCTGAACGGATGACCTACTCGCTGACCCCCCGTAACGAGGGAAACCTGCCCGCGCTCAGCGCACCGCCGCTGATCCGGCTCGACGCCTATGTGGCCGAGGACGGGTCGACGGTGGTCAACGGCCATCTGCTGGAGATGGGCGGCACGCGGCCCCCCAACGAGGCGATACTCGACGCCATCGCCATGTTCGCCCGCACCCTGCGGGCTCCGGTGGCGGCCACCGTCATCGACCGCACCGTGCAACAGGTGGCCCGCCTGCGGGTGTACCCCGACGGCTCCAGCCGGACCATCGCCGACGAGGAGGACCTGCCGCCCGGGCGCGAGCGTACGGCCGCGGAGGAGGAGTCGTTCCCGCCGCTGGCCCGCGTCGAGCGGATCATCCAGCACGCGCAGCGCGAGGAGCTGCACGCCGCGTTCGTCCTCGCCAGCGCGCTGCGGGAGCACCTCACACTGCGCAGGGGCGCGGAGGACGAACTCTCGCTGGAGGCGCGGGCGATCGAGGCGTACCTCGCGTATCAGCGCGGCGACTACATGCTCTCCACCGTCCTCGCGCTGACCGTCGCACGCATCCGCTGCCGCACCGATCTGAACCGGGCGGCGCCCGAGGTGGCCCGCGCCACCGCGGCGTGGCAGCGGCTGATCGACGAGGGCCAGGTGGCCACCCGGGGACAGGAGTTGCTGCACATGTGGGAGCACCTGTCGTCGGAGGGCCTGCTGCTGGAACCGTCCCACCAGGCCATGGCCCAGGCCGTCCGGGGCCGGCTCGAACGGCACGGCCGGTCCGTGCCGGCCCCGGCCACGGCGCCGGCCCTGACCGCGGGCCAGAACCCGATCGCCCCCGAGGACCAGCCGCTCAGGCCCACGCGACGGGGCCTGCGACGTTTCACCCGCCGACCCGGCCGGTCCACCGAGCCGTCGCCCTAGGCCGGAGCGGCGACGCGCTGCCGAGGGTGCCGTCCGGCTCCGCGGAGAGCGAGGTCCGCGGAGCCGGCATCCGGGACGGCTGTCGGGGGGACGGCGAGCCGCCCGGCTGGCCAACGCTCGGCGGTTCCCCAACCCGGGCGATCCGCTGGGACCTGATTGCCCAGCAGTACGACCAGATGATCAAGTACGCCACCGCCCTGCGCCTGGGCACCGCCGAGGCGGAACAGGTGCTGCGGCGCTTCACCCGCGGCGGCCCCAACCACCCGCCCTACCAGGCCCTCGAAGAGCTGGGCCGCGCGGTGCGCACGATCTTCGCGTGTGACTACCTGAGCGAGCGAGCCGAGGCGGACCCCGCCACCCGCTGAGCAGAATGATCACTCTCCCAATTAGTAGACAGTGTCTACGAATGCACGGTAGACACTGTCTATGACTGATGAGAGCTCCCTTCGGGAGCGGTTGATCGATGTCGGGGTCGACCTTGTGCTGACCGAGGGCTCCGCGTCCGTTGGTCTGCGGGAAATAGCCCGTCGAGCGGGGGTTTCGCACGGGGCGCCGCGTCGGTACTTCCCCACGCACCACGCGCTGCTCTCGGCTATCGGCCGTCGCGGCTTCGAGGACCTCGCAGCCATGTTCGAGGCCGCGGTCGTCGGCACGACCACACCGCGCGGCCAGCTGGAGGCCCTCGCTCGGGCGTACGTCGGGTACGCGCTGGAACGCCGCGGCATGTTCGAGCTCATGTGGCGGCATGACCTGCTCGACGGCGCGGCGCAGGCATCGGACCAACCGAGGCTGCGCGAGTCGACCCTCCCGCTGTTCGGGCACTTCACCGGACTTGTCGCCCGATGCCAATCGGAGCGGGATGCCGCGCGACGCGCCGACGGGCCGAACGAGGCCGGACCTCCGCCTGAGGTGACTGCCGCCGCCCTGTGGTCGAACCTGCACGGCATGGCCCAGCTGTGGGCCTGGGGCAGTTTGCAACTCGCCCTCGGCGCCCCACCGCTGGACGGCGCCCCCGACGACAACCAACGCGACCGGCTCATCGCGGCAGTTCTGGACGCCCACCTCGGCCCGGTGACCTCATGACCGCACCCGCACAGCGGCAGATTGCACTTCTGGTCAGCGTGGTCGGCGCGGTGATCGTCGCACTGGACGGAACCATCCTGCTCATGGCGCAGCCCGGCATGCAGCGTGATCTCGGCGCAAGCGTGGCGCAGATCCAGTGGACGAGCACCGGCTATCTGGTCGCCGTGGCCGCGTTACTCGTGATCGCCGGGCGCCTCGGGGACCGGTACGGGCACCCGCGCCTGCTGTTCGTCGGCGTCCTCGGTTTCGGGGCTGCCTCGGCCGGGATCGCGCTCGCGCCGACCGTCGGCTGGGTGATCGTCCTGCGCGCGGTGCAGGGCGGGTTCGCCGCGTTCCTGCAACCTGCGACGCTCGCGCTGCTACGGCTGGCGTATCCCGCGGACCGGCTCAGCAAGCCGATCGCCATCCGCACCAGTGCGATCGCGGTGGCGGCAGGGTCCGGTCCGCTCCTGGGCGGTGTTCTCGTGGCTCATCTGGGATGGCGCGCCGTCTTCTGGGTCAACGTGCCCCTCGCGTTCGTCATCGCCGTCCTCGCCCTCGCCGTACGGACGTCGGCACCTCAACGTGGCAACTCTCCACGGCTCAACCTCACCAGCGCGGGCCTGCTAGCGGGCGCGCTCGCAATCCTGGTCCACGCCTTGGCCGACGTACCCGCGCGGGGGTGGACCGCCGCGCCGACGCTGCTCAAATTCCTCGCCGTCATCGGCATCGCAACGGTGCTCGCCTGCCACGAACGCCGCACCACGCACCCGATCGTTCCACCAGCCGTAGCGCGGTCCGTACCGGTGACGGCGTCGATGGCGATCCTGCTGGTCACCACCGCCGGCCTGTTCGGCGCGCTGTTCAGGGCCACCTTCTACCTCCAGGACGTACTTCGACTCGACCCACTCGACAGCGGTCTGCGCGTGCTCCCGCTGACCGTGCTCATGGTCCTCGGCTCACCCGCCGCGGTCGCCGCACTGCGCCGGTACGGTGCGCGCCGCACCGCGATCGCCGGTACGTTCCTCGTCGTGGTCGGCATCGCGGAGCTGTCCCGGCTCGGTCCCGCCAGCACATGGATGGCCATGGCTGCAGCCTTCGCCGCCATCGGTGCCGGGTTCGCCACCGTGATGGTCACCGCCACCGGCACCGTCGTCGGTGACGCGCCGCCCGGGTACGCCGGGGTCGTCAGCGGGCTCAAGCAGACCGCCATGAACATCGGGCCGACCTTCGGCATCGCCGTCGCGGCCAGCGCAACCGGCACCGCTGCTTCAACCATGAGCTCCACTCTGCTGATCCTGGCCGCACTCGCCGCTCTCGGCCTGCTGCCCGCGTCGCGGCTGCCCCGGCGCCCGGCCTACCAGGAAGGAGACGACGCGACCGCCTCACGCCCGGCGCAAGCGCCAACACCACAGGCGGCACCCGCTCGACACCCAAACAGTTGAGCAACCGCCGAAGACACCCAGGCTGATCCCGTCATATATCAGACCGATCTTCAGTGTCGGCAAACGATCGTCTGCCGACACTTAGGGACGTGATCACGAACCCGCAGGTGGGTAGTGTCGGAAATTCGCGCCGGAAAACAAGGTCGGTGAGCGGTGCACCCGATAGATTCCCACACAAGCTCATCGGCTACGCGCGGGTCTCGACCGCCGACCAGAACCCCGATCATCAGATCGACGCCCTGCTGCGGGCCGGCGTCGACCGCGACAACATCCACGTCGACACCGCGAGCGGCGCGAAGGCGTCCCGACCGAAGCTCGCCCTCGTGCTCCAGTTGTTGCGCGAGGGCGACACGTTGAAGGTCACCCGGCTCGACCGGCTCTCCCGCTCCGTGCTCCACCTGGTGACGCTCGGCGCCGACCCGCGCGAGCGCGGCAGCGGGCTGCACGTGATCGAGCAGGGCATCGATACGCCCACGAGGGAGGGGCGGGCGATGTTCGGGATGCTGTCCGTGCCGGCCGAGCTCCGGCGCGAACTGTTCGGCGTGCCGCGGTCGACGGCGTACGGACACCTTGACAAGACCAAGACCGTGCCCCGCCAACCCAAGAAGACCGCGGTCGCGAAGTCCTGATGGCTACTTTGCGGCTGGTGCCTGAGCTAGGACTCCGGGGCCGTCGACGGTGGTCCAGGTGTGCGTGTCGCCCGTCGGCGCGACCCGGCCGAACACGCCGTGCGGGAAGTGCCCGGCGGCGATCCGTGTCCGGCCGCTTCGGCACGCGGTCGCGCACGGCTTCGGCCCGGACCGGATCGACGTCCGAGGAGAACGAGAGGTTCGGGTCGGCGATCTCCACCGGGGCATGGCGGATGTCTCCCGCGAGGAACACCGATTCCACACCGGCGCCTGACGGGTCGCGTACGACGACCGTCAGGTGAGCAACGTCGTTGACTTGACGAGACCCACCGCCCCGCGGTCCCGGCCACCGGTCCGTCATCGTCGGCCGAGCACTGGTCGTAGAGCCGTGACTCAGCTCGCCATCTGATGCGTACGTCACATTCCCTGTCTTTGGGAAACCCCTTGATACGCCATCGCGTATACATCATGTGATTGACGCTTCAACAGAATTGAACCCGGATCAGAGCCACCGGACCCTGCCGGCTGGTGATCCACTCACCGTCGTGACACAGGAGCGCACATGTCTCAATCACCCATCGAAGTGTTCGCCAGACTGAACCAGGTGGATGTCCCCGATCGCATGCCGCCCCTGTTTGATACTGCGTGTGTACTTGGTGGCAGCGTCGCCGGCCTCTTGGCCGCGCGGGTTCTGGCTGACCACGCCCGGACGGTCCTGATCGTCGAGCGCGACCAGGTGAATGTGGAGGGACGGCCCCGTGCCGGCGTCCCTCAGGATCAGCAGGGGCATGCACTGCTGCCGGGAGGACTCGCACAGATCGAGCGCTGGCTTCCGGGCTTCACAAAGGAGGCGCAGGATCTGGGCGCGATTCTGTCCGGGCCTGATCAGCAGGCAGTGTATCTGGACGGTCACGAGCAGTCGCGCAGCGGCTTCGCCTCGATGCTCACGGCTACCCGGGCCTTCCTGGAGTCCCGGATTCGCAGCCGCGTTCTCGACCTGCCCAATGTGTCCACCCTCTCGGCACGGGCAACCGGCCTCGAGTTCCGCGACGACGCGGTGAGCGCTGTTCGGTACGTGGCGGACGGTGTCGAGGACGTGCTGAGCGTCGACTTCGTGGTGGACGCCATGGGCCGTGCCAGCAAACTGTCGGACTGGGTCGAGCAGGGCGGCTACGACCGGCCGAGGCTGGAACGGGTGCGTACCGGCATCAACTACGCGACCGCGTACTTCCATCGGTCCGCCGCGGCCGACGAACTGGACCTGGCCTGCGCGCTCGCGCAGTTCCCTCCGCCGTCGGAGCCCGACGGCGTGGCGGTGGGCGGGGCCATCGCGATCGAGGGCGATCAGTGGATGGTGATGCTGATGGCCTACGGGGAAAATCGACCGTCCACGTCGACCGAGGCGTTCCGGTCCGCTTGCGCGAAGATGCCGCCGGTCTTCAAAGAGGCGGCCGGCGGTCGCGTCACCCGCGAGATCCTGACCTACCACCAGGAGGACAGCCGTCGCCGCGACTTCACGGGCCTTTCGCGCTTCCCTGCCCGCCTGGTCAGTGTGGGCGACGCGGTGGTCTCCTACAACCCCGTGTACGGGCAGGGTATTTCGTCAGCGGCGCTGCACGCGTCCTGTCTCTCGGACTACCTGGTCGGCAACCCGGTACTCGCCACTCCCGCCACGGAGTTCTTCGCCCTGCAAAAGGTCGTCGTGGACGCGGCGTGGACCCTGTCGGCCGGCGGGGACGCCGCCCGACGGGACGCGATCGAAGGCGTCGAGGTACCCGAAGACGTACAACGTCAGCGTTGGGCCATGGACCAGTTGATCCGGGCCACGCTTGTCGACGAGACCATCGCCAAAGCGTTCAACGCCGTGCAGTACATGTTTGCCCATCCCTTCACCTTGGGTGACCCCGCACTGATCGAACGAGCAGTCGCCGCGAACCAGAGCGCGTCCGCGACTTCCTGAATCACACGGGGGGCGCCGCGTGGGGGAGGTCTCGTCAACACTCCGCCACGCGGCGACCGGGCTGCTGTCCACCCCGGCGAATCGTGCCGACGAGCTCGGCGATTCCTGTCGGGGGCAGGATTCCGGTCGCGGTGGTGACGGTGTCGGCGGCGGTGGTGGGGAGTTCGCCCACCCGCCGCTGCGGCTCGTGGTCCTGGTCGAGTGTGGCACGCACCCGTGCCGTGTCGGCCGCCGCGTTCGGCCCCGAGAGTGACGGCGAAGTATGTCCCCAATTGCTAGCATGCGATTGCTTCGTCAAGCACTTACAGCGGGACCTTCCCGAAGGAGTCATCGTGGCCACAGCAAACGCACAGCCGAAGACGGAGATCGCGCCGGGCCGGATGAGGCCGCCGAGGCGCGACCGCGGTCTGCGTCTGCACCTGGCCCCCGTCGAGCAACTCGACCTGACCGGCAGGAAGCTGGTGGTGGTCGGCGGGACGGCCGGACTGGGACGCGCCATCGCCTCGGCGGCCGTCTCGCGTGGCGCCCGGGTGACGGTGGTCGGCCGCACGTTCCGGGAGCCTCCTTCGGTACGGCTGTCGTTCGTACCCGCCGACCTGTCCTCCATGCGGGAGGCCGTCAGGCTGGGGCGGGAGCTGCCGGTCGAGGACAGCGATCTTCTCCTGCTGACCACCGGCACCTTCGCCGGCAGGGTCCGTGAGGAGACCGCCGAGGGCCTGGAGCGGGACATGGCCGTCAGCTTCCTCAGCCGGCTCGCCGTCCTGCGGGAACTCGCGGGCCGGCTCGGGTCGGGGAGGACCGAGAAGTCCTTCCGCCCGCGGGTGTTCGTCATGGGCTCGCCCGGCTGGGGCGAACTCGGCACGATCACCGACCTGAACACCGAAGGCGACTACAAGGCCATGAAGGCCCACGGCAACACGGTCGCGGGGAACGAGGCGCTGGCCCTCGCGGGTGACAGCCGCTTCCCCGGGCCGGCCTTCTTCGGCATGGCCCCCGCTGTCATCAGGACCGACATCCGGGCCAACTTCCTCGGCGACGGCACCGGGGTCCACCGGGTGACCGAAACCCTCATCGGTCTCCTCGCCCAGTCCGCGGAGAGCTACGCCCGGCGCATGGTCCCTCTCCTGTTCGCTCCGGACCTCGAAGGCCGCAGCGGCGACCTGTTCGGGCGCAACGGCGACCCCATCCGGCCCTCGCGGGGCTTCGACAAGGACTACGCACTGCGCTTCCTGACGGAATCCGAGGCCCTCCTGGACCGCGCACTGGCCGACGGCCGACCGGCTCCGCTGCAACAGTGACCGCGGCCCCCACTCCGCGACCGCCGGTGACGGACGGGCGGGCCGGGCCTACGCTTCGCCCGCACCGGCCGGATCCCACTCGAGGAGGCCCGGGCGCTGGAGGGCCTCGGCAGGTGCGCGCCGCGAGCCGACGACACACCCACCGGGGAACGGCGGAGCGCGCCGGCGCCGCCGAACGCCGCCGGGTACGGGACACACTCAGCGGACTGGCCGGAACCGGGTGACGGGCGAGGCCGGCGAGCGGGTACCGCACTCCGGCCTCCGGGACCGCTGACGCGGCGCGCCCTGCCCGGACGCCGCCCGGGCCGGATCAGAGGGTGAGGAGCTCCTCGTAGAAGCCGCCGAACTCCCGCTGCCGGTCGACGAGATGGATCTCCAGGATCCAGTGGCAGGTACGGCCCGCCTTGTCGGCGCGGCGCAGAGGCGTGTCGTTGGCGGGTGCGATGTACGACTCGGTGTCCGCGCCGTCGATCTTCTCGTGCGGGAACTCGCCGACCAGGTGGCCGGCGTGCCAGCCGCCCAGCTCCCAGCCGGCCTCGGTGGCCAGCCGCTCCACCTCGGCGTACAGCCGCTTCCCGGTGATGTCCGGATCGGCCTCGAAGAACCGCTTGCCGGCGGCGAAGACCTTCGCCAGGTCGTCGCGGAGCCGTCGTTTTTCCGGGTCGTCGCCGAGGACGAAGGTCCGTCCGAAGTCGGCCTCGTACTCCTCGAAGATCGGCCCGAAGTCGGCGAACACGATGTCGTCCGTGCCGATCAGGCGGTCCGGCGGGTTCTCCCGATACGGCTTGAGTGTGTTCGGGCCCGAGCGCACGATCCGCTTGTGCCAGTGCCGGGTCGTACCGAAGAGTTCGTTCGCCAGGTCACGGACGCGGTCGCTGACCGCCCGCTCTCCCTCGCCCGGCGCCACCAGCCCCCGCTTCTCCATCTCGGCGAAGAGCCGTTCGGCCTTGGCCTGGGCGTCCAGCAGTCGGGCCGCCCGTGTGGGTTCATCATGAGCCATAGCAGGGAAGGTACGTTTGGCTGCACTCGTGAGTCAATCAAATTGAACTGCACCTGCCGGGTCGACCGCGCCACGGCGAGCGCGGCACCGATGGCGTACGGCCCTCTCGGATTTGCCAGGGCCGGACGGGTACGCGGGTGGCGGATGCGACGGGGAGCACAACGGGCGTTGCGCAAGCGGCTAGTTTGTGGATTCACGACCCATACAAAGCATGGCAATTCATCCCAGTCCACCCTTCTGTGAGGCGTCCCGTCATGAGCCTGAGCATCCGCAATCAGATCCCCGGCACTGTCACCGCCGTCACCGCCGGCGAGGTGATGGCGACCGTGAAGGTACGCCTGGACGGCGGCCAGGACCTCACCGCCGCGATCACCCTGGAGGCGGTCAAGGACCTGGGGCTCGCCGAGGGGGCGGCCGTCCGGGCCATGATGAAGTCCACCGAGGTCGCCCTCGCCACCGGCCCCGTGACGGGGCTGTCCATCCGCAACCGGCTGCCCGGCACGGTCAGCGATGTCGCCGTGGGCGGGGCGATGGCCACGGTCAAGGTCACCGTCGACGGCGGCGAGCTCACCTCGGCGATCACCAAGGACGCGGTCGCCGACCTCGGTCTGACGGCCGGTTCGCCGGTCGTGGCGCTGATCAAGTCGACCGAGGTGTCCCTCGCGACCGGATGACGCCGGTCGTACCTCGTCAGGCCCCCGCCCGGTCGGACCCGCCGCGGGCCGAAGCCCTGCTCGGTGAACGGGCCGGGCGAGTACACCCCTACGGCCCTGTGCCGGCCACCGCATCGCCATGTCCGCCGGCCCGCGCACGATCGCTGCCCTCCCCGTTCCGGGCGTCGGCGCCGGGGAAACCTCCTGGTGGGCCGGGGTGCCGTGGAGGCATGGCCGTGAGGGCCCACCTGCGGACACCCGCCGCGCCCCGGTCCGGCCGCACTCCGGGTGAGCGCCTACCCTGCACAGGGTAGGCAGCCGTGGCCAGGACACCGGTGAGGAGAGGGAACCCGCATGACAAGCGACCGACCAGGCACGGCCGAGGTCCCCGGCCGGATCCCTCCCGGCCAGCGCCTGGTGCACGGCTGGCCGGTCTCGCACTACGGTCCGGTCCCCCGCTTCCGCCCCGAGCGCTGGAACCTGCGGGTCTTCGGCGCCACCGCCTCGGGCGGGACCCACGAGTGGCACTTCGACGACCTGGCCACCCTCCCCCACGTCACGGTCGTCGCCGACCTGCACTGCGCGAGCGGCCCCACCTCCACCGGCCACGAGTGGTACGGCATCCCCGCCGGCACCGTCCTGGACCGGGTCCCGCCCGCCCCCGGGGTCACCCACGTCATGGCCTGGGCGGAGTACGGCTTCTCCGCCAACCTGCGCCTCAGCGACTTCACCTCGCCGCACACCCTCATGGCAACCCACCACAACGGCGAGCCCCTCACCGCCGAACACGGCTTCCCGCTCCGCCTGGTCGTGCCCCACCTGTACGGCTACAAGAGCCCGAAGTGGCTGCGCGGCATCGAGTACATGACCGCCGACCGGCGCGGCTTCTGGGAGGAACGCGGCTACCACAACACCGCCGAGGCATGGAAGGAGCAGCGCTACTCCTACCAGGAAGCGGAAGCGGACGGGCCGGCTCCCGCGGCTCCCTGACCTCGCCCGCCCGCGCCCGGTCGGCTCCCGCCCGCGTCAGCGCGGTTCCCCGCCAGTCGCAGACTCTCCGCGACCGCATGCGGGATGTCCTCGACCGAGAACAGCGTGTGCCGTACGGTCCGTTCGGCGTCGACGACCAGGATCAGGCGCTTGTGGCGCAGCCGGCCCGCGCCGCGGAAGGTCGGCAACCGCAGGGCCGCCGCCAGTCGGTGGGCGGCGTCGGAGAGCAGGGGGTACGGGACCTCTTCGGCGCGGGCGAACTCCGCCTGTTCGTGGCCGAGTTGGGTGCTGATTCCGCGTATCTCCACGCCCGCCTTCCGGAATTCGGGCCAGGCGTCCCGGAAGAGCCGGTTCTCCAGCGTGCAGCCGGCGGCGCCGGGGATCGGCGGCTCGCCCCATGCGACGCCGGTGCCGGGGTAGGTGAACAGCACGGTCGCCGGGGCGTCCGGGGAGACCAGGGGCACGTCGGTGCCCTGCGCGGCAGGCAGTTCGAGGCCGTCGGGCAGGCGGGTGCCGACCAGGGCGTGCACGCGGGCGTGTTCGGCACCGTCCGCCGCCGCCGTCGCGGTGAGGCTGCCGTCACCCAGGACCCAGCGGTCACCCCAGTCCTGCATCGCGACGAGCAACGGCAGCAGCCCGGCACCGGCGTCGGTGAGCAGGTACTCGTAGCGCACCGGCCGCCGTTGGTAGAGGCTGCGGTGCAGGACACCGTGGGCGACGAGCCTGCCGAGACGCTCGGTGAGCACCTTGCGGGACAGGCCGATCTCGGCGGCCAGCGCGTCGAAGCGGACATGGCCGCGGGCGACCTCGCGCAGCACCAGAACATTCCACCAGTCCCCCAGGACCATGGCGGCCTGGGCGGTCCCGCAGGTCTCGTCAGCGTTGTGCATCCTCATGGACCCATAGTAAGTTCCCTTTCGGGACTCACTTTGTTTCTCGATGGAACTTACCGCCCGTCAGCGCACGGGCCCAGCGTGAGGAGTGCATCGTGACCGCCATCAGCCGGGTCGTCGCCCGCGAGATCATCGACAGCCGGGGCAACCCCACGGTCGAGGTCGACGTGGAACTCGAGGACGGCTCACTGGGCCGCGCCGCCGTCCCCTCCGGAGCCTCCACCGGCGCCCGCGAAGCGGTCGAACTGCGCGACGGCGACCCGACCCGCTTCCACGGCAGGGGAGTCCGGCGCGCCGTCGACGCCGTGAACGAGAGCATCGCGGACGCGGTGACCGGACTGGACGCCGAGGACCAGGCGACCGTCGACCGCACGATGATCGAGCTGGACGGCACGGAGACCAAGTCGCGGCTCGGCGCCAACGCCCTGCTCGGCGTCTCCCTGGCCACCGCCAAGGCCGCCGCGGCCGCCCACCGGCAGCCGCTGTACCGCTACGTCGGCGGCGTCGACGCCCGTCTGCTGCCGGTGCCGATGATGAACATCGTCAACGGCGGTGCCCACGCCGACAATCCGCTCGACTTCCAGGAGTTCATGATCGCGCCCATCGGTGCGGCCACCTTCGCCGAGGCGGTCCGCATGGGCTCGGAGGTCTTCCACACCCTGCGCGGCAACCTGCTGGCCGCCGGCCACAGCGTCAACGTCGGCGACGAGGGCGGCTTCGCCCCCGACCTGCGCACCGCCGACGAGGCCCTGGACTTCGTCGTCCGCGCCATCGAACAGACCGGCTACAAGCCCGGCACCGACATCACGCTCGTCATGGACCCGGCCAGCTCGGAGTTCTTCCACGACGGCGGCTACGACTACACGGGCGAGGGCGTCCGCCGTACCCCCGCCGAACACGCCGACTACCTCGCCGCCCTCGTCGACCGTTACCCCGTGGCCTCCGTCGAGGACCCGATGGCCGAGGACGACCACGCCGGCTGGCGCGACCTGACCGCCCGGCTCGGCGACCGCTGCCAGCTCACCGGCGACGACGTCTTCTGCACCAACGAGACGCTGCTGCGGGCCGGTATCCGCGACGGCATCGCCAACTCCGTCCTGGTGAAGGTCAATCAGATCGGCACCCTCACGGAGACGCTGGCCACGGTCACCACCGCCCACCGCGCCGGGTACACGGTCGTCATGTCCCATCGCTCGGGCGAGACCGAGGACACGACGATCGCCGACCTCGCCGTCGCCACGGGCTGCGGCCAGATCAAGACCGGCTCGCTGTCCCGTTCGGACCGCACCGCCAAGTACAACCAGCTCTTCCGGATCGAGGAGGAACTGGGGGCGCAAGCACGCTACGCGGGGCGAGAGGCCCTCGGACTGCGCCGCTGACCCGGCCGCCGCCGACCCGGCCCGTGGTGAGCGGCCCCCTGACGGGCGCCCGAAGCGGCCGCGCCTACGGCCTACGGCACCCTGCCCGGCAACGGTCCCGCTCCGGACTCCCCCGGCCCGGCGTCGCGTCGGCGGTACGACGCGATTCGAACGGCGAGCCGGTCGGCCGGCGTCAGGAGTGCGCGTCGCGCGGCCGCAGGGAGAGGGACTCCGGGGTGATCTCTCCCTGGCAGTGCCGGCACCCGGATTCCATCCGCAGGGGATGCCCGCACTCGTGCCGGAAGGCGACGGCGGGGGTGTCCACCGCCCACCTGTCGCCCCATTGCAGCAGGCCGATCATGACGGGGAAGAGCTCCTGTCCCGCCTGCGTCAGGTGGTACTCGTGGCGGGGAGGGTGCTCGCTGTACTGCCGCCGCTCGATCACGCCCGCCGCTTCGAGTTTGCGCAGCCGGTCGGCGAGGATGTCGCGCGGTGCGCCCGTGTAGCCGGCGATCTTCGCGAAGCGGTGCACGCCGTAGGACATCTCCCGTAGCGCGAGCAGCGACCACCGCTCGCCGACGATCCCCAGCGCGGCGGCGATCGAGCAGGGGCGCACGCCCGCCGGCATGCCCGCCATGACCGAGGTCAGCGGCTCGGTGACGCCCCCGGCGCCTTCCGTCTGCGACTCCCCGGCCTGGTGCGCTTGTACGTCCATGAGCCCACGTTACCCCTAGTTGGTTGTGTTTCACGACCCACTCGGGGTAGCGTCGCGTCCAGTCAGTAGGAAAATCAAACTCACAAGTGGGGACAACATGGCCGTACCCGAGGGGGCCTCCACCGCCGCGCCTGCCGGGCCGACGACGACGCCGGAGGAGCCGGTCCAGGACGCGGCCGCCCGCCGGCACGCGCTGCGGGTGCTGACGCTGAGCAGCCTCGGGGCGTTCGTGGTGTTCCTCGACACCACGATCGTCAATGTCGCCTTCGAGACCATCGGCCGCAGCTTCCACGCCACGGCCGGTCATCTGGCGTGGGTGCTCAACGCCTACAGCCTGGTCTTCGCGGCCGTCCTCATCCCGGCCGGCCGGCTCGCCGACCGTTACGGGCGCAAGCGGGTCTTCCTCATCGGCATCACCGGCTTCGCGGCGATGAGCGCCCTGTGCGGGCTGGCGCCGAACGCCGGCATGCTCATCGCGGGACGGGCCCTGCAAGCGGCGTTCGCCGCCCTGGTCACTCCGACGTCGCTGTCCCTGATCCTCCCGGAGTTCCCGGCGGCCAAGCGGCCGGTCGCGATCGGCACCTGGGGCTCCATGGGCGCGGCGGCCGCCGCACTCGGCCCCACCCTGGGCGCCCTGCTGACCCAGTACGCCTCCTGGCGCTGGATCTTCCTGGTCAACGTGCCGATCTGCGCGGTGATCGCCTTCTTCGGCCTGCGTCTGCTGCGCGAGGCCCGCGACCCGCACGCCCACGGCCTGCCCGACCCGCTCGGCGTCCTGCTGATCGCCGCGATGCCCGCCGCGCTGAGCCTCGGCATCATCGAGGGCCCGAACTGGGGCTGGTCCGACCCACGGGTGATCGGCGCCTTCGTGCTCGCCGCGCTGCTGCTCCCGGCCTTCGTCCTGCGCGACCGTGCCACCGCACAGCCCGTGATGGACTTCGCGCTCTTCCGGGTCCGGCAGTTCCGGCTGGTCAACGCGGCGACTCTGGTGTTCGCGGCCGCCTTCTACGGCATGCTGCTCAGCAACATCATCTTCCTGCAGACGGTGTGGCACTACTCGGTGCTGCGCGCCGCCCTCGCCACCGCGCCGAGCCCGCTGGTGGTCACCGCCGTGGCACGCACCGCCAGCCGCCTCTCCCACGCCTACGGGGCCCGCCGGGTGCTCACCTTCGGCGCCCTCTTCTGGACGGCCGGCCTCGCCCTCACCGCGGTCTTCGCCGGCGCCACGCCGCACTGGACCACCCACTGGCTGCCCGCGGCGCTGCTCACCGGGCTCGGTGTCGGGCTCACCCTGCCCGTGCAGTCCGGAGCCGCCGTCCAGGGACTGCCGCCGGGGCGGTTCGCGCTCGGTTCGGCGATCAACGCGAGCCTCCGCCAGCTCGGCGCGGTCCTCGGCATCAGCCTCTTCGTCGCCGTCCTCGGCACGCCCACCGCGGCCGGCGCCGTCGACTCCTTCCACCGGGTCTGGTGGCTCCTCGCCGCCCTCGGCCTGGCCTCCGGCGCCCTCCTGTGGACACCGAGCCGCCGCCGGGCCGACGCGGACACCGGAACAGCCGGACAGAGGCCGGAGTACAGCGCACCCGAGGGGGCGCCCGGCCTCTGAGGCCGGGCGGCGAAGGAGCCGAGGGAACGGTGTCGCACGCCCTGGGGCCACCCCGGGGCGGGTGAGCCCCCGGCGCGCCGGGGGCTCGCGGCTCGCGGCTCAGCGCGGGGGCGGTACCGGGAAGAGCATGCAGCTGCTGGTGGCATGGGCGAGCAGCCGGTCCGTCCCGTCGACCAACTGCGCCTGTGCGAGGGCGGTTTGACGGCCCTTGCTGACCACCGTGCCGATGGCGCGCACCGTGCCGGTCTCCACGGTGATGCGGCGCAGGAACTTCACGGTCAGGTCGAGGGAGGTGTACGCCATGCCCTGCGGGAGAGTGGACTGCACGGCGCATCCCGCGGCCGAGTCCAGCAGGACGGCGAAGATGCCGCCGTGCACGCTGCCGATCGGGTTGTAGTGCTCCTCGCCCGGCGTCAGGGAGAAGACCGCCCGTCCGGGCTCGACCTCGTCCAGGGCGAAGTCGACGGTGTGGTTGATGGGCGAGCTCGGCAGCCGGCCCGCCTGCAGCTCGCGCAGGAAGTCGATACCGGCCATGCGTCCGGCGGCCTCCGCCAGGACCGCGGGATCGTCCCACTGATACGTACGTGTCCGTCCCACAGCTCCGTGCCCTTCCCTCTGACTTTTCCAAATGAAGCTAGCTTCTCGCTCACCTGACTGTCAATGACGAAGTCAGGCCTCTACCATGGGGCCATGGAGTGGCTTGAGGCGAGCACGGAGAACTGCCCCGTCCAGCGCACGCTCGACGTGGTCGGAGAGAAATGGACGCTGCTGATCCTGCGTGACGCCGTCAACGGGGTCCGCCGCTTCGACGACTTCCACCGGCATATCGGCCTGTCGGAGGCGGTCCTCAGCGACCGCCTGAGGAAGCTGATCTCGGCCGGCGTCCTGAAGACCGTCCCCTACCGGGAGCCCGGCAGCCGCGCCCGCAACGAGTACCGGCTGACCCGCAAGGGCTGGGACCTGTGGCCCGTCCTCATGGCACTGACCCAGTGGGGCGAGACATACGCGCTTGGCCCCGGGGAGAGCCCCCCGCTGGACATCCGCCACACCGGCTGCGAGGCGCCGGTCCGCGTCGTCGTCCAGTGCTCCGAGGAGCACGCCGCCCTCGCCCCGGGGGAGGTCACCGCCCGGCTGGGTCCGGGCGCCCGCCGCCGGTCGTGAGCCGCTTCGCCGCGACGCCCGGATCCGGACGGCGACCGGATCGAGGGGGCGGCACGGCTTCCCGCCGGCAGCGTGCCACCATCGGCTGACCGCACGCGTGACCACCGGCCGAGGAGAAGCACCATGTCCGCCCGCCCGAGCCTGCTGTACGTGACCGACCTCGCCTACCCGGCCCGCGGGCGTCGGTACGGCGACGAGGACGTCTTCCTGACCGCCCGGCTCCGCGGGGACTTCGACATCGCCCTGTGCCATCCGCTCGACGCCGCGGCCCTGATGGACCGCTTCGACGCGGTCGTGGTCCGCAACAGCGGTCCGGTACTCCACTACCAGCGGGAGTACGACGCTTTCCGCGACCGGGCCAGGGCGGACGGCATCCGGGTCTACAACCCGCTGGACGGCCGGGCCGACATGGCCGGCAAGGGGTATCTCCTGGACCTGACCGCGGCCGGCTACCCGGTCATCCCCACCATCGACCGGCCGCAGTATCTGGACCGCCTGCCCGAGAGCGACCAGTACGCGGTCAAGCCCAGGGCGGGAGCGGACTCCATAGGCCTGACCTTCGTGGCCCGGGACCGGCTGGCCGACCTCGCCTACGGCGACATCCTGGTCCAGCCACGCATCGACTTCCGCTACGAGGTGTCCTTCTACTACGTCGATGACGCCTTCCAGTACGCGCTGCACGCCCCCGACCCCGGCCGCCGCTGGGCCCTCGAACCGTACGAGCCCTCCGCGGCCGATCTCGCCTTCGCCCGGCGTTTCATCGACTGGAACACGCTCGACCACGGCATCCAGCGCGTGGACGCCTGCCGGACCCGGGAGGGCGCCCTTCTCCTGGTCGAGCTGGAGGACCTGAACCCGTATCTGTCCCTCGACCTCGTCGCCGACCTGACCCGCGACGCCTTCGTCACCCGGATGACCGCCTCCCTCCACCACTTCCTGGAGTCCGGTCCTCGCACCTGAGCCGTGTCCGAGGAGGCGGGGCCGTTCCGCGGGAGCCGCCGGCCGGCTTATGGCAGGGCGGCTCCCCGCTCGTCCCGCCGTACCCGCTGCCGGATGCGGGTGTCCCGGTCGTGTTCGTGGTGGGCGAGCATGCGCAGCCGGGCCGCCTCCGCGTCCTGGTCGCGTATCGCCTCGGTGATCGCGCGGTGTTCGGCGAGGGTCGCGTCGAAGGTGTCGTCGACGGTCACGGTCCGCCATGGCGCGCTCGTCTTCACCTGGGCGTCCACGGTGTGCAGCAGCGAGGTCACGGTGGAGTTGTGGGCGGCCGAACGCACCGTGTCGTGCCACTCGTTGAGGCTGCGGCGGATCTCCGCCGGGTCGTCCAGCGAACCCGCCTGCGCCACCAGGGCGTCCAGCCGGGCCAGGTCCACCGGGCTGCGCCGCCGGGCGGCGGCCGAGGCGGTCATGGCGTCCAGCACGGCCCGCAGTTCGAAGAGTTCGAGCATCTCCTCGTCCGACCGCTGCCGCAGGGCGAAGCCGCGCCGGGTGCCCACCAGGAGGCCGTCCTGTTCCAGCAGGGCCAGCGCCTCGCGGACCGGGGTACGTGACACCGCGAACTCCTCGCTCAGCGCGAGCGGGACCAGGGAGGCGTCCTGCGGGTAGTGGCCGTGGGTGAGCCGGTGACGTAGCTCGTCGTAGATCGTGTCCCGTGTGCTCTTCATCCGTTTCCTCATCGCGCGGTCGGCCTGCGAGACACCTCGCGGGCCCGCCGCCCGGATCATGCCGCATGCCCGGGACGGCTGCCGCCCCGGGTCATCGGGCGGGGCGGCCGGTCTCCTCGTCCTGCGGACCGGTGACCAGTGGCAGCGCCGGGTCGGCCCGCCACTCGCCGAGCGAGCCGTCGTAGAGCAGGACGTCGTCGATGCCGGTCTCGTACAGGGCCAGGGCGAGACCGGCCGCGTTGATCGCCCCGCCGCAGTAGAGGACGGTGCCGTCGCCGGCGCGCACCCCGTGGGACCGCGCGAGCCGCTCGGTGCGCTCCGCGGAGAGGGTGTTGTCCGGTCCGAGGAGGTCGGCGTAGGGGAGGTTCGACGTGCGGGGGATGTGCCCCGAGCGGGGCTGGGCGGGGTCGCCGAGGTACTCGGGGCGGCGCAGGGCGCAGACCGCCGGGGTGGGGTCGCTGCCGTCGGCTATGCGCTTCATGCGCGCGAGGTCCACGAACCCCTCGCGGGCGGGACGCGCGACGACGTCCCCGCGGGCCGGAGCCGGTTCACGGCCGTCCGTGACGGGCAGTCCGGCCGCCTCCCAGGCGGTCAGGCCGCCGTTGAGGACATGGACGCCCGTGATGCCGGCGGTGCGCAGCACCCACCACACCCGGGCCGCCCAGGCCCCCGTCAGCCGGTCGTAGACGACGACGGTGGAGCCCTCGCGGATGCCGAGTTCCCGGGCGTGGGCCTCGATCGCGGAGGTGGCCGGACGGGTGAAGGGGAAGGGCGCAGAGGGATCCGAGAAGCCGGCCATCAGATCGGCGAAGTGGGCGCCGGGGATGCGGCGTTCGGTGTGCAGGGCGAGTCCGCTGACCCAGACCTTGCCGCCGTCGGGGCCGGTGCGGCGGTCCACGGTGGCGTCGAGGACGATCACGTCGTCGAGCCGGTGGCGCAGCCAGTCGGCGTCGACGAGCACGGTGGGGCGGGTCATGAGCGCTCCTTCGCGGCGCGGTTGCGCCATTCGCCACGCTCCGGGCGGGCCAGGCCCAGGTTCTCCCGCAGGGTGGTGCCGTCGTAGCCGGTGCGCACGAGGCCGCGGCGGCGCAGTTCGGGGACGACGAGGTCGGCGAACTCCTCGAAGGCGGCGGGGACATGGGTCGCCTGGATCATGAAGCCGTCGGCCGCGCCGCGGTCCAGCCACAGCTCCATGGTGTCGGCGATGTCCGAGGGCGAGCCGATCATGTTGCCCTCGGTCCGGGCGCCGTACCAGCGGCCGATCTCGCGCACGCTGAGCTGCTCCCGCTCGGCGAACTCGACGACCTCGCGGTAGTGGCCCTCGACGCCGACCTCCGCCAGGGAGGGCAGCGGACCGTCCAGGTCGTAGCGGGTGAGGTCGACGTTGACGTGGTAGGCGAGCCGGGACAACCCCGCCTCGGGGTGGACCAGTCCGGTGAACGCCTCGTGCTTGGCGAGGGCGTCGCGCAGGTCGGTGCCGACCACGGTCGTCGCGGCCGGGAGCACCTTGAGCTGATCCGGGTCGCGGCCGTGGGCGGCGGCTCGGGCCTTGACGTCGGCGTAGAAGGCGACGGCCGACTCCAGCGACTCATGGCTGCAGAAGATCACGTCCGCCCAGCGGGCCGCGAAGTCCCGGCCGGCCGGGGAGGCGCCCGCCTGGATGATCACCGGGTAGCCCTGGGGCGGCCGTGGCACGCTCAACGGGCCCCGCACCGCGAAGCGTTCGCCCCGGTGCTCCACGGCCGTCACGGCCTCGGGCCGGCCGAAGATCCCGCTCTCCTTGTCGGCGACGATCGCGTCGTCGGCCCAGCTGTCCCAGAGCCGCGCGGTGACCTCCAGGAACTCCTCCGCCCGGTCGTAGCGCGCCTGTCGGCCGGGCAGCTTGTCCTGGCCGAAGTTCTGGGCTTCGGCGTCCTGGAAGCTGGTGACCACGTTCCAGCCGGCGCGCCCGCCGATGAGGTGGTCGAGGGTGGCCATGCCGCGGGCGACGTGGAAGGGCTCCTGGTAGCCGGTGGAGACGGTGGCGGCGACGCCGAGATGCCGGGTGGCCGCCGCCATGAGGGTGATGACGGGCACCGGGTCCAGGCGCGGGGTGCCGGTTCCCCACGTCACGGCCGGTGCGTAGGAGTCGCCGAGGCTCCGGGGCACGGCGAGGGAGTCCGGTACGAAGGCCAGGTCGAAACCGGCGTCCTCCAGGACCCGGGCGATGTGCGTGTAGTGCGCGGCCGTGAGGAAACCGTCACCCGCGTCGGGGTGCCGCCAGCCGACGGTGCCCTGGGGCCCGGCGTTGAGGAACGCGGCCAGGTGCATGCGCGGGGCGACGGGGTTCGGCTCGTCGGTGGTCAAGGGGTGCTCCAGGGGTCGTACGTCCTGCGGTCCGGTGCCGTCACGTGCCGAGCAGCGACAGCTCGTCGAGCAGGGCGACCGCGAAGGATCCGGTGCCGGTGGTGCGGGCACCGGCCCGCTCGGCCGCCGTGGCGAAGGCGACATGGGCGACGGCGGCGGCCGTCAGGGTGTCGGGTACGACGGCGAGGGCGCCCGCGATCAGCGCGCCGAGGCTGCATCCGGCGCCGGTGACCTGGGTCAGCCGGACGTCTCCGCCGGGGACGGCGACGGTGCGGGTGCCGTCGGTCAGGTAGTCGACGGGGCCGCTGACCGCGACGACGGCGCCGGTCTGCCGGGCGAGGTCTTCGACGGCGCCGATCGCGTCCGTGGAGGAGGCGGTGGTCTCGACGCCCTTGCCGGTGCTGTCACCGCCGGAGAGGGCGATCAGTTCGCTGGCGTTGCCGCGGATCACGGTGGGCCGGTGGTCGAGGAGCCCCTTCACGAACGCGTCGTACTCGGTGGCACCGGCGCCCACCGCGACCGGGTCCAGGACCCAGGGCGTACCGGCCTCGTGCGCGGTGCGGGCGGCGTCGGCGACGGGTTCCGCCGGGTTGCTGATGAGCGCCGCCGTGTTGATCCAGACCCCGCCGGCGCCGGCCGGGAAGACGGTGGGGAAGTCGGCGGCGGCACCGATGGCGGGGCCCGCGCCGACGGCCAGCAGCACGTTGGCGCTGAGGTTGGCGGCGACGTAGTTGGTCAGGCCGTAGACGAACGGCGAGCCGGAGCGGATCGCGGCTATGCCGTCGGCGATGGCGGGGCTGTGCCAGGTGAGTTCTTCCATGGTGCGGTGTCTCCAGGGCGCGGATGCGGCGTAGTGCATGCAACTGTATGCAGCGAAAAGCGCCGGTCCGCCGCCCGCGAGCGGCATTTCACGAACCTGCAACACCCGCCGCCGCGAGCCGGACCGTCATCCCCCGTCGGCCGGAAGGGCGTACAGACCAGGCAGGTTGACGACGATCGCCTCCTGGGTGCTGCGCGCGATGACGACCACCGCCTCGTCGTCGGGATCCGGGTTCTCCTCGCGGTGCGGGACGAAGGGCGGGACGAAGATGTAGTCGCCGGGCGAGGTGCGCAGCCGCACCTCCTCCGGTTCCGGGCCCGAGTCGTCGAGGAAGACGAACTCGGGGTGCCCGCTCACCACGTAGATGGCGGTCTCGGACTCGCCGTGGTGATGGTCGGAGGAGGAAGTCGCGGGCGCCACATGGGTCTGGCCCATCCACAGCTTCTCGGAACCGACCGTCTTCCCGCTGACGGCCGCGAACCTGCGCATGCCGCCGGTCTGGGCGGTGTCGCCGTCCAGGGAGTCGGCGCGGATGTGGTGCAGGCGGGTGCTCAGCGGCGCCGCCGGGCGCTCCGGAGTGTCGTGGAGATGCGGATGGAAGCCTTCACCGGGGGTCGTCAGCGGCTCGCTCATGACGTGGACGCTAGGACGCCCCCGAAAAGGATGTCAAGAGGTGTCCATTGCGTTTCACCTGCGGCAATGTTCCCGCAACAGAGCGAGCGGGCTGCCGGAAGCTGCTCACCGCGCCGACTCCTCGGGCATGATGTGCGCATGCATATTTCCGCGAAGGCGGACTACGGCATCCGGGCGCTGCTGGAGCTCGCCCGTGAGCCGGCTCGTCCGCTGACCTGTGAGGCGATCGCGTCCTCGCAGGAGATCCCGTTCCGGTTCCTGAAGTCCGTGGTGGGTGAGCTGCGCCGAGCGGGCCTGGTACGCAGCCAGCGTGGCTGCGAGGGCGGCTACTGGCTCGGCAGACCCGCCGAGGAGATCACTCTGCTGGACGTCACGCGGGCCGTCGACGGCGAGTTGATCACGCTGCGCGGCGAGTCGCTGGCCGGGCTCGACTATCCCGGTCCCGCCGCGGGGCTGCCCGGGGTGTGGCGCGAGGTCGAGGCGGGTGCGGCGGCGGTCCTGGGCGGGGTGACCCTGATGTCGCTGCTGCCCGCCGAACCGGCCGGGAGACTGGCCCGGACGGGCGCCGCGTGACGGGCGCCGCCGAACTGCCGCCGCCGGTCGAGGTGGTGGAGTACACCGACCCGCTGTGTCCGTGGGCGTGGGGTTCGGAACCGGTCTTCCGCAGGCTGCGGGCGGCGCTGGCCGGCCGGGTCCGCTGGCGGCGGGCGTACTCGATCCTCTTCGATGACGACGACGACCCGCCGCCGGATCCGGCGGCGGAGACCGCCTGGTACGCACGCTATGTCGAGGAGATCAGCGCGCACAGCGGGGCTCCCCGGGCGGTACGGCTGAGCCGGATGCCGGCCAGTTCCTGGCCCGCCTCGCTGGTCGCCAAGGCAGCCGAACTCCAGGGCGGCCTCACGGGCGGCCTCAACGACGACTTCCGGAACGCCCTCCAGGGCGACGACGTCGCCGAGCGAGCGCTGCGCCGGTTGCGGGAGACCGTCTTCGTGCTCGGCGAACCGGCGGACACCACCGCGCTCGCGCTGGCCGCGGTCCGGGGCGTACCGGGGCTGGACATGGAGCGACTTGCCGCCGACGCCGCGTCCGACGCGGTCCTGGAGCGGGTGCGCGCCGACCGTGCCGAGGCACGCCGGCCCGTCCCCGAGGTGCGTTCCGTGTCGAGCGGTTCGCCGCATCCCGGCGCGGCCAAGGAGACCGCCGACGGCGGGTACCGGTACGCGCTGCCGACCCTGCTGGTGCGTGCGCCCGGCGACTACCGGGTGGTGCCCGGCTGGCGGCCCTTCGAGGAGTACGCCGCCACCTTCGAGGAACTCTGTCCGGGGCTGCTGACGGTCCCCGCGATCCTCTCCCCGGCGGCGGCGCTGGAGCGTTACGGGAGCATGACGGATCCGGAGCGGCCGCTGCTGACGGAGGGCGCGTGGCCGCCGCCGCACGCCGTCCGGGTGGAGACCGGAAACGGCCCGCTCTGGCTGCATCCTGACGAAGCGTCAGCACGCCGGGCCGTCACCGGCTGAGCCCCTTCCGCCCCTCGGCGGACCTCTGATCTGCGGACAGAGGCCGTCCCGCCGAATGAGACACCAATTGGTGTCCATTGACAGCCGGTCGCGGCAGCCCCCAGGATGTGCAGCATGCTCACGACGCACCCCGGTGTGGTGTGCCGCTACGTGGACCTGCGGCGCACCTGCAGCGCACTCTGTCGCTGACCTTCCGCCGTCCCCGGCCCTCAGCCGTCCGCCGCCTCCGGCCCGCAGCCGCCTGACCTCCGCACCTTCGTGGTGCGGACCCGGTTGCCCGCCGTCCGGCCCGGCCGCGTCCCGCCGTCCTCCGCGCCCGCGTTCCCCGTCGCCTCCTTCACAGCCTCCTGGCCTGCCCTCGCGAGGCCGCCAACTCCCCTTGCCCTGAGCGCCGCATGCTCCGCGTGTGCCGGCGCTCGCCCCGGCATGCCCGTTCGGTCCCGGTCGACGGTCCGCGCGGCTGTCCAGCCGGCCTTCCGCCCTGCTCCCGCCGCCCCGGACCAGACCGGGCCGACCACAGGAAGAACGAGATGCCCGCACACCACACCGCCCGCCGTCCCAGACTCGAACCCGTCTCCCGCCGGGAGTCCGGCGGCCTGCGCACCGCAGCCGCCGCCGGCGCCCTCGTCGCCCTGCTGGCCCCCGCACTCACCGCCTGCGGCTCCGGCACCGCGTCCGCCGGCGGCGGCGCCACGCTGAAGTGGACCTCCTCCTACTTCCCGGCCCACTGGGACCCGGTGGTCAGCGGCAGTGGCGCCCAGTTCCGCGAACTCGCCCTCGCCTACGCGTCGTTGACCCGCACCGACGAGACCGGCAAGGCCGTGCCGGATCTCGCCAAGAGCTGGGAGTACAACAAGAAGGGTGACGAGATCACCTTCCATCTGCGGCCCGGCCTGAAGTTCAGCGACGGCCAGCCGGTGAACGCCGCCGCGGTCAAGGCGGCGGTCGAGCGGGCGCAGAAGCAGAAGAACTCGGCGCTCTTCGGTGATCTGACCTCCATCAAGTCGGTGGACGCCAAGGGGCTGGACGCGGTTCTCCACCTCACCCAGGTCGACTACCAGATACCCCAGTTGCTGGGTGAGCGGGTGTTGCAGATCGCCAGCCCCAAGGCTGCCGCGAACCCCACGAAGCTGGACCAGAACCCGGTCGGCGCGGGGCCGTTCATCGTCACCCAGCTGGTGCCGGGCACCAAGGCGGTCCTGAAGAGGAACCCGGACTACTGGGACGCCAAGAACATCCACATCGACAACGTCGAACTGACCTCGGCCCCCGACGCCTCCACGGTCGTCTCCGGTCTGCGCACCGGCGTCTACAACTTCGCCGACCTCGCCCCGAGCCAGGCGGCCGCCGCGAAGAAGGCCGGTCTGGACGTCTTCTCCCAGCCGGGCTTCAACGCCAACAACATCAGCCTCAACGTCAACAAGGCGCCGTTCGACAACGACAAGGTCGTGGACGCCGTCCGCTATGCGATCAACCGTCAGGAGTTCGTGGACAAGCTGACGTTCGGCTACGGCTCGGTGACCAACCAGCCGTTCCCGACGGGGTACGTGGCCTACGACCCGAAGTCGGCGAACGACTACCCCTACGACCCGGCGAAGTCCAAGAAGCTGCTCGCCGAGGCGGGATACAAGGCCGGAGACATCAAGCTCAACCTGGTCATCCCGGCCGAGGACCCCCAGGCGGAGCTGGTCCAGTCGCAGCTGGCCAAGGTCGGGATCACCGTCACCATCAAGATCGACAAGAACTGGGCCACCCCGTTCTTCGCCAAGGACCTGACGTTCTCGCTGTACGGGACCACCGGCCGGGACTCCGCCCTGCAGACCCTCACCGCCCACTTCGGCCCCAACGGCCCGCTGAACCTGAGCACCCCCTACGAGCCGGCCGGCTTCGAGGCGGCCGTCGCCAAGGTGCGGGCGACCCCGCTGGACTCGCCGGACTACGCCAAGGTCCTCCAGGCCGCCACCCGCGCCGGGTTGCAGAGCAAGGCGCTGGTCTTCACCTACTCAGCGCCGAACCTCATCGCCAAGAGCAAGTCCATCTCCGACCTGCCGAAGAACCCGGCCCACATCGACTGGACCGGAGTGACCATCTCCGGCAGCAACTGACACCCGTCCACCAACTCCACCAGCAGAGAAGGGGCAACCCCATGACGACGACGACCGCGGTACCGGCCGGGCCTGCCCGCCGTCGAGGGGTCGCCGTGGCCAGGGCGCGGCACACGCTGGGCCGTGTCCTGGTCACCCTCGCCCGGTCGATCGCGATCATCGTGCCCGTCTTCGTGGTCGCGACGTTCGTGACCTTCGCGCTCCGGTCGCTGAGCGGACTCAGCCCGGCGCGGATCCAGCTGGGCGAGGAGGCGACTCCCGAGGCGGTCCACCGGGTCGAGTCCCAGTGGGGCCTGGACCGGCCCTTCCTGGTGCAGTACTGGGACTGGTTCACCGGCGTCCTGCACGGACAGCTCGGCACCAGCTGGACCAACGGCGCCGACATCTCCACCCTCATCGGCCTGGGCCTCGGAGTGAGCCTCTCCATCGCGACGTTCGCCCTGATCATCGGCGTACTCCTCGGCTTCGTCCTCGGCACGGTGGCGGCGCTGCGCCGCACCACCTGGGTGGACCGGGCGATCACCGGCTTCGTCACCGTGATCTCGGTGATGCCGGCGTTCGTCGTCGGGATCGTGCTCGTGGCGGTCTTCGCGGTCGGACTCCATGTGTTCCCCTCCGCCGGATACATCCCGGCGGCGCAGGGGTTCGGCCCGTGGCTCGCGCACATCACGCTCCCGGCGATCGCGCTGAGCTTCGACGTCGTCGCCGACGTCGCCCGCCAGCTCCGCGGCAGTCTCGTCGCGGCCTACCGCGAGAACTACGTGACGGGTGCGGTGGTGCGGGGGCTGAGCCCACGGCGGATCTTCCTCACCCATGTGCTGCGCAACGGCATCGGTCCCGCGCTCGCCACCCTCGGCCTGAAGTTCCCGGCCCTGGTCGGTGCCTCCGTCGTGACCGAGTGGATCTTCGGGCTGCAGGGCTTCGGCAGATTCGCCAACGACTCCGCGCAGGCCGGTGACGTACCGGCCGTGCAGGGCGTGCTGGTGGTGTCGATCGTCCTGGTCGTCCTCTTCAACCTGATCGTCAACCTGGTGCTGGCGCGTGTGACGCCCGCATCCCAGCGGGGGGTCTGACCATGGTGCGCCGCGTTCTCTCCCTCACCTCCGGCCGGATCGCCCTCGGCATCCTGGCCGTGATCGCCCTCCTGGCGATCCTCGGTCCGCTGCTCGCCCCGCAGAACCCCCTGGCCACCAGCACCGACACGCTCGCCCCGGCCTCGGGTGCCCACTGGCTCGGCACGGACTATCTCGGCCGTGACGTGTTCAGCCGGCTCCTCGACGGCTCGCGCGTCAGCGTGCTCGGCGCCCTCGAAGTCGCCCTGGTCGCCCTGGTCGTGGGTGCGGTGCCCGGCATCCTGTCGGTGTATCTCGGGCGGGTCTTCGAGTGGCTGACCCTGCGGCTGGCCGACACCCTGGTCGCGCTGCCGTTCCTGTTGTTCGCGGTCGCGGTGATCGCGCTGCTCGGCAACGGCATCGGCCAGGCGATGCTGGTCACGGGAGTGCTGGTCTCCCCGCTCTTCTACCGGGTGGGCCGGGCCGCGACCCTGTCCGTCGCCCGCTCGCAGTACGTGGAGGCGGCGATCGTCTCCGGCGCCTCGACCGGCTGGATCGTCCGGCGGCACGTCTGGGTCAAGGTGCTCCCACCGATCGCGGTCGCCCTCGCCCAGACCATCGGCACCGGCTTCGTCATCGTGTCGAGCCTGACCTTCCTCGGCATCGGCGTCCAGCCGCCCGCGCCCACCTGGGGCGGCCTGCTCGCCTCCGACCTCGGCTATCTCGACTACCAGCCGTGGGCGCCGGTCGTCCCCGCCCTGCTGATCATGGTCACGGTCTGGGCCAGCAACCAGCTCGCCGACGCGATCCGCGACGTCTCCGGCGAGGCCGGCCGGGCCTTCGTCAACAACCGCACGGCCCGCGCCAACCGCCCGGACGGCCGGGACAAGCGCGGCACGTCCGATGCCGTTCCCGCCGGAGGTGCGTGATGACCACCCTGTCCCAGAGCCCCGCCCCCGAGAAGACCGACGCGCCCGCCGGTACGGCACCGGTCCTCACCGTCCGTGACGTGCACATCAGCGACCGGGTCGGGGACCGCGAGATCGTGCACGGGGTGAGCTTCGACCTCACCCCCGGGAAAACCGTCGGCATCGTCGGCGAGTCCGGCAGCGGCAAGACCCTCACCTGCCGGGCCACCCTGGGCATCCTCCCGCCGCACTTCGAGGTCACCGCCGGCTCCATCGAGATCACCGGCACAGACATCGCCACGCTGACGCCCCGGGAGTGGACGGAGCTGCGGGGCGCGACGATCAGCGCGGTGTTCCAGGACCCCGCGTCGTACCTCAACCCGTCGATCCGGGTGGGCGCGCAGATCGCCGAGGTCGTCCGGGTCAAGAAGGGCCTGAAGCGGCGCGAGGCCCGGCAGCGCGCGATCGAGCTGCTCCACGCCGTACAGCTGCGCGACCCGGAGCTGGTCTACGGCCAGTACCCGTTCGAACTGTCCGGCGGCATGCTCCAGCGGGTCCTGATCGCGGCCGCCATCGCCGCCGACCCGAGGATCCTCATCGCCGACGAGGCCACGACCGCCCTCGACGTCACGGTCCAGGCCGAGATCCTCGACCTGCTCGCCGAGTTGCGCGAGCGGGCCGGGCTGGCCCTGGTGGTCGTCTCCCACGACCTGGCCGTCGTCGCCCAGCTCTGCGACGAGGTCCTGGTGATGCGCGAGGGCGAGGTGGTGGAGCACGGCCCGACCGCGCAGGTGCTGCACCGTCCGCGGCACGCGTACACCCGGCTCCTCATCGCCGAGCACGAGGAGTACGGCCTGGAGAAGTTCCGCGCACCCCAGGAGGCATCGTGACCACCCCGCCCGCCGTCCTCGAAGTCACCGGCCTGGACGTGCACTACGGCGCGCGCCGGCAGCGCCGCCGCGCCCTGCACGGCGTCTCCCTGAGCGTCGCGCCCGGCGAGACCGTCGGGATCATCGGCGAGACCGGTTCGGGCAAGTCCACCTTCGCCCGCGCCGTGCTCGGCCTGGTGGGCGCCTCGGCGGGCCGGATCGTCATCGGCGGCGAGGACGTCGGCTCGTACGGAAGACGCCAGTGGCGGAGTCTGCGCCGGCGCGGTGTGCTCCAGTACGTCTTCCAGGACCCGCTGCGCAGCCTCGACCCGGACCTCACCATCGAGGAGTCGCTGATCGAGCCGCTGCTCGTGCAGGGTGTGCCGCGCAAGGAGGCGACCGACCGGGCCCGTACGTTCCTCGCCCGGGTCCGGCTCTCCGAGGAACTGCTCGACCGGCTGCCCGGGGAGCTGTCGGGCGGTCAGCGGCAGCGGGTCGCGGTGGCCCGGGCGCTGGTCACCGAGCCGAAGCTGGTCATCCTCGACGAGCCGGTCAGCGCCCTGGACTCCGCCAACCGGGTCCAGATCCTGCAGATCCTCAAGGAACTCCGCGACTCCGGCACCGCCCTGGTCTTCATCTCGCACGACCTCGGATCGGTCGCCGGGATCGCCGACCGGATCGCGGTGCTCTACCAGGGCGAACTGGTCGAGACCGGCGCCGCCCGGGACGTGATCACCGAACCGCGGCACGTGTACACCCGCCTGCTCGTCAGCTCCGCGCCCACCCTGCGGACCGCCTCGGCCGACCGGGCCGAACGCGAGTCCCTGCGCACCCTGCTGCACACCTGAGCCTCTGCTTTCCCACCCCGCTCCCACCGCACAGAACGGATTCCCCGATGTCTCGCAAGATCCACCTCGCCCTGCACCCCTACGGCGTCGGCGGCCCCGGCCAGCACGGCCTCTGGAAGGACCCGCGGGTCGCGAAGAACGCCAGCATCGACATCAACTACTACATAGCGCAGGCCCAGGCCGCCGAACACGCCCTGTTCGACGCCCTGTTCATCGTCGACAGCCAGTTCATCAACGCCACCTACCCGGCGCACTACCTCAACCGCCTCGAACCGCTGACCCTGTTGTCGGCCGTCGCCACCCACACCCGGCACATCGGCCTGGTGGGCACGGCGAGTTCGACGTACAACTCACCGTTCAACCTCGCCCGCCGGTTCGCCTCCCTGGACCACATCAGCGGCGGCCGCGCCGGATGGAACGTGGTGACCAGCTTCGACACCGGCACCTCCCGCAACTACGGGCTCGACGAACACCTCGACTACACCACCCGTTACGGCCGTGCGTTGGAGTTCGTCCAGGTCGCCCGCGGCCTGTGGGACTCCTACGAGGACGACGCGTTCCCGGCGGACGTGGCGCGTGGCGTCTTCCTCGACAAGGCGAAGCTGCACGAACTCAACCACGAGGGCGAGCACTTCAGGATCGCGGGCCCGCTCAACCTGTCCCGCTCGCCGCAGGGCCAGCCGGTGATCTTCCAGGCCGGGGTCTCCGAGGAGGGCCGTGACCTGGCCGCGCAGGCCGCCGAGGCCACCTTCGCGCCGGGCGGCTCGCTCCAGCAGGCGCAGGAGTACTACGCCGACATCAAGAAGCGCACGGCGTCCTACGGCCGCGATCCCGAGCACATCAAGATCTTCATCCACGGCGGACCGGTGGTCGGCCGCACCGACGAGGCGGCCCGGCTCCGGGAGCGGGAGATCTTCGAGGAGGACAACGACTTCGAGCGCAACCTCGCACTGCTCGGCCGTTCCTTCGGCGCGTACGACTTCAGCGTGCACGACCTGGACGGGCCGTTCCCGGACGTCGCGCACCTCGCCGAGAAGGGCGGGCGCACCGGAGCGGCCAAGCTCATCGAGCGCGCCAGGGCCGAGAACCTGACGCTACGTCAAGTCGCCGATCTGGTCAGCGAGTTCAGGCAGTCACCGTTCGTCGGGGCGCCCGGGACCGTCGCCGACACCATCGAGCAGTGGTTCGACGCCGGCACCTTCGACGGCATCAACCTCGCCTTCCGCACCAACGACGACCTCGAACTCTTCGTGGACGGCGTCGTCCCGATCCTCCAGAAGCGCGGGCTGTTCCGCACCGAGTACGAGGCCGACACCCTGCGCGGCAACCTCGGCCTGCCGATCCCGGTCAACCGCCACACCCACGAGCGCCGGCTCGTGAACGACTGACCGGCTGACCGGCTGACCGGCTGACCGGCTGACCGGCCTCAACGACTGACCGGCCTCAACGACTGACCGGGAATCGCGAAAGGCAGTCACCATGACCACCACCCAGCCCCCACCCTTCAGACTCGGCTTCCTCACCCATGTCCAGGGCCGGGGCACCGACCTCGCCCGGACCTACCGCAACGCCCAGGAGCTGTTCGTCGTCGCCGACGAACTCGGCTTCGACACCGGCTGGGTGGCCCAGCACCATGTCTCCCTCGGCGGTGGCGGCCTCTCCTCACCCTGGACCTTCCTGGCCCACGCCGCCGCCCGGACCACCCGGATCCGGCTGGGCACCGCCATCACGATCCTGCCGCTGGAGGACCCGGTCCGGCTCGCCGAGGACATCGCCGTGGTCGACACGCTCAGCGGCGGCCGTGTCGAACTGGGCGTGGGCAGCGGCGCGAGCGAGACGGAGTACGCCGCGTTCGGCCAGGACGTCTCCCGCAAACGGGAGTTGACCAGCGAGCACCTCGCGGTGCTGCGCCAGGCGCTGGCGGGCGAGGAGGTACGTACGCCGGGCTTCCGTATCCAGCCGGCGGCCGGCGACTTCTCCGACCGGATCTGGCAGGGCGTCTTCAGCGCGTCCGGCGCCCGGCATGCCGCGGGCGCGGGCTCGAACCTGCTTCTCAACCGTGCGGCCTACGGCTATGACACCGCCACCGACGAGGTCCAGCGGCCCTGGGCGGACGCGTACCTCGCCGCCTGGGACGCCGCCTCGGAGCAGCCGCGCCGCCCGCGCATCGGGCTGTCCCGGTTCGTCTTCCCGGCCAAGGACAGGAGGACGGCGCTCGCGCAGATCGGCGACGACGTCCGCCAGGCGGCACATCGTATGGCGAAGAGCGGCGCCTTCCCCGAGGACCTGGGCGTGGACGACGCGCTGCGCCGCTTCCACTCCTTCCACGGCCATCCCGACGACATCGTCGCCGCGCTCTCCCAGGAGAAGGTCCTGCCCGTGGCGACCGACCTCATCACCCAGTTCAACCCCGCCGTCCCCGACCACGACGCCGCGATCCGGGCGCTGGAGCTGATCGCCACCGAGGTGGCCCCCGCCCTGGGCTGGCGACCCGCGACCGCACCCGAACCCCCGTCCCGACCCGAACCCGAACTCGCAGGAGCCTGAGATGACCGAGTACACCGACTACTACGCCCCCGAGGGCCTCCTCACCCGCGGCACCGTCGTCGTGGTGCCCGGCCGGGGAGAGAGCCGTGCCGCCTACGGCCGTTTCGGCAGGCGGCTCGCGGCCGACGCCTACCGCGTCCGGGTCGTGGACGGCCCCGAGATCGACGCCGACGACCTGACCGGCACGCTGGCCCGGTTCGGTGACCGGCTCGCCGCCGCCGTGGACGGCACCGCGTCCGAAGACGGAGTGACCGGTCCCCTCGTGCTGGTGGGCGCCGACTCCGGTGCGGCGGCCGTCGCGGCGCTGCTCGGTCTCGGCGGCTCCGCGACCGCCGTACGGCCGGGGGCGCTCGTCCTGGCGGGGCTGCCGGGCCGCAACGGCGGCACGGCGGGGACCTGGGACGAAGAACTCGACGTCCGCACGTCCTGCCCGACCCACCGAGGTGTGCTCAGCAACGACCCGGAGGCGCGACGGGGCACGCTCGACGCCCCGTTGCCCGGTGCGCTGCTCGACGCGGCCTACCACGCGGATCTCGCCGTCCCCACCCTGCTCCTCGTCGGCGACGCGGACCCGCTCGCGGACCGCGACGCCCTGACCGGCACCGCGAAGACCTTGTCCCGCTCCCGGCTGGCGGTGGTCCGCGACGCCCACCACGACGTCCTCAACGACCTCCAGCACCGTTCGGTCGCGGCCGAGGTCGTGACCTTCCTGGAGGCGCTGCGCACCGGGCTGGTGCCCGCGGTCGCGGTGGAGTCGAGCGCCTGGTGACGGCCGACGTCGCGGGCCACGCCCCGCACCACTCCCCCCGCGTACCGAAAGGAAAAGGCATGAGCGCCCCGCTCCATCGAAGTCCGACGTCGGCGGCCACCGCCCCCGACGGTGCGGACATCCTCCGCGACACCCTGCGCCGGCACGCCGCCGGAGTCACGGTGATCACCTTCCCGGGCCCCGTCGGCTTCACCGCCACGTCCTTCACCTCCGTCTCCCTGCGGCCGGCCCTGGTGTCGTTCTGCGTCGGCCTCGAAGCGTCCAGCACCCCCGCCGCACGCCTCGCGGACCGCTTCGCCGTCCATGTCCTCGGCACCGCCAACGCCGGCCTGGCACGGCAGTTCGCGCGCAGCGGGGTCGACCGGTTCGCCGGGGTGCGCTGGCGGGCGCAGCAGGACGGGCTGCCCATCCTCGACGACGTCACCGGCTGGCTGTCGGCGCGCATCACCCTCCGGCAGACCATCGGTGACCACCTGCTGGTCGTCGGCGAGATCGACTCGGGCGCGGTGGTCGAGGAGGCCCCGGCCCTCGTCCACCACAACGGATCCTTCGCAGCAGCGCATCCGCTGGTGTGAGATCCCGCCCCGGTCACCCGCCGGGGCTGTCGTCCGCCGGTGGAGACCGTGGAGGCCGGGCGCATGAGCGGGGGCATCCGGCGCGGCGGCGTGGTCGGCGGCGGGCGGACGGGCGCCGGCATCGCCGAGGTGCGCGCGGGCCGGTCCCGGCACCGTCGTCCGCGAGGTGGACGCGAACGCGGCGCGCGCCGCCGGGTCACGGCGTCGGTGGAGCGCGCGGCCCGGCAAGCCGGCGGAGGCCGACGGCCCCCCGGTGGCCCAGCTCACATCATCGAGGCCGGACCCGGGGTCTACGACATCCACTCCCCGCGTGTGCCGAGCGCGGCGGAGGCCGCCGAGCTGCTCCGCACCGGCCTGAAGGCGATCCCTGCCGAACGGCTGTGGGTCAACCCCGACTGCGGTCTGAAGACCCGCGCCTGGCCCGAGACCCGCGCCTCCCTGGAGAACCTGGTCAGCGCGGCCCGCACGGTCCGCGGGGAACTGCCGGCCTCCTGATGCCACAGAGCCCGCCGGGCCGGAGCGCGCTGGTGACGCTCCGGCCCGGCGGGCGCACGGCCATGGGCCCGGGGTACGAGCCCCGGTGACGCCCGTTGCCGTTACCCCTTGTGCGGCTTCGGCTGGTGGGCCTTCTTGCCGCAGTTCTTCACGTCGATCCGGACGACCTGGGGGTCGTGGTCGCTCGCCTGGTCGGCGAACTCGGAGTTGATGTGGACGACGTCGTAGTCGTAGCGGGTGATGGAGGGGCTGGTCAGGATGTGGTCCAGGGTCTGGCTGTTGCCGTCGTAGACGTAGCTGTAACGCTGGGACACCGGCAGGGTGTTGATGAGGTCCGTGAGGTCGTTGCCGTCGTCGGTGAGGGTCTTGACCGCGTCGGAGAACTCGAAGTCGTTCAGGTCACCGGCGGCCACGATCTGGGCCCGGGGGTCGGCGGCGAGCAGCGACTCGACGAAGGCGTTCTCCTCCTCGGCCTGGAGCCCCCGCTGGGTCTCCGAGGAGCGGGTCGGCTCCTGGTAGCGGCCGTGGACCGGGTCGTCGCCGCCCTTGGAGATGAAGTGGTTGGCGATGACGAAGACCGTCCGGCCCTGGAACACGAACTCGCCGACGAGCGGCTTGCGGCTGTCGGTCCAGGCGGCACTGGCCGGGTCGATACGGCCCGGGGAGGCGGAGAGATGGGCCTGGCCCCTGCGGTCCTTGACCACGGACACGGCGGTCGTGGAGGCGTCGCCGGAGGCCGCGCGGTCCACGAAGGAGACCCGCTTGGTGTTGAAGAGGAAGACCTGGCGGATGTTGCCGCCGGGCTCGCCGCCGTCCTTGTCGTTGACCGGGTTGACGTACCGCCAGGAGTACTTCGGACCGCCGGCCGCCACGATCGCGGCGGTGAACTTCTGCAGGGTCGCCTCGGCGGAGACGGTGCCGTCGTCGGTGGCGCCGTTGTCGTCCTGGATCTCCTCCAGGGTGACGATGTCGGGCGAGGAGAGGTTCTTGACGACGCCCTCGGCGAGCCGGGCGAACTTGTCGTCGCTGTCGGTCGGGTCGAGGTTCTCCACGTTGTAGGTGGCGAGCGCCAGCTCGTCGTGCTTCTGCTTGCGCGTCACCTCCTGCTGGAGACCGTTGTCGACGGCCGTGCCGGTGGTGGCGGCGGAGGGGGCGAGCAGGTAGCCGCCGAAGTCGGAGTAGTCGACCGGGCCGGTGGTGGTGCCGGCCAGCTCGTCGCCGACGTTGAGGACGGGAGTCGTACCGTCCGCCGAGACGATCTCGATACGGCCGGTGTTCTGCTGGTCGTAGCCGCCGTAGAGGGTGCCGCCGCGCTCGGTGGGGTTCTCGTGCGGCTTGGCCGTCACGAACATCTCGCCGTAGGTGTTCGTCGCGCCGACCACCCGGGCGTCCGAGACCGAGGCGCGCATGCCCTCGATGGACTCGTAGAAGTCCTGCGAGTAGACGGTCGGCTGGAGGGTGAGGCCGTCGATGCTGCCGCCGTTGTTGGTCGGCGTGTACGCGCCCGGGATGGTGGAGGCGTTGAGCGCGACCGCGTCCGGGAGGGCGTTGCCGGTGGACAGGGTGGTGGAGACCGGGCTGCCCAGCTCGGTGACCGACTGGGCGGCGGAGGCCGGGTAGTACTCCGAGATCTTGCCGCTGACCAGCACCGAGTCGCCGACCGAGACGGTGGGCGTGGCGGAGCCGGTGTAGACGAACAGGCCTTCGCTGGTGGCGGGGTCGGCGTCCGGGGTGGGGTCCTGGATCCAGTAGCCCTTGCTGCCGGTGGTGCGGACGGCGGTGACGATGCCGGGGACGCCCACCACGCTCTGGCCCTTGAGGGGCGAGATGCGGGTGGTGCCCTGGATGTCGTGGATGCGGAAGGCGCCGGGCGCGGTCGGGCCGCCGGGGCCGCCGCCGGTGCCGCCGCTCGCGGTGTCGCCCGCGCTGTTGGTCGGGGTGGGCGTACCGGCCGTGAAGTCCGCCGAGTTGTCGTCGGTGTCGGCGAGCGAGGCGGCCCGGGACACGGAGGTGGTGTTGCTCGTCGCCGGTGCGGCGGTGCCCTCGCGGACGACGGCGGTGCCGTAGCCGAGGAGGTCCACGACGTTGGCGTCGCCGGTGCAGTCGGCGGCCGTCTTGCAGGTCAGCGCGGTGGTGCCCTTGACCAGGGCCACGGTGCCGGCGGTGGCGGACATCGCGGTGCTGCCGGTCGCGTCGGCGGTGGGCAGGGCGGTCGTGCCGCCGGCGCCCGCGCCCTCGCCGACCAGGTAGGTGCCACCGGCGGGGAGCGCGCCGGTGAGCGGGGTGACCTGCCACGGTGAGCTCGCGGAGGCGGAGGCCGGGAGGTACTGGACGCTGTAGCCGTCCAGGGAGTAGGCCGCCGTGGAGCGGTTGGCCAGCTCCACGAAGTCGTTGGTGAGCGTCGCCCCGGAGTTGCCTCCGCCGCCGTACGCCTCCGAGATGACCGCGCTCGCCGACGGGGTGGCGAACGCGGCGGGCAGCGGCGCCACGATGACGGCCGCCGTGGCCGCCGCGGCCACGAACGCTGCGCCGGCTACCCGCGATGCGCTGGGTCTGTGCATCTGCACGAGGATGACTCCTTCAACGTCCGCCGGGGAAAGGGCACATGACGTGCTTTCGACCGGTGCGATCCATGCGACCGGCTGAGGTTACGCGCGTAGAAATGACGTAACAAGGGGTCTGCGGTTAAATCCGCGGGTCCAGTGGGACTGTGAACATCTGTCACGGGACCGGGCCGTCCGGCCTTCCGTCCCCCGTCCGGCCGTCCTACCGCAACAGCCCCGCCTCGCCGAACGCCCGGGGCAGGAAGCGTTCCGCCATGCGGGCGTAGCCGGCCGTGTTCGGATGGAGGCCGTCGGGGAGGTCGGCGGTGTCCTCTGGGCCGAAGAGCGTGGTGCCGTCGATGTGGTGGAGCCGGTGGTCACCGGCCTTCCGGCGGCGCTCCACATGCTCGGCCAGCAGCTCGCGGACGCGGGTCAACGTCAGTGAGCCCACGGCCAGTTCCGCGGGGCGGTCGACGGTGCGGACCCTGCCGTCGGCGCCCGGCAGCGTGGGGCCGGCCCGGGTTTCGGCGGCGGGGCAGACGATGGGGCTGATGACGAGGATCGGCGTCTCCGGGTGCCCGTCGCGGACGGTGTCGAGGAAGCCGTGGAACGCCGGGACGAAGGCGCGTTCCCGCATGGTGTCGCCGGCCACGATGTTGATGCCCAGTTCGAGGCTGATCGCGTCGGCGGGCAGGTCGCGGATGGCCCGGGCCATGAAGGGGTCCAGATGACACTCGCCGCCGAGGCCGAGGTTGACGAGGGAGCGGCCCGCGCGCCGGGCGACGGTCGCCGGCCAGGTGCCGGTCGGGCGGTCCGCCTCCGAGCACTGGCTGATCGAGCTGCCGTGGTGCACCCACACCGGGCCGCTCGCCGGAGCCGGGCGCACCGACGCGCCCTCCGGGATCCGTACGTCGACGAGCTGGGTCGCCAGCGCGTTGGACAGCCAGATCTCGACCCGGCGCTCGCGGGATTCGGCGCCCGGTGTGAACCGTACGGTGGCCGGTGGGGCCGGCTCGTCGTCCAGGGCCATGGTGGCCGGGTCGACATGGACGAGGGTCTGGTCGGAGGTGGTGACGGGGGCCCGCAGTTCGCCGTCGACGACCAGGTCGAAGACGGCGTCGGACGGCTCGGATCCCGCCATCACGACCTGGGTGAGCCGGGCGTCCACTTCGATCTCGGTGGCGTCCGTGAGCATCTCCAGCCGTACCCCGGAGGGCATCGTGCTGACGATCTCGTAGCCGGTGTCCGCCAGTTGGGCGCGTCCGGGGCCGGGAGCCCGGTGCAGGGCGACCCCGGCCGGTCCGGGGGTCTTCTCCAGTGCTCCGACGACACAGTCGAGCGCGAGGGCGAGGACGGAACGCACGTGGCGACTCTCCTTGGGGACGGCGTGGCAGGCTACTCCTTCCCCGGATACCAGCCGATGGTCATCATTCCGCCGCCGACCTGCTCCGGAGCACGATGATCATGCCCGTCCCGGGCATACACGGCCCGCTGCCGATGCCCGTACACCACCGTGCTGGCAAGATGACGGCATGGAACGTGTGCTTGGCATCGGTGGGTACTTTCTGCGGGCCGCGGACCCGGCGGCCCTGACCGCGTGGTACCGCGACTGCCTGGGCCTGGACATCGACGACCACGGGCTGTGGCACCAGCAGGCCGGGCCCACGGTCTTCGCGGCCTTCGAGTCCGGGACCGACTACTTCGGCTCCCGCACCCAGCAGACCATGCTCAACTTCCGGGTCCGCGACCTGGACGCCATGCTCGCGCAGCTGCGCGCCGCGGAAGCGGACGTGGCCGAGGAGACGCAGGACATGGACGGTATCGGCCGGTTCGGCTGGGTCACCGACCCCGAGGGCAACCGGATCGAGCTGTGGCAGCCCGCCTGACCGTGCCGTCGCTGTGACGTGGGCCCGGCCGGTGTCAGTGGTGGTGGCCGTGCCGGCCGAGGGTCTCCACCGGGGTCGCGCCGGGGCGGGTCCACTGCGGCACGGGGCGGCTGGTCGGGCCCCAGGTGGCGTTCCCGTCCGCGTCCGAACGCCAGGACCAGCAGGCGCTGTCCCCCTTCGGCCAGCCCTCGGGGTTGTCCTCCCATGCCTCGCCGCGGCCGTAGGGCGTCATGTCGAGCAGGCCGAGGGAGCCGTTGACCCGCTCGTTGCCGCGGCCCGTGGTGGAGTAGGTGAGGAAGACGCGGTCGCCGTCGCGCAGGTAGCCGGTGAGGTGACCCATGGGCCCGCCGGCCGGTCCTTCCACGTCGCGCACCGAGTACCAGGGCTGGGTGTAGCCCATGAACTCGACGTAGGGGGCCACCTCGTCCCACCGGCCGGTGGTCAGGACGGCGTACGACACACCGCGGGCGTTGAGGTAGGAGGCGTCCTGGAGGTGCCAGGCCGTGGTGGTGCAGCCCTCGCACTGCCCCTGGTGCGGCGCGCCGTCGTGCCACATGTGCTTGTAGACCACGAGCTCGTCGCGGCCCTGGAACAGGTCCAGGAACGGGACCGGGCCGTCGGCTCCGACGACCTCGACCGTGCCGTCGAACTCCACCATCGGCAGCCGGCGGCGGGCCGCGGCGATCGCGTCGCCCTCGCGGGTGTGGGCCTTCTCCCGGACCAGCAGCTCGTCCCTGGCGGCCTGCCAGGCGGCCAGGTCGACCACGGGCGGGCGGCCGGGCAGCGCGGCGGTCGGTTCGTCGGGCGTGGGCGTCATGGTGTCCTCCGTGGTGTCCGGTGCCGGGCAGCGTCGTACGACGTGTGACCGACCTCCTGGGACGGTCACCGGAACAGACTCCCGCGCCGGCCGGAACTCATCGCCGCGAAACACTCCGGCACACCGTGGACGGGGTGGTGGGAGCGGGTGGTCTGTCGGCGCGCGTTCGGGGCATGCGTACGGGGAGCGCCGAGCGGCGCGCTTCGGGCCGTGGACATCCTGGACGGTGTTCCGGCGCGGGCGGCCGGAAGGCGTCACGATCCCATTGCCGGACGAGGAGGTCTGCCTATGGCCGAGTATTCCCACACCCCTGCCGTGCCGCCGGCCGACGAGGCCGAAGCCGAGGAACAGCGGGCCCTGGAAGAGCGCAACAGGCGGCTGGCGCGTGCCGGTGTGGCCCGCGCCGAAGCGCTGTTGCTGACGTACTACCGGCTCTCCTCGCGCGAGGAGTCGTTCGAGCTGCTGCGCGACACGTCCCAGCGGTTCAACCTCAAACTGCACACCCTCGCCGCTGCCGTCGTCCGGCTTCCGGTCCCCGCGGCGACGGCCCCGCGATGGGTCGCGGGCCGTCCGCACGGGGGCCCGCCCCCGCTGGCCGCCCTGGACCTGAACGGAACTCCGCAGGGCCAGGGGGAGGTCCTCGACGCCGCGCTGCACCGCACCCTGCGCATCACGGGGACCCGGATGGGCAACGTGCAGCTGGTGGAGAACCGGCTGCTGCGCATGGTGCGGCACACCGGGCTGAACCGGCAGTTCACCGACTACTTCACCTTCGTCGACAGCGGAACCACCTCGTGCGCGCAGGCCGCCGAGGAGGCACGGCAGGTCACCGTGAAGGACGTCAACTCCTGCGACACCTTCGACGAGCGCTCCCGGCAGGTGATCCTGCGGGCCGGCAGCCGCGCCTGCCACAGCGTCCCCCTGGTCAGCCCCAGAGGGGCCGTGGTCGGCATGATCTCCACCCACCACGAACACCCGCTGCACGAGCTGGCGCCGGCCCAGCTGGCCGCACTGGAGCGAGTCGGCGGCGAGGTGGGCCGCTGGCTGCTCTGGCACCACAACACCGTGGTGGTCGACGCCCTGAACCATCTCCATGTCCGGGCCACCCGCCGGCCCCGAGCCCGGCCGCTGCCCCTCCCGGGCACCGAGGAGTGAGAGCATCCGTCCCATGGATGATGCGGGCGGTCGTACGGCTCGGTGGTGGGGGGCGCTGCGCCGGACCCCGGTGGCCGTCTGGAACGACGACGTCACAGACTGGGCCGCCGCGCTGACCTACTACGCGGTCCTGGCCCTGTTCCCGGTACTGCTGGTCGTCCTCTCGGTCCTGGGGCTGACCATCCCCACCGCCAAGCCGGAGGTCATCGACCGCATCACGCAGGCCGCCCCGCTCGCCTCGCGTGCCCTGCTGCGCGGCACCCTGCGGCAGATGGCCGGACAGCCGTCGGCGGCTTGGACGCTGATCTTCCTGGGCGGGGCGGCAGCGCTGTGGTCGGGATCCAGCTACCTGAGCGTCTTCCGCCGGGCGTTGCACGCCATGCACCGGACCAGCTCGCACCGGCCGCTCTGGCGGACCGCGCCCCGCATCATCACCACGGCCCTGGTCCTGATCCTGCTGCTCCTCACCTCCGTGCTGGCGTTGTTCCTCACCGGCAGCCTGGCCGACTTCCTGGGCCGGGCACTGAATCTCGGTAGCGGACCGCAGGCCGCCTGGCACGCGCTCCGGTGGCCGCTGGTGGTCGCGGTCGCCGTCGTCACGGTGCTCGTCCTGTACCACTCGGGCCCCGAGTCCTCCCGTCCCGTCGGGAAGATGGCACCGGGCGGTGTGCTGGCGGTGGTCCTCCTGCTGGCCGTCTCGCTCGGCTGTACCGTCTACACCTCCCATGTCGGCAGCTACCACCGGCTGTACGGTTCGCTGGGCGGCGTCGTGATCTTCCTGGTCTGGCTGTGGCTGTCCAACCTGGCGCTGCTGACCGGTGCCCAGTTCAACGCGGAACTGGCGAAGACTTCTCAGGAGACGTGAGCCGGGCCGCCCGACGCGCCCGTGCTCCAGTCCAGGCGCAGAACGGCGAGGTCGTCGGTGTGGCGGTCCGCGTTGAGGGCGCGGGTGCGGGCGATGAGCCGGTCCAGGTGGGTGCCGGGATCGGGCGTGTGCAGCGTGTCGATGAGGCGCAGCAGGCCGTCCACTCCGAGCCGGTTGCCGGAACCGTCCGCGAAGCCCTCGATGAGTCCGTCGGTGTAGGCGATGAGCGCTCCGTCGGCGGGCAGCGCCAGGGTGGTGGCGGGCCAGTCGCCCAGTCCGGGTGCGATGCCCAGCGCGATGCCGTGGGCGGCGTCGACCTGCCGGGCGCCGTCGGGGGTGACGACCAGGGGTTCGTGATGGCCGGCCAGGTGCAGGGTGAGGGTGGCGGCCCGCGGGTCCAGGGTGATGAGGGAGCAGGTGGTGAACAGGTCGCTGCCCGCGCGTTCGGCGATGTGTATCTGTTCCAGCAGGTGCAGCAGGTGCTCGGCGCGGTGGCCGCCGAGGGTGAGCGCGCGCCAGGCGATGCGCAGGCAGACCCCGAGCGCGGCGGCGTCCGGGCCGTGGCCGCTGACGTCTCCGATGATCGCGTGGACCTGCCCGTCGTCGGTCTGGACGACGTCGAGGAAGTCACCGCCCAGCAGGGCCTGGGCCCGTCCGGGGTAGTAGCGGCTGGAGGCGGTGACTGCGGTCGAGGACAGCAGTGGTTCGGGCAGCAGCCCACGTTCCAGGCGGGCGTTCTCCTCGGCGCGCAGCCGCCCGAGCTGGAGGGCGGCGTTGGCGAGTTCGGCCTGCTTGCGCTGGACGGCGTAGCGGACGGCGCGCTGCATCAGGTCGGGTTCGACCTTGCCCTTGACGAGATAGTCCTGGGCGCCGGCGGCGAGGGAGTCGACTCCGGCGCGGGGTTCGTCCAGGCCGGTCAGGACGATGATCGCGGCGTGGGTGCCGGCCTGGATGGTCTGGATCATCCCCACCCCGGAGGCGTCGGGCAGGTGCAGATCGAGCAGGACGCAGTCGACGGGACCGGCCGCGAGTGCCCGGTGGGCTTCGGCGGCGGTGTGGCACCGCGTCAGGGTGTGCGGCAGATCGGTGTCGTGGAGCAGTTCCTCGACCAGGAGGGCGTCTCCGTCGTCGTCCTCCACCAACAGGACGTCGTACTGCTCGGCGTGCTGCTCGCCGCGGCCTGCGGAGGGACCGGTCACGACTGTGTCTCTCTGTCCGGGACGGCCGTCGCGGCCGTGGGGGCGATAGGGGCGGGTAGGGCGGGAAGGGTGAAGACGACGCGGGTGCCCGGCCGGTTGTCGGGGTCGATCGAGATGGTGCCGCCGTGGAACTCCACGACCTTCTTGCACATCGCCAGGCCGATCCCGGTGCCCGGATAGGCCTCCCTGGTGTGCAGCCGCTGGAAGATGACGAAGACCTTCTCCTGGTACTCCGGCTCGATCCCGATGCCGTTGTCGCGGACCTCGAACTCCCAGGTCCCCTCGGCCGACGTAACACCCATGTGGATCCGCGGCGGCCGGTCGGGATGGCGGAACTTGATCGCGTTGGACAGCAGGTTCTGCAGCAGCATGCCCAGCTGGGTCGCGTCGCCGAGCACCGTGGGCAGCGGGTCGTGGGTGATCTCGGTGCCGGTCTCCTCGACGCGCACACTGAGGTCGTCCACGGTCGTGCTCAGCACCTCCTCCAGGTCCACGGTCCGTTGCTCGTTGTGGACGCGGCCGACCCGGGAGAAGGCGAGCAGGTCGTTGATGAGGTTCTGCATGCGGTTGGCGCCGTCGACGGCGAAGGCGATGTACTGGTCGGCCTTCTCGTCCAGCTGCCCCCCGTAACGCCGTTGCAGGAGCTGGGTGAAGCTGGAGACCTTGCGCAGCGGTTCCTGGAGGTCGTGCGAGGCGACGTAGGCGAACTGTTCCAGTTCCGTGTTCGACCGCTTCAGGTCCTCCGCCTGCTCGTCCAGCAGTCCGCGGGCCTCCTCGCTGAACCGCAGCTCCGCCACCAGGCGCAGACGCATCGACTCCACGTCGGAGGCGAGCCGCCGCAGGTCCGCGGGGCCGGTGCCGTCGATGGAACGGTCGAAACGGCCCTGCGTCACGTCACGGGCGGCCGAGCCGAGCCTGCTGAGGGGGCCGGTGACGCCGCGCCGCAGCCCCTCGAAGACGAGTCCGGCCACCAGCACGATGACGACCGCGATGACGGCGAACATCCAGTTCCGCAGGGACACCGCCTGCCGCAGCTGACGGGTGGCCGCCGTCCGCTCCTGCTCCAGGTGGGCCTGCTGACGTGTCATCGCGCGCCGCAGGGAGTCGAACGCGGTCTTGCCCTCGTCGGCGCGTGCCGTGGTGATCTTCGCGGCCTCCTCGGGGGAGGCCGCGGCGACGGGCCGCGCGATGCGCTCCTGCCAGGTCCCGGCGAGTTTCTCCACGTCGGCCAGGTCGGCACGGGCCCGGCCGTCGTCGCTGAGCAGCGGCCGCAGCCGCTTGAGCGCCGCCTGCTCACCGGCCACGCCCTGCGCGTAGGGCTGCAGGAAGTCCCGCCGGCCGGACAGGCCGTAGCCGCGGATGCCGGTCTCCTGGTTGACCAGCGCCTCCTCGAACCGCATCGACTCGATCAGGGCGGGGGACCGCCGGTCCACCAGGGCGGCCGTGATCTGTGAGGTCCGCCATATGGCCCAGCCGCCCAGCGAGCCCAGCACCATCAGGACGACCAGGGTGCCGGCGACGCCCGCCCGCAGCCAGCGCCTGGTCGTCCAGCCCGCGAACGCGCCCACGGCGCCTGACGGCTTGCTTGTCATCGCGGTGGACTGCTCCCTCGGCCGGTTGTCCGGGCCGCACCTCGGCGCGCGGCAAGCACACTGTACTTCGGCGCCCGACAACGCATGTTGTCCCTTCCTGGATCAACGCCCTAGGGTGGTGCCGTGCCCACTCCCCCTCCTTCCGGTCCCACGAGTGGGGATACGGACGTGCTGGTGACCCAGGTGGTGGACGAACTCACCCGGCTGCTCACGCAGGACACCGCCCGCCGCCCGGCGGACCCCGTCGACACGGCGGGCGAGGCCCGCCGGCATGCTCTGCTGCGACTGCGGGTACTCGCCGGCGTCAAGCAGACCCTCAGACACCTGGAGGACCAGGCCGCCCATGCCGCCGCCGAGAGCGGCGCCGGCTACCCGGAGATCGGCCGGGCCGTGAGTATGAGCCGCCAAGGGGCCCGGCGCCGCTGGCCCGGGCTGATCACGAACAACACCGACCACTCGACCCGCCGCCCCACACCCCGGAGCTCCTGAATCATGGCTGCCGCCACAATCCACCCGTACGACGTGCTGCTGGTCGAGGACGACGTCGCCGACGCGATGCTCATCCAGGACGCCCTCGCCGAACGCGGTACGCGCAATCTCACCCAGGTCTCCGACGGCATCGAGGCCCTGGACTACCTGCGCGACCCGGACAACGAGCGTCCCGACCTCATCGTGCTCGACCTCAACATGCCCCGGATGAACGGGCGCGAGTTCCTCGCCGTGGTGAAGGAGGACGCGGAGCTGCGGACCATCCCGGTCGTCGTACTGACCACGTCCGTCGCTCCCGACGACGTGACCGGCGCGTACCACCACCACGCCAACGCCTACGTCACCAAGCCCGTCAACCTGGCAGAGTTCGAGACGGCGGTGCGCAGCATCGACGCCTTCTACCTGGACATCGCCGTCAAGCCCCCCAAGGCGTAGGGGCGCCCGGCCTCGTCCGCGCCGGCTTCCACGCCTCCCAGGACGGCGAACGCGTCATCTCGTCGACTGCGCGCGGAGGAGGCGTGCGACCGCCGGCCTCGGTGCCACCCCTTACGGAGTCGTGACGTGCGGGCGCGGTCGCGCGGTCCGGTGCCGGCGCGGGCCTAGCGTGGCCGTATGCGTGTACTGGTCACCGGCGGTGCCGGGTTCATCGGGTCCCATGTCGTCGAGGCGCTGGCGGCGCGCGGGCACGAGGCGGTCGTGTTCGACGTGCGCGACGATCCGGGCGCCGACGTACGCAATCCGGCGGCGGTCGGGCGGGCACTGGCGGGCATGGACGCGGTCTGCCATCAGGCCGCGATGGTCGGGCTGGGGGTGGGGTTCGGGGACGCGGCGGAGTACGTCTCCCGCAATGATCTCGGTACGGCCGTGCTGCTCGCCGCGATGGCCGAGGCGGGGGTACGGCACCTCGTGCTGGCCGGGTCGATGGTCGTGTACGGGGAGGGCCGGTACGAGTGTCCGCGCCACGGTGTCGTACGGCCGGGGCCGCGCGCGGTCGCCGATCTGGAGGCCGGGCGGTTCGAGCCGCACTGCCCGGTCTGCGGCGCCGATCTGGCACCGGGACTGGTCGCCGAGGACGCGCCGGCCGATCCGCGCAACGTGTACGCCACCACCAAGCTGGCCCAGGAGCACCTGGCCGCCGCCTGGGCCCGGTCGACGGGCGGGTCGGCGGTGTCGTTGCGCTACCACAACGTGTACGGGCCCCGGATGCCCCGTGACACCCCCTACGCGGGCGTGGCCTCCTTCTTCCGTTCGGCGCTCGCCCGCGGTGAGGCACCCCGGGTGTTCGAGGACGGGCGGCAGCGCCGGGACTTCGTGCACGTCCGGGACGTGGCCGCCGCCGACGTGGTCGCCCTGGAGGCACGGCCGGAGCCGGGGGCACTGACCGTCTACAACACCGGCAGCGGCGAGCCGCACACCGTCGGCGAGATGGCCCGCGCGCTGGCCCAGGCGCACGGCGGGCCGATGCCGGTGGTCACCGGGGAGTTCCGGCTCGGGGACGTACGGCACGTCACCGCCGACTCCTCGCGGCTGCGGGCCGACCTGGGCTGGAAGGCCGAGGTCGGGTTCGCGGAGGGGATGCGGGAGTTCGCGCGGGGCGCATAGACCCCGGACGGACCGGTGGTGCTGCCCGCCATCAGGAAGCGGCGGTGGGCAGCACCACCTCGAAGCGGCAGCCGCCCGGGATGTTGTGCACGGTGGCCCGCCCCTGGTGGGCCTCCACGATCCCGCGCACGATGGCGAGGCCGAGTCCCGCTCCGGCCGGAGGCGTGCGGGCGTGGCTGCCGCGCCAGCCGGTGTCGAAGACGCGCGGCAGGTCCTCCTCGGGGATGCCGCCGCAGCCGTCCGTGACGGACAGGACGACACCCTCGGGACCGCGCTCGGCGGCGACCGCGACCGTGCCGTCGGGCGGCGTCCGGCGGATGGCGTTCACCAGCAGGTTGCCCAGCACCCGGCTCATCTCCTTGCCGTCCACCTCGACCGGCACCGGCTCCACCCGGTCGCCGACCAGCCGCACGCCCAGCTCGCGCGCCAGCGGGTCGGCACCCGCGAGGGCGTCGCCGACGAGGTCGTACAGCGACATCCGGCTCGGGCTCAGCGCGAGCGTCCCGGCGTGGATGCGGGACAGCTCGAAGAGGTCGCCGACCATGTCGTTGAGGCGTTCGACCTCGGTGCGGATCTGCTTCAGATAGCGGTCCGGGTCGCTGGCGACGCCGTCCTCCAGCGCCTCCGACATGGCGCGCAGACCGGCCAGCGGGGTGCGCAGGTCGTGCGAGATCCAGGCGACCAGTTCCCGGCGCGAGGTCTCCAACGCGCGTTCCCGTTGCCTGGATTCGGCGAGCTTCGCGCTGGTGGCGGCCAACTCGCGGCTCACCTCGGCCAGTTCGGCGGTGGCCGGGACCGCGGGCGCGGCGAAGTCGCCCTCCTCGCCGAACGAGCGGGCGGCGAGGGCGAGTTCATGACTGCGGGCGCCGACCCAGCGGCCCAGTATCAGCGCGCTGGCGAGCGAGACCGCCGCCGCCATCGCGACCACCGTCGTCACCACCGACAGGTCGTGCGAGGAGAGGAACATCGCCCAGGCGACGGCCAGGGTGCCGGCGAGCATCGCGACCACGCCGACGGCGGCGACCACGGCGATGGACAGGGTGAGCGAGCGGCGCCGGAGCAGGCGCAGCGCGGCCGCTCCGACGAGCCCGGTGAGGGCGGCGCCGGCCAGGGCGTAGAGGGCGATCAGCAGGGTGTCGCGCATGTCAGTCCACCTCCGGCTCGTCGGCGTCGGGGTCGAAGCGATAGCCGACGCCCCACACCGTCTGGATCAGCCGCGGCCGGGCCGGGTCGTCCTCGACCTTGGCGCGCAGCCGGCGGACATGCACGGTCACCGTGGACAGGTCACCGAAGTCCCAGCCCCACACCTCGCGCATCAGGTCCTCCCTGCCGAACGCCCGCCCGGGGTGCCGCAGGAAGAAGGCGAGGAGGTCGAACTCGCGCAGGGTGAGGGCGAGTTCGGTGCCGTTCTTGGTGGCGCGGCGGGCGTTCGGATCGAGGGTGACTCCGGCGGTGGAGAAGGAGTGCGCGGCGGGTGCGGGGCGGGCGCGGCGCAGCACCGACTCCACCCGCAGGACCAGTTCGCGGGGGCTGAAGGGCTTGGTGACGTAGTCGTCGGCGCCGACCTCCAGGCCCAGGATCCGGTCGTCCTCGTCGCCGCGCGCGGTGAGCATGATGACCGGGACGGGGGCGTGGCCGCGCAGCCGCCGGCAGACCTCCAGGCCGTCCATGCCGGGCAGCATCAGGTCGAGCACCACCAGGTCCGGCCAGTGGGCGGTGGCGCGGGTCAGTGCGGTGGGGCCGTCGCCGGCGTGGTCGACCAGGTAACCGGCGCGGTCGAGATACCCGGTGACGACCTCGGCGACGGTCGGATCGTCGTCGACGACCAGGACCCGGGTGGCGGCGGGGGCGGCCCGGTCCTCGGTGAGCTCGTACGGCTGCTGCATGCCCCCACCCTCGCACCGGGCCGTCGCGGGTGTCGCGCCCGAGGGTGGGCACGGGGTGCGACGTCCGTGTTTCGTAAGAAACCGGGGAGGTGGGCCGCCGGTTCCGACGTCCGCGTTTCGTAAGGAGCCGACGCCCGGTATGTCCGGTTCACGTTCGTAGGGTGACAACCGTGACCACCTCACCAACCTCCCCGACGACGGACGTGGACGTCGTCCTCCCCTGTCTGAACGAGGCCGAGGCCCTGCCCTGGGTGCTCGGCCGGATCCCGGCGGGCTGGCAGGCCCTCGTGGTGGACAACGGCTCCACGGACGGCTCGGCCGACATCGCCCGGGCGCTCGGCGCGACCGTCGTCCACGAGGCGCGGCGCGGCTTCGGCGCGGCGTGCCATGCGGGGCTGACCGCCGCGACCGCCGGCATCGTCTGCTTCTGCGACTGCGACGCCTCGCTCGATCCGGGGCTCCTCGTGCCGTTCGTGCGGGAAGTCCACGACGGCGAGGCGGACCTGGTGCTCGGCCGACGGCGGCCGCAGGGCCGGGGTGCGTGGCCGGCGCATGCCCGGGCCGGGAACCTGGCGCTGACGCGGATGCTGCGGCGGCGTACCGGGCTGCGGCTGCACGACCTCGGTCCGCTGCGGGCGGCGCGCCGTGAGCCACTGCTCGCGCTGTCCCTCGACGACCGGCGCAGCGGCTATCCGCTCCAGATGGTGGTGCGGGCGGCGGACGCAGGCTGGCGGATCACCGAACGCGAGGTGCCGTACCGGCCGCGTACCGGGGTCTCGAAAGTCACCGGAACCTGGCGCGGCACGGCGCAGGCGGTGCGGGACATGAGCCGGGTGCTGCGCGAGCCGCCGCGGGTGCGGGCCGGTGGGGGCTGAGCGCGCCCACGCGGCGGAGCCGCACATCGATACAGCCCCGCGCCACTTACGGGGCTACTCAGCCGCGGGCAGTCGTGCCTCCCCCCGTGCCTCAAGGGTGGGCGCAGCGGCACCCTGCCGGCGCCGGTAAGTGACACCCCCGCCCCCACCCACCCGCACCAGCCAAGGAACCCCCACATGACCACCCTTCTCGTGATCGCGAAAGAACCCCGCCCCGGCAGGGTCAAGACGCGGCTCACCCCGCCGTTCTCGCCCGAGCAGGCCGCCGCGCTCGCCGAGGCGTCCCTCGCCGACACCCTGCGCGCCGTGGCCGAGGCCCCGGCCACCCGCCGCGTCCTGGTGCTCGACGGAAACCCCGGCCCCTGGCTGCCGCCCGGCTTCGATGTCGTACCGCAGTGCGCGGGCGGGCTGGACGAGCGGCTCGCGCACGCCTTCGCCGGCTGCACCGGCCCGGCCCTCCTCATCGGCATGGACACCCCGCAGGTCACCCCGGCCCTGCTCACCGTGGACTTCGCGGACCGCGACGCGTACTTCGGTCCCGCCGAGGACGGGGGGTTCTGGGCGCTGGGGCTGGCGGACCCGGACCCCGCGCTGCTGCGCGGGGTGCCGATGTCCGCGCCGGAGACCGGCGCGGTCCAGCGACGGCGGCTCGTCGCCGCCGGGCTGCGGGTCGCGGACCTGCCGCGGCTGCGGGACGTGGACACCGCCGCGGACGCCGTCGCCGTCGCCGCCCTCGTCCCGCACGGCCGCTTCGCCGCCTGCCTGGCCCGGTGCACGGCGCACAGCGGGACGGGCCGCCGATGACCACCTCACCGCCGCTCGCCTGGACCGGCGCCGACCCCTACGCCGCCGCCCTGCGCACCGGCCGGGGCCCGCTGTTCCTGCGCCGCACCGACGGGTGGCTGCTGCCGCTGGAGGTCGAGCGCTGGTGCGCACGGGCCGACCCGGTCGACCGGGAGGTCCTGGACCGCTGCGAGGGCGCCGTCCTCGACGTCGGCTGCGGCCCCGGGCGGCTCGTCGCCGAACTCGCCGCCCAGGGCCGTACCGTCCTCGGAATCGACGTCAGCGTGGCCGCCGTCGACCACACCGTGCGCCTCGGCGGCCAGGCGCTGCGCCGCTCGGTCTTCGAGCCGCTGCCCGGCGAGGGCCGCTGGGGCACCGTCCTGCTGATGGACGGCAACGTCGGGATCGGCGGCGACCCGCGCGACCTGCTGGACCGGGTGGCCGAACTCCTCACTCCCGGCGGCCTGTTGATCGCAGAGACCGCTCCGGTGGACGTCGACGAACGCGCCCATGTCCACCTCACCGACGCCCATGAGGCGGTCGGCGCCCCCTTCCTCTGGGCGCGGCTCGGCACCGCGGCCCTGCTGGGGTACGCGTGGGGCTGGGAGCGGGCCGGTCAGTGGGCGGCCGGGGGGCGGCGCTTCGTCGCCCTGCGCAGCCGGCACACCAGCAGCAGCGCCGAGCCGCCGAAGAGCACGGCGGTGATCAGCAGCCAGCGGGCCAGGTAGCCGTCCGAGGACAGGCCGGTGGCCGTCCGGTAGTGCCCGGCCACCATCCCGCTGATCAGCGGGAACCACACCAGCAGGAGCAGCGCGGAGAGCGCGGCCGGGACGCGGACGTACATCGCCCTCCCCCGCGGCCCCAGGGGCGCGAGCGGCGCCCCCGCCCGGCGCCCGGCGGCGCCCAGCCCGCGTACCGCCGCCCGGTCGGCCAGCGAGTACAGCGGCAGCAGGACGAGGTCGTGCAGCAGGGCCGCCCCCACCACCCACAGCGTCACCCCGAGCCAGTCGCCCGACAGCAGCCGTACGCCGGCATAGGCGGCGAGCGCGAACGAGCAGGCCAGCAGCAGGATGTGGAGGGGGTTGCCGAGCGGGAGACGCAGGCGTCGCAGCAGGGCGCCGACGGGCAGGGGCGAGCGCATCACAGGTCTCCGAAGGTCATCCGGGCCACCCACTTGGTGTTGAGCACACCGGGCGCGGCGGGCACGATCACGCGCGCCGGGTAGCCGTGGTCGGGGGACAGGTCCTCGCCGTTCACCTGGAGCGCGAGCAGGGAGCGCGGGTCGGCGACCTGGTTGGCGCGCAGGGCCGCGCGGCGGAAGGCGCCGTGCAGCTGGAGCGACTCGACGAACACGTCCGGCGGGTCGCCGTCGTGGCCGACGAGTGCCGCGAGGTCGCGCAGCCGCACCCCGCGCCACCACTGGTCGGCGGTCGACCACCCCTCGACGCAGGCGATGGGCAGCGCGGCGCTGTGCAGGGGCAGTCGGAGCAGTTCGGCGCGGCTGAGGCGGACCGTCCGGCCGTCGCGTCCGGTGACGACCAGCCGCCAGGCCTCGCCGCCGGTCGCCCCGGCGTCGATCCCGGCGTAGGCGGCCGTCTTGTTGATCTGGAAGCCGTTCGGCCCGCTGCCGGGGTCGGCTCCGCCGTGCGGCGCGAGCAGGGCGGTGCGCCGCAGCGCGCCCCCGATGCTCTGCCCCGCGGTGGTGACGAGCAGCAGCAGGGACGCGCCGCCGACGAACCACAGCGCGCCACGCCGGGAGACGGTGGGCGCGTCCGGCCGTGGTGTGGCCAACTCGGCCTCGTCCCGGCGCCGTTGGCGAACGGCCCGGAGCGCCGTCGGCGTCTTCAGCGCGGCATGCGCGACGAACGCGGCGAAGAACACCCAGGCGCCGTAGAAGTGCAGGGGGTAGAAGGAGCCGGGGAAGACGTAGTCGAGCTGGACGTTGAGGACACCGGTCGTGAACTCGAAGAGGCCGCCGCCGACCAGCAACAGCAGCGAGATCCGCTCCAGCGCGTGGGCGAGCGAGCGGGCCGGGGGCAGCGTGAACAGCTTCGGCACCACCGACCACAGCTTGGCGAGCAGCACCGGGATCAGGGTGACGCCGAGGGTGACGTGCAGGCCCTGGGTGAGCCGGTAGAGCCAGGACGGGTTCGTCGGCCACGAGAACAGGTAGAAGCCGAGGATGCCCTTGTCCGGGGTCTGGTCGTTCACCGGGGCCAGGTTCGGGTTGTAGGCGGCGTACGACACCAGTCCGGTCACGAACAGCACGGTGATGCCGACGAGCAGCACGAGGCCGAGCACCGAGGTGAACCAGGTGCCGCGCAGCGGGCTGCGCCAGAAGCCGGGTGAGGTGGGAAGCCGTGGGTCGTCGTGTCGCATGGTCCGACCGTAGGCCGGGAAAACCCCGGGACCGGGTGCGCGACCCATGACGAAAGTCTGACGTCAGCCGCCTGATCCACTCTTTCGCCCGGTCGCCGACCTAGCGTTCCGGTGTGACCCGCGCTCCCCGCCGTGATCGCCCCGCCGATCTGTACGCCGTCCTCGCCGCCGCCCTGCTGGTGCTCGTCGCCGTCCTGGTCGGCCGGCACCTCCAGGACACCTACCGCGTCCTGTTCGTGCACTGGCCGCCGCTGTTCGCCGACTGGGACCCGCACGTGGGCCCGGGCACCCCGGCCGCCGTACTGGTGGCGGCCGCCGTGGTGGCGTACGGGCCGAACCTCGCCGTACGGCTGTCCTGGCGCGGGCTGCTCGCCGCGGCCTGGGGCGCCTGTCTGGCCTGGATCTGGTCGCTGGCGCTGGTCGACGGCTGGCAGCGGGGTGTGGCCGGCCGGCTCACCAGCCCGAACGAGTACCTCACGGTCATCGGCCGCTTCCACGACATCCCGGCGACCCTGCGCGACTTCACCCACCACATCGTGAGCGGCACCCCGTCCCCCTGGCCCGCCCACATCGCCGGTCACCCCCCGGCCGCCACCCTCACCTTCGTCCTCCTTGACCGGGCCGGGCTGCACGGCGGCGGCTGGGCGGGCGCCTGGTGCGTCACCGTCGGGTCCACGGCCTGTGTCGCCGTGCTGGTCGCGGTGCGGGCGCTGGCGGACGAGCGGCTCGCCCGGCGGGCCGCGCCCTTCCTGGTCATGGCCCCGGCCGCGGTGTGGGTGGGCGCCTCGGCCGACGGGTACTTCGCGGCGGTCGCCGCCTGGGCGGTGGCGCTGCTGGCGCTGGCGGTGACCGGACGGTCCGTGGCGTGGGCGGCGGGCGCGGGACTGCTGTACGGCCTGACCTGCTACCTGTCGTACGGCCTGACGCTCTTCGCACTCGTCGGGGCGGCGGTGCTGGTGCTCGGCCGGCGCCGGGTCCGGGCGCGGCCGGTGGTCCTCGCCCTGCTGATGGCGGGGGCGGCGGTCGTCCCGGTCGTGTTCACGCTCGCCGGGTTCGACTGGTGGGAGGGGTACCGGCTGCTGGTCACCCGCTACTACCAGGGTGTCGGCGGCACCCGCCCGTACGGCTACTGGGTGTGGGCCAACCTGGCCTGCACGGTGATCATCACCGGCCTGGCGACGGCGGCGGGGCTGCGGCGGGCGGGCGCCACGCTCGTCCACCGCCGTACGGCGGGCTCCGCACCGGTCCGCCTCGCCATCCTGGTGGCGGTCGCGCTGCTCGCGCTGCTGATCGCCGACGTGTCGGGGATGAGCAAGGCGGAGACGGAGCGCATCTGGCTGCCGTTCGCGATGTGGCTGCTCCCGGCCTGCGCGTTCCTGCCCCGGCCGCGCGCCTGGCTGACGGCACAGGCACTGCTCGCGCTGCTGCTGAACCATCTGCTGTTCACCGGCTGGTGACACCTCAGCACGAGAGCGGGAGAGCGGCCGGGCGATAGAGCGGGAGAGCGGCCGGGCGGGAGAGCGGTGCGGGTGCGGAGCGGCGCTGTGGCCCGCCGCGGCGATACGAGTGCGCGAGGCCTGGCGGACGGACCTGGAGGGCGGCTTACGGACGCGCGCCCTTCCGCTCACAGTGGGCACCCACTGTCTGGGCGGGGCAAGTCTGTGGTCCGGCACATCGACCGCCGGCCGTGACACCGGTCATCATGGTCACGGTATGCGAGCAGGGCGGCCGGGAGAGGACTCGGCGGACAAAGTGCCACGGAATTCCACTCCCGCGATTTCCGGAGTGCGGGGCATTAATGCACCGGGGCAGATCGTCGACCCTTCGACTGCATTCTGAAGACTCCCTCGCCGAATACAGGGAAGTCCCCACGGAACGGCATACCCCTCCACCGTGGACCGTGAATGAATCTTCAGTCAATCTGCCGCGCCTGTCAAGTCACCGCCGCCACCTGGTACTTCCCGTGAGTGATCGACCCACCAGGGACGCATGTCCCGACCACCCGGTTCCACCGGAACACCCCATGAACCGGTTAATTCTCGCGACTCGGTGACTTATGAGCCACCTTGACCAGATTATTGCGCACGCAAGGATTTCTCACATCGGAGAGACTTGACAAGTCCGGGATGCCATCGAGAAGAATCGAGCGATCGAAAACATTCCGCAATTCAACGGCTGACGCCGCTGGACACCGGAGAGGAGAGACCGATGGCAGGCGCCACCTCGCACAGTGCCGCACCCGCAGCGCCGGCCGAGCCCCGCACGACGGAGCCGACCGCGCTCACCCCCCTCTCCGCACGACCACACCCGGCCCCCGGCGCCCTCGGGGACGACCAGCGCCGCGGCCGGTCCCCGGACCGGGCCGCGGACGCCGGCGACACGGTCCGGCTGGCGGTCCACGCGGCCGACCCGATCACCCGGTCCGCGCTGGTGAGTTACGTCCGGCGGCAGCCCGGCCTGGCGCTGACCGGCTGGGGCACACCCGCCGACATCGTCGTCGCGACCCTGCAGAACCCGGACGCCCGCGCGCTCACACAGCTGCGGCAGGAGGTCGAGGGCGCCGCCAGACTCGTCGTGATCGCCGACGGCGAGTGGTCGGTCGACCCGTACGTCGCGCTGGACGCGGGCGTGCGCGCGGTGTTGTTCCGCCCGGCGTTCACCTGGGAGCGGTTCGGCGAGGCACTGCAGGAGGTGCGGGCCGGTCACGGCGATCTGCCGGCGGTACTGCAGGGCCAGCTGATGGACCAGATGACGAGGACCCACCAGGAGGTGCTCGCACCCCACGGCCTCACCCCCGGCGGACTCACCCTGCGCGAGGCGGAGGTGCTGCAACTGGTCGCCGAGGGAGACGAGTTACAGCACATCGGAGACAAGCTCGGCTACTCGGAACGGACCATCAAGAACGTGCTCTACGGAATGATCAAGCGGCACCGGCTGCGCAATCGCGCCCACGCGGTGGCCTACGCGATCCGGAGCGGCCAGATATGACGGACGCCCGCCGGCCCCGCTCGCTGCCCGGGCACGGCGCCGACCGTCGTACCGCGCGGTGGCGCCCGTCGCCCGGGCCCGCAGGTGACCGCCGCGCCGCACGCGATCCGCGCCGCCGCCCGAACGCGCCGAAGGGACCGGGCCGTTGAGCACCGACTCGGTGCGACGGGGACCGCGCGCCGAGGGCCCCTCGATGCCGGAGGGCCAGGTGGAGCTGGCCGAGCCGCCCGCGCTCGGCGAACCCCCGCAGGCCGACCTCGGCTCCGCCTTGATGTACCTGCCGATGGGCCTGGGCACGGGCGCCATGATGCTGATGTTCTCGCAGGGCCGGCCGGGCCCCACCACGTACCTGATGTCAGGGCTGATGGGCGGGTCGATGGCCAGCATGACGCTGACCCAGCTGGGCCGGGCCGGCAGCGACCGGCGGCGCAGGATGCGCGCGGAACGCCGCGACTACCTGCGCTATCTGGGACAGAAGCGCGCCCAGGCCCGGCAGGCCGCGGCCGAGCAGCGCGCCGCCCTGCTGTGGGACAACCCGCCGCCCGACCGGCTGTGGACCTGGGCGCCCGGCGACCGGCTGTGGGAACGCCGCCCGGGCCACGACGACTTCGCCCGGGTGCGGATCGGCACCGGCACCCGGCGGGCGGCGCTGGAGTTCCTGCCGCCGCAGACCCGGCCGGTGGAGGACCTGGAGCCGCTGTCGGCCGTGTCGCTGCGTCGCTTCACCCGGGCCCACCAGCGGGTTCCGCACCTGCCGGTGCCCGTGGCGCTGCGCGCCTTCACCAGCGTGGAGTTCGCCGGTTCCGGCGTCGAGGCACTGGCCCTGATGCGGGCCATGGTGGGTCAGCTGGCCGTGCTGCACTCGCCCGACGACCTGCGGATCGCCCTGCTGGGCGGGGAGCTGGCCGCCGCGGAGTGGGAGTGGCTGAAGTGGCTGCCGCACAACGCCCACCCGGAGGAGTCCGACGCGGCCGGCCCGCTGCGGCTGGCCGCCGACGACCACGACGGGCTGATGGACCTGCTCGGCGCCGAGGTCCGCGACCGCCCCGACCACGACCCGGACGCGCCGCCCAGCACCGCCGAGCCGTTCGTGGTGGTCATCGCCCAGGACATCGGTATCCCCGAGGCGTCCCGGCTGCTGACCACGGGTGTCCGCAACGTGGTCCTGCTGGACGCGACCGGCGCCATGCCCGGCGGTGCCAAGGTGCTGCGGCTGACCGTGCGCGACGGCCGGGCCGAGTACCCGGCGGGCAACGACACCGCCCGGGTGACGGCCGACGCGCTGAGCGGGCCGGCCGCCGAGGTGCTGGCCCGCCGGCTGGCGCCGCTGCGGACCGGCGGGGTCATCGACCTGGTGGACCGGTCGCTGGACTCGGACTTCGAACTGACCACGCTGCTGGGCGTGCGCGACCCGCACACCTTCGACGTGGCCGGGCTGTGGCGGCCGCGTCAGCTGCAGGCGGCCCGGCTGAAGGTGCCGCTCGGTGTCACCGAGGACGGCGAAGTGGTCGAGCTCGACCTGAAGGAGTCCGCGCAGGGCGGTATGGGCCCGCACGGGCTGCTGATCGGCGCGACCGGCTCCGGAAAGAGCGAGCTGCTGCGCACGCTGGTCATGGGCCTGGCCGCCACGCACTCCTCGGAGGTGCTCAACCTGGTCCTGGTGGACTTCAAGGGCGGTGCCACCTTCCTGAACATGGAGCGGCTGCCGCACACCTCGGCCGTGATCACCAACCTGGCCGACGAGGTCCACCTGGTCGACCGGATGCGGGACTCGATCAACGGGGAGATGGTCCGCCGCCAGGAACTGCTGCGTGCCGCCGGCCACTCCTCGCTCTTCGAGTACGAGAAGGCCAGACTGTCCGGCACCGCCGGGCTCACCCCGCTGCCGTCCCTCGTCATCATCGTCGACGAGTTCTCCGAACTCCTGGCCAGCAAGCCTGAGTTCGTCGACCTCTTCGTGTCCATCGGGCGGCTGGGGCGCAGCCTCGGGGTGCATCTGCTGCTGGCCTCGCAGCGGCTGGACGAGAGCCGTATCCACAAGGTCGAGGGCCATCTGTCGTACCGGCTCGCGCTGCGCACGTTCTCCGCCATGGAGTCCCGCGCCGTCATCGGGGTGACCTCGGCGTACGAGCTGCCGTCCGCGCCCGGCAACGGCTATCTGAAGGTCGACATCTCCAATCTGGCCCGTTTCAAGGCCGCCTACGTCTCCGGTCCCGCACCGGCCCCCGCCGCCCCGGGCGAGACGGCGGTGCGGGCGGCCGGGCCGGCGGCCGAGGTCGCGCTGTTCGGTCTCGGCCGGCTCGGCCCGGTCCGGCCACCGGAGCCGGCCGCGGCGCCGGCGCCGGCGTCCGCCGACGAGGACCGGGCGGAGCACGACCCGGACGAGGAGAGTCTGCTCGACCTGCTGGTGCGCCGGCTGGAGGACAGCGGCCCGCCGGCCCGGCAGGTGTGGCTGCCGCCGCTGACCGACCCGGCCGGCCTGGACGACCTGCTGCCGGGCATCGTCCCCGACCCGGTACGCGGCATGACCGCCGCCGGCCATGACGCTCCCCCGCTGACCCGGGTGCCGCTGGGCATGGTGGACCGCCCGTACGAACAGGCCAGGGAACTGCTCGTGGCGGACCTCTCCGGGCCCGACGGCCATGTCGGTCTGGTGGGCGCTCCGCAGACCGGCAAGTCGACGCTGCTGCGCACCCTGATGCTGTCCCTGGCGCTCACCCACACCCCGGAGCAGGTGCAGTTCTACTGCCTGGACTTCGGCGGCGGCCTGGTCTCCACCGGCGGCCTGCCGCACGTCGGCTCGGTCGCCGGCCGGGTCGACCGCGACCGCGTGCACCGCACGGTGGCCGAACTGACCCAGCTCCTGGAGCGCCGCGAGCAGGAGTTCGCCGCCCAGGGCGTGGAGTCGATGGCCGCCTACCGGGCACGGCGCGCCGCCGGCCAGGCCGAGGACCCGTACGGGGATGTGTTCCTGGTGGTCGACGGCTGGGCGACGCTGCGCTCGGAGTACGAGGACCTGGAGCCGGTCGTCATCGACCTGGCCGCGCGCGGCCTGTCCTTCGGCGTGCACGTGGTCGCCTCCGCGGTGCGCTGGTCGGAGATCCGGCCCCGGCTGCGGGACCTGCTGGGCACCAAGCTGGAGCTGCGGCTGGGCGACTCGATGGAGTCCGAGGTGGGCAGCCGGATCGCCGCCACGGTGCCGCACCGGCCGGGCCGGGGCCTGGTCTCCTCAGGGCACCACTTCCTGTCGGCGCTGCCCCGGATCGACGGCATGACGAGCGTCGACGACCTGACGGCGGCGACCAAGTCCGCGGTCGCCGAGATCGACACGTTCTGGACCGGCCGCCGGGCCCCGGAGGTGCGGCTGCTGCCCACCCGGCTGCCGGTCGGCCGGCTGCCGAACCCGCCGGCGGACGCCGCCGAACTGCGCATGTGCCTCGGCGTGGACGAACTGCGGCTGGAACCCGCCTGGCACGACTTCGGGGCCTCGCCGCACCTGATGGTGCTGGGCGACAACGAGACGGGCAAGACGAACCTCCTGCGCCTCGCCATCCGGGCCGTCACCACCCGCTACTCCCCCGACGAGGCCCGCATCCTGACCGCGGACCCCGGCCGCGGGCTGCTGCGGGACATCCCCGAGGCCTACCGGGTCGGCTACGCCGTCGACTCCGACGGGCTCGGCGAACTGGCCAAGTCCGCGGCCGTGTCGGTCGGTCAGCGACTGCCGGGCGCGGACATCAGCCCCGAGCAGCTGGCCCGCCGGGACTGGTGGCACGGGCCGCGGCTGTTCGTGGTGATGGACGACTACGACCTGTTCGGCGGCCTGCCCGGTGCCCCCTCGCCGACGGCACCGCTGGTGCCACTGCTGGCGCAGGGCCTGCACATCGGTCTGCACCTGGTGGTCGCCCGCAGTGCGTCGGGGGCCGGCCGGGCCATGATGGACCCGCTGCTGCGCCGCATGTGGGAGCTGGGCAACCCGGCGCTGCTGTTCTCCTACCCCAAAGAAGAGGGCAAGTTCCTCGGCGAGGCCAAGCCCCGCACCCTGCCGCCCGGCCGGGCCCAGCTGGTCACCCGGCGCTCGGTCGGCCTGGTCCACACCGGCCTGGTCCCCCCGGCGTGATCCCCCGATGCGACCGCCCCGCCCCGCCGCCGCGCGACCGGACCCCGGAACCGGGTCCCGGAACCGGGTTCCGCCCCCACACCGCACAGGAACACCATGACGACGTCAACCCCCCCGCTCCAGTCCTCGCCCCCCGATGTCTGCCGGCTCACCGTGGAGGGTCCGGCCGGACGCGCCGATCTGGCGGTCCCGCTCACCATGCCGGTCGCCGCACTGCTGCCCGTCCTGCTGCGGCACGCCGGCCTGCCGGACGACGGCAGCCGGAACTGGGTGCTCCAGCGGATGGGCGACGAGCCGCTCGACCCCGACGGCACCCCGCAGACCCTGGGGCTGCGCCACGGTGAGGTGCTGTGGCTGCGGGCGGCGGAAGAGGCCCTGCCCGGACTGCACTTCGACGACGTCGCCGACGGCGTGGCCCATGTCGTCAGCGGGCAGCGCGGACGCTGGACCCCGGCCGCCACCCGGGTCCTCGCCCTGACCGGGGCCGGGCTCGTGCTGCTGGTACTCCTCGCGGATCTGCTGCGGCCCGGCCCCGGCGCGGCGAACGCGGTCGCCGCCGGTGCGGCGGCGCTGCTGCTGGCGGCCGGCTGCGTCGCCGCGGACCGGTACGGCACCCACCGGACCACCGCCGTGCTGGCCGGCTCCGGCTCCCTCGCCCTCGGCGTCCTCGCGGGCCTGGCCTCCCGCCCCGGCGCGGGCGGCGGCTACCGTCCGGACTCCCCCGGCCTGCTGCTCGCCGCGCTCTGGGTGACCGTGCTCGCCGGCCTGCTGCTGGCGCTACGGGCGCTGCCGGACGCGCTGCCGGGCACGGCCCTGCTCACCGCGGTGAGTGTCGCGGCGGCCTGCGGGCTGGCCGCCGCCGGCTGTTCGCCCTCCCAGGCGGTCGCCGTGGTGGCCGCCGCCCTGTTCGTCCTGGGCCGGGTCGGCCCGCGTACGGCGCTGCGCCTGGCCCGGCTGCGGGCGCCCCAACTGCCGCACAACGCGGATGAGTTGCAGCAGGACATCGAGCCCCAGCCGGAGGAGCGGATCCGCGCCAGGACCGCGGTGGCCGGCGCCCTGCTGGACTCGCTCGCCTGCACCACCGCCGTGCTCTGCCTGGCCGCCTGGTGGCTGCTGGCCCAGCGCACCGACTGGGTCGGCTGGGTGCTGCCGCTGGTCTTCGGTACGGCGGTGGCGCTGCAGGCACGTGAGCTGACCGGGATCACCCAGCGGGTGTCCACGACCGTGGCCGGCCTGGCCGGGCCGGTCGTGGTGCTGCTGGTCGACGTGGCACCGCACGGCACCGGGGCGCGCATGGCCACGGTGGCGGCGCTGCTGCTGACCGTGGGCGGCCTGCTGCTGGCCGCCGAACGGCTGCCCGGCCGCCGGCTGCTCCCGGTCTGGGGGCAACTCGGCGACATCACCGAGTGGGTCACCGCGATCGCCCTGCTGCCGCTGCTGTTCCAACTGCTCCACGCCTACGCGCGGTTCCGCTCCCTGGCCGGCTGAAGGAGACACAGGTGCAGACCCGACGCGACCACGTCCAGGCATACCAGTTCGCCGTGGGCCGGCTGGCGACCTCGCTGGTCACCGGTGACCCGGGCCGCGGCACCAGCCCGACCCGGCGCGGCTCTCTGGGATCTTTCTTCGGCGTGCTCCTCGTGGTGCTGCTGTGCGCCGGCTCCGGGGTGTACGGCCTGATCAAGCCGGTGCAGAAGGACACCTGGCGGCAGGCCGGGTCGATCATCGTGGAGCGGGAGACCGGCAGCCGCTACCTGCTGGTGGACGGCCGCCTGCGGCCGGTCCTCAACTACGCCTCCGCGCTGCTGCTCACCGGCTCGTCCGGGACGGTGCGCACGGTCTCCCGGGACGTGCTCGCCACGGTGCCGCACGGCTCGGCCATCGGCATCGCCGGCGCCCCCGACGCGCTGCCGGCGGCTGCGGACGTCCTGTCGGGCGGCTGGGCCCGCTGTCTGCGGCCCGGGACGACCGGCCGCGAGATCCTCGATCTGGGCCCGCCCCGGGCGCTGCCCGCGCCGGGGCCGGCCCAGGCCGTGCTGACCGGGCCGAAGGGTGAGCTCTACGTCCTGTGGCACGACGTGAAGTACCCCGTACCGGCCGACGCCACCCTCATCGCGCTCGGCCTGGACAGCGAACAGCGGATCGCCGCGCCCCGCGCCTGGCTCGCCGGGGTACGCACCGGTGCCACGCTCACCGCGCCGGCCGTGCCGCACGCCGGTACCCCGGCCGGCCGCGTGGCCGGTCACGCCGTACGGGCCGGACAGCTCTTCCGTACCCCCGCGGCGGCCGGCGGCCACACCTACGTGATGCTCTCCGACGGGATCGCACCCGTCACACCGACCGAACAGGCCCTGCTGGCCGCCCGGCCCGGCGCGGCCCGGGTGCTCACCCTCGACGCCACCACGCTGGCCGCCGCCCCTCTCTCCCGGGCCGGGCTGGCGGCCACGGGCCTGCCCGACCTGCTGCACGCGCCGCCGGTGGACACCGCCACCGCCGACCTGTGCCTGCGTCAGGTCCCCGCGGGCCGGAAGCTGACCTCCACCGTGGTGCTGGAGCGCCGGACGGCCGCCGACGGCCGCACCGTACGCGTACCTCCCGGGCACGGCGTGCTCGCCGTCGACCAGGACCAGGTCAGAAGCGGGGCCGCCGTCCCGCAGCAGTACCTGGTGGACGACCAGGGCACCCTCTTCCCGCTGGGCCGGCAGGCCGCGAGCGCGCTGCGGCTGAGCGGGCCGGCCACGCCCATGCCCGCCGACGTGCTGGCCCTGCTGCCGCGCGGCCCGGTCCTGGACGGCGACGCGGCCGCCGCCACCCTCAAGGAGGGGTGAGCATGGTGCACATCGAGGCCCCGGCCGTGCTGGCCGGCCGCGCGGGTCTGCGGACCCGCCCGGCCGGTGACGCCCTGCTGGTCCACCGCAAGGGCGGACTCGATCCGGCCGCCCTGGCCTTCGCGGGGACCCTCGCCCCCGACCCGCTCCACCAACTCGTCGTCGTGGACCTGCCGTTCGACGCGACCGCACGCGAGTGGGAAGCGGTGCCGCGGGCCCTGACCGCCACGCCGGACGGCATACGGATGGTGTTCAGCCACGCCCTGCCGCCCGATGTGCGCCGGTTCGGCCAGGCCGCCGCCGAGCGGCTCGGCGGCGTGGTGCTGGCACCGGACGGCCCGGTACGGACCCTGCCCGAGGGCGGGCTGTTCGTCGCGCCCGAGGACGGCACGGGCTGGCTGAGCTATCGGCCGCGCCACCCCGTGGGGTACGACTCCCGGCGCTTTCCGAAACCGGCCTGGGAGTACGCCGTCACCGACCGGGCGTGGCACACCGCCTCCCACGCGGTCGTGGAGCCCACCCCGAGCGGCGTCTGGCTGCGCGGCACCGGTGCCCCCGGCGGCGGCCGGCACTGGCTGGTGGACCGCATCCCCGCCGGCACCGAGATGCTGACCGCGGTGGTGGGCAGTCCGGGCGGCCCCCCGGTGGACCTCCCGGACGCGGTACGGGTCTGGCACAGCGTCCTGCCCTCGGCCCGCCGACGGCTGCGTTTCCTGCAACTGGGCCCGGTGGCGCTGCCCGACGGCGTGGACTCCCTCGGCCAGGGGCTCGCCGACGGCACCGGCGAGCAGGTCGTCTTCTACACCGGCCTGCCCGCCCGGCAGCACCTGGGCGGGCAGATGCCCGACATCGAGGTGCCGAGCCACGACGGTACGGCGGCCTGGCGGCCGTTCGTCAGCGAGGTGGTGTACTTCCCGGGCAACGGCCGTACGCCCCCGCTGCCCGCCCTGTTCGGGGTCCGCTCCCCGCTCACCGGGGTCCCGGACACCACGGGCGGGACGTACGCGTACGGGCCCGAGACCGTGCTGGAGGTCGTCCAGAGCGGGCTGTGGCTGCGCCCGCCGGCCGAGCCGGACAACTCCGACCGGGTCCGCCGGGTCGCCGCCGCTCCCGGGCGGGCGCTGCTCCTCTACGACCGTGCCACCCCCGAGTCCGGCGAGCGGCTGCGCGGACTCGCCGAGGACATGCTGCGTCAGCTGGACCCCACTCTGCGGGAGGCCTTCCGGGTGACCCCGGCGGACGAGCCGGGCCCCTCGCTCGGCTGGCACGAGCAGGAGTGGTGGGTGTGGTCCCCCGCCCGCGGGGACACCGGGCAGGACACCGTCGCGTCTGCGGCCGCCGACCCCACCGCACCGCCGGCCTCACCGTCGTACACCCGGATCCAGCCGGCCCCCGCGCCCGTACCGCCGACGTACCCGACCACGGCCGCCCCGCCCGCGCCCACCGGCCCCGGGACCCGCCCGGCGGCCGAACCCCGGCCCGCGACGATCCCGTATCCCGCCGCCACCGCCCCACCGGAAGCCACACCGGAGGGTGGCCGCGGCACCGAACGGGGCCGAGCCGCTGCGGCGAGCGCGGAACGGGCAGGCACGGTTTCCGTGAACACCCGACCGAGGCCTGCCGATCCCGGTGACCCGGACGGCGCAGGTCCGGCCTCGGTGGTTCCCACCACCCCCGTGAACTCCGCACAGGGACCGACCGTTCCGGCAGACCCCGCGAGCACCGGACCGGCCTCCGCCGCTCCCGGTGGCCAGGCGGGCGCAGGACAGGCCCCCGCAGGCACCACCGAGCCGGCGAACCTCCGGACCGGACACCCCGCTCCCGCCGACCCGACGGACCCGGAACCCGCCCCCGCGATCACCACCGACCCGGCCCGTGCCGTTCCGGCCGACCGCGGAAACGCCCAACCGACGCCCGCGACGCCCGCCACCCTCGTCAACGCCGGCCCGACGCCCGCCACTTCGACCGACCCCATCAACACCCACCCAACACCCACAGCCCCCGCCCACCCCGTCAACACCTCACCGGTGACCGGCACTTCGGCCGATCCCGCAAGCCCGGCGCCCGTGCCGCCGCCGGGTGTCCGGGGCGGGGCGCCGCTCATCCGGCTGGAGTCGGACGAGATGCCCTCGGGTCCCTCGCCGGCCGGCGCCGGGAGGGAACCCGCCGGTGCGGCGCCGGCCGAGGTGGGCGAGCGGGGCGCGGCCGGCGGGCGGGCGGACGGCGTCCGTGGTGTGCGGGTGCAGCCCGTCCCCGGCGCGACGGTGACCGCCGTGCCGCCGGAGCGCGGGCTGGAACGGGAACGGGCCTGGCTGCGCAAGACGTTCAACGCCCAGTTCGGCGCGCTCGCGGGATCGGTCGCCCGCGTGCTGTCGGAGTCGCCGGGGCTGCGTTCGTCCTCCCGCGAGGACGCGGCGGACGCGATGACCGATCTGGTGGCGGTGCGCCTGTATCTGGGGGGCGACAGCGCCCGGGTGGACGCCGCGGTGCGCGGTGCGACGACGGGACCGCACGTCCCGATGGCCCGCTGTGTGACGGCGGGCCTGCGCCGGCTGCCCTCCTACCGCGGCCCGGCGCTGCTGCACGCGCCGGCCGGCCCGGCGGAACTGGCCTGGTTCCACGAGGGCCGGGTCAGCACGGAGTGGGCGTTCTGCGCCGCCTCGACGGCGCCCTGTCCGGCGCCGCCGGGCACCGTGGACTTCCTCGTGTGGTCGATGACCGCGCGCCGCACCCGGCTGGTGGACCCCGCCTTCACCGACCGCGTGGTCTTCGAACCCGGCACCCGCTTCAAGGTGCTGCGCACCGACGCCGACGGGGACCGGCCCGCGGTCCTGCTGCGCCAGCTGTCCTCCTCCGAGACCGAACAGGACGGGCAGGTCCCGTTGGACGAGATCGCGTTGAACGGTCTCACCGCCTCGCTCGCCACCCTGCGGGAGTTCCGGAGCGGTCCGCCGCGCGGCCCAGAGCCGCAGGCCCGTCCCGTGGGCGTCCCGCCGGGACTGCTGCCGGCCCGCCCCGACTCGTCGAACAAGGGAGCACGCCCGTGACCCGGCAGATGCTGCAGGTCGCCCCGGACCGGCCCGGTGCCTACCGGTCGATCGGCGCGGCGCTGGCCGACGCCCGCGAGGGCGCGCTGATCACCGTGGCGCCCGGCCGGTACGAGGAGAGCCTGCACGTGACCACGCCGGTCACGGTCGCCGCGCAGGACAGCGGGCGGCCCCCGGAGGTGCACGCCTCGTCGGGCAGCACGGTCGTCCTGGAGGCCGAGGCGGTGCAGTTGTCCCACCTGGTGCTGACCGGGGCGGACCGGGAGGCGCCGGTACTCGACGTGCGACGCGGCCAGGCGGCCCTGGACGGCTGCCGGGTCGCCGGGCAGGCCTGGGCCGCGGTGCTGGCCTGGCACGAGGGCGTACTGGCGCTGCGCGACTGCGAGCTGGCCAATGAGCGGGGCGCGGGGATCGTGGTGACCTCCGACCGGTCGAACGTGGTGGAGCGCAGCCGGGTGACCGGGGTGGGTTCGTCGGCCGTGGTGGTCGCCGAGGACGGCCGCCTGACGGTCCGTGACTGTGTGCTGGAGGGGGCGCGGGGCAACGGCGTGTGCGCCAACGGCCGGAGCGCGGTGACCGTGGAGACCACCCGGGTGGCGGGCAGCGGCAAACCGGCGATCGCCGTCGAGCAGCAGGCCCGGGCCGAACTGCGCGAGGTGCAGGTCTCGGGCAGCGCCACGCTGGACGCGTATCTGACCAGCACCGGGGAGACCGTGCTGACGGGGTGCCGGTTCACCGGTGCCGGTCAGCAGTCGGTGTACGTGGGTCCAGGTGCCGCCCCGCTGTTGCGGAACTGTGTGCTGGAGTCCCCGGGCGAGGTGGGCGTGCAGGCGGTGGCCGGGGCCCGGGTGCGGCTGGACGAGTGCGCGGTCAGCGGTGCCGGGGTGGGCGTCGCGGTGGACACGGAGGCGAGTGCGGAGTGCGCGGGGCTGGCCGTCCATGACGCGGCGCGGGCGGCGCTGCGGGTGGCCGGGGAGACGCGGGTCGAGCGGCTGACGGTGAGCGGCGGCCGCGGCCACGGTGTGGAGGTCCGCGACCACGGCCGGCTGGAGCTGCGGGACGCCGACGTGGCGGTGGGCACCGGCATGGTGCTGACCGAGGGGGCACGGGCGGAGCTGTCGGCGGTACGGCTGCGGGCCACCGGCGGACCGGGTCTGTCGCTGGCGGACGCGGCACGGGCCACCCTCACCGGGTCCGCGGTGACCGGCGGCGCGGTGCTGATCGCCTCGGGCTCCCGGCTGACCGCGCACGACAGCGAGTTCGACGAGTCCGACGCGGACGGCATCCGCCTGCTCTCCGCGGGCGAGCTGGTCGCGACCGGCTGCCGGATCTCCGGCGCCCGTGGCCACGGCGTGCACGTGACGGCGGGCTGCCGGGCGGAGCTGACGGGCTGCACGGTGCGGGACAACGGCGGCGACGGCGTGCGCTCCCGCAGCGACGAGCCCGTGGTGGTCACCGACTGCGACATCCGTGGCAACGGTGGCCGGGCGGTGGCCGACCGGAGCGGAACCCCGGGCGCCGTGGCCGGAAAGACGGACCGCGAGGGACGCGACGCCCGGCCGGCCGGGCAGTCCGGCGGGGAGCGCGAGGACGGCCGTACGGACCGGACCCGGATGGTGGGACCGCTCGCCGAACTCGACGCGCTGGTCGGTCTGGAGAGCGTCAAGCGCGAGGTCACGGGCCTGATCAACCTCAACAAGATGGCCCAGCGGCGGCAGGAGATGGGGCTGCCGATGCCCCCGATGAGCCGGCACCTGGTCTTCGCCGGTCCGCCCGGCACCGGCAAGACCACGGTGGCCCGGCTGTACGGGGCCGTGCTCGCGGAGCTGGGCATCCTCAGCGAGGGCCACATCGTGGAGGTGGCCAGGGCCGACCTGGTGGCCCAGATCATCGGCGGCACCGCGATCAAGACCACCGAGGTCTTCAACAAGGCCCTGGGCGGGGTGCTGTTCATCGACGAGGCGTACACCCTCACCAACCAGTCCCGCGGCACCGGCCCCGACTTCGGTCAGGAGGCGGTGGAGACGCTGATGAAACTGATGGAGGACCACCGGGACGAGATCGTGGTCATCGTGGCCGGGTACTCGGCGCAGATGGACCAGTTCCTGGCCTCCAACCCGGGTATGGCGTCCCGGTTCGCCCGCTCCGTGGAGTTCCCCAACTACAGTCCCGACGAGCTGGTGACCATCGTGCGGGGGCTGTGCGGCAAGCACTACTACGAGCTGTCGGACGGCGCGCTGGCGGCGCTGGTCCAGTACTTCGAGGCGGTGCCGAAGAGCGACACCTTCGGCAACGGGCGGGTGGCCCGGCAGATCTTCGAGGAGATGATCAGCCGTCAGGCGTCCCGGCTCGCCGTCGAAGCGCCGCTCGACGACAACGAGTTGAGCGTCCTGGAAGCCAGCGACGTACCGGCCCTGCCGGCCCGTGGCGACGACGCGGGCGGCGGGGACGGTGGCCGGGAGACTCCCGCGCTGCGCCGGCTCGCCTCGCTCAGCGGGCAGCAGCCGGCCCGTGACGCCCTGCTGGCGCGGCTGCGGCGGCTGGCCGCGGCCTCCGGCGGCGACAAGGAGCTGTCACGGGCGGCCGGTCTGGTGCTGGAGGGCGGTCCGGGCTCCGGGCGCGCGGCGCTCACCGCGCTGTACGCGCGCGGGCTCGCCGAGGCAGGACTGCTGCCCACCGGTGCGGTGCTGCGGCTGCCGTTGTCGCAGGTGCCGGCCCGCTGGCCGGAGCAGCCCGTGGCCCGGCTGACCGCAGCCTTCGCGGAGAGCGCGGGCGGGGTGCTGCTGCTGGAACTGGATCCCGCCTTCGAGCAGCGGCCGCCGCAAGAGCAGACGGCGGTCCTGGACGGCCTGCAGGCGGTCGCCGCCCGGCAGGGTGGTCCGGTGCCGGTGCTCAGCGGTTCGGCCGCCATGGGACCGCTGTTGCGTGGCCGGGCCCGGCTGACGGCGGTGTTCGCCGAGTACGTCCGGATGGTGCCGTACACACCGGCGGAACTGGTCGCGCTGGTGGCGCGGCGGCTGGCCGACCACGGCTTCCGGCTCGCCGAGGACGGCGCGGCGGAACTGGCCGCGGAGTTCGGCCGACGGCCGCCCGGCGGCGCGGTCTTCGGCGCGCACCGGCTGGCCGACCTGCTCGCGGCCCGGTCTGAGCGACTGGAGATCGGTGCACCGGAACTGTACGACGCGGGTGTGGTCGCCGCACCGGCCCCCGAGGCCGAGACGGTTCCGGCCGGGTGAACGGGAACGGTCCCCCGCCGCGGAGTGCGGCGGGGGACCGTCTTTGTCCTACGGGTCCTACGGGTCCTACGGGTCCTACGGGTCTCAGTGCACGGTGCCGGACGCCCAGACGACGGTGCCGGACGACGTCTGGATCGTCACGTTGCCGTCGGCCTGGAGGACCAGCTCGGCGCCGTTGTTCCCGGCGGTGCCCGAGGTCCACAGGGTCTGGTCGGCGGAGCCGTAGACGGCGAAGTTGCCGTCGGCCTGGAACACCGCCCGGTTGCCCGCGCCCGAGGTGCCGGCGGACCACAGGACCCTGCCGTTCGTGTCGGTGATGACCAGATTGCCGCTCGACGTCATGGCGAGCCGCACATGGTCGGTGGACACGGACTGTCCCGCGCCCAGCACGGTGGTGGCGTTGACCACCCGGGTCCCCCACTGGTGCGGGGTGGCGGCGACGCTCGGCCGCGCACTGGCCTCGGGCTTCTCGGTGGCCTTGGGCTTCTCGACGGCTTTCGGCTTCTCAGCCGTGTGCTTGTCGGCCGCGTGACTCTCAACTGTCCGCTTCTCAGCGGTCGTTGTCGCCCGGTGGACCGTCTGCTTCGCCGCGGTCGCACGCGGGTGGGCCGGAGTGGCATCGGTCCGCGGCGCAGAAGCGGAGTCCGTGCTCGCCGAGTCCTCGGCCGCCTTGGAGAGGTGCCGCGGCGGGCTCGTGACCGGATCGTCCGTCCCCGAAGCCTGGTCGTCCGAGTCCCCCAGGAGCGCCTCCGCCCACGGCATGCGCGGCGTCCGGCTCTCGCTGGGTGAAGTGCGGGGTGCGGCGTGCTCGTGCGCGGCGGCCTTCGGGGTGCCGTCGCCGCTCGGCGACACGTGCGGCGTCCGGCTGCCGCTCGGGGAGGGAGCCGGCGTACCGCCGCCCGCGCCGAGGTCGTCGTCCGTCGCCGTGCCGTCCTGGACCAGGCTCTGCGCGCCCTGCTGCGGGGTGGCGTACGGGACCGGGCTGCTGCCGCCGTCGCTGGACAGTGCCCCGGTGCCGGACGTGGCCACCGGTGTCGCGCGGTCGAGCCCTTCCACGTCGGTGGTCTGCTTCTCGCCCTTGTGCGCCAGCGGTACGGAGACCAGGACCGCGCCCGCCACCGCGGCCGCGGCGACCAGGGGCCACGGGCCGGACTTCGGCCGGGCGCCGCGTGTGACGGGACCCGGCTGGTCGCCACCGGGGTCGGGGCGGAAGCCGCGCGCCGTCGCGCCCGCGCGGCGCAGGCGGGTGACGACGTCCGGGCGGGTCTCGGCGGGCGCCGGGGCGGCGGCAGGGGGCTCCTCGACGACGGCGGTGACCGCCGCCCGTGCCGCGACGCCGGCCGCGACGGCCTGGGCGTGCGCGAGCGCGGCCGAGGCGGCCGTGCCGTCCGGGTCGCCGTCGTGCATGGGCATGGCGGCGGCGCGGCGTATCCGCCTGGCCCTCGGCGGATCGCCGAGAGCCGTGCGATCCGTGCCGGGCGGCCGGGCGCCCGGCTGGTGCGTGGGGGTCATCCGTTCTCCTCGTGGTCTTCTGGTGGTGGCCGGCGCCCGGACTTCACCCCGGTGAACCGGAGATCTCTCCGTGCGCGCCGGGCTGTTGTCCCGGCGGGGGCGGGGGCGTCGCGGCCGGTGGTGTGAAGGTGACGGTGACGGCGGGGGGCCTCGGCACAGGCTCGGCGACGAGCCGCAACGCCCCGCCTGCGGCCCCTCCCGGCGCGTGCTCCTGCTCCAGCTCCAGGTCGTGCACCTGCTCCGGCTCCTGCTGCTGTGCGGTGCCCGATCCGGTCCCGGGCCCCGGCTGCTGCCCCGCTGCCGGGGACACCGCCGGTTCGGGCCGTACGTTCTCGGCGGGCTCTTCGGCCGGCTCCGCCTGGAGCGCGAAGTCCGGCCGCACCACCGGCCCGGGTGCCACGGCGGGCTCCGCGGCGGCGGACGTTCCGGCCGCGCCCTGCCAGCCGCGCGGTGCCACGGCCAGGCCGTGGACGACGGCCAGCCGGCGCACGGCACGCAGGTCGTCGTCCGACCCGTCGTCCTGCAACCGGACGAGGGTGCGCTCGCGTACGTCGTCCTGGAGGGCGGTGAAGAGGCGGTCGAGGGGTTCCCAGACCGAGTCGTCGAGGGCTTCGCCCGGTACGCCGACGTCCACCGTCATGAGTTCGGGCAGGACCGGGCGGGCCGCGACGTCCTCCGGTACCGGGAGGCCGTTCGGGCCGATCCATAGCCCTGCCCTGGTGACCACGACCTCCCACTTGCGGTCGAGCATCATCGCGCCGGGTTCGAGTCCCGGGCGCAGTCCGCTGATGGGCGGCCGCCAGGCGCCCAGGCGCGGCACGGACGCGGCACCGCCGTCCGAGGGCACACAGGTGACGGTTTCCACGTAGGGCCGCCAGGAGGGCTCTCCGGCCTCGTCGGTGAGTACCACGCGCGGGGTGGCGGCCCGGCCGCGGTCGTCGGCGCGCTGCAGGTCGTCCAGCAGCAACGGCAGTCCGGTGAGCACCTGGACGGAAATGCCGAGCAGGTCGGCGACGCGCCGGCCGACCGGGAGCAGGTCGGCACCGCCGCCGGGGACGAGCCGTACGGTGCCGCGCACCTGCGCGGGGAGCGCCGCGATCACCTCGGCGAGGGCGTCGGCGGGGACGGTGGCGGTCCGGGAGGAGCCGACGACGAGCAGCGGGCCTGCCGCGTCCGGCGGCATCGCGTACCGCAGCGCGGACGCGCCCTCCGGCGGGGTTCCGGCGGGCAGGACCAGCAGGCCCGCCGGGATCTGCTCCACCACACATCCGCCGACGGCCGCCGGGACGGTGCGTTCCACCGCGGCCTGCCACTGCGGTTCCGGCAGCCGGGTTCCGACGCGGCGCGGCACCAGCCCGGAGGAGAAGTTCCACCAGCCGCCGGGGATGTCGGGCAGATCGGGCGCGAAGAGGGTCCCGCCCGGGGCCACCACGACCAGGCCACGGGGTGCGAGGACCTCGAAGGGCCCGGCCTCGCTGAACGCGCGTGCCGCGGCGGGCCGGTCGGGGCGGTCGGCGGCGGCACCGGACATCACCAGCCGCAGGACGCGCGCACCGGCCGCGTGGGCCTCGTCCAGGGCCGGGGCCAGCCGCGCCCGGAGCGCCTCGGGCTCCTCGAAGCCGGCGCCCACCAGGACGGTCACGTGGTCCGCGGGGCGTCCCTGCCGCAACTCGGCGGCCACGCCCACGAGATGCTCGGGCGACTGACCCGCCGCGTGCACGGCGAGGACGCCGTCCGCACCGGTGATCTCCAGGGCCACCTCGCCGCCGTGCCGGTCGGCACGGCGGCGGCCGGTACCCCGCCGGCCGGACCGCCCGCTCATCGCCGCCTCCGGATCACAGGAGTCGTCCATGTCACCGTCACCTTTCGAACGGTAATCGAGCGGAGCCTCGTCACGGCGGTCCCGGGCAGGACCCGCGCCCGGCCTTCGCCGACCTCAAGTACCGCCCGGAGCAGGGACTTTGCCGTTCGCCTGGGCACGCCGGGCCGTTGGCGTGCCGACTCGAAGTCGAGCCCTACGGGCAGCATCGCGGGTACGAACGGACGGGCCGCGGGCCCGCCTACGGCACTCGCCACCCGCCCAGCACGCCGGCGGCCAGGCGTTCGGCCAGGGCGTCCTCACGAAGGGTCCAGTCGGCCGGGGGGAGGACGGCGAGGGCGGCACGCAGCCGCTCCTCGGTGATCTCGGGTCCCCGGTCGCCGGCGATGCGCTGGACGTGCCCCAGCAGCACCGTCCGGTCGGGCATGCCGCCGTGCGGCTGTGCGACGGGGGCGAGTACCGCCGCGATACGGCGCGCGACCTCGTCGCCCACTTCGTGGTCGGGGCGGTGCCGCCAGTCCTCGCCCAGCGCGCCGCGGACCGCACCCACCAGCGTGTCGTCCGGCAACGCCGTGTCCCACCGCAGGTTCCGCAACCGGTCGTGGACCAGGTGCCGGAACAGTGGCGGCACTTCGGCCTCGCGCGCGGCGACTCCGTCGATGTGCGCGGACGTGTGCTCAGTGTCGGGAGAGTCGAGAGACCGGGGCTCAGTGTCGGGAGAGTCGAGAGGCCGGGGCGTGCCGGTGGAGTTCGCGGGTCTCCCGTTCGACTCGGACACCGGGTGCGGGTGAGCGGCCGTGCTCGCGGGCTGTTCCGCCCGCACGGCCCCGTCCGCCGTCCGGCCGGACACCGCGTGGTCCGGGCGGGGACCCGCCGAGGACGAGGTGTCCCGCCCGCCGGGGTCGGCCGGTGTCCGCGAGGCGGCTTCGAGAGCCGCGTGGACGGCGCGCAGCCGGTCGAGGAGCTCGCGGTGGCGGTCCTGCCCGGGCGCCCTCTCCTCGGCCGCCGTGAACAGGCGGAGGGCACGCCGCTGACGCGCCAGCACGGTCTCGATGTCGTTCCCGATCAGGATCCGTGCGGCGCCCCCGTCCTGGTGGTACGCCGCCGTGGCGTCCCCCACGGCCCTGCCGCGGTCCTTGACCAGGGCCTCCGCGAGCGCGTCGAACCGCTTCACGAGGTCCGGCACGTCGCCTTCCGTAGGAACGCCGAGGGTGTCCTCCGCGGGCTCGGCCGGCGGCTGGTGGGGCTCCGCCTCGTTCTGCCGCGTCTCCTGCGGGCGGGAGGAGGGCCCGGCCGACGCGGGATCCCACTCGAAGTCCCCGGCACGGGCGGTGACGGGCGCACCGCCTGCCATGCCTTGCCACTGCTGGGTCCGGGGCTGTGCGGGTGCCCGCAGCAGGGTCGCCCACCGGGAGTACTCCGAGAGCCACTCGAACGGCTGCGCACCCGGGGTGAACTGCACCATGTCCCTGACGTCCTGGGGCAGTTGCACCGATACCCAGCCCCGGTTGCCGCCCTCCCAGGAGTCGAGCGTCACCATCCTGACCTGAGCCCTCAGGTCCTCCCGGGAGCCCAGGAACTGGAAAACGCCCCGCCACACCAGATCCTTGTCCGGGTGCGAGGACTTCTGGAGGGCCTCGTTCAACGCGGTGACGTGCAGATCGCCGTTCCGGTTGTACAGGCCCCGCACCGCGGAGTGCGCGAGGTTCTTCGCCAAATCCAGCGTGCGGTTCCTCGACCACTGCTCGGCGATGCCTCCGGGCGGCGCTGCTGTCCGCCAGGTGTTCTCGGAATGCACCGTGATGTGCGCGACGGAAGGAGGCAGGGTGCGGGAATACCCCAGATCGGCGAACAGGCCGCTGAAACTGCTGGGCCCCGTCCGGAACATGACGGAATGGCGGTGCAGGTTCATGTCGATCTGGCGGGCGTTGATGGCCGGCAGATAAGGCTGGTACAGCTGCCCCTGGGTCAGGGTGTAGTGGCGCTCGTACATGTCCTCGATCATCGTCAGGACCGGGTGCCCGGCCGGCGCGAGGACGACTCCGTTCGCAATGCTGACCTGGCCACTTTGCGGATTGTGTTCGGCGTAGATCGCGTAGGTCTCCCGACGGTTTTCCTGGCCGATGCCGCGCAGGTCCGCCAGGCTGTCGATCACCTGGTCGCCGTCGTTGTAGAGGCCGCCGAACTCCTTGACGACCGCCACCCGCAGCAGATCGCTCGCGGCGGCCCAGCCCGGCCCGGTCTTCTTCGCCAGCTCGGTCCGGTACCCGTCGTTGAGCCGCATCGGGCGGTTCGCGTTGAACACCTCGTCGACGTTGACCAGGCGAATGCCGGAGTCCGTCGCCCACCGGACGAGGTCCCGGACCCTGGCGGCCCGCGTGCCGGCGGGCGCCCCCTGCCCCACTCCCGCCAGGGCGTCCCGGATCTCCGCACGCGGTACGTCGGTCCACAGCACGAAGGTCGCCTCGTTGCCGAAGCGGCGTGCGCCGCCGTAGAACCGCTCCCAGAACTGTGGGGCGTCGGCCTGGTTGAGCGGACCGCCCAGCCAGATGGCGTGCACCAGCCGGGGCATCTCCAGCCTGTCGGAGGCCAGCAGCTCAAGGCGCCCAGAGGAGGGACCGAAGTGCCACTCCCGGCCGGCCAGCCGGCGGGAGTAGCTGAACTGTCCCTGGCCGACGCCCCATCCGAGCGGGTCCATGTGCCGGCCCGGTGTCTGCGCGAGCATGTCCGCCCGCCGCAGGAACTCCACCTGCTCGTCGGCGGACAGCCGCGAGTAGTCGTACGGGACACCGTGCGGGTTTCTCAGTACGGGCGGGACGGCGGGCACCTGGCGCAGATCGAACAGGTCGGGCCCCAGGGCTCCGTGCTGCTGGAACGGGCCCACCGGGAGAGGGGCCGCCGCCTGCTGCAGATCGGCGACGAGTTCGCCGGCGTTCCGGTACCCCGCCGCGCCTCCGTCACGCCGGGAGGGACCGGCCACCGGCCCGGGGGTCCCGCCGCGGGCCGCCGACCGTTGGCCCGAGGCGCCGTACGGGGTGGACGGCCCGGACCTGCGCTGCGACCCGCCCTCGTCATTCCGCCGCGAGGCGGGCGAGCCTGCGGGCAGTTCGACACTCTCGCCGCGGTTGGCGATGGTGCGGGCGATCCGCTCGCCGACGTGACGTGGGGGCTGGTACAGCAGTTGGGCGGACGTGTACGTGTCGCGGTACTTGAGCACGGTGTCGAGGTCGGTGGCTCCGCCGGGCCACTTCAGCCTCCGCAGCTCGGCGTTGGTCGCGTCGAGGAGCAGCCGGTCCGGGTCCAGGGTGGGGGGCTCAAGGGCCTGCGCGGAGTTCGTGCGGCGCGTTCCGAGAAGGTCCCCCGCCTCCCGTGACAGCCTTCGGGCGGTGCCTTCCGGATCGGCCGCGTCGCGGTCCCGGTACAGCTGACGGGCGATCACCGACCGGATGTTCTCGTGGACGGCGAGTCTCGCCGCGTCCCCCTCCGTCATCTCCGCGTGCCGGACCGGCGGCGGCGCGTGCTCCTCCGTCATCAGTACGGTGGCCCTGGCCTCCCAGTACCTTGTCACGTCGGCCCGCTGCTTGCCGAGGAACGTCTGCGCCGACGCGGCCTCCCGGTCGAACTCCTCCCGCGAGCCGGGAACCGGCGCCGGCCCGGCGAAGAGGTGGCCCAGCTCCGCCACGAGTGCGGCCGCGAGCCGGCCGTCGGTGACCGGCAGCATCCCGGTCAGGCCGTCCGGTACGTGCACGCGCAGCTCCCGCCCCCCGGCACCGCGCAGGACGACGTCGACGCCGAAGCGGTAGTAGGCGTACGGCCGGGTGCCGGCGCGGTTGTGCTCCACCGTCTCCGAGGCGCCGCCGTCGATCCCGTTGCCCCGCTCCCGGCCGGCTTCGAGGATCTCGCGCCCCATCAGAGCGATCGCGCCGCCCCCGCTGCCGCCGCCTTCGGGGATGAGGCCCGCATACCGGCCCGCGTCCTGCTCGGCGCCCACGTCTTCGCTCTTGCCGCCCGGCTGGTAGCGCCGGGCCTTGAAGGGCACGTCCTGGTTGTCGGGGTGCAGCCGCTGCGCGGAGGTCAGCTCGAAACCGACGGTGACCGTCCGGCCGGCGACGTCGACCTGGTAGTCGTGGGCGAGGAGGCGCGAGATCCGGGCGCGGAGCGCGGAACGGGCGGTCTCCTGGTGGTAGCGGAGTCCGTGCCGGGTCAGAAGGCCGACGGCCGGGACGTCACGGGTACCGGCGGCTTCCAGGTCGGGCCGTTTCCGGCTCGGCGTGCCGGCCACCTTGGCCCACTCACGTACCGCCCGCGCGGCCGGCACGTCCCACGGGTGGAGTTCCGCCAGGAGGTCGGCGACCCGGCGTGGCTCCGGGCCGGGCCGGGCCGTCGTGCCGTCGGGGCCGCTCCAGCGCGGGGTTCCGACCGGCACCCGGGCGAGCGGAGATCCGGCGGGCGGGCCGTCCAGGGCGACCGTCAGATGGGACGGGACCAGCAGTCGTACCTCGCCGACGAGCGGGGTGCCGTCGCTGCTGTGCTGCCAGCTCCACGGCTGGTGGCGGTACCAGGCGTTCTCCACCAGGTGCCGGGTGCCGAACGGGCGCGCGATCAGCGCGGCGGCACCCACCAGTGTCCGGCCGACGGAACCCAGCACCTCCGGCAGCTGCGTGGTGACACCCATCCGCACCCGGAAGCCGAGCCGGTGGGTGAACTCCTCCGAGGAGTCCCGGGTGTCGGCCCGGTAGATGTCGACGTCCTTGCGCACGGCTGTGACCGTGCGGATGTCCCGGCCGACCAGCCCGGCGGTGACGCCCAGGGCGCCGTGGACCTGCTGGTCGTTCTCCGGGACCCGCTCGCCGCCGCGCGCCTCGGCCTCCACGCCGAGGCCGTGGGAGGTGCCCCGGCCGCGGACGTTCGTCTCGTCGGTGACGGACTCGCCGCGCAGGGTGAGCCTGACCCCGTCGCGGTGGCGGTGGGCGTGGGCGGCCGCCATGTCCGTCACCTCGACGTTCACCCACAGGTAGTGGCTGGTGCCTGCGAAGCCCGAGAGCGTGGAGGATTCCGCGGCGTGGACGGGGAACCACCGCCGCACACCGCCGTCGGTGAGCGCGGCCCACTGGGTCGTGAGCGACTCGGAGCGGAACGCCGCCTGGAGGGACCGCCACAGCGGAGTCCCCTTGTCGGCCGCGCCGGCCCGCAGGACGCCCCGGTCGGCGAGGCGCTCGACGAGGTACGGCAGGACGGAGTCAGCGTCGAGCAGCTCCGGATGGGACGCGGCGGGCAGGAGCCGGCCGCCCAGGTAGTCCCGCGTGATCTCGCCGGTACGACCGGTCTCGGCGAAGGCGGTCTCGGCAGCCGGGGGGTGCGGTGCGGGAGTCGGTTCGGGAGCGGGTGCGGGGGCTTCCTCGGGCAGGATGTCCTCGACCCTGCGCGCCGGGGCCAGCAGCTCCATCCCGTCGGTGACCCGCAGATAGCGCGTCACCGACTGCGGGTCCCGCCCCGGCTTCCACCGGGTCACCGTCACCTCGTAGGCGGCGTCCGCCCGGAAGGCGACCGAGTCGGCGTAGGTCGCCCGGGTGACCTCGATCGCGCCGTTGTCCCGCTCGCGCGCCCTGTTGTAGGGCTGCCAGCCGATCTCCGCGTGCGCGGACGCGATGACCCGCCCGCCGGGGCGGTGGGCGTCGAGGTGCTCCTCGCCGTGCGTGTCGGCGAGTTCCGCGTCGTTGCCGAGGTCGGAGCCGAATCGGAGCTGCGGCCCGAGCCCGGCCTGGAAGGTCAGCGACACTCCCAGGTTCCGCCGCTCGGAGCGGCGGGCGACCGCCTGGGCGTACTGCTCGATCTCGGTGGGGCCGGTACCGGCCGCCTGCGGAGCGCGGCGCGGCCGGTAGCCGCGCAGCCGCAGCTTCATGGTCGAGTGCCACCCGTTCACGTCCGGCAGCCGCACGACCCGGCCGCTCGCTTCGACGAGCTGGCCGAAGTACGCCGCCAGGTCGCCGGGCCGGGTCGCCGCGGACAGGGCCTCGGGCAGCAGCGGTTCCCGCCCGGGGCGGCTTCGCGGCAGCCCGTGCACCCGGGAGAACAGGTCGGCGGCCAGGGCTTCGAGGGAGGGGCTGTGCGGGAACGCCGGGTACAGGCCGCCGGATCCCCGGCCGAAGTCGAACCGGGCCTCGCGCTCGCCCGGCCGGCCCCTGGCGGGCTCCCCCGGCCAGCTCCTGGAGAACGACACGTTCCCGGCGCCCAGCAGTTCCTCGGGCGCGGGATGCTCCCGCGGGGCGTGTTCCTGCGGCACCACGATCTGCGCGAGCAGCCCCGGTTCGTCGATCCACCAGCGCGCCGCCTCCCGCGGCCGGTTCTCGGGTACCAGGGACAACTCGTAGACGACGTCGTAGCGGTGCTCGTCGACGTCGTTGACGTTCTCCATGCGCCGGTAGCTCTTGGCGACGTCCGTGAAGCCCTCGGCACGGCCCAGGTCGGCGCGCAGCCGGAAGCGCAGGCCTCCGAGTTGCAGCCGCGCCGCGGAGCTGACCTTGAACCGTACGGCCGCGCCCAGGCCGCCGGAGACGGTCCGGGTGGTGTCGACGCGCGCGGTCAGCGTCTCGCCGAGGGCTGCCCGGTTGTTGACGGTCATCGGATAGGACACCGTGCCGCGGTGATCGAGCAGATGGGCCCGGACGGACAGCCTCAGCCGGTGGTCGCCGACGTGGATCGTGTGCGCCACCCCGGCCAGCAGATTGTGCAGTTCGCCCTCCAGCGCCGGCTGGCCGAAGTACGACGACAGCTGCCGGTCGACCAGCGCCCAGGAGACACCGCGGTCCCGGCCGGCCAGGTCCCGCACCGCCGACCGGAAGTGCTCCTCGACCAGCGCGGCACCGGGCAGGGCGGCGGCCACGGCGTAGCCGATGCCGTGCCGCCGCGCCAGGGCCGGCGGTTCGGCGGCCGGCAGCGCCCTGGCCCGGCGCACCTGTTCCTCGACCGGGGTGTCCAGGCGTGCGGGGCGGACCTCGGTGCGGCGGGGGGCGATCCCCGCCTCCCGCAGCAGCGCCCGGACATGCGGCTGCGCGGCTACCGGGCCGCGCTCCACGACCGGTCCCGCGTCCCGTACGGCGGGGCTGTGCACCCCGCCGAGAACGTGCTCCTCGAACTCCCGGGCGCCCGCGCCGTCGCGCCACGGCACGCTGATGTCCGCGTCGGTGAGCGCGTCGACCGTGCCCAGCCGCGGGTGGCTGCGGCTCGTCCACTCGACGTTGACCCGCACCCTCGCCCGGTACCGGGCCTGCATCGTGTCGGTGTTGAGGATGGCGTGGGAGAGGGGCTGCGAGGTGAGCGTATGGCTCCACTTGCGGCCCGTACCGAGGCCGAGACCCCCCAGCGGTGCGAAGGCGCGGACCCGTTCGGACAGGGTCGGTACGTTGAGTCCGCTGACGTTGGCGAGCACGCTGTAGGTGATCGCGCTCTTGCCGCCGTGACCGTCGAGCCGGGCGAGGCCGACTCCGAGGTCCTGCCGGGTCCTGGACGGGGCGAAACCGATCAGCTGGAGGCCGACGATGTCGGTACGGAGCCGGAAATGGCCGTCGAAGCCGGGCAGGCCGGGCAGGTTGAGGCCCCTCACGACGGGGTTGCTCGGGTCACCGCTGGTGAACGACCACCGGCTGCGGTCGAGCAGGGTGGACTCGTTCAGCAGCTTGGTGGCCTCGCGGACCACCTCCGCGGTGATCCGCGGATTCAGGCCCTCAGCGCGCAGCGCGTGCTGCAGCGCGACGACGACGGGGGCCGTGTCGAGGGCGTTGACCACCTCGCCGGCCAGCCTGGGCCGGGGACTGTGGGCAGCCTGCGGGCCGCTCGTCGACGCCGGCGCCTCCGCCGCGACGGGCTCCCCGCCCGGCGCGACCACGGGTTCGTCGGGCTGTGAGTAGGCGTCCGGGAATTCCACGGTCATGGCCCGGGGTACGGAGTACGGGTGCTCGGGGTCGCTGCGCTGCCCGTCGGTGAAGATCTCGACCCGGAGATCCGCGTCGAACGCGTTGACGTCCGCCACGAATACCTTGCGCCCGCTGACGACGTCCTGCTTGACCTTGGTGTTCGTGATCCGTTCCGCCTGCCCGGTGATCACCGGCGTCCCCACGAACGCCGAAGCCACCGCCGTCTTGAGGTTCAGGGCGGCGAACAGCAGCGTGTCGGCGGCTCGGGTGGTCGCCCGGGTCTCGGAGTTCTGGACGGAGGTGGCGGCGTACCGCACCTCGTAGTCGCGGACCGCGTCGGCCGCCGCCGGCACCTGGGTCGCCCTGAAGTTGTGCAGCACCGGCCGCAGCCACACCACCCGTCCGTCCAGCGGCACCATCCGTCCGCCGGCCAGCAGGGAGTGCCACTTGGCGGCCCCCTTCGCGGTGAGCAGTTCGGCGATGTGCGGTTCGACGGCCCGGGCCAGTTCCCGGTCGGCGAGCCGCGCCGCGATCTCGCGGGCATGGCCGTTCGCCTCGTCGTGCGACCAGCCGCCGGCATCCCGGAGGGTGTGCACTCCTAGCATGCCGTGGGCGGTGTACCAGGGGGGCCGGACGGTCTGCTCGGTGACGTCGCTGTCCGTGGTCTCCGCACCGGCGGGGTCCTCGTGAGAGCTCGTGGCAGCCGGTGCTCTCACGCTGGTCTCGAAAGCCGTGTGGAGGGCGTTCAGCCGGTCGAGGAGCTCCCGGTGACGCGCCTCCCCGGGCTCCCGCTCCTCGGCCGCCGTGAGCAGCCGCAGAGCCCGCCGCTGACGCGCGAGCACGGTCTCGATGTCGTTCCCGATCAGGACCCGTGCGTCGCGCCGGTCGTGGCGGTTCGCCGGCACGGCCTCACGTATCGCACTGCCACGCTCCCTGACCAGGGCCTCCACGAGCGCGTCGAAGCGCTCCGCGAGGTCCGGCGACGTGTCGGCCTCCGCGAGGGCGTCGAGGGTCTCGGAGCCGGCCTCGGCCGGCGGATCCTGGTGCGCCGGTTCTTCCTGACGTGCTTTCTGTGCGCGGGGGGAAGGGCCTGCCGACGCGGGATCCTGCGCGAAGTCCGGGCCACGACCGGTGACCGGTGCACCGCCGGCCAGGCCGGGCTGCCACAGCCTCGCCCGGTAGGAGTACTCCGCGAGCCACACGTCCGGCGGCGCCTGCGCGTACTGGATCGTGGCGGCGACGTCCCGGGGCAGCTCCACCTGTTCCCAGCGACCTGTGCCGTCGTCCCAGGACGTGGGGGTCACGGTTCTGACCCGGCTCGCCAAGTCGTTCCGGGACTGCAGGAACTGGAAGACGCTCCGCCACAGCAGATCCCGGTCGGGGTGCCCCGATTTCCGGATCGCCTTGTCCAGTTGGGTGAGGTGCAAGTCGCCGTCGCGGTTGGACAGGCCCCGGACCGCGGTGTGGACGAGACTCTTGGCAAGAGCCCGGGTGCGGTCCTTCGACCAGTTCTCGGCGACGCTCACGGGAGGCACCGCCGCCCGCCAGCTGCCCTCGAAACTCATCGTGATGTGCTGGACGGAGGGAACCCGGACGGTGTTGACATAGCCGAGATCGACGAACAGGTCGGTGAAGGTGTTGGGCCCCGTCCGGAACATGACGGAATAGCGATGTGTGCTCATGTCGACCCGGCCGGCCTGAATGGCATTGCTGAAGGGTTGGTACAGCTGCCGCTGGGTCTTTTCGTAGTTCCGCAGGTGGGTGTCCTCGAGCATCGTCAGGACCGGATGGCCGGCCGGCGCGAGCAGGACCCCGTTCGCGATGTCGTAGTTCTGGGTCTGCGGAACGAACTCGGAGTAGACCGCGTAGGTGTCGTGGCGATTCCCCTGGCCGATGTCGTGCAGGTCCGCCAGGCTGTCGATCACATGGTCGCCGTCGCTGTACAGGCCGCCGAACTCCTTGACGACCGCCACCCGCAGCAGGTCGCTCGCGGCGGCCCAGCCCGGCCCGGTCTGCTTCGCCAGCTCGGTGCGGAACGCGTCGTTGAGCCGCATCGGACGGTTCTCGTTGAACACCTCGTCGACGTTGAGGAGACGGATGCCGGCGCGTCCCGCCCACTGGACGAGGTCGTAGACCTTGGCGGCGCGGGTGCCGGCGGGCCCCCGGTGCCCCGCCAGGGCGGCCCCGACCTCCGCACGCGGTACGTCGGTCCACAGCACGAAGGTCGCCTCGTTGCCGAAACGCCTCGCGTCGTTGCCGAAACGCTCCCAGAACTGCGGGGCGTCGGCCGTGTTGAGCGGACCGCCCAGCCAGATGGCGTGCACCAGCCGGGGCATCTCCAGCGTGGTGAACGGCAGCGGATCGACGCGTCGGCGTGCGGCACCGGAGTGCCACTGTGTGGTGAACAGCGCGCGGGAGTGGCTGAACCGGCGCTGCGGTACCTGCCATCCCCGTGGGTCCATGACCTGGTTCGAGCTCTGCGCGGCCATGTCCACGCGCCGCAGGAACTCCACCTTCGCGTCGACGGACAGCCCCGAGTAGTCGTACGGGACACCCGCCTGGTTGCGCAGCACGGCCGGAACGCCGGGCGCTCGCCGCAGACCGAACAGGTCGGGGCCCAGGGGCCCGGGCGGCAGGAACTGGGGCACGGTGGCGGGTATCAGCGCCCGCTGCAGATCGGCGGTGAGCTCCTCGGCGCTCTGGTAGACCGCGGCCGCCCCGCCATGGCTCTGGGAGGGACCGGCCACCGGCCCGGGGGCCCCGCCGCGCGTCGCCGATCGCCGACCCGCGGAACCGTACGGTGTGGACGGCCCGGACCGCCGCTCGTCGTTCCCCCGTGAGGCGGGCGAACCCGCGAACAGACCGGCCCTGGCGCCGTCGCCGGCCGAGACCTCGCCGGTCACCCGCTGCGGTGTCTTCTCACCGGGATCGGCTGCCTTGCGCTGTTCGGCGATGCCACGGGCGACTCGCTCGGCCGCTTCAGGTCCGCCGTCGCGCAGGGCCTCGGCGACGCGCTTGGCGGCCGCGCGGTGTTCCGCACGTGCGGCCTTCTCCCCGGGCAGGTTGCCGATCACCGGGGGGAAGGGCGCGTGTTGTTGGAGGATCCCGCTGGCCGGTGTCAGATAGGCGGTCAGGTCGTCCGCGCCCGTCCGTACCCCATCACTCACGACTTCGGTGAGGTGGGCTTCCTGCGAAGCGCGCGGAGTGGACGGGACACCCTGCCGCGGCCCGTCGAGACCCACGCGCGACGGCCCGGCGGTGGAGGTGTGCCCCGCGACCGGACGGTCGCCGACGGCGGCCGAGTGCGCCGGCTGCCCGGCCCGGAGCACACCACCGTAAGGCCCGCGGAGACGGGTTGATCTGCTCGGCGGCCCGGGTACGGCCGACTGCCTCATGACACCCGTCTGTGCTCCGTATGCCGGTGAGACCGCGACAGGGCGGCCGACCGGTGGCAGTCCACGACGTCCACGGGCGTCGTTGTACAAGCGGAGCGAGGTCCGTGCGAGGTCGTCGACGTTGGCCGTGAGGTCCGCCGTCGTCGCGTCCCGTGCTCCATGGGACCGCAGTTCGAGCCGCGCCACGGACGGCTGGATCAGCGGAGTGCCGCCATGACGGTTGTGGTCGAGTTCGGTGAAGTCGCTTCTGATCCCCATGACGTCGCGCTGCCGCAGAGGGCGCGCGGGGTTGGCGAGCAACGCGTTGTCGAGGTAGTCGCCGATCCGGGCATGGACTCTCTCCGTGTCGCGGGCCCAGCGAAGGGGCAGGGGACGGTCGAGAACATGACCGCCTTCGAACGAGGAGGCGACGGGAGCGTGATTACTGAATGCCGCCAGGAAGGACTGACGCAAATAACCGGCATCCGCCTGCAGGAACCCCCTGGCCAGCTCGCTGAGTTCCGCACGCATTCCGGCGAGTGATTCGCGTGACGATACGATGCTGAAGTTCTTCAGAAGAGATTGCCGGGTCAGAGCGTACTGGGCCACGGCGGCCACCTGCGTATACGTGAGCGCAAGGAAACCCTCGATCTCCCGTACGTCGTCACCCTGGCCGTAATGGGCGAACTGCGGCGCCGCCCTCCACTGCCGGAACCGCTCGGCGCCCTGACGCCCGAATTCCAGGGCGTCGGTGGCATGCTGCCGCGCCGCCCGGTTGACGAAGGAGTCCTGTCGGGCATGGCTACTGGCGTGCCTGATGAACTCGGCGAGACCGCCGATGGGTACCCCGACCGTGTAGTGCAGGAAGAGACGTTCCGCTCCCCCTCCCCCAGATCTGCGCCGAACGGGGAACTCAGCGGCCAGAGGGTCGACGCGGTAACCGGCGCGCTCAGGAAAGATGCTTCCCAACGGCTGGTTGGGACGCGCCTGGCCCAACCGCCGCATGACGTCGGCGAACTCCTCCATGACCTGCCGCCTGTCGGCGCGGCCGTCGGGCGATCCCCCGTCGAGCACGCGCGCCGGCTTGCTCACCACCTCCAGGACGACGCCATTGGCGGCATCGAAGGTGATCATCAGATTCGGCGAATCAACAGCAACAGGGTAATTGCCCTCGCTGTCTCCCGGCGGAATACTTACCAGGTAGTCATGCAGCTCGGCTTCAAAACCCAGAGCTCCCGCATACCCCTCGACGGCGGGGGGCACATACACCGGCGCCGCCTGCACGGGAACCGGTGGCACAGCAGCACTCGCCTGCCCTGAACTGTTCCAGCCGGGCGCGCCGCCGTACGGAATCCGGCTGGGCCCCGGCGCCGCGGCGAAAGCCTGCCCGATATTGTTTTCGGCCCCTGCCGCGGACGACTTCTTCCTTTTCCAGAACCGGATTCCTGGGGCTCCCCCGGGAACCGCGACAGGACTCGTACGACGCGATCCGAAGAACCGCTCGAATTCCTCGTCCGTCATCTCCCTGCGCCGGACCTGAGGCGGCTCGGACGACATCTTCGCAAGGGACTTGTCGGCCGAGACGCCGGCAGGGTCGAACAGCGCCGTCGCCTCGCGGTCTGTGTCTGTCACACCCCTCAGCCAGGCCGTGATGTCGGCAGCCGACTTCGGGGCTTCTGCGAAGGGCCTCTCCAAGCCCTTGTCCTCCGCATGCGGATCGGTGCCCACGAGGGTGCCGGTCTCGCCGGTCGTGTCCTCCCCGAGGAGCGTGCCGTCGTCACCGGCCGCCGCAGAGAGCGTGTCGGAACCGTGGTCGCCGCCGATGCCGCCGAGGGCTGCGGCGAGCCGGGAGGTCAGTTCCTCCACGGGCGCCTGCAGGTGCCGGCCACCGGTGGCCGGGTCGCCGGCGAGCTTGATCAGGGCGCCACGGCCGGGGCCCACGAAGTGCGCGAAGACGTCGGTCGCCCGTCCGTTCGCAAAGGCGGTGAGCAGAGGACCGAGGCGGTCGGTGACGGAGGCACGGACGTCGGCGTGGAGGCTGTCCCGGGCCGACGGGGGCTGGTGGGCGAGGTCCGGGGTCTCCACCGTGAGGTGCACCTGGACGGCGGGGCCGGCCTCGCCGGTGACGGTGTGGCGGATCAGGAAGGGGTGGTCGGTGACCGGCGCGAGCGACTGCCGCTCGAACGTCTGCCAGGGGACCGGGACCACCGGCGGGCCGCCGGGTGACGACGCGTCGGCCGGCTCGGACGTGAACGGGTTCAGCAGGCCCGTGTGGAGGCCGATCAGACGGGCGTAGTGCTCAGGTTCGGCGTTCCGCGGCCACGTGGACAGGTCCGTGACCCGGTCCGTGTGCCGGTCCGTGGCCCGGTCGTCGTGGCCGGTCAGGCCGACCGTCAGGTGCGGGCTCTGGTCCGGCCGCACCTGCTGCACGGTGATGCGCAGGCGTCCCCGGTGGGAGTACAGGCCCGGGCCGTGGAACAGGCGGCTCACACCCGTGCGGGTCCGCTCCAGGACGCCGGCCGCAGCGGTGTCGGCCGTGGTCTCGGCGAAGGCGACCTTGACGGTCAGTTCGGTCAGCTCGGTGCCGTCCCGGCCTTCGACGCGCCTGGCGTCGAACCGGGGGCCGGAGTGGAAGGGCTCGCCGGGACGGACCTCACTCCGCAGCGCCGGAGGTGCTTGCACCGGTGGCGCGTCGGCGGGTTCGGGGCGCTCGGGGCGCTCCGCGACGCTCTGCTGCTGGAGTTGCTCGCCGGCGGCCGGAGCCGGGGTCCGATCGGGCGTGCTGTGCCGCTGCTCGTCGCGCACCGGGGAGTCCACGGACCGGGTCGGTTCGGGCAGCCGCTCCTGAACCCGGTCGGCGGCGGTGATCCCGGAGTCGTCCGCCGGGTGGTCGGCACGGGGGCCGTCCGCCGGGGTCGCCGGGCCCTGGGCAGGGTCGGCCGGACGGGGTGCCCGGGCGGGCGGCGCGTCCGGTTCGCGGGGAGCGAGGGGGGCTGTCGCGTGAGCGGTCAGAGTCTCGGCGAAGAGGTTCTCGTGGCGGGCCTCGTGGGCGAGCCAGGCGGTGATGTCGTGCGCGACCGGCGACCAGGCCTCGTCGTACGCGGTGACGGTCTTCTCGCGGAAGTCCTTGCCGAGCGTGTCGACGGTGGTGTCACGGACCGTGTGCCGGTGGCTGAACCTGCTGTCGGGGTGGCCGACGAGGGCGTGGAAGTCCCGGCCCGCGTCGGACAGGACGTGCTCCAGGTCCGCCTCGTGCGTGAACCTGTCCGGGAGGGTGGCCCGCAGCCTGGGCAGGGCGTCGGTGAAGGGGCGCGGGTTCGGGGTCCGGGCGGCCTCGCCGGGGGCGGGGCTGCGGAAGTCGGGGTGGGCGAGGTGGCCGAACCAGTGGTCCTCGACGGCCTGTTCCGCGACCTTCGTCCACTCCTCGTGGACCCTCTCGCGCTGGGACTCGCTGAGGGGGATGAGTGTGTGGGTGCGGCGGAAGTGGGTGTCCGCCTGCTCGAAGGCGCGCTCCGCTTCGGCCATCCGGTGGTGGCGGTACTCGGCGTACGCCACCCGGGCCGCGAGGGCCTCCTTCGTGGTCGCCTGCTCGACGTGCGCCTCCCAGGCCGCGGCACGCTCCCCCGCCTGCCCGTCCGCCCCGGCACGCAGACGCGCGAACGCCGACCGCAGGTCCGACTGGAACGACCGGCGGGCCCAGTCCCGCGCCTCCTGCGGCGCGTGCTCGCCCCGCAGGTCCTCCTCCGGCGCGGCCAGTTCGCGGTCCATGACCTGGAGGGCATGGCCGACCGACCGCTCCTGGTCGCTCAGCTCCCGCAACCGCCGGTCCAGATCCGCGCGCAGTTCCCGCACACCGTCCTCGGCGAACGGGTCGGCCGCGCGGCCGCGCGCCACGGCGGACTCACCGCCGGTCTGCGGGCCCGTCCGCTCCTCGCCGGACGCGCTCCTGCCGAGCGCGGTGCGCACCGTCTCGGTGATCCCGTGCCGGATCCGTTCGGCGAACACGGCGTCCACGGCCCGGGCGTGGCCGAGCATGGCCCGCTGCCGGACGTCGGCCAGCGTGGCGGGCACGTCGTCCGGTTCCGGGTGCCGCAGCCGGTCGGCCAGCGCGACCGGCTGACGGTGCAGCCGACCGGCCACATCCTCTCCGCCCTCGGGGAGATTCCGTCCGCCGAACACGTCGTGCCGACGGAAGTTCTCCAGCGCCCCGTCGAACTCCCGCGCGAACAGGTCCATGGCACGTTGCCGTGTCGCGATCCGCTCGACGTGCACCGGCAGTTGCTCGCGCAGCGCATCGTGCGCCGCCTGCCACCGCGCCTCGGACACCACACCGCCGTCCGCCTCCGTGGCGAGCAGCAGATAGGCGTCGTGCAACTGCTCCCGGTAGGACTCCTCGACCACCGTGCGCGCCGTACCGGACGTCTCTGGATGCCCGCCTTCCAGATAGCGGCCGGCGAACAGGTCCTCCGCCGAGAATCGCTCGACGGCCCGGCCCACCTCGCCGGGCAGGTCCCCCGAGACCCGCTCGAACCCGGCCTCCAGGTCGAGCCGGGTGTTCAGCGCACGGTCACGCCGCTGCAGGAATCCGCGCCACTGCGCGTCGCGCGCCACCGAGCGGGCGGGGTCGCCCGCCGGCATCGGCGGGGTCCCGTCCGCGGTCACGTGGGCAGTGGCCCGGTCGTGGTCCTGGGCCGTCAATCTGGTGGTGAAGCCGGGCAGTTCGCCGGATACGGCGCCGGGCTGCCGGCCCGCGGGACCCTCCGCGTCCGTGATCGGCCTGCCCGGGACGGGCGGTGTGCCCCCCGGGTCGGGGGGCGGGGTGGTGGCCGTCGTCTCGTCGCGGGAGCTGTGCGTGGTGCGCAGATCCGCCTGGAGGCGTGCGGTCAGGTCGGCGCGCCGGGTGTGCCAGGAAGCGGTGGCTCCGTCCAGCGCGCCGGCGCCCGGGGAGGTGCCCGCCGTCAGGGCGGCCCTGCCCGGTTCCGGGCTCGTCGCGGTGCGGGACACGGCGGTGTCCGTGACGGGGGAGCGGCCGGGAACGACGGTGTCGAACAGGTCGGCCACGCGCGTGCGATGGGCGTCGATGTGGCGCTGGGCCAGGTCGGCCGGAAGACCGCCGGTCTCCCTCGTGACGGTCCGGGCTTCGGCGACGGCGTCACCGACCGCCGCGTCGCGGGCGGCCGCCCTGGCCACGTGATACTGCGCCTCGCGGAGGTCCGTTCCGCGGGGATTCGCCTCGCCCGCGGGAGTTGACGGGGTGAGGGCGTCCGGGCGCTCGGCATGCCGCTGGGCACCGGTCAGGGACACCGCGGCCGCGGCCTCCTTGACCGGGCCGATCTCCAGGGGGTGTTCGCGCAGCCTGAAGGTGTCGGTGAAGTGGGAGCCGAGGGTGGGCAGGATCTGGTGCCACGATCCCCCGGTCGGATTCTGGACCGCTGCCACGGCGGCGCGTGCGGCCTGTTCACGGCCGAGCTGGTCATCCACCCGGGCCGGCAGCTCCGCCACCCGCGTCGCGATCCGGTCCTGCCACACGGCCTCGGGACGATGCTCCGAAACCACCGGGCCGGATCCCGCGTCCGGGTTCGGGGTGGATGCCGTGTGCGATCCGGTCCCGAGCGCGCCGGAGGCCCCCGCTTCCGTGCCGGCCGTGGCAGGCCGCGCCTCGTCCACGCCCCGGTCCGGCACCGCCGTGGCGCGCTCGGGCCCGCCGACGGTGGAGTGCGGGCCGGCGGTCGGGTGTTCCACCGCGGAACCCGGGCCCGCCCCGGCGGTTCCGGTACCGGTCGCCGCACGGGCGACCACTCCCGCCGTGTCACCGGTGGCGCCGCTGCTGGTGGAGACCGTGTCCGCAGCGGGCCGGACCGCGTCGGCCGACGTCGGTACGGTGCGCACGCCGACGGACGGGTGCTCCACCGTGGAAGCCGGGCCCGCCCCGGCGGTTCCGGTACCGGTCGCCGCACGGGCGACCACTCCCGCCGTGTCACCGGTGGCGCCGCCGCTGGTGGAGACCGTGTCCGCAGCGGGCCGGACCGCGTCGGCCGACGTCGGTGCGATGCGCTCACCGATGGACGGGTGCTCCACCGTAGAAGCCGGGCCCGCCCCGGCCGTATCGGCCTCGGTCGCCGTGCGGGCGACCATCCCCGCCGTGTCACCGGTGGTACCGCCGCTGGTGGAGACCGTGTCGGCCGATGTCGGTGCGGTGCGGTCGTCGACGCTGAGGCGGCCGAAGACGCTGTCGTGGTCGGCCCGCGTCTGCGCCGACCACTCCTGGCGCAACGACTCCCGCCCGGCCGGCGACAGGACGCCCTCGGCCCCCGCGCCGTGACCGGCGGTGGGTACGGCGCCGTCGAAGGCACGTACGGCTGCGACCTGGCGCATGTCGGCGGCCGCCGCGCGGTCCAGCAGCCCGTGCACGACCGCCGGATCACCGAGTCCGGACGCGGTCCCGGTGTGCGTGAGGGCATGCCCGGTGGACCCTTCGCGCACGGTGAGCGGCGCCCCCTCCGGCGCCGTACGCACGTCCGAGGTGAATGCCTGCCATGCGGCCCGGTGCACGCGTACGGCGGCTCCCGGCTCGGTCAGCAGGTGCTCCCGCACACCGGTGTCGGGGAGACCGCGGGCCCAGGTCGTGAAGCGCGTGTCGAAAGGCTCCCGCACCTCCGCGACGACCCGCTCCGCCACCGCCCCACGGCTCGATGCGGAGGTCCCGGCCGACACCGGCACACCGGCACCGGCTGTGGTGCCCACGGCGAAGGCCTCTGCCCCGTCGGGCGTCTCGGTGACCACGCGGGCCGGGCCGACGGTGTCAGCCGTGTCGGTGCCCGGGGTGTCGCCGGTACTGCCGGACGCGGCGACGGGCTCGGCGGTCTCCCACTGCCCGCGCAGCCAGGCACCGTCGGTGGCCTGCTCCGGAGTCGGCACCCCGAAACCGTCACCCGCCCCGTCGCCGAACTCGCCCGGAGCGGCCAGGTCGCCCGTCCCCGACAGGTCGGGGAGGTCGAAATGGTCCGGGAGTTTCGGGGCACCCGTGGCCTCGCCCTTGCGCCCCCCGTAGAGCCCGCCCACCGCACCGGAGACGGCGGCCAGCCCGGCGGCGAGGCCGTTCCCCTCGGACCCGTTGATGGCGTCCGTCGTCAGGGTCGTGGCCACCCCGGTCGCCGCGCCCACGGTCAGCTGTCCCGCCAGCGACGCCGCGAACTTCGGTGCGACCAGCTGCCCGACCTCGCTGAAGATGCCGGCGAACGCGCCCCCGATCGCCCCGCCCTCCGCCGCCTGGAGCGTGCTGCGCAGATCCCAGTGCGTGCGGTCGCCCTTCAGGAACTGGACGACCTGCACCGCCGCGTCCGAGCCCACCATGAACGCGGTACCGATCGCCGCGTTCCGCAGGGCGGCCAGGAGGATCTGCCGGCAGATCGCCTGCACGCCCTTCACGATCGCCGCGGCCGCCTCCGGCAGACCCCACGCGAACAACTCCGCCAGCGCGTACGCCAGCCAGATGATCTGCAGGAGCAGCGAGTACTTCGCGTACTCCATCTGCACGGCGGTCTCACGGGCCAGCTCGCCCAGCCCCTGGGCCGACGACGCCACGTTCGGCAGCACCGTCGCCATCTGCCGCGTGTACTGCTGGTACTCGTCGTGCAGCTGGCCGCCGACCGCGGCCAGCACCCCCGCCGTCGCCGGGTCCACCACGCCCACCAGCTGGGCCAGATGCTGCGCGGCGGCGTCCACCGCGTCGCCGAGCGCGTGCAGCCGGTCCTCGTCCCCCTTCGGGAAGTCCTGGCCCACCGCGATTTTGGCCACCCAGTCCAGCTCGGGCGGAATCTTCAGACTCATACGTGCGGCCCGGATCCCGACGGGGGGCGGTGCTCCCTCGTACCGCTGGCACGCCGCAGTTCGTCGGCCGCCTCCGTGTTGGTGTCCTCCAGTTTCCCGAGATTCACGTGCATGGCGTCGGTGCCGGCCCTGAGGTCCAGACTCAGGCCGTGCGCCCCACGTACGGCATCGGTGATCCCGCGGAGAGCGGGAAGGAACTGTGCCGCGAACTGATTCCCGAAGGCGTCGGGACCCCAGATCTCGGGATCCGCCGGCAGGTTCTCGAAATTCCCGGCCGCCTCGTCCAGGTCGTTCGTGAATCCGTCGAAATACGGCAGCTGTTTGCCCATCTCGTCGGTGTCCGCACCGAATCGCTCACCCATACCGAATCCCTCTCCACTCAGCGAACCCGCCCGACGAAAGCGACATGACGCCCGTCACCTGTCAGGAGTCGTTCTTCCGGCTCTCGAAGAGTCCGTGCTTCAGGAAGTCCCGAACGGCCTCCTGCGGCTCCGGTTCGGCGGGCAGCAGTTCCCCGATGTCCGCGGTGCCGGACAGCAGCGCCGAGGGTGACAGGCCCAGCGGCACATGGTCGAAGACCATGGAGTCGACCTCGGTGAGCGCCGCGGCCCGTGCCTCGGCGATGGTGGTCCTGAGGACATCGGCCAGCTCCTTGGGCGTCATCCGCCGGAACGCGCCGGTCGGAAAGTCGATGTCGATCACCTCACCGCGGGCGCTGACGGTCACCTTCACGACCCGTCGCGGTGCCGTCGCGGTGCCGGTGACCTCGTTGATACGGCGCCGGACCGAGTCGGCCTCGTCCCGTCGCGTGCGGTACTCCGCCAGCAATTGCTCGATCTCCTGCTCGTACCCGGACAACGCCCGTCCTCCGTCCTGCGCCGTACCCGGCCGTCCCCAGCCGTCGTCGAGGGCGCCGCCCGTAGCGGCCGTACCCGGATCCAGTCAGCACCAGCCCGCGCCCCGACTTCCAGCCCGTCCCGGCCGGTCGTCCCGTTCGTACTTCCGGTTGTGTCCGTACGGCCTTGTCGTGCCGACGCGCGGACATCACAGGAAGCCGTTGTCGGTGTCGTCCTGCTCTCCCCAGGCGCCGTGGTCCTGTACCAGCAGGTCGGCGGCGCTGACGGCGGCCGGCTTCCGCTCGCCGTCGTCCTCCTCGTCGTCCTCGTCGTTCTCTTCGTCGAGTTCCGGGTCGTAGGGAACGTCCGCGCACATCAGGCCGCTCGCGGACAGGCCGAACCCGTCCGGCGTTCCCGTCCCGGAGGGTTGCTGACGGCTGGGCTGCCACGTGACCAGGCCGGACGGCGCCGACTCGGCGGATCGCGCGCCCGGTACGCCCGTCCAGGTCTCCTCGTCCTCCCCGGAGAACCGCGCGGCCGGCCCGTCGCCCTCCTCCTCGGCCGCCGTGCTCAGCAACAGCGGGACGAAGGAGCCGTCCGTACGGTCCCATGCGGCGAAGTCCTCTTCGGCCTCCGCGGCCGCCCCGAGCCCCTCGGGGTCGGGCGCGGGGTCGGGCCCCCCGGGACCGGACGCCGCGGGTTCCGGCTCCGGCGGGGTTTCCTCGCGTGTCCGGCCGGCGAGGCCGCCGATCACGGCCGCGGCGACCAGGGCGGCCTCGCCCAGCAACGCCGCCTCGCGGTAGGGCGGTTCTTGTGGAGCGAGCGGGGATTCGTCCGTCGCCGTGTCGGCCCACTCGGTTTCCGCCGCCGGCAGCCGCACGGTCCGCGGCTCCGGCTCCGCGCCCCGTCGGCCGTCCGGACCCGTGGCGGCCGCGACGGGCGTTCCGGGGACGCCCACCGGCAGGCCGGACGGCGTGGCCGCACCGCCGTCCGCGTGAACCCCCATGGCCAGAGCGGCCCCGCCCGGCGCGACGGCCACGCCGACCCCCTCGACGGAGCCCGCAGGCACATTCCCCGTCTCCTCCCACGGGCTGCTGCTGCCGTCGAGAAGCCCGGAGGAATCGCTCGGCTCCGAGACCCCGGAGGCAGCCCCCGCCGCCCCGGGCGCCCCCATGCCCGGCGGCAGGAAGGGCATCCCCGCACCCGACCCCTGCCCGGCAGCACCCGTCACGGGCTCCTCGGGGAAGCCGGTCGCGCCGTCCGGCAGTTCGCCGGCGGCAGGCGTCGACGTCGGCAGATCCAGACTGCCCGCACCCGGAAGCGCCGCCGTGTCCACGGTGGGCAGGTCCACGGGATCCGTGCTCGCCGAACCCGTCCACGGCTCCGCGACATTGTCGAGAAGACCGGAGGAGTCACTCGGCTCCGAAGCCCCGGAGGCAGCCCCCGCCCCGCCGGGCGCACCCATACCCGGCGGCAGGAACGGCATCCCCGCACCCGCACCCTGCCCGGCAGCACCCGACGTCGTATCCGCCCCGCCGGGGAAACCGCTCACGCCGTCCGGCACACCGTCCCCGTCCGGAACCCCCACACCCGTCCCGCCCGGGAACGCCGCCGGAGTCGACGTCGGCAGATCCAGACTGCCCGCACCCGGAAGCGCCGCCGTGTCCACGGTGGGCACATCGACAGGATCCGTGGCCGTCGAACCCGTCCACGGCTCCGCGACATTGTCGAGAAGACCGGAGGAGTCACTCGGCTCCGAAGCCCCGGACGCAGCCCCCGCCCCACCGGGCGCACCCATACCCGGCGGCAGGAACGGCATGCCCGCACCCGACCCCTGCCCGGCAGCACCCGACGTCGTATCCGGGACGGCCACGTCGGTCGCCCCCGGAAACGCCGTCGGTGTGGACGTGGGCAGGTTCAGGCTGCCGGCGGCCGTGGGACCGGGCGACTCCAGGCCGAGGTCGCCGGGGAACGCCGACGGCGTGGTGGCCGCCGACGGGTTGTCCAGCGCGCCGGCACCGGGGAGGCCGGCGCCGGTACCGGGGAGGCCGGCGCCGGTGTCCGCGAGGCCCGTGTCGCCGGGGAAGCCGGTGGGCAGGCCGTCGTCGGTGAAGGCGGAACCGCTGTCCGCGAGACCGGGAACGGGCAGCGAGGTGTCCCCCGTACCGGTGGAACCGGAGAACCCGGGCAGGGGCAGCGCGGTCGCCGTCGGCAGGCCGAAGCCGCCGGTGCCCGCCCCGGTACCGGTGTCCGCGATGAGCCCGGTGCCCGTGTCGCCCGGGAAGGCGGACACATCGCCGGGCAGACCGTCGGCACCTGCCCCCGTACCGGTGTCGCCCGGGAAGGCGGAGACGTCACCGGGCAGACCGTCGACACCGACACCCGTACCCGTGTCCCCCGGGAAGGCGGACACATCGCCGGGCAGACCGCCGGCACCTGCCCCCGTACCCGTATCCCCCGGGAAGGCCGAGACGTCACCGGGCAGACCGTCCGCACCGACGCCCGTACCCGTACCTGTGTCGTCGGGGAAGGCGGACGGTGTCGCCAGGAGGTTGTTCGGCGACAGGCCGTCGGTGCCGAGGGCCCCCGTCCCGCCGGGATCGAGGGAACCCGAGAAGGGCGTGGGGGTGCCGTCGGTGCCGAGGCCCGTGGCCGCGTCCGTGCTGAACGCCGGGGTGCCGTCCGGAGTCCCCAGGTCCGGCGTGCCGGTGTCGAGGCCCGTGCCGGTTCCGGTACCGGTGTCGGGGAGGCCGTCGGGCGACAGGGGGTCGGGCTGCGGCAGGCCGTCCGTGGGGGAGGTGTTGGTGCCGGGACTGTCGATGGGCGAGGGCGACTTGATGTTGTCGATCGTGACCCGGTAGTTGCCGGCAAGGCTCTTGAGCACCTTGCGCATGTCGTTGGTCATCATCTCGACGAGCTGCGGTTTCTTGCTGATCGGGATGAGACCGTTGCTCATCGGCTGCACGCCCATCTGCCGCGCCTGGTTGGCGTACCAGACGTCGATCTCCGCGATCAGGTGCTGCGCGTTGGCCAGGTTCACCGCGTTGTCGGCCACCTGCTGCGGGACGTTGTGGGCGCCGGTGGAGCCGCCGGCCAGCGCCTCGACATTGGCCTGCACCTGTTTGGAGAAACCGTCGATCATCCCGGCGAACGCGTCGGCTGCGGCGCCCTGCCACGGGCCGTTGTCCCCTGCGAGGGCCTTGGCCTGGGCGGTCAGCGACTGGGCGACGGTGGCGAGCACGCCCTGCACCTCGACCAGGATGTCGGCCGCGTCCCGCAGCGACTGCGGGGAGGCCACCGCGGCGGCGTGGTCCTCGTTGGCCTGGCTGTGGACGCCTGCCGACATACCGACGATGGCGGCCTGGATCTGCTTCCAGTCCCAGGTGTCGTAGTCCGACGTCGAGCCGGGGGTGCTGCCGCTGTCCCCGTAGACGGCGCCGTCGCCGCCCTGGGTGAATCCGCCGCCGTTGTACTTGTCGTTGTTGTCGGGCATGGCGTTCCTGTCCTGTCAGGCCCTGCCGTGGGCGGGTGGGGAGGCCCCGCCCACGGGTGGGTCAGCTCCCCTTGCCGCTGTCGGGGGTGTCCGGATCGCTGTCGGACGTTCCGGACGACGTGGAGCTGGGAGTTCCCGATCCGCCGTTGTCCTTGGACAGCGCTTCGAAGTCGGCCTGGGCCGGCTGCATGGCCTTCGTCAGATCGCTCACGTCGACGAGGGAGGCGTCATGGACCTTGCCGTACTGGCCGGCGATGTCCCTGACGCCCTTGGCGATGTCCGTGAGGCCTTCGGTGAGGTCGTGCAGGACGGCCGACAGTTTCTTCTTCAGCCCGTCGTCCCCGTTGGGTCCGTTCAGGTCCTTCCGGATGACGTTGGCGTCGTAGAAGGCGCCGGCGCGCACGTCGATGCCGTCGAGACGGTCGAGGGCCCTGCGGACCGGGTCGACCAACTGCTCCATGTTGGAGGCGAAGACCTCCATCGGCGCCGTGTCGACCTGGGTCTTGCTGCCGCTCCCGCTGCCGGAGGGCACCGGCGGCGGCTGGAACTTCCCGGCGTCGGGGTTCACGGTGCCGTGACCGGGATCGATGTGGGTCGGCCCGGTGTACGGATCGGGTGTGGTCTTGACCGGAGGCGCGGTGGGCGACCTGTGCCCCGGGTTGGCGGGATCCACGCTCAGTTCCCCCAGATCTGCACGCCCCGGCGCTCTCCGTCGCTGTAGTAGCCGTTGATGTTGCCGAGCGTGGAGGTGGCCTGTCCGGCCAGCCGGGCCATCTCGGCCGCGGCGGCGTCCCACTGCGCCTTGACCTCGGTGTAGACGTTGCGGGCGTCGCTGGTCCACTCGCTCAGCGAGCTCTGGGCCTGGCTCTCCAGGTCGGAGAGGGTCTGGGTGATGCGCTGGGTGATGGCGTTCATCTCACCCACGATGGTGTCCACCTGCGGCATGTCGACGCTGTACGTAGGCATGGTGGTGTGCTCCTTTCCGGGATCCTTGCGGCTCAGATCTTGAAGTTCGGCAGCCCGTTGCCCACGGCGTTGCGAACCGAGGTGGCACTGTCCGTGGTGGTGTTGTGCACGTTGTCGTAGAGGCTGGTGTTCGCCACCAGCTGGTCCAGCATCTTCTGGAGAGCGGTGTTGACCTTGCCGAAGTCGGCCAGCCATTCCTGCATCGCCTGGTGGAAGATGTTCGACGCGTCGCCCTGCCAGCTGCCGAGCAGACCCGAGATCTGCCCGTCCATCTGGCTGTAGGCACCGGTCGTGTGCTCCAGAGCGTCCTGGAAGGCGCCCCGGGCGGTGATCATTCCCTGAATATCGACCTGGGTGGAGGCCATGCCTCCTCCTTTCGGTACGTCGTCGCGGCGAACGCGCACGCGTACGCACCCACCGGCTGATCCGTCTCCCCATCGTGGGCAGGCGCCGCCGGCCGGAGACCGCCGAACCGCGCGGGCTGCCCGGCTGCCTGGAAAATGTGCCTGTCCGTGCCCACGCCTCGGCGGCGGTACCGGTCTACGCGGAAGCGTGGGGGACGGCCGTGGGCCGGGGATCGCGGGCGGTGGGCAGGTGGCCGGCCGCCGCCGTGAGCCGGGGCAGCAGCCGGGCGAGATCTCCCCCGTCGGCCGTCTCGGCGAGCAGCCGGGCCTGGTCGGCGCGGACCCGGCGGGCGGCGCGCCGGTGCAGGTCCTCGCCGCGCGGGGTGAGGTGGAGCAGGACGCGGCGGCGGTCGTGCGGATCGGGGCGGCGGTACACCAGGGTGCCGGCGACCATGCGGTCGACGAGCTTGGTCAGGCTGGGCGCCGGCATCAGCGCGTGCTCGGCGATCTCGGACATCGGATGCCCCTCGCCGTCCCCGACGATCGACAGCACCCGCCACTCCTCGACCGTGCAGTCCTCCTCGGCCAGTACCGCTGCCAGCCGTTGCACGACGCGCCGCTCGGCGTGGCTGAGGAGGTGGGCGAGGTCCGGCGAGGAGGGTACGGACGGCATTGCCGGTGTCCTTCCGGTAGGTCTACTGTGCGCGCAGAATACGAGCCTCCGCGAGGGCGCCGGGGCCCGGGACCGGAATCCGCTCCCCACGCGCGCACGGAGGTGGCCTGATGCACAGGGCGCCGCCGAGCGGCCCCTCGGGTACGCCCCTGGTCGTCGCCCTGGTCGTGCCGTTGCAGGGACCGGCGGGGGTCTTCGGGCCGTCGTGCGAGTCGGCCGCGCGCCTGGCCGTGGAGGAACTCAACGCCACCGGCGGCGTGTTGGGCCGGGAGGTCCAGCTGGTCACGGTGGACGGCGGGGCGCCGCCGCGGCGGGTGGCGGCCGAGGTCGGATCCCTGGTCGCGCCGGGTGCCGTGGACGGGGTGGTGGGCTGGCACACCTCGGCGGTACGGCAGGCGCTGCTGCCCCGGATCGCGGGCCGGGTGCCGTATGTCTACACCGCCCAGTACGAGGGCGGCGAGCGGACTCCCGGTGTCTTCCTGACCGGTGAGACCGATGCCGCCCAACTGCTGCCCGCGATGCGGCTGCTGGCGGGGGCGGCCGGGGTGCGGCGCTGGTGCACGGTGGGCAACGACTACGTCTGGCCCCGGGTGACCGCCCGTACGGTACGGGCGTATGCGCGGGAGTGCGGGGGCCGGGTGCGGGACGAGGTGTTCGTGCCGCTCGGGACGGAGGAGTTCGGGCCGGTGCTGCGCCGGGTCGAGCGGTGCGAGGCGGACGCGGTGCTGATGCTGCTGGTGGGGGCGGACGCGGCCCGCTTCAACCGGGCGTTCGCCGGCTACGGGCTGCACCAGCGGTGTCTCAGGCTGAGCACCCACATGGACGAGAACATCCTGCTGGCCACGGGTGCGGAGGCCACCGACGGGCTGTGGGCGACGGCCGGTTTCTTCGAGACCCTGGCGACCGCCGAGAGCCTCGACTTCAGCGCCCGCCACGCGGCCCGGTTCGGCGCCCACGCACCCGTCGTGGGCAGCCCGGGCGAGTCGTGCTTCGAAGGGGTGCGGCTGCTGGCGGCGCTGGCCGAGCGGGCCCGGTCGCTGGACGTGCGGACGATGTGCGCGGTACGGGACTCGGTGTCGTACGAGGGCCCGCGCGGTGTCGTACGGCTGCACGGCAACCATGTCGCGCAACGGCTGTACCTGGCGCGGGCGGACGCCTTCGACTTCCACATCGTCACCCAGCTCTGAGCCCAACTCCCCCACCACGTCCAATACTTCCCACGGGAAGTATCAAGCTTTGTCTTTTAAAGCAGGTGAAACGTTCGGGAAACAGCGCGCCGCGACTCTTCCGTGCAAACGACCGGGGACGAGAGAGGGCAGAGTCGTGACGGAGATCGTCGGGAAAGAGGCGCCGCCGGCCGTGGCGGACGGCGGGACGGACGGCAAACGGACCTACAACGACTGGGCGAAGAACGACACGCTGGAGGACTACTCGCTGCGCTACGCGCCGAAGTCCTTCCGCCGCTGGACCCCGTACGTGGTGGCCACCACGGCGCTCGGCGGTATCGCCTATCTCGCGGACTTCGCGATCGGCGGCTCGATCGCCATCTCCAACGGGTTCTCCAGCGCGATGGTGGCGATCCTGACCGCGGCGGTGGTCATCTTCCTCACCGGCATCCCGATCTCGTACTACTCGGCCAAGTACTCCATCGACATGGACCTGTTGACCCGGGGCGCGGGCTTCGGCTATCTCGGCTCGACGCTCACCTCGGTCATCTACGCGAGCTTCACCTTCATCTTCTTCGCCCTCGAAGGCTCGATCATGGCGCAGGCCCTGGAGCTGGGCCTGCACATCCCGCTCGCCGTCGGCTATCTGATCTGCTCGGTCATCATCCTGCCGCTGGTCATCTACGGCATGACCGCGCTGTCGAAGATGCAGGTGTGGACGCAGCCGGTGTGGCTGGTGCTGATGGTCGCGCCGTTCGTGTCGATCGCGATCCAGGAGCCCGGCAAGTTCTCGGAGTTCACGCACTTCGCGGGGAACTCGCCCACCGGGTCGAGCATCAGCATGCTCGGGGTGGGCGCGGGTGCCGGTGTGGCGCTGTCGCTGATCGCGCAGATCGGTGAACAGGTGGACTATCTGCGGTTCATGCCGGACAAGACGCCGGAGAACGGCAGGAAGTGGTGGGCGGCCGTGCTCTCCGCCGGTCCGGGCTGGGTGGTGCTCGGCGCGGCCAAGCAGATCGGCGGCGCCTTCCTCGCCTTCTACATCGCCGGCAGCGTGGGCCTGGCGAAGGCCAACGAGCCGATCCAGCAGTACGTGTCCGGTTTCAAGACCTTCGCCGCACCCATCGCGCTGGGCCTGGCCACGTTCTTCGTGATCCTCTCCCAGATAAAGATCAACTCGACGAACGCGTACTCCGGTTCGCTGTCCTGGTCGAACTTCTTCTCCCGGCTGACCCACCGCCACCCCGGGCGCGTCGTCTACATCTTCCTCAACGTCGGTATCGCGCTGGCCCTGATGGAGGGCGGCGTCTTCGGCTTCCTGAACACCGTCCTCGGCTTCTACTCCAACGTGGCGATCGCCTGGATCGGCGCGGTCGTCGCGGACCTGGTCATCAACAAGCCGCTGAAGCTGAGCCCGTCGTACATCGAGTTCAAGCGCGCCCATCTGTACAACTTCAACCCGGTCGGCTTCGGTTCGATGCTGATCGCGTCGGCGGTCTCGATCGCCGCCTACTTCCACGCCTTCGGGGAGTACGGCAAGGCGTACTCGCCGTTCATCGCGCTGTTCCTGGCGATGGTGCTCTCGCCGCTGTTCGCGGTGCTGACCAAAGGGAAGTACTACATCGCCCGCGTCGACGACCTGGCACAGCCGCTGCTGGGCGCGGACGGGCTGCCGTCGGCGGCCGTCCTGACCTGCACGGTGTGCACGACCGAGTTCGAGCGGCCGGACATGGCCAACTGCCCGTTCCACTCGGGGGCGATCTGCTCGCTGTGCTGCAGTCTGGAGAAGGACTGCCACGACTCCTGCAAGAGCGGGCCGGTCGCGCTCGCGATGCCGACGGTACGGTCCGCGGACTGACCGTTCCCGGCCCTACCGCTCCGGCTCGTGCCCTTCGGCGCGGGCCGGAGCTCCTGTGCGCAGGCCGTCCATGAGGAGCCGGATCTGGCGCTCGGCCTGCCCCTTCCAGTCCCCGTCCACGTCCAGGCGCAGCAGGCCGCCCATGGCCCGCACCACGTCACCGGTCTCCATGTCGGACCGGAGCGTCCCGGCGGCGACGCCCGCCGTGAACAGGGTGCCGATCGTGTCGTAGACCTTCGCGTACGACTCCCCGCCGTCGGGTCCGGCGCTGCGCAGCGCCTCGGACATGTGCTGCTTCGTCACCAGCAGGCTCGCCAGCCGGCCCATGAACTCGCGCAGCGCCCGGTCCGGCGGCAGCTCGGCGAGCAGTTCGTCCCCCACGGCGCACAGCTGGTCCACCTCGTGCTCGTAGGCGGCCAGGACGAGGGACTCCCGGGTCGGGAAGTGCCGGTAGAGGGTGCCGATGCCGACCCCGGCCGCCCGGGCGATGCTGTCGAGCGGCGCGTCCTTGCCGGTGCGCGTGAACTCCTCCAAGGCCGCCGCCACGAGCTTCTCCCGGTTGCGGCGGGCGTGGGCGCGCACGGGCCGCGCGGGTCCCTGTCCGTTCATGCGGTACTCCCCTCCAGGCCGGTCACCGTACCCGGCATTCTTGCCACTTGCTTACCGGAGGATCCTCCGTTAGCGTCGTCACTACCGGAGGATCCTCCGGTATCTGTCATCGTACGCACTGCCGACATCGAACGGAGACATGCCGTGGACACGGTTTCTCTCGGTGGCCTCACCACCTCCGCCCAGGGCCTCGGCTGCATGGGCATGAGCGAGGGGTACGGCCCGACCAGCTGGGACGACGCGATCGCCACCGTCCACCGGGCCCTCGACCTGGGCGTCACCCTCATCGACACCGCCGACGCCTACGCCTTCGGACACAACGAGGTGCTGGTGGGCCGGGCCATCGCCGGCCGGCGCGACCAGGTCCAGCTCGCCACGAAGACCGGCATCGACCGCACGGGCAGCGACACGTGGGTGCTGCGCGGTGAGGCCGGCTACATCAAGCGCGCCTGTGACGCCTCCCTGCTGCGGCTGGGCGTCGACCACATCGACCTCTACTACCTGCACCGGCCGCCGCAGACCGCCGAGATCGAGGAGTCCGTCGGCGCCATGGCGGAGCTGGTGAAGGAGGGCAAGATCGGGCACATCGGCCTCTCCGAGGTGAACGGCGAACTGCTGCGGCGCGCCAGTGCCGTCCACCCCGTCGCGGCCGTGCAGAGCGAGTACTCGATCTGGTCCCGCGACCTGGAGACCACCGTCGGGGACGCCCTGCGCGAGCTGGGCGTGGCGCTGGTGGCGTACTCGCCGCTCGGCCGGGGCTTCCTGACCGGCACGGTGGACGTCGGTGCCCTGCCGGCCGGTGACGCCCGCCGACGGCTGCCGCGCTTCCAGACGGCGGACAACCAGGCGATCGCGGACGCCATCAGCGCGCTGGCCCAGGCGCGGGACGTCGCCCCGGCGCAGCTGGCGCTGGCCTGGGTGCACGCGCGCGGTGCGCGGCTCGGTGTGCCCGTGGTGCCGATCCCGGGGACGAAGCGCGTGAAGTGGCTGGAGCAGAACGTGGCCGCCGCGGGCATCGAGCTGACCACCGAGGAGCTCGCCACGCTGGACGGCCTGGCCGCGCAGACGGTGGGCGGCCGCTACTGAGACACCACCGACCTGTGACCGCCGTCACACAACTCGGTTCGAACTTCTCCTTCGCCCCGGCGTCCTGCCGTTGTCACCACGAACCGCCGAACACGGAGAAGCCATGACCACGCCCCTGACCGATCCCCTCACCACCGGAACCCACACCGTCGAGATCGACGGTCTCGTGCAGCGCTACCACGTGCACGGCACCGGGCCGGTGTGCGTCGCGCACTCCGGCGGGCCGGGCATCGCCTGGGAGTACCTGCGGATGCCCGAACTGGAGCGGCATCTCACGGTCGTCTACCCGGAGCCGGTCGGCAGCGGCGGCTCCGACCGCCTGCCCTCCCACCCGCACGGTTACAGCCGGGCCCGCTACAGCCGGTTCCTCGGCGCGCTGATCGAGCACCTCGGCGTCACCGGGGTGCACCTGCTGGGCCACTCGCACGGCGGCTTCGTCGCCCAGTACCACGCCCTGCACCACCCCGAGCGCCTCGCCGGGGTGATCCTCTACGACAGCCTGCCGGTGACCGGCCCCGAGCACCTCGCCGAGACCGTGCGCCAGGTCGAGGCGTTCGCCGCGCGGAACGCCGACCAGCCCGGGCTCCCCGAGGTGCTGGCGGCCTTCCAGGCCATTCCCACCGTCAGCGGCGACAGCGAGCACACCGCGGTCGCCCGGGGGCTGTTCCCCGCGTACTTCGCCGACTACTGGGGCCGGGAGGCGGAGTTCGCCCCCCTCCGGGCGGCCGTGACGTCCACGCACATCTCCGGTCTGGACGAGGACCTCTCCCCGGTCGTCGTCGACGACCGGGCCGACCTCGGCCGGCTCACCGTGCCCTCCCTCGTGCTCGCCGGCCGCCACGACTTCATCTGCGGAGTGCGCTGGGCCGAGGAACTGCACGGGCTGATCCCCGGCTCGGAACTACTGATCCTGGAGAACAGCGGGCACTTCGGCCACATCGAGGAGCCGGAGGCCTTCACCCGGGCGGTGACGGGCTTCGTGACGAGCACCCGCGAGGAAACCCGACCCCTCTAGGCGAGGCGGCTGGACATCATCGCGAGCCGCGCCTCCTCCCACAGGTCGAGGTCGTCGTTGCTCGCGGGCCCGTCGGTGCCCAGGCCCACGGTGACGGACGCGGCGCGCAGGGCGTGCACGGCGGCCGTCCCGGAGGCGAGCTTGGCGTTGGAGCCCGGGCAGTGCGCGACCCCGGCGCCCGATTCGGCGAGCAGCCGCATCAGCGTGCCCGACATCGAGGCCCCGTGGAGCGCCCGCCTGGAGTGGCAGCAGTCGACGGTGTACGGCCTCGCCCTGTGCGCCGGTGGCCGGAAGGTGGTGCAGCGGGAGACCCGGCACATCCGCTCCGACCCCCGGGGGACGTACGAACTCCTGGTCCCGCTCGCCGGCAAGGCCTGGATGGAACAGGGGCCGTCGGCCACGGAGATCCGGCCCGGCAGCATGGTGCTGTGCGACATCGACCGCCCGATGCGGTTCGCGCACGACGCCGACTTCCTGTCGATCGCACAGATCGCGTACTCCTGCGGCTTCGCCAGTCACGCGTCGTTCGCGACCGCGTTCCGATCGGAGTTCGGCATGACACCGAGCACGGCCCGACGGGGGCACCGCCTGAGGCGCGGGGGCGTGCGGCCGGGCGGCACCCCTGAGGCACCGGCGCGGGCGACCGGGCGCGCCTGAGGCACGGGCGCCCGGACGGTGCGGTGGTCAGCCGCGTCCGGGGGGCGGGGCGGCATCGCCCTGCTTCACCTCGACGCACGGCTCTTCCGGTTCGGCGTCCCACAGGCTGGCGGGCAGCAGGGAGAGGTGGGACATGTCGCCGGGCGGGGGCGTCCGCGTAGACCACAGGGGCGCGGGGGTGCCGTCGGCGACCGCGGCCGGGGCGTCGGTGAGGTTCATGCGTTCACGCAGCCGGCCGTAGAAGTCCATCGGTGCGAGCCGGACCACCCGCAGCCGGGCCGGGGCGGCGTACACGCCGATCCAGTCCCCCGGCCCCAGGACGCCCCGCACCTGTCCGTCGACGCTGACCGCGGCCTGCCCCGAGCGCTCCAGGACGCGCAGGCCGACGGCCTCGTCCGGGGCGGTGACGACCGACCTGTTGAACATCATGTGCGGGGCGACCGGCGTGAAGACGAGTGCGTCCGCGCACGGCGAGACGACCGGACCGCCGGCCGCGAAGCTGTAGGCGGTCGAGCCGGTCGGCGTCGCCACCAGCAGCGCGTCGGCGGAGTAGGAGGCGAGCAGCCGCCCGGAGACGTACACGCCGACGGACACCTGGCGGTCCCGGGACAGCTTCTCCAGTACGACGTCGTTGACCGCGGTGATGTGCAGCGGCACACCCCAGTCGGCGTCCTCCTCGCAGTCGGTGCGCACCTCGGGCGCCGGCAGCAGCGGCCCGCGGCCGTAGCGCATCAGCTGCTCCATGTCGGAGGGCACCTCCAGCCGGCGGGAGGCGCGCATGGTCAGCAGCATCCTGCTGTCGACGGTGAACCGGTCCTCGCGGATCGCGTCCAGCGCATCCGTCACCGAGCAGGCCGCCACCTCGGTCAGGAAGCCGACCCGGCCCAGGTCGACGCCGAGGACCAGGGCGTCGTGGTGGGCGGCGAGCCGGGCGCCGCGCAGGAAGGTGCCGTCGCCGCCGAGGGTGACGATCAGGTCGGGATCGCCCGCGGCCGCGACCTCCTCCCCGGAGCTGTGCCGTCCGCCGTCGTGCCAGACGTCGATGTCCGTGCACCGCACGTCGTGCTCCGCCGCCCACGCCCGTACGGTTCGGGCCGCGTCCGCCGCCTCCGCCCGGCCCCCGTGCACCACAAGTCCGAGCCCGTTCACCGTCATCTCCGCCTCCAGGACACCGTGCTCACCGTTGTTCCCACGCTGTCACGGCCGGGCGGATCTCACAGGCCAAGGGAGATGGCCAGGCGGGTGAGCTCGGCCGTGGTGTTGATGTCGAGCTTGGCGCGGATCCGGCGGAGGTAGGCGTCGACGGTGTGCCGGGAGAGCCCCATCTGCCGCGCCGCCTGCAGATATGTACAGCCCGCGGCGATGTGCTTCAGCGTCTCGCGCTCACGCGGGGCCAGCGCGACGGCGGCGGTCTCGGTGTGCTGGGTGACAACGGCGAAGCTCATGAGGATTCCCTTGCCGAATTGACCGATAACGGCGATTTGTCCGTTTACAAAACCCTGACAAGCCGACGTCATGACGCTGTCCGCCGTCCGTCACAGGCGTGTCACAGGAACCCCGGACGAGCGTGACCACGGTGGCCGGGTGGTAGCGGCGGCGGATTGGTGCTCCGTGTCGGCCGGGACCATCCTGGGAGAAGAGCCGGCCAGGCAGGTTCCGCGAAGGATGAGCGGCGATGGAACGACGTCCCACCCCTCCCAGCAACCGGGCGCAGACCTACGCCGTACCGCAGGGGACCTACACCGCCGCGGTCACGGTCGACGAGCGAGGTGCCGTGACCGGCTGGAGCGACGGGGCCAGGCTGCTGCTGGGCTACCCGCCCGCCGAGATCCTGGGGCAGCACGCCGTCCGGCTGCTCGCCGAGCCGGACAGGGACACCTGGCGGGAGGCGGCCGCCGGCCCGCGGTGGAGCGGGACCGCGGCCCTGCGCCACCGTGACGGGCACCGACTGGACCGGGACGTACTCGTACACCGCCGGCCCTCCGGCGACCGGCCGGGCGGCACGGAGTGGCGGGTGGTGTCCGCCGTCACCGGGCCGCCGACGGCCGCCGACGCCGACCGGACCCTCGGGGAATGGGCCTTCGACCAGTCCCCGTGCGTCGCCGCCGTCTTCGACGACGGGCTGCGGCTGGTCCTGGCCAGCGTCGGGATGCAGCGCAGCCTGTCCCTCGCCGAGGGCACGATGCGCGGGCTGCGGCTGACCGACATCGCACCGTACGAGGGCGGCACCGAGGCCGAGGCCGCCATGCGGCGGATCCTGGCCGGCGGCGGTCCCGAGGACGTCCACCTGCGTCCGGACCCGGCCGACCCCGACCACGACTGGCACGGACGACTCGCCCCGCTGACGGACACGGACGGGGAGGTACGGGCGGTGACCCTGACGGCCCACGCCGATCCGTCCGAGCAACTGGTGTGGCGGCGGATGCTGCTGCTGAGCGACGCCGGGGTACGCATCGGCACCAGCTCCGACGTGCAGCGCACCGCGCGGGAGCTGGCCGATGTCGTCGTCCCCACCTTCGCCGACGCCTGCGCCGTGGACCTGCTGGACGCGGCCAGGCCCGGTGCGCCGGCCGCCGACGGCCGCGCGCTGCGACGGGCAGCGGTACGGGCGGCGCCCCAGAGCCCACCGCTCCCCCACCCCTCCGGCGAGGTGCTGCGCTGCCCGCCCTGGTCGCCGTCGGGCCGGTGCCTGGCGGAGGGACGGGGCACGGTGTACGCGAGCGACGACGAGATCGTGACCCGCTGGACGCGAGAGGATCCGCTGGCGGCCGCGTGGATCAGGGAGAGCGGAGCGCACTCGCTGATGGCGGTGCCGCTCCGGGCGGCCGGCACCACGTTCGGGGTGGCCCTGTTCGGGCGGAACCTGCGCAGCGAGCCGTTCGACCCGGAGGATCTGTGGGTGGCCGAGCAGCTGGCGGCCCGCACCGCCACCAGCATCAACGGCGCCGAACGCATCCAGCGCCAGCACACCACCACGATGACCCTCCAGCGCAGCCTGCTTCCGCAGACCCTGCCCCAGCAGGCGGCGCTGGACATCGCCACCCGCTATCTGCCCTCGGTCGGCCAGGCCGGGGTGGGCGGCGACTGGTTCGACGTGATCCCGCTGTCCGGGACCCGGGTCGCGCTCGTCGTGGGCGACGTGGTCGGGCACGGCATGCGGGCCGCCGCCACCATGGGCCGGGTCCGCACCGCCGTCCGCACCCTGGCCGACGTCGACCTGCCGCCCGACGAACTCCTCAGCCACCTGGACGACCTGGTCGTCCATCTCTCCGCCGAGGAGGCCGGCGCCGACAACGCCGAGGAGACCGCCGGCGGCGTCGGCACGACCTGCCTGTACGGCGTGTACGACCCGGTCACCCGCCGGTTCACCGTCGCCCGGGCCGGACACCCGCCGCCCGCCGTGGTCACCTCGGGCGCGGTCCACTTCCTCGACGTGCCGCCCGGACCCCCACTGGGACTGGGCGGGCTGCCCTTCGAGTCCTTCGAGACGGAACTGCCCGAGGGCAGCCTGATCGCCCTCTACACCGACGGTCTGCTCGAACCCCGCGACCATGACATCGACGAGGCCCTCGACAAGATGTTCGACGCGCTCGCCCGCCCCGCGCAGAACCTGGACACCGTCTGCGACCGGGTCCTGACGACCATGCTCACCCACCGCCCCGACGACGACATCGCCCTGCTCGTGGCCCGCACCCGGGCCCTGCACTCCGACCGGGTCGCCACCTGGGAACTGCCCTTCGACCTCGCCGCCGTCTCCGACGCCCGCAAACAGGCCACCGACCAGCTGATCGCCTGGCGGCTGGAGGAGGCCGCGTTCATCACCGAGCTGATCGTCAGCGAGATGGTCACCAACGCGTTCCGGTACGGCCGGCCGCCCGTCCGGCTCCGGCTCATCCACGACGACCACACCCTCACCTGCGAGGTCTTCGACTCCAGCAACACGGCCCCACACATGAGGCGGGCCCACACCTACGACGAGGGCGGCCGCGGCCTGCTCCTCGTCGGCCAGCTCACCCAACGCTGGGGGACCCGCCACGCCACCACCGGCAAGACCGTCTGGGCGGAACAGTTCCTCACGGAGGACTGAGGGCTCGGGCGGACCGGGGAGGCTAGGGCCTGTCTGACAATTCCCGTCTGCCTCACGACGCCATGCACGCACTCTCGCCGCACCGGGCGCAGACCCAAGTACGGCCAGTACGAGGGCCTACGCCCGGCACGCCGAGAGCACGCACCTGACGCCGCGAGGCCGCCCTCCGGGCGACGACGGGAATTGTCAGACAGGCCCTAGGGGCCGAACATCGGGCGGGCCCAGGTGGGCGGGCCGGGGGCGGGCGGGCCGGGGGTGGGTCCGGTGTCCCGGCGGACGGTCGGGGTCCGGTCCGTGGGGCGGTCCGACGACGCCGGTTCTCCCGGTACGACGCCGTACGCGGCGAGCCGCAGCGCGCCCACGAACTCCAGGCAGGAGCCGAAACGGTCCTCGGGGACCTTGGCCAGCGCCTTGGCGAACACCTCGTCCAGCCCCGGGGGGAGCCCGGACCGCACCTCGCTCAGCGCGGGCGGCCGGTCGTACTGGTGCGCCCACAGCAGCGCGATGTCCTCGTCCCGGACGAACGGCGGACCGCCGGCGAGCATCTCGAAGACCACACAGGCCAGACTGTAGAGGTCGCACCGGCCGTCCACCGGGCGGCCCGAGATCTGCTCCGGCGCCACGTAGTCGAGCGTGCCGACGAACTCGCCGACCGTCGTGAACCCCGTCAGCGACAGCGACTTCTTGGTGAGCCCGAAATCCGTGAGATAGACGTGCTCCGGGTGGTCGCTGTCGGTGCCGCGCGCCACCAGCACGTTGCCGGGCTTCACATCGCGGTGCACCAGGTCATGCTCGTGGGCCGCGTCGAGCGCCGAGGCGATCTGGGCGGCGATCCGCAGCGCCGTATCCACCGGCAGCACGCCCTCCTTGTCCAGCAGCGCGCGCAGATCCGGACCGGACACGTAGCGCATCGCGATGTACAGCACGCCGTCCGTCTCGCCGGCCTCGAAGATCGGCACGATGTGGGGGTGGTCGAGGGCGGCCGCCACCCGCGACTCGTAAGTGAAGCGGCGGCGGAAGGTGTCGTTGCGGGCCATCTCCGGGGCGAGCAGCTTCAGGGCGACGGTGCGGTCCAGGCGCAGGTCCGTCGCACGGTAGACGACGGCCATGCCGCCCCGCCCGATCTCGCCCTCGACCTCGTAGCCCGCGATGCGTGTCGCCATGACATGTCCACCCCGTAGCGTGTCAAACCTTCCCAAATCCTATCCAGCGTGGCGGCGTCCCGCCTGGGCGGCGGGCGCACGCGAAAGAGCGGTGGGTGAAGGTCTTGCGGCCTTCACCCACCGCCCAGCCACACACCTCAGCCGACGAGAGCCGCCGGGTCGGCACCGGCACCCTGGTCACCACCGTCAGGAGCACCACCCTGATCGGCCCCGCCACCCTGATCCGTGCCACCGCCCTGGCCAGCACCGCTGCCCTGGTCCACACCACCCTGATCGGCAGGCTGGTCAGCCCCACCCTGGTCGGCGGGCTGGTCAGCCCCACCATCATCGACAGGAGCACCGCCCTGGTCCGTGCCGCCCTGGTCTGTGTTGCCCTGGTCTGTGTTGCCCTGGTCGGCAGGCTGGTCGGCGGAGCCACCCTGGTCGGTACCACCGTCGTCAGCCGGAGCACCACCCTGATCCGTACCGCCCTGCTGGCCGGTACCACCCTGCTGATCCGTACCGCCCTGCTGGCCGGTACCACCCTGCTGATCCGTACCGCCCTGCGGGTCAGTCCCGCCCTGATCGGTACCACCCTGCTGATCGGCCCCACCCTGATCGGTGCCGTGGTCGGTCCCCTGATCGGTGCCGTGATCGGTCCCCTGGTCCGTTCCCTGATCGGTGCCGTGATCGGTGCCGTGATCGGTCCCCTGATCGGTGCCGTGATCGGTCCCCTGATCCGTCCCGTGATCCGTCCCCTGATCGGTGCCGTGGTCGGTCCCCTCATCCGGGCCCTTCTCATGGGTCCCCGTCGTGTCCGTGTCGTCCGGGCCCTTGGCCGGGGGCTGGCCGTGTTCGGGGTTCTTGCCCTTGTCGTCCGGGTGTTCCTTGTCGTGCTTCTCCACCCACTCGGGCTTCTTCCAGTTGTCGCTGTTCCAGTGGTCCCAGTGCTTCTCGTGCTTGTTGTGCTCCCAGTAGTTGTACTGACGATACGAGTCCCAGTAGTAGTACTTGTGGTGCTTGTGCACGACGTAGTAGCAGTCGTGGTGGTGGTCCCAGTAGTACTTGTGGTGGTTCTTGACCACGTAATAGCAATCGCGGTCCCAGTCCCAGTAATACCGGTGCGAGTCGACGAGGTAGTAGTAGCAGTGGTATTTCGCGTCCCAGTGGTACTTCTTGCCGTTGGACCAGCACGAGTACACGCGGCCCTGAGTATGGCGCGCCGGCGGCTTCTTGCCGCAGTTCTTCTTGAGCTCCTTGGACAGGTGGGCCCCGTTCACCGGCGCCTTCGGCATCGGTGCCGCCGTCGCCACCGCGGCCGGCAGGACCACCCCACCGGCGACCGCCACCGCGGAGGCCAGGACGGCCGCCGCGCCCAGACGGCGCTTGGGACGGGCATTCCCGCTGCTGGCGTTGCGCATTTCGCGGATCATTTCCTTCTCCTCCTGAAAGCGAATCGGGCTCGTGCTTCCAGTAGGCCCGCGGCGCGCGGCAGGGTCACGTTCCGACAGCTCGGGACTTGACAGGCGGAAATTCAGCGCCTAAAGGGCGGCCGCCTGCCAGCCGGTCCAGTGCGAGACGGTCACGAATACGACCGGACCGCTCGGCGGGCGTTCCCGGTACTGCGGGTATTTCTCGCGCAGTGGCTCGATGAGCGCCGCGTCTGCGGGAATCACCCGTGCGTCTCCGTCCGCCCGGACCCACCACAAGTGGTCCCAGTCCTCGTCGTACTCGTCCACGAGCAGGCTCACGGACGGCTGTGCGGCGATGTTGCGCAGCCGCTGGAGCCGGGGTGTGGTCTTGGGCTTGTGGTCCACGGCGGTGACGATCCCGTCGGCGCCGTGCCGCGCAAAGACGACCGGCACCAGATGCGGGCGGCCGGACCCGTCGACGGTGGCGAGCCGCGCCACCCGTGCCGCGGCGAACCGCCGCCGCGCCTCGCCCTCGGCCAGTTCCGGCACGGTGTCCCCTCCCCCGTCAGGCGCCGCGCAGCGCGTCCAGCACGTCGGCGTCCGTCAGCTGTGCGAAGTCGTCGTACCACTGGCCGACCGCGCTGAACACGGCCGGCCGGTACGGGCAGACGACGAGGTCGGCCTCGGCGGCGAGCGCGTCGAGGGAGTCGGGCGCCCCGACGGGGACGGCCAGCACGGTCCGGGCAGGGCCTCGGCCGCGCACGTGGCGCAGGGCGGCGCGTGCGGTGGAGCCGGTGGCCAGGCCGTCGTCGACGACGATCACGGTACGGCCGCGCAGCTCGGGCGCCGGCCGGCCCTGCCGGTAGCGGCGCTCGCGGCGGCGCAGCTCCTGCCGCTCCCGTTCCACCACGGGGGCCAGGGAGTCCTCGCTCAGGCCCAGGTGGGCCAGGGTCGCCCGGTCGAGGAGCGGCGGGTCGTCCCCGGCGATCGCGCCGATGCCGAACTCCTCGTGGTGCGGGGCCCCGATCTTGCGTACGACGAGCACGTCGAGCGGGGCCGCCAGTTCGCGCGCGACCTCCACGGCGACGGCCGCGCCGCCCCGCGGCAGCGCCAGCACGATCGGGTCCGGCAGGCCGTCCTCGTCGCTCAACTTCCGCAGTACGGCGGCGAGTTCGCGACCGGCCTGGGCGCGGTCCCGGTAGCGCACGGCTCGTCCTCTCCGGTCGGGGTCGGCCCCCTTCTTCCATGCTCACACCGGAAGGTGTCGAGGGCCGAGTCCACCAGGAGAATCCGTACACGCATTCTATAAACTGTGTGTATAGTCCCGGCATGCCACTGTGGAGCAAGCTTCCGACCAAGAAGAGGGAAAGACGCGCCTACCGGTTCCGGTCGTCCCCCGGCTTTCGGGTACCGGCGCTCACCGCCGCCGCCGCCGTCTCGCTCGCCCTGACCCTGTCGGGCTGCGCGCAGGTCGACACGACCTCGCCCGCCGACGCCCGCGGTCACGCCGTACGGACGAGCCAGGCCGGGTTCGGGACCGTCGACTGCCGTGAGGCCAAGTGCGTCGCGCTCACCTTCGACGCGGGGCCCAGCGAGAACTCGGCCCGGCTGCTCGACATCCTCAAGGAGAAGCACGTCCCGGCGACCTTCTTCCTGCTGGGCAAGCGGCACATCGAGAAGTACCCGGAGCTGGTCCGGCGGATGGCCGCGGAGGGCCACGAGGTCGCCAGCCACACCTGGGACCACAAGATCCTCACGGAGATCTCCGACCGGCAGATACGCGAGGAGCTCACCCGGACCGACGACGCGATCGAGCGGATCACCGGGCGCGAGCCCACGCTGATGCGGCCGCCCCAGGGCCGTACCGACGCGGACGTGCACCGGATCTGCCGTGAGCTGGGGCTGTCCGAGGTGCTGTGGAGCGTGACCGCCAAGGACTACCTGACCACCGACTCGGCGCTGATCGAGAAGCGGGTGCTGGACCAGGTGTCCCGGGACGGGATCATCCTGCTGCACGACATATACCGGGGCACCGTGCCCGCCGTACCCGGGATCATCGACGCGCTCAAGGAGCGCGGGTACGTCTTCGTGACCGTCCCGCAACTGCTGGCACCCGGCAGGGCCGAACCCGGAAAGGTGTACCGGCCCTAGGTCCTGGAGCTGCCACCGGACCAGGTGCGGTCGGCCGGCCCGCGCCGATCAACTCCGCATCCCTGAGCCGGAGTTGCGTACAGGCCGACCGAGCGCCGGGGCGGGCGTGGATCGCGTCGCCGAGGGTGCGGCGGCGACCGGCCGGCCGGCCGACGGGGATGCCGAACGTGCCGGGGCGGGGGCGGCGCGTGGCGCCGTCCGCCCCCGGCGGGGTCCGGTCAGAAGACGACCCACCAGCCTTCGCGGGCCGCCTGCTCGGCCGTGTAGGACACCCCGTGCACCTTGAGGCCGGCGGTGTCGAGGAGGGTGATCTCGCCGCCGTGGTTGCCGAGTCGGGCGCCGCCGGACAGCGGCACGGCGAGGGCGGCACCGGCGGCGAGGGGGCCGGGCGGGACCGGGGAGGCCTGGCCGATGCGGTCGAGCAGGCGCCAGCCGGTGAGGTCGACCGGGGCGGGCGAGGCGTTGAGGAGGGTGACGGTCTCCGCCTCGGGCGCGGGACCGGTCGGGTTGACCAGCGCGGCGACGATCCGGACCGGCTGGTCGCCGGGGGCCGGACGGGAGGTGTCGACGCCGTCGAGGGCGTGGCCGGTGACGTCGTCGGTGTGCCAGGCCTGGTTCTGGAAGGCGAGGAAGATCCCGACCCACCGCTCCTCGCCCTGGTCGTCACCGGGGAGGCGGATCAGCAGCCCGCCGTCCTGCCACACCCCGTCGTCGCTGCTGAAGCGGCCGCTGTTGCCCTGGTTCATATGGATGTCGTGGACGCCGTTGCCGGGCAGGAAGCCGAAGATCTTGTCCTTGACGCCGGTCTCGGGCCCCCAGCGCTCGCCGAAGAGGTAGAGCCGGGCGCGGGGGTCGTCGACGGCCCGGCGTACGTAGTGGTCGAGCAGGTCGGCCAGGTCGTTGTCGGGACCGGAGCGGTCGGCCGGCAGGACGCGCATCTTCGCCGGGTCGAAGAGGTTGCCGCGCACGAAGTCGAGGTTGGGTCCGCCGGGCCCGGGCGGCAGCGTGTTCCAGCCGCTCGTCAGGTCCTCCAGGCGGGCGGTGAGGGGGTGCTTGAAGTCGTCGTCGACGAGATAGAGCAGTTCGGCGGGCTTCTGCTGCGAGAGGACGTTGACGGCGGCCCGGTACTGGATGCCGGTGTCGTCGGTGAGGTGGATCTGGTAGTGCGGGCTGTCGCCGGCGCCCTCGCGCCGGACGTCGACGGCCCGGGTGATCAGTACGCCATAGGTCTTCAACGGCATGTCGGCCAACTCCCCGTGAAGGCAGGCGGTTTGCCCGCCCATGGCGGGAATCGTACGGGCCCGGGGCCGGTTCCGGTCCGCCTTGGACGTTTCTGTCGGTCCTGTGAACAGACGGTGCGCGACCCGCGGAGCCTGGCCGATTCCCTACGATCGTTCCGTGGTCACCTTCCTTCTCCAACGCACGGCCCCGCTGCCGATCGACGAGGCGTGGCGCCGGCTCACGGAGTGGTCCGCGCACGCCGACGCGGTCCCGCTGACCCGCGTCACCGTGCTCACCGAACCGCCGACCCACGAGGGCACGGTCTTCGTGGCCCGTTCCGGGCTCGGGCCGCTGTCCTTCGAGGACCCCATGGAGGTGACCGTCTGGGAGCCTCCCGAGGACGGCGGCTCCGGTCGGTGCCGCCTGGTCAAGCGCGGCCGGGTGGTGCTCGGCTGGGCCGAACTGGAGGTGCGCCCCGGGCCCGGCGGCCGCACCCGGGTGATCTGGCACGAGGAGCTGCGGGTACGGGGTCTGCCGTCGGCCTTCGACCCACTGCTGGACCGGGCGGCCCGGGCGGTGTTCGGGCGGGCGGTCAACGCGCTGCTCAGGAAACCGTAGGCGCCGCCCCGCCCGTCTCCCCTTGGCAGATCCCGGCCGCACGATGGACAGTGGCCCTCCGGTGCCGAACGGTCACCGTGGGTCGATGCGGCCGGGAGGCTCGGAGGTGGCGTTCTTCTCGCCCGGGGAAACGAAGCTGTTGCGGGAGGCCGGGCACCCGCACGGGTGGGTGCGCGGCGAGGTGCTGATGCGGGAGGGCGAGGAGGCCGACTCCGTCGTCCTGCTGACGGCCGGTCTGGTGAAGGCGACGGTCGACTCGGCCAACGGCTACACCAGCCTGCTCGCCCTGCGCGGCCCCGGTGAACTCCTCGGCGAGCTCGCCTGCGTCGACGGCGGCCCGCGGGGCGCGACCGTCACCGCGATGCGCCGCTCGGAGGGCGTGGTGGTCACCGCCGACGCCTTCCTGAGGCTTCTGGAGCGGGACCCGGGACTGTGTCTGTCCGTACTGCGCAGTGTCGTGGGCCGGTTGCGGGACTCCGACGGGCTGCGCGCCGAACAGGGTGCCCGCACCACCCGCGCCCGGGTCGCCGGGCTGCTGGTGAAGCTCGCCGTGCAGTACGGCTCGGCCGCGCCGGAGACCCTGCCGGGTGCCGTCTCCGTCCAGGTCAACCAGCGGGAGCTGGCCGCCGCCACCGGGGCGTCCAGGGAGTCGGTGGTGCGCTGTCTGCGGGCGATGCAGCAGGAGGGCCTGGTGGCCACCCGGCGGGGCCGCACCGTCGTCCTCGACCTGGCGGGGTTACGGCGCTGGGCGGAGGAGTGAGCCGCCCCGCTCGGGCCACGGGAGCAGGAGAGAGCAGGAGAGGCTTGCACCGCGAACGCATCAGAACGGAACTCCCCGCGCCGAATGCGTCATTTGACGCTGTACGACACCCGTGAAGGCGCTTCCATCATCCCCTGGCGCCCGGACCGGTACGGCGATCGGGGGAACGGACCGGGCGCTCCGCTCCCTGCGGGGTGGCCCGGCCCCGGGGGGAGTCAGGCCACCGACCCGATCCGCCGCGTCCGCGTCGATGCCGTGTCGTGGTGGATCGGGGTGTGGGCACCGGTCAGGGGGAGTCCGCTGCCGCCGCGGCGGTTGGCGACGATCTCGGCCGCGATCGACAGGGCGGTCTCCTCGGGCGTACGGGCGCCGAGGTCCAGGCCGATCGGGGACCTGAGGCGGGCCAGCTCCAGTTCGGTGACGCCGACCTCGCGCAGCCGCTGGTTGCGGTCCAGGTGGGTGCGGCGGGAGCCCATCGCGCCGACGTACGCCACCGGCAGGCGCAGCGCGAGCCGGAGCAGCGGGATGTCGAACTTGGCGTCATGGGTGAGGACGCACAGGACGGTACGGCCGTCCACCTGCGTCCGCTCCAGGTACTCGTGCGGCCACTCGACGACGATCTCGTCGGCCTCCGGGAAGCGGGCCTCGGTGGCGAAGACGGGCCGCGCGTCGCACACCGTCACGTGGTAGCCGAGGAACTTGCCGACACGGACCAGCGCCGACGCGAAGTCGATCGCCCCGAAGACGATCATCCGGGGCGCCGGGACCGAGGACTCGACCAGCACGGTGAGCGGCGCTCCGCAGCGAGAGCCCTGCTCCCCGATCTCCAGGGTGCCGGTGCGGCCCGCGTCCAGGAAGGCCCGGGCCTCGGCGGCCAGCGTGCGGTCCAGCTCGGGGTGGGCGCCGAAACCGCCCCGGTAGCCGCCGTCGGCGTCCACCAGGAGGGCGCGGCCCAACAGCTCCGGTGGCCCGGTGACGATCCGCGCGACGGCCGTCGCCTCCCCCCGCGCGGCGGCGGCCAGCGTGGCCTCGACCACCGGCCGGGCGGGGTCGTCCGCCCGTACCGGGGTGACGAGGATGTCGATGACGCCGCCACAGGTCAGGCCGACGGCGAAGGCGTCCTCGTCGCTGTAGCCGAAGCGCTCCAGGACGGTGTCGCCGTCCTCCAGCGCCTGCCGGCACAGCTCGTACACGGCGCCCTCCACACACCCGCCGGAGACCGAGCCCACGGCGGTGCCGTCGGCGTCCACCGCGAGGGCGGCGCCAGGCTGGCGCGGGGCGCTGCCGCCGACCGCCACCACCGTGGCCACGGCGAAGTCACGGCCGTCCGCGACCCACCGGTTCAGCTCCTCGGCGATGTCCAGCATCTCTCGGTCTCCTTACACAACGGCGGTTGGTGCAGAGGGTCTTGGCGAGGCGGGCTAGCGCACGCCGAGCCAGCTCTCTATGGGATTGAGGGCGAAATAGACCAGGAAGATCACTGTCAGGCCCCACATGAATGCCCCGATTTCCCGGGCCTTGCCCTGAGCTGCCTTGATGGCGGTGTAGGAGATGACGCCGGCGGCCACACCGGTGGTGATGGTGTAGGTGAAGGGCATCAGCACGACCGTCAGGAACACCGGGATGGCGGTGGCCCGGTCGGCCCAGTCCACGTGCCGGGCGTTCATCAGCATCATCGCCCCGATGACCACCAGGGCGGCCGAGGCGACCTCCTGCGGGACGATCGCGGTGAGCGGGGTGAAGAAGAGACACGCCGCGAAGAACAGGCCGGTGACCACCGAGGCGAGTCCGGTGCGGGCGCCCTCGCCGACGCCGGTCGCCGACTCGATGAACACGGTCTGCCCGGAGCCGCCGGCGACGCCTCCGATCGCGCCGCCCGCTCCGTCGATGAACAGCGCCTTGGACAGGCCCGGCATCCGGCCCTTGTCGTCGGCGAGCTTGGCCTCCGTGCCGACGCCGATGATGGTGGCCATCGCGTCGAAGAACCCGGCGAGTACCAGGGTGAAGACGATCATCGCGACCGTCATCGCGCCGACCTTGCCCCAGCCGCCGAACTCGACGTGCCCGAAGAGCGAGAAGTCCGGCATGGAGACGGCGGAGCCGTGCAGTGCGGGGGCGGCGCCGCCCGCCCACTCCTTGGGGTCGATGACCCCGAGGCCGTTGAGCACGGCCGCCACCACCGTGCCGCTGACGATGCCGATCAGGATGGCGCCGGAGACGTTCCGGGCCTGGAGCATGAAGATCAGCAGCAGGGTGCCGGCGAAGAGCAGCACCGGCCAGCCGGTGAGTTCGCCCGCGGGGCCGAGGGTGAGCGGGGTCGCCTTGCCCTGGTGCACGAAGCCGGACTTGTAGAGACCGATGAGGGCGATGAACAGGCCGATGCCCATGGTGATGCCGTGCTTGAGCGCGAGCGGGATCGCGTTCATGATCATCTCGCGGAGGCCGGTGACGACCAGGAGCATGATCACCACGCCGTACAGCACGCACATGCCCATCGCCTGCGGCCAGGTCATCTGCGGGGCGACCTGCGAGGACAGCACGCCGGAGACGGAGAGGCCGGCGGCCAGCGCGAGCGGCACCTTGCCGACGAAGCCCATCAGCAGCGTGGTGAAGGCGGCGGCGAAGGCGGTCGCGGTGATCAGCGCCTTCTGGCCGAGGGTGTCCCCGGCCGCGTCCTTGCCGGACAGGATCAAGGGGTTGAGCAGGAGGATGTACGCCATCGCCATGAAGGTGGTGACGCCGCCGCGCACTTCACGCGCGACGGTGGACCCCCGCAGGGAGATGTGGAAGTACCGGTCGAGCCAGGACCGTCCGGCCGGGACGCGGGTTCCCTCACCCGCGTCTTCGGCGACGGTCTTCGGCTCGAGTGACTGCTGGGTCATATGGGCCTACTCCCAAGGTTCAAAGGGGCACCCGCTGCTTGCCTTCGGCGGACGGCGGGATTTGGGGAGGTGCCCGACCCGGGGGACGGCCCGAGACGAACATTCAGGGCTCCTGGGGGACGATGTCCCCCAGGAGAACTCACCGGTTCAGCCCCCGGAGGGTCCCGTGCCGGTGAGGTGTTCCGGTCGGACCGGCGTGCGGTTCAGCTCCAGGCCCGTCGCGTTCCGGATCGCCGCGAGGACGGCCGGGGTCGACGACAGGGTCGGGGCTTCGCCGATGCCACGGAGCCCGTACGGGGCGTGGTCGTCGGCGAGTTCGAGGACGTCGACCGGGATGGTCGGCGTGTCGAGGATGGTCGGGATCAGGTAGTCGGTGAAGGACGGGTTCCTGACCTTCGCCGTCTTCGGGTCGACGATGATCTCCTCCATCACCGCCACGCCCAGGCCCTGGGTCGTACCGCCCTGGATCTGGCCGATGACGGAGAGCGGGTTGAGCGCCTTGCCGACGTCCTGGGCGCAGGCCAGTTCGATGACCTTGACCAGGCCCAGCTCGGTGTCGACCTCGACGACCGCGCGGTGGGCGGCGAAGCTGTACTGGACATGGCCGTTGCCCTGGCCGGTGTGCAGGTCGAAGGGCTCGGTCGCCCGGTGCCGCCACTCCGCCTCGATCTCGACGGCGTCGTCGCCGAGCACGTCCACCAGGTCGGCGAGCACCTCGCCGCCGTCGGTGACGACCTTGCCGGTCTCCAGCAGCAGCTCGGCGGTGGCCCAGGCCGGGTGATAGGTACCGAACCTGCGGCGGCCGAGTTCCAGCACCTTCTCGCGGACGAGCTCGCAGGAGTTCTTGACGGCGCCACCGGTGACGTACGTCTGGCGCGAGGCCGAGGTCGAACCGGCGCTGCCCACCTGGGTGTCGGCCGGGTGGATGGTGACCTGGGTGACGCCCAGCTCGGTGCGGGCGATCTGCGCGTGGACGGTGACACCGCCCTGGCCGACCTCCGCCATCGCGGTGTGCACGGTGGCGACCGGCTCGCCGGCGATGACCTCCATGCGCACCTTGGCGGTGGAGTAGTCGTCGAAGCCCTCGGAGAAGCCGACGTTCTTGATGCCGACCGCGTAGCCGACACCGCGGACGACGCCTTCGCCGTGGGTGGTGTTGGACAGGCCGCCGGGCAGCTGTCGTACGTCCGCCTCCTCGCCTGCCGAGAGCCACTGCTGCTCGGGCGGCAGGGGCATCGCCTTGACCCGGCGCAGGAGTTCGGCGACCGGGGCCGGGGAGTCGACCGGCTGGCCGGTGGGCAGCAGGGTGCCCTGTTCCATGGCGTTCAGCTTCCTGAACTCCACCGGGTCCATGCCGAGTTGCTTCGCCACCTTGTCCATCTGCGCCTCGTAGGCGAAGCACGCCTGGACCGCGCCGAAGCCGCGCATCGCGCCGCAGGGCGGGTTGTTGGTGTAGAGGGCGATGGCCTCGACCTCGACGTCGTCGACGACGTACGGGCCGATGCCGAGCGAGGAGGCGTTGCCGACGACGGCCGGGGAGGCGGAGGCGTAGGCGCCGCCGTCGAGCACGATCCGGCACTTGACGTGCGTCAGCTTGCCCTCGCGGGTGGCCCCGTGCTCGTAGTAGAGGCGGGCCGGGTGGCGGTGGACGTGGCCGAAGAAGGACTCGAAGCGGTTGTAGACGATCTTGACGGGCTTGCCGGTGCGCAGGGCCAGCAGGCAGGCGTGGATCTGCATCGACAGGTCCTCGCGGCCGCCGAAGGCGCCGCCGACGCCGGCCAGCGTCATCCGCACCTTGTCCTCGGGCAGGCCGAGCACCGGGGCGATCTGACGCAGGTCGGAGTGGAGCCACTGGGTGGCGATGTAGAGGTGGACGCCACCGTCCTCCTCGGGCACCGCGAGGCCGGACTCGGGGCCGAGGAAGGCCTGGTCCTGCATGCCGAAGTAGTACTCGCCCTTGACGATGACATCGGCCTTCTTGGCCGCCTCGTCGGCGTCGCCGCGGACGATCGGCTGGCGGTGCACGATGTTCGGGTGCGGGACGTGGCCGATGTGGTGGTCGTCGCGGTTCTCGTGGATGTGGATCGCGTCCGGCGCGGTCGCGGAGGCCTCGTCGGTGATGACGGGCAGCTCGCGGTAGTCGACCTTGATCTTGGCGGTGGCGCGGCGGGCGGTCTCCGGGTGGTCGGCGGCGACGATCGCGACCGGCTCCCCGTGGTGGCGTACCTTGCCGTGCGCGAGGACCGGGGTGTCCTGGATCTCCAGGCCGTAGTTCTTCACCTCGGTCGGCAGGTCGTCGTAGGTCATGACCGCGTAGACGCCGGGCTGGGCCAGGGCCTCGCTGGTGTCGATCGAGACGATCTCGGCGTGCGCGACCGTGGAGCGCAGGATCTGCCCCCAGAGCATGTCCTCGTGCCACATGTCGGACGAGTACGCGAACTCTCCGGTGACCTTGAGGGTGCCGTCCGGGCGGAGCGTGGACTCGCCGACACCGCCCCTGGTCTGGGAGCCCTGGGTGACCTTGGTGGGCGTGCCGAGCGGAGCGCTGTTGGTGGGCATGTCGCTCAGACCGCCTCTCCCTGCCGGGCGGCCGCCAGGCGGACCGCGTCCAAGATCTTCTCGTAGCCGGTGCAGCGGCACAGGTTGCCCGAGAGCGCCTCGCGGATGTCCGCGTCGGTCGGGTTCGGGTTGTGCTCCAGCATCTCGTCGGCGGCGACCAGCAGACCCGGGGTGCAGAAACCGCACTGCACGGCGCCGGCGTCGATGAACGCCTGCTGGATCGGGGAGAGCGGGGTGCCTTCGCCGGTGTGGGAGTCGGCGGCGGGCCTGGCCTGCCACCGCTTCGCCTCGTCGAGCGTCGTACCGCAGGAGCGGTCCTTGGCGTAGTCCGCCAGGCCCTCCACGGTGACGACCTCACGGCCCTCCGCCTGGCCGGCCGCGACCAGGCAGGAGCACACCGGCACGCCGTCCAGCCGGACGGTGCAGGAGCCGCACTCGCCCTGTTCGCAGGCGTTCTTGGAGCCGGGCAGGCCCAGGCGCTCGCGCAGCACGTAGAGCAGGCTCTCGCCCTCCCAGACGTCGTCGGCTTCCTGCGGGCGTCCGTTGACAGTGAAGTTGACGCGCATTACGCGGCTCCCTCCGTGAGGCGGCGGGTGCCGCGGTACGACTCCCAGGTCCAGGTGAGCGTCCGGCGGGCCATCACGCCGACCGCGTGGCGGCGGTAGCTCGCGGTGCCCCGGACGTCGTCGATCGGGTTGCAGGCGGCGGCGCACAGGTCCGCGAACTGCTTGGCGACCGACGGCGTGATGATCTTTCCGTTGTCCCAGAAGCCGCCCTCGTCGAGCGCCGCGTTCAGGAAGTCCTCGGCGGTCTTCGCGCGCACCGGCGTCGGGGCGGCCGAACCGATGCCCGTACGGACCGTCCGCGTCTCGGGGTGCAGGGCCAGCCCGAAGGCGCACACGGCGATCACCATCGCGTTGCGGGTGCCGACCTTGGAGTACTGCTGGGGTCCGTCGGCCTTCTTCACATGGACCGCGCGGATCAGCTCGTCCGGCGCGAGGGCGTTGCGCTTGACGCCGGTGTAGAAGTCGTCGACGGGGATGAGCCGGGTGCCGCGCACCGACTCGGCCTCGACCTCGGCGCCGGCCGCGAGCAGCGCCGGGTGGGCGTCGCCGGCCGGGGAGGCGGTGCCGAGGTTGCCGCCGACACCGCCGCGGTTGCGGATCTGCGGGGAGGCGACGGTGTGCGAGGCGAGGGCCAGGCCCGGCAGCTCGGTGCGCAGGTTCTCCATGATCCGGCTGTACGGCACGGAGGCGCCGAGCCGTACGCTCTCCTCGCCGACCTCCCATTCGTAGAGATCGCCGATGCGGTTGAGATCAAGGAGGTACTCGGGCCGGCGGTGGTCGAAGTTGATCTCGACCATCACATCGGTGCCACCCGCGATCGGCACTGCGGTGGGGTGCTCGGCCTTCGCGGCGAGCGCCTCCTCCCAGCTGGCGGGGCGAAGGAAGTCCATGACCGGCTCTCTTCTCCGTCTCGTTAAGTCTCGTGAGTCGTGCGGATTGAGCCAATCCGTGTGCGGCGGGCCCGGCTCGTTCATGTCCTGTTAACGCGGAATGACGCCAGTACACCGCCCCGTACTCCAGTGGGGTCAGTCACCGAAACCATGAAGGAGTTGGCTGGCCAGCACGGGCATCTTGTAGATTCGTATGAACGGAAGTCATCAGTAACCTCCTGGTTTTCCTGTGGAAACGCAGGAAACGCCCAGGCACCCCATGATCGCGGCCCGTGACCCCGCACGCCGGGCGCCTTATCCATGACACTGCAAGATTCATCGTAGATTTCGAGACACAGAACGGCGGCGACGAGATGCGGCTGCGCGCACTGCTGGACACCGATGCGCTGGGCCTGCGGCTGCTCGGCGGCGAGGACGAGCTGGACCGCACCGTGCGCGGGGTGATGACCACGGACCTGCGTGACCCCAGCCGCTACCTCTCGGGCGGTGAGCTGGTGCTGACGGGCCTGGCCTGGCGCCGGGACGCCGCGGACTCCGAGCCGTTCGTACGACTCCTCACGCAGGCCGGGGTGGTCGCGCTGGCGGCCGGGGAGGCCGAGCTGGGGGACATCCCGGACGACCTGGTCGTGGCCTGCGCCCGGCACCGGCTCCCGCTCTTCGCGGTGCACGAGTCGGTGGCGTTCGCGACGGTCACCGAGCATGTCGTACGGCAGGTCAGCGGCGAGCGGGCCGGGGACCTCGCGGCGGTCGTCGACCGGCACCGCCGGATGATGACCTCGGGCCCGGCGGGCGGTGGCCCGGACGTGGTCCTGGACCTGCTCGGATCGGACCTCGACCTGCGCGCCTGGGTGCTCTCCCCGACCGGCCGGCTGATCGCGGGCTCCAAGGTGTCGGGGCCCGCGCTGCCCGCCGAGACCTGCGCCCGGCTGGCCGCCGAGCACCTGGCCGCGACCCGCACCGGCCGCCGGGGCCCGCACCGGGTCCTCCTCGACGGCACGACGTACTCGCTCTTCCCGATCCGCTCCTGGGGGCACCGCCCGGCGGTGGCCGGGGAAGGGCGCTCCCCGCAGGGCGCGCGGGACGTGCGCGAGACCGTGCTCTCGGACTGGCTGCTGGCCGTCGAGGCGGACGCGAGCGACTGGCAGGACGAGCGCCTCGACCTGCTCCAGGGCGTCACCCAGCTGATCGCCGTCGAGCGTGACCGCCGCGACGCGGCCCGTACGGTGCGGCGGCGGCTCGCCCAGGAGGTGCTGGAGCTGGTCCAGACGGGCGCGGCCCCGGCGGAGATCGCCGCGCGCCTGCGGGTGGCCGCGCCCGTCCTGCTGCCCGGTCTCGGAGCGGCCCCGCACTGGCAGGTGGTGGTCGCCCGCGTCGAGTGGGAGGGCGGCGAGGTCGAGGGCGGCCCGGTCGCGCAGTCGCTGCTCGAGGAGATCCTGGTCGACCCGCTGGCCACCGGCCCGGAGCCGTCCGACCGGATAGCGGTGGCCCACACCGGCGACGAGGCGATCGCCCTGGTTCCGCTCCCCGCGGTCCCCGCCGAGCACGACGGCTCGGAGTCCGGTATCCACGCCGACGCCCTCCTGGAGTCGGTGCGGGACCCGCTGGCCGCGGGCCTGGACGACGACGGCCGGGTCACCGTCGGTGTCAGCGCGGCCGTGCATTCGGCGGAGGGGCTGCGCGGGGCCCTGGAGGAGGCCCGGCACGCCCGCCGGGTGGCCGCCGCCCGCCCGGGCCGGGTCTGCGCGGCCGGCCACCAGGAGCTGGCCTCGCACGTCCTGCTGCTCCCGTTCGTCCCCGACGACGTCCGCCGCGCCTTCACCGCCCGCCTGCTGGACCCCCTGCGGGACTACGACCGCCGGCACCGCGCCGAGCTGATCCCGACCCTGGAGGCGTTCCTCGACTGCGACGGCTCCTGGACCCGCTGCGCCACCCGTCTCCACCTGCACGTCAACACGCTGCGCTATCGCGTGGGCAGAATCGAGCAGTTGACGGGCCGGGACCTCTCGCGGCTGGAGGACAAGCTCGATTTCTTCTTGGCATTGCGGATGAGCTGAGGTCACGCGGGCGTGCGACCGACCCACGCCAAGTGCCCTCGCCGTCCCACGACTTTGTGAAATTATTCACCCACCCTCTTGGCCCCGCGTGGCGATCGATGCTGGAATGCGGCCACCACTCAACTGCTCGACGGCGTGCAAGGGGAGGGCAACGTGGCGTACTCCGCCATGTCTGGGAACGGAACGAACGCCGGTGACGATCCGCTCCAGACCGCGGTATGGCGGCTGCGCTCGCGGGCCTGCTGGGCCGACGCGGCGGCACTGCTGCCGACGGACACGCCGACGTCCTCCCTGCAACGGGCGGGGCTGATGGTCGAACGGTGTCTGTACACCGAGGGCGGCTGGGGAGAGGCGGAGGACGCGCTGCGGACGGCGGAGGCGGTGGCCCGCACCGACGAGGAACGGGGCGCCGCCGCGTGCGAGCGCGGCCAACTCGCCTACGCGGCGACGCTGCACGGGGTGCGGGACCGGGCCGACGAGGCGCGGGCCGCGCTCGGCAGAGCGGCCGCGCTGATCCCTCCGGGGGCGCCGGGGCGGGCCCTTCTCGACTTCCGCCGGGGCCTGCTGGCGGAGAACCTGACCCGCTCCCCGCAGGCGGCGCGGGCGGCCTACCGCCGGGCCCACGCGGCCGCCACCGCCCACGCGGACCCGCTGCTGCTCTCCTTCACCTGGCGTCACCTGGCCGGACTGGCGCTGCGGGAGGGGGAGTTGGCGGAGGCCCGGCACGGTTTCGCGGAGTCGCTGCGGATCAGGGAGGAACTGGGCTACCTGGTGGGCACGGCACCGGCCCTCGCGTCCCTGGCCGACACGGAGCCGGAACCTGAGGCTTCGCGGCTACGGGAGGAGGCGGGCCGCCTGTTCCGCCTCCTGGGGGGCGTCCCGACGTGGCTGGCAGGACAGTTGACCCCGCCCGCCCCGGGAGCGGCGACCGCCTGAGACGCGCCTCAGAGAAAACTGAGAGTTTGCTGTGCCAGGCTGACGCGCCCCGACCCCCTCAGGAGCGCTTTGCCATGAGCACCGTCAACGGCCTGCCGGCCCATGTCCTGCTGGTCCACATCGTCGTCGTGCTGGTCCCGCTGACCGCCCTCGCCCTGGTAGCCGCCGCGCTGTGGCCGCGGGCCGCCCGGCGGCTGGGCGTCCTGCTGCCCGCGCTCGCGCTGGTCGCCCTGGTCAGCGTGCCGCTGGCGACCCAAGCCGGCGAGTGGCTGGAGCGGCACGTCACCGAGGACAGCCTGGTCCGCCGCCACACCGAACTGGGTGACGGACTGCTGCCATGGGCGCTGGGGCTGTTCGTGCTGGCCTCGGTCGTGTGGTGGGCGACGCGGCGTACCGGGGAGGAACAGACTCCCGGCCAGGGCAGCCGCTGGTCGACCCTCCCGGTGCGGATCGCGGTGGGCGTGCTGTCGGTGGCCGTGGGCGTCGGCGCGGTGGTCGATGTCTACCGCATAGGCGACTCCGGCGCGAAGGCGGCCTGGCACGACGCGTACGACAAGACCGCACAGGGGAACTGACGCCGCCCAAGCCGGGTGCGGGGCCGGGACCCTGGGGTTTTCGCTCACCGGCGCCGGAAGGGCACCTCTCCGGAGGTGACCCCCGGCGCCCACCCGGGTCGCCGCGGCTAGGACGTGCCCCGCGCGGGACAGCGGGGGAACTGCGGCCACCAGCCGCGACGCACCCGGCGACCGATCCGCACCGCTACGACGGTCCCCCGGCACCCACCACGTCCCGACGCCCGAAACCCCCGGCCGGCACGCCTACGGCGGGCCGCCGCGCGAACACCCTCCCCGCTCAGCCCGCGGTGGCGAAATGCCCGGCCACCAACCGCCGCACCGCGTCCAACTCCCCCGCGATCAACGCCTCCAGCAGCGCCGCATGCTCACCCGCGTCCGCCATCAGGTCGGCCCGGCCCCCGCGCAGCGGAACCGCCCGCCGATGCAGATCCTCCGCGATCGCCACCAGCTGCTCGTTGCCCGCAAGGGCCAGCACCGCCCGGTGGAAAGCCCGGTCGGCCTCCGCGTAAGTCGCCCTGCACCCCTTCGCCGCCGCCCGCACCGACTCCTCGGCCAGCGGCCGCAACGCGGCCCACCGCTCGGCCGGCACGCTGCGCGCCAGCCGCATCATCACCGGCACCTCGATCAGCGCCCGCACCTCGGCCAGTTCGGCGAGTTCGCGTGCCCCCCGCTCCACCACCCGGAACCCCCGGTTGGGCACGACCTCGACCGCGCCCTCGAGCGCCAGCTGCTGCATCGCCTCGCGCACGGGCGTCGCGGAGACCCCGAACCGCTCCCCCAGCGCCGGCGCCGAGTACACCTCACCGGGCGCGAGTTCCCCGCTCGCCAGTGCCGTACGCAGCGCGTCCAGGATCTGCCCCCGCACGGACGCCCGCTGCACGGCGGGCCTGGGCTGCGGGATCGGACTCTCGCAGTGCGTGTGCTCGCCACGCGCGGCCGGCGCGCCGCCGGGGTGTCCGGTCGCCTCCCGGGCCGTCTCCCCGGACCGCGTCTGCGCCGGCACCCTGGCCGTCTCGGCCGGAGCCGGGTGCGCGCGATGGTTCACGGGTCCTCCTCCGACTCGTCGGGACTTGGGTCATTAACGGCGGGTTGTTACTTGTCCGTCAAGCACCTTAGGCGCCCCGGGCGATAGTTCAAATTTCCGAATGATGGGTAAGGTAAGGCTTACTTATCCAGCAGTCGGCCCGCACCCGATCGGTGGTAGCCCATGACCTCCCCCGTCTCCGCCGCCTACGCCCGCCTGGCCGAGGCCTGCCCGGACCTGGTGGTCACGGAGCTGGGCCCGGGCGAGCCGGCACCCCGGGGCGGCGACTGGGTCGGCGCCGCCGAACTGGCGGCGGGCGGGCCCGGCCTGGACACCTTCCTCACCTGGGACGAGGACCAGATCCTGCGGGACCACGGACAGCCGGGCCGCCCGGACGTGGTGGCGAGCTTCGGCCTGCACCGCTACGGCTGGGCCGCCTGCCTCCTGATCACCCTCCCGTGGTTCCTGGACCGCCGGGTCCCGCGGCTGCCCGTGACGCATGTCTCGTACGACCGGGTGGCCGGCCGCATGGCCGTACGCGTCGCCTCCTTCGCCTGCCTGCCGGACGACCCGGCGGCGGCGCTGCCCGGCGCGGTCGTCGTCGCGGACGAGGAGGCACTGCGGGCCGAGGTGCGGGCGGCCGTCGCCGAGCACCTGGAACCGGTCCTCGGCGCCTTCGGGCCGCGGATGCGGCGGCGCGGGCGCGCGCTGTGGGGCATGGCGACCGACGAGATCGTCGAGGGGCTCTGGTACCTCGCCGAGATGCTCGGCGACGAGGAGCGGGCCGTACGCGAACTCGACCGGCTGCTGCCGGGCGCCACCAAGCCGTACGTCGGCTCGGCCGCCTTCCGGGAGCTGACCGGCCCGGCGGGCGAGCCGCTGCCCACCCGGGACCGGGCGAGCTGCTGCATGTACTACACACTCCGCCCCGAGGACACCTGCGTCACCTGCCCGCGGACCTGCGACGACGAGCGGATAGCCAAACTCACGGCGGTCGCGGCCGCCTGAGGCACCCTCAGGCGGCCCCTCGGCATCGAGCACCCCACCGGATCCACTAAGATCACCGAGGGCGGGATCACCCCTGCGCCGACAGGGAATTCACAACTTCCTCACTTGCCGCAGGAACTTTCCGAGGAACCACCCGTATGGGTAGTCTTACTCGAACTCAACTCCCGCCCCTCACGCGGCAGTTCGAGCAGAACGCTGCCCTGGGCATCCCCTTGCACTTCCTTGGCGGCCTCTTGCCCCGAAACCCCCTGAGGGCCAGTGGGATTGGGCCACTATGGCGGGCGATACGCCCTATCCCAATGCAAGGGACCCCTAGATGAGACTGACCGACATATCGCTGAACTGGCTGCTTCCCGGCGCCGTACTGCTCCTGGGCATGCTGGTCGCGGTGGCGGTGCTCGCGCGCTCCAAGCGGTCCGGCGGGGAGCACGCGAAGGACGACTCGTGGGAGCGCAGCGAGGAGCGCCGCCGGCGCAAGGAAGCCATATACGGCACCGTCTCCTACGCGCTCCTGTTCTGCTCGGCGGCGGTCGCCGCGGCCCTCTCGTTCCGCGGCCTGGTCGGCTTCGGCCAGCAGAACCTCGGCCTCTCCGACGGCTGGGAGTACCTCGTGCCGTTCGGTCTGGACGGCGCGGCGATGTTCTCCTCCGTCCTCGCGGTGCGCGAGGCGAGCCACGGTGACGCGGCCCTCGGCTCCCGGATACTCGTGTGGACGTTCGCGGGCGCCGCGGCCTGGTTCAACTGGGTGCACGCGCCCAGGGGTGTCGACCACGCGGGCGCTCCCCAGTTCTTCGCCGGCATGTCGCTGTCGGCGGCCGTCCTCTTCGACCGCGCGCTGAAGCAGACCCGCAAGGCCGCCCTCCGTGAGCAGGGCCTGGTGCCGCGTCCGCTGCCGCAGATCCGTATCGTCCGCTGGCTGCGCGCCCCCCGCGAGACCTACAAGGCCTGGTCGCTGATGCTCCTGGAGGGCGTGCGCAGCCTCGACGAGGCGGTCGACGAGGTGCGCGAGGACAAGCGGCAGAAGGAGACGAACCGGATGCGCCGCCGCGAGCAGGACCGTCTGGAGCGGGCCCAGCTCAAGGCCATCAGCCGGGGCCACCGCGGCTTCGTCGGACGCGGCCGGCAGGACGAGGTGCACCAGGTGGAGCGCGCCTCCCAGCCCACCGCGGAGCCTGCCATATCGGCGCCGGAGCAGCTGCCCGTACGCCAGCGGCCCTCCCTCCAGCCCGTCCGCAAAGGGTCTGACCCGATCACGGTCGACCTGACCGCGGAGGACGACACAATGGCGCTGCCGCGTCTGGACTCCCTGGAGCGCAAGCTCAAGGACCTTGAGCAGCAGTTCGGTTGATCAGCCGCTGCTGGACGGCACCTCGGGACGGGGGCGTGACCTTCAGGGTCACGCCCCCGTCCCGTTGTGCGCAGGCGCCTTCAGGCGGCGTCCGCGTCCAGTTCGAACCACACCGACTTGCCCACCTCGTGCGGCTGGACGCCCCACGCGTCCGCGAGGGAGTCGACCAGGACCAGGCCCCGGCCGTGGGTGCCGTCCCCGGTGTCCGGGGCGCACACGCGCGGCCGACGGCCCACGAAGTCCCGTACCTCCACCCGCAGTTGGCCGGGTCCCACGACGGCCGTCAGGACGGCCTCGCGGTCGGTGTGGACGAGAGCGTTGGTGACGAGTTCACTGGTGAGCAGTTCCGCGATCTCCGAGCGGCCCGGTTTCCCCCAGTGGCGTAGCAGTTCCCGCAGCTCCCGGCGCGCTTCGGGCACCGCCCGCAGATCCGACCGCCCCAGCCGCCGCCTGAGCTGTGACGGGTGTCCCCGTTCCGTCGTGTCGGTCTCTTCCCCCGCCGTCTGCGCCGAGGAGGCCCCGATGGCCACGGGACCGCCCCCTCGTGCCTGACTGTTCATGACCCCCGCCCGCACGTTGTTGCCGGATCCCCTCCTGATCGAACACGTTCACGGGGATCCATGCCCGCTCGGGCACGGGCCAGTCATGTCACGCCGATGACGGCCGGGTGTTCGGCCATGTCCTGAACCGGCCCCGGCCCGTACGTCGCCTCCCGGACCGTCCCGTACGCGCCAACGGTGCCGCGCACCCGGCGTGAAACAGCCCCTCGCACAACCCCCCGAGCTGATTCACGCGGTCCACGGCACCGACGAACCTGGCCGAAACCTTCCCTTCCGCCTACTTGCCCCCGAGGCCCTTGGTGCCGATGTGAATGATCTTGTGGGAGCCGCGGCTCATGTCGACGAACAGCTTCGTGGTCGTGTCACGGCTCCAGGTGAGGGTGATGACGGCCTCGGTGTGGTTCTTCGCCGTGCCGTTGGCGGTGACCTTCCACTTGAGCGGGGTGTTCTGGGCCCGCAGCACCCCGTCGGCGTGCTCCCGGTCCTCCCAGGCCTGCAGCTGCTTCAGGTAGGTCGGGGCGATGTAGTAGGCGCGCAGCGCGGTCCGCAGGTCGCCGCTTCCGTCCGGGTCGCTCTCGGCGTCGATGTAGGCGCCGTAGAAGTCGGCGATCCGGGTGAGGTTGTCGGACGGGTCGCCGCCGACGCTGCGCGGCGCGCCGGCCGAGGCCTGGGCGGTGGCGCCGAGCCCGAGGGCCACGGCGAGCACGCCGGCGGTGAGGACGGTGCGGGTCTTGGTGCTCATGTCTGATTCCCCGTTTTCTGCTTTTCCGCGGTGATGACTGATGTGGCTGATGGCTGATGTGGCTGATGGCTGTCGGGGCCGTCCTCCCCTCCCCCGAGCGGGAGGACGGCCCCCGTCTCTCAGTGGAGCTTGTTCACGGCCGTGGTGGTCGTCCTCTTGAACGCCTTCACCGGCGCGTCCTGGAAGCCGCCCAGTTGCCCCCAGTCCACGACCGTCACGGTGCTCCCCTCCCGGCCCAGCGACAGCAGCCGGATGTCACTGGCGCCCCAGGAGGTCTCGGTGTGCAGGGCGTAGACATGGGCGCCGTCCCCGACGGGCAGGTCGCCGTGGTCCTGGAAGGCGGCCTGGGTCTCCGGGTCCTCCATCTCGATCCGGTCCGCGCAGGACACGATGTCCTCGTCCAGCTTCGCGACCCGGCCCTTCGCCGCGCGGACACCGGGCAGTTCGACGCTGACCTGACGGGCGGCGGTGTCGAGATCGGTCCGGAACTCCCGGTACCAGGTGTTCTGTCCGCCGCCGAGGGCGACGCCCAGGCAGGTGTCCTGCCTGACCGCCTCCGGCACGCCCGCGGTGACCTTGCCGGCCGTCCAGGTCGAGCTCGGGTGCGGCGGCAGGTCGGCCGCCGCGAGGAAGCCGGGCGCCTTCGGGGCGGCCGCCGCCGGGACGGCGAGTGTGGTGCCTACGGCCAGTGCGGCGCCGGCGAGTACGGTGAGCGCGCCTGCTCGGGTGCGCTTGGGCATGGGTGGTCCCCCGTTGGATCAGTGCATGGGTGTGGGATGCCGCGGACGGCGCCGGCTGGTCGGTCCGGCCCTGGTCGGTGCGACACCAGAAGCATCGGCCGTCCTCCGCGGCAACCGCAACGGCCATCGCCCGTTCCGCCGGCCTGGAACCATCCCAGCCCCGCTGACGTGCAGGTATATGAGTGCCTGGGATACGGACGACCGGGGGAAGGTGCCCGTGCGCGAGGACGTCGAGGAGTTCGCGGCGCTGCTGCGGCAGTTGAAGGACCGTACGGACCGGAGTTACGGCTCCCTGGCCCGCCGCCTGAACATGAACACCTCCACCCTGCACCGCTACTGCGCGGGCGAGGCGGTGCCGCTGGACTTCGCTCCGGTCGAACGCCTGGCCGCGTTCTGCGGGGCGACCCCGCAGGAACGGCTCGAACTCCACGAACGCTGGTTACGGGCGGTGGCGGCACGGCAGCGGCCGCGGACGACGGAGAACACCGGGACCCAGGTCCCCGCACCGACGGCCGCGGAGGCCTCGCAGCGGACCGCGGTGGAACCGGAGACCCCGGCGGCCCCGGAGACCCCGGCCGAGGGCCGAGAGGACCCGGTACCGCAGCCGGGGCCCGTGCCCGCGCCGCGCCCCTGGTACCGGCGCCGCCGCACCCTGGTCGGCTCGGCCGTGGCCGTCGTCCTCCTGGTGACGCTGGGCAGCCTGATCGCCCCCTCGGACGACCGGCCGCCCGCCGACACCTCGGCCCGGTCCCCCGGCTCCTCGCCCACGACCGCCGCCGGCGACGCCCGACGCCACGACCCCACGCCCGCCGGCCCGACACCGGACGACTCCGGCACGCCCGGCCGCCGTTCGCCGTCCCCCACGCCGGACGGCACCAGGACCCCCTCGTCCGCCGCTCCGAGCACGTCCACCGCCGCCCCCGCCCAGACCGGTGTCCCGCTCGCCTGGACCGCCAGTTCCCAGGTCTGGGAGCTGGGCTGCGATCACGACTACGTCATCGACAAGCAGCCGGCGCAGGTCCCGCCGCCGCCCGTCCCGCAGGACGCCGGCACCTGGGCGGCCACCCAGAACGCGGTGCACGGCCGCGACACGATCGTCCAGATCTCGGTGCAGGGCCGCTCGTCCACGGCCGTCGTCCTGGAGGACCTGCGGGTGCGGGTCGTCGGCCGGGCCGCGCCCGCACCCGGCATCGCCTACTCCATGGCGGACGGCTGCGGCGGCGGACTCACCCCGCGCTACTTCGACGTCGACCTGGACAAGGACCGCCCCCTCGCCCGCCCGGTGGCCGGCGAGGGCCCGGACGGGCAGACCGTCTCGACCATGCGGCTGCCCTACCGGGTCTCGTCCACGGACCCGGAGGTACTGCGCGTCAACGCGCGCACCGAGGGCTGCGACTGCCGCTGGTACCTCGAACTGGACTGGTCCTCACAGGGCCGCTCCGGCACGGTCCGGATCGACGACCACGGCCGGCCGTTCCGCACCAGCTCCATCAAGGGCCTGCCGGAGTACTGGTACGGCTTCGTGAACGGCGTCCGCCAGTGGGTGCCGGTCGAGGGCTGAGCCAGACGACAGACGACACCCCTTACGGCCTCGGCATGTTGCGCAGGTTGGAGCGGGCCATCTGGACCATCCGGCCCACGCCGCCGTCGAGGACCATCTTGGACGCGGAGAGCGCGAAGCCGGTGACCATGTCGGCCTTGATCTTCGGCGGGATGGACAGCGCGTTGGGGTCGGTGACGACGTCGACCAGGGCCGGACCCTTGTGCTGGAAGGCGTCCTTCAGCGCACCGGCGAGCTGCCGGGGCTTCTCGACCCGCACCCCGTAGGCACCGCAGGCCTGGGCGACGGCGGCGAAGTCGGGGTTGACGTTGGTGGTGCCGTATGAGGGCAGGCCCGCGACCAGCATCTCCAACTCGACCATGCTGAGGGCCGAGTTGTTGAACAGGACGACCTTCACCGGCAGGTCGTACTGCACGAGGGTCAGGAAGTCGCCCATCAGCATGGCGAATCCGCCGTCCCCGGACATCGACACGACCTGCCGCCGCCGGTCGGTGAACTGCGCGCCGATCGCCATCGGCAGCGCGTTGGCCATCGAGCCGTGCGAGAAGGAACCGATCACCCGGCGGCGGCCGTTGGGTGTGATGTACCGGGCGGCCCAGACGTTGCACATACCGGTGTCGACCGTGAACACCGCGTCCTCGTCGGCGAGTTCGTCCAGTACGGAGGCCACGTACTCGGGGTGGATCGGGACGTGCTTCTCGACCTTGCGGGTGTACGCCTTCACCACCCCCTCAAGAGCGTCCGCGTGCTTCTTGAGCATCCGGTCGAGGAACCGCCGGTTCTCCTTGGTCCGCAGCCGCGGCACCAGACAGCGCAGCGTCTCGCGTACGTCGCCCCACACGGCGAGGTCGAGACGGGACCGGCGGCCCAGCACCTCGGGGCGCACGTCGACCTGGACGATCTGCACGTCGTCGGGGAGGAAGGCGTTGTACGGGAAGTCGGTGCCGAGCAGGATCAGCAGGTCGCACTCGTGGGTGGCCTCGTAGGCGGCGCCGTAGCCGAGCAGCCCGCTCATGCCGACGTCGTACGGGTTGTCGTACTGGATGTGCTCCTTGCCGCGCAGGGCGTGGCCCACCGGGGACTTGATCTTCCCGGCGAGTTCCATCACCTCCGGGTGCGCGCCGGCCGTACCGCTGCCGCAGAACAGCGTCACCTTGTCCGCCGCGTCGATCATCGCGACCAGCTTGTCGAGTTCCTCGTCCCCGGGGCGGATGGTGGGCCGGGAGGTGACGATCGCACTCTCGACGGGATGGTCCGGGGCGGGCTCGTCGGCGATGTCGCCCGGCAGGCTCACCACGCTCACCCCCCTGCGGCCCACCGCGTGCTGGATGGCGGTCTGGAGCAGCCGGGGCATCTGCTTGGGGCTGGAGATCAGCTCGCTGTAGTGGCTGCACTCCTGGAAGAGCCGGTCGGGGTGGGTCTCCTGGAAGTAGCCCAGGCCGATCTCGCTGGAGGGGATCTGCGAGGCCAGGGCGAGCACCGGGGCCATCGAACGGTGGGCGTCGTACAGGCCGTTGATGAGGTGCAGGTTGCCCGGGCCGCAGGAGCCGGCGCAGGCCGCCAGGTTCCCGGTGACCTGGGCCTCCGCACCGGCCGCGAAGGCGGCGGTCTCCTCGTGGCGGACGTGGATCCAGTCGATGGCGGAGTTGCGGCGGACAGCGTCGACCACCGGGTTGAGGCTGTCGCCGACGACGCCGTAGAGGCGGCGTACTCCGGCGCGGACGAGGATGTCGACGAACTGCTCGGCGACGTTCTGCTTGGCCATGGCGGACGGGTGCCCCTTCCCTGTGGGCGGATACCTCCCGGTGGATATGTCCCATCCACGCACAGGGACGGGCGTCACGCCTCCCAGACGACCGCCGCCGTACGGTCGTCGGCGTAGCCCTTCACCCGCACCTGGGCGTCCGCGAGGAACGCGGCGAGGCCCGGCGGGGTACGGCCGGACCAGCGTCGGGCCAGGTAGGCGCAGAGGGCGGGCTCGCCGCGCAGCGGGTCGGCGAGCCCGCCGCTGCACATCACCAGGGCATCGCCCGGGCGGGCTACCGAGGCCCGGAAGAGGAAGGGGTCGCGGGACGGTTCGGGAGCCGGTTCGTAGGGGCTCGGCGGGGTCGGGATGCCGAGGTCCATGGTGAGCCGGTCGCCCTCCGGGGTCTCGGCGGGCGGCGAACCGTAGCCGACCACGGCCTCGCCGACGGTGTCGGTGTCGACGTGCGGTTCGATGTCCTGCCACTCGCCGTCCCGGAGCCGGAACAGCCCGCCCTCCCCGACCCCGAAGAAGACCCGGGTACGGCACTGGGGGTGGGCCGGGATGAGCAGGCAGCGCAGGCTGGCCGCGTACTCCTCGGCGGCCACGCCCTGTTCGGCGGCGCTGGCACGGAGCTTGCCGAGGCTGCGGTCGGTGAGCCGGTGCAGCCCGGACTTGAGGTCGCCGCGCCGGGCCGCCTGGATGTCCTCGGTGAGCCGCTGGTGGCTGCGGCCCACCGCCCGGGCGATCCACTCGCAGATCTCGGCGGCGGCCCGGTGGGCGCCGGGGGTGGCCCGGGCGCCGGTGGCCACCGCGACCAGGAGCAGCGCCTGGTCGCCTGATCCGAACCGGGCGGTGAGCAGGGCGTCGCGGCGCGGCTCGCCCCGGTACCGGGCGGAGTCGCCGCGCTGGGAGACGGCCCGCAGGGTGCAGGTGCCGTAGCGGGCGCCGTCCAGCACGGTGTCGGCGACCAGGTCGTCGAGTTCGTCGGGGTCGGCGGCGGGCAGAGCGGTGGGTTCGGCGTCGTAGGTGGGCGGGCCGGAGCCGACGTAGTCCACGGAGGGGACCAGGGCGGCGGCCGGGGCCGAGTGCGGCGGGAGCGTGGCCAGATCGGCGCGGGTGGCGGGGTGCGAGTCCGCCCAGGCGTCGTCGTCCGCCTCCAGGAACTCCTGGTCCTCCTCATCCCACGGCCAGGGCCTCCGGGCGGCGGTGGTGCCCTCGCCCGGTGGCTCGGTGGGAACGGCGGGCGCGCGTTGCGCGGGCACGGTCGGCGGGGCCGGCACGGCCGGCGGGAGCGGCGCGGCCGGGGGCCCGGACGGGCCCGGCTGCACCGGCACGGCCGGTGGGGCCGGCATGTTCGGTGGGGCCGATGCGCCCGGTGGGACGGGCGGCTCTGTGTCCGGTCCCTCCGCGCCGCCCCGCCGTCCCCGTCCCGCCACCGTGTTCTTCACCGAGGCGAAGCGGTCGTCCAGGGAATCGGGTGCGGCCGTGGGGCCGGTGTCCTCCGTGGAGTCGTCGTACAACTGCCCCCACCAGTCGTCCTCATGACGGGTGGGCCTACCCCCTGGCTGACTCATGCCCCCAATTGTCCACCGCGCGGGCCGGATGAAAACGGGGCATCGGGAAAATCCCGCACACGACCCGGTGTCGAACGGCGCGTCGAGGGACACGCTGAACACCCGTGCGAGGAAAGGGGGTCGACGACACGCGTGAGAAAGACGGTACGGATGACACGTGTGAGTCGCCGGGTGGTCCCACCCCCCACGGGAGAACCACCCGGCGACACCTGAGGGACCCGGCCCGCGTCCCCTGCGCGTACACGCGTCATGGGCCCGGGTCACCGTTCGCACGGCCGGACGCGGCGGCGTCGGCCGGAGGCCAGATTGTGACGGGTGTTCCTTGCGACCAGCTGTGAATCGCGGATCCGGATCCCTTGTGAACGTGCTGCGATGACGTGATCTTGGCAGAGTGGCCGCCGGTGCGGCGATGATGTGCGGCGGCGGGTTTGCGCCGTGGCCGGTTTCCGCCATGGCGCCCGACGGCGAGGGAGGAACGCGGGTCGATGCTGGCAGCGCTGGGTCTGGACGAGAGGGACGAGTCGGCGTACCGGACGCTGGTCTCCGTGGGCGCCGGGGACGTGCCCGATCTGGCGCGGCGGCTGACGCTGGCCGAGCCGGACACCGAGCGCGCGCTGCGCCGGCTGGAGCGGCACGGCCTCGCCGCCCAGTCCTCGGGCCGGCCGGGCCGCTGGGTGGCGGCGCCGCCCGGGGTGGCACTGGGCGCGCTCCTCACTCAGCAGCGGCACGAACTGGAGAAGGCGGAGCTGGCGGCGGCGCTGCTGGCCGAGGAGTACCGGGCGGCGGCCGCCGAGCCGGCGGTGCACGACCTGGTGGAGGTGGTGACCGGCGCCCCGGCCGTCGCCCAGCGGTTCCTCCAGCTCCAGCTGGGCGCCGGCGACGAGGTGTGCGCGCTGGTCACCGGCAGCCCGATGGTGGTCTCCGGGACAGAGAACGAGGCGGAGGAGCAGGCGGCCGGACGGGGGGTGCGCTACCGGGTGGTGGTGGAGCGCGCGGTGCTCGACCTGCCGCACGGGATCACGGAGTTGACGGCGGCGCTGGGCCGGGACGAGCAGGTGCGGGTGGTGGACCGGGTCCCGACCAAACTGGTCGTGGCGGACCGCGCCCTCGCGATGGTCCCGCTCACCTCGCACACCTCGGAGCCCGCCGCGGTGGTGGTGCACGCCAGCGGCCTGCTGGAACTGTTGTTCGAACTGTTCGAGTCGGTGTGGCGGACCGCGCTGCCGCTCCGCCTCGGCACGTCCGGGGTGACCGAGGAACGGCCGGACGCGCCCGACGCCACCGATCTGGAGGTGCTGTCCCTGCTGCTGGCCGGGCTGACCGACGCGAGCGTGGCCAAACAGCTCGACCTGGGCCTCAGGACCGTGCAGCGCCGGGTGAAGCGGCTGATGGAGCTGGCCGGGGTGACGACCCGGCTGCAACTGGGCTGGCACGCCTACGAGCGGGGCTGGGTGGCCCGGGACTGACGCGCGCGGCACTCTGGGCAGATGGGAGCAGGGGAACTCCTGCTGGTCGGCCTGGTGCTGGTGCTCGGCCTGTGCGGAGTACTGGTGCCCGGTGTGCCGGGTTCATGGCTGGTGTGGGCCGCGGTGCTGTGGTGGGCGCTGTACGACCCGCGTCCGGTGGCATGGGCGGTCCTGGTCGGCGCCACGGTCGTCCTCCTGCTCACCCAGGTGGTCCGCTGGACGCTGCCGCCGCGCCGGCTGCGGGCGAGCGGCGCCACCGCCCGCATGGGCGTGTACGCCGGTACCGGCGCCGTCCTCGGCTTCGTGCTGCTCCCCGTGGTCGGCGCGATCCCCGGTTTCATGGCCGGGATCTACCTGCACGAGCGCCTCCGCCTCGGCCGCCGCGCGGAGGCGGCGGCCGCGCTGCGCGCGACGATGAACGCGGGCGGCTCCAGCGTGCTGGCCGAGTTGTTCGCCTGCCTGCTGATCACGGCGGGCTGGCTGGTGACGGTGGTCTGGGGCGGTTGAGGGCTCACAGCAGGTCGACGAGCCGGACGGCGGCGGCCAGGGCGCGCATGCCGGCGTCGTTGAAGTGCAGGTGGTCGCCGGGGTCGTAGGCGGGCCGGATCCGCGTCGGCTGCTCCGGGTCGCGGACGACGGCGTCGAAGTCGGCGTACGCGTCGAAGACGTGCCGGGTGCGGATCAGCGCGTTGACCCGCTGCCGTACGGCCTCCCGGGCCTCGGTGTAGCCGCTGAACCCCTCGTAGGGCGTGAGCGTCGCGCCCACGACCCGGATCCCGCGCGCGTGGGCACGGGCCACGATCGTCCGGTACGCCCGCACGAAGTCACCGGGGTCGGTGGCCTCCGGGGTGCCCTTGATGTCGTTGATGCCTTCGAGGACGACCAGGGTCCGGACACCCGCCCGGGTGAGCGCGTCGGCGTCCAGCCGGGTCAGGGCGTCCGGTCCCCCGGTGCTGTCGAGCAGCAGCCGGTTGCCGGAGATCCCGGCGTTGAGGACGCCGATCCGGAAGGGCCGCAGCCGTTCCGCGAGGCGGTCGGGCCAGCGGTGGTTGGCGCCGAAGGAGGAGCCGTTGCCGTCGGTGAGGGAGTCGCCGACGGCGACCACGGTGCCGAGGGTCACGCTGCGCACGTCGACGCCGGTGACGTAGTACCAGTTCCCGGTGGTCCTGCCGTACGCGGCCCCGTCCTCGTCGGCGGCCCGGCCCGCGCCGTGCCTGGCGAGGTAGCTGGTCTGGAGCGCGACGCGGTGATAGGTGGCGGGACCGGAGTCGCCCGGGGTCTCGACCGTGACCAGCAGATCGGCGGCGGCCGGGGCGGCGAGGGACACGGGATCGCTGACCAGGTCCTGCCCGACGGGTACGACCGCGGTGCCGGCGCCGCCGAAGGTGGCACCGCGCATCGACCCGGGTACGGCGTCCGCGCCGGTGCCCCGGCGCAGCGCGACGGTGACCGCGCCGAGGCGGAGCGGCGCGCTGCCGAGCCGGTTGCTGATCCGGACCCGTACGGCGCTGCCTCCGACGCTCAGGTGGACGACATTGCGGTAGGCGGCGCCGGGTACGGCGGGAGCGGTACCGGAAGGCGCGGTCTCCCAGCTCCCCGCCCAGAGCGAGGGGCCGGACTCGGCACCGGCCCGCCCCGTCGTGCCCATCGCGATCAGCAGCGCCGCGCCGAGGACCCGCCCGACCTTGCCCATCCACACCCGCCCTTCCTGAGGCCCACTGGAGGGGAAGGTGACATACGGAGGGCGAACGCGGCGGCAACTTGACCGGGGGACCACCCGGGTGGCGGAGCGCGTGCCTGACGGAGCGGCGCCGTGGATCTGCGGGCCGCATCCCGGCCGCGGGTGGCGGGTGGTTGCTCGCGCAGTTCCCCGCGCCCCTCACGGGGCGCTGTCCCAGCCGCATCTCCTCAGCTGCGGGCAGTCGTGCCTCCCCCAGTGCCGCCCTGACCCACCGCCACCGCCCCCTCCAGGGTCAGCAGCCGCGCCTTTCGCTCAAGTCCCCCCGCATACCCGGTCATCGAACCGTCCGCCCCGATCACCCGGTGACAAGGCCGCACGATCAGCAGCGGGTTGGCCCCGATCGCCCCGCCGACCGCCCGTACCGCCATCCTGGACGCCCCGATGCGCGCGGCGATCTCCCCGTACGTCGTCGTCCCCCCGTACGGAACGCCGTCCAGCGCACCCCACACCCGCTCCCGGAACTCCGTCCCGTGCGCGCTCAACTCCAGCTGGAATTCCTTCAGTTCACCGGCGAAGTAAGCGGCGAGCTGCTCCTCGGCCGCCCGGAAGGGGCCCGCGTCCGCGAGCCACCCCGCCTCGACGCTGCGGCCGCCCCTCTGTCCGGGGACGGACAGCGACGTCAACGCCCCGCCCGTGTCGGCCGTCAGGAGCAGTTCCCCGACCGGCGAGGCGGTCCGCGTCCAGTACGTGACACCCATCAGTTCCTCAGCTCTCCTTCCACCAGCAGGTGCCGGACGGCGTAGGACCGCCAGGGCCGCCAGTCGTCCGGTATGTCCAGGCCGGGCGCGGCCACGTCGGGGTCGCCGAGCGCCCGGACGCGGATCGCGGCGACGACCGCCGGCTCCAGTCCGGGCAGGGCCCGCAGGGCCGCCTCCGCGTCGTCCCGGTCGGCGCCCGGGTCCAGCCGTACGGTGCCGTCCGCGAGCGCGGCGGCGAGTGTGCCGAGGGTGCCGTCCGGCTCGGCCTCGGCGAGCACGGCGGCCTCCGGGAAGAGGTGGGTGAGGCTGCCGGAGGGCGCGTCCAGTGCCTTGCCGTACCGCTGGACCAGCCGCTCGGCGTCGGCGGTGCCGGCCAGGGCCCGTACGGCGGCCTCGGCCGGATCCGCGGCGCCGGGTGAGCGCAGCCCCGGTCGCGCGGCGACCAGCGGAGCCAGCCGTGGGTCCTCGGCGAGCCGCTCGTCGACGGCGTACGGGTCGGCGTCGAGGTCGAACAGCCGGCGCAGCCGCTGTACGGCGGTGGTCAGGTCGCGTGGGTCGGTGAGGCGCAGCCGGGCGTCGAGCCAGCCGCCGGGATGGGCACCGCCGCCCGCGCCGGCCATGGCACCGGTCCGTTCCTCGACGGCGACGACGGCGTGGCCGTACGGCAGTCGCAGGGTACGGCGGTAGGTGCGGGCGCCGGGGGCGCCGGTGACCTCCTCCACACCGGGTACGGCCTCGCGTTCCAGCAGGTCGAAGACGGGGCCGGCCTGGTACGGGCCGCGGTGGGCGAGCCGCAGCGGGATCCCGGCGGCCGGCGAGCCGCGCCGGGCGCCCCGGCCGCCGGGCGCCGCCTCGCGCAGTGCGCTCGGGGTCGTGGCGTACACGGCGCGGACGGTGTCGTTGAACTGCCGCACGCTGGCGAATCCGCTCGCGAACGCGATCTCCGTGATCGGCAGCTCGGTGGTCTGCAGCAGCACGCGTGCGGTGTGGGCGCGCTGGGCCCGGGCGAGGGCGACCGGGCCGGCGCCGAGTTCGGCGGTGAGCTGCCGCTGAACCTGGCGCGTGCTGTAGCCGAGCCGGTCGGCGAGGCCGCCGACGCCTTCCCGGTCCACGATGCCGTCGCCGATCAGCCGCATGGCCCGGCCGACGACGTCGGCGCGGGCGTTCCACTCGGCGGAGCCGGGCACGGCGTCCGGGCGGCACCGGCGGCAGGCCCGGAAGCCGGAGCCCTGCGCGGCGGCCGCGGTGCGGAAGAAGCGGACGTTGTGCCGCTTCGGGGTGACGGCGGGGCAGCTGGGACGGCAGTAGATGCCGGTGGTCCGCACGGCGAAGAAGAACGCACCGTCGAACCGCCCGTCCCGGCTGCGCACCGCCTCGTACCTGGTCTCTTCGTCCATCACCCTTCAAGTGTGGGCGATGGGGAGGGGTGGGGCTGGCGGGATTCGGACGTGGGGCTGGCCTTTGCCGGCGCCTGGAGGGTGCCGTTGACGGGTCGCCCGCGACCGGCAACCACCACCGCCTCTGTTACCACCGGCCCCGCTTCGCCTCCATCGCCGCCTTCCCCTCCGCCCCCCTCTTCTTCCAGTCCTTCTTGATCTCGGACCGGAGCCGTGCGTCCGTCTTCGCGACGATCCACTGGTTCTCCCGCATCAGCTTGCGGTAGCTCTCCAGCCGGCGCACGGGCAGTTCCCCGGTCTCCACCGCGAAGCGCACCGCACAGCCCGGTTCGCTCTCGTGCCCGCAGTCGGAGAACCGGCACCCCTCCGCCAGTTCCTCGATCTCGGAGAACACCTGCCCGACCCCGGTCCCGGCGTCGAACAGGCCCACGCCGCGCAGCCCGGGCGTGTCGATCAGCACGCCCCCTCCCGGCAGCGCCAGCAGGTTGCGGGTGGTCGTGGTGTGGCGTCCCTTGCCGTCGATGTCCCGGGCGGCCCGGACGTCCATCACGTCCTCGCCGACCAGCGCGTTGGCGAGGGTGGACTTGCCCGCGCCGGACTGGCCGAGCAGGACGGACGTACCGGAGCAGACGAGCGCGACGAGGACGTCGAGGCCGTCGCCCGCCACCGCGCTGACGGTGAGGACCGGCACGCCGGGCGCGCTCGTCTCGACGTCCTGGACGAGATGCGCGAGCGTCACCGGGTCCGGGACCAGGTCGGCCTTGGTGAGGACGACGACCGGCTGGGCCCCGGACTCCCAGGCCAGCGCCAGGAACCGTTCGACGCGGCCGAGGTCGAGCTCGACGGCGAGGGACACCGCGATGATCGCGTGGTCGACGTTGGCCGCGAGGATCTGCCCCTCGGACCGCTTGGATGAGGTGGAGCGCACGAAAGCCGTACGCCGAGGCAGCAGCGTCCTCACATACCGCGGATCGTCACCTTCGGGGTCGACGGCGACCCAGTCCCCCGTACACACGATCTTCATCGGGTCACGGGGCACGACGAACTCGGTATCGGCACGAATGACGCCTGCCGAAGTGACGACATCGCACTGCCCACGGTCGACCCGCACAACACGGCCGGGCAGCAGACCCTGCTCGGCGTGCGGAGCGAACTCGGCGGTCCAGCCTTCATCCCACCCGTAGGAAGCGAGGGCGTGCCGGCCATCAGAAGTGGCGGAGGTGTTGAGCGAAGTGTGGAACAAGGGAAACCCTTCGAAGGGTGGCCCCGGCGGCGCGCTCGGCGCGCGGAAGATGTGTGGGTGTCAGCCGGAGACCACAGGGGTGGAAACGATGATGAACTCGTGAATGCGGGCAGCACCCGTCACCGTGACAGTCATCAATGTCCTCACCTCCTGCTTCCTCAACGAACCAACGCTGTCTCCTCGGGAACGGAACACGACCGTGCCCGGGAACGAGGAAACCGTAGCCTCGCTCCAGGGCACGGCGCCAGCGATTAACCGTCCGGGCTCATCCGTACGACACCCGCGGTCGGCGATCCGCGGGGCCCCGGCCGGGGCCCGGTCAGGCGGTGGCCACCGCACAGTGGCCTCGGTCGGCTTTCATCGGTCCGGCCGCGCTGGGACGGACCTCGAAGTCGAACATCGCGGTAGGTACGTACAGCGAGCAGCAGGCGTTGGGGATGTCGACGATGCCGCTGATGCGTCCCTCTATGGGGGAGGAGCCGAGCAGCAGGTAGGCCTGCTCTCCGCTGTAGCCGAACTTCTTGAAGTACTCGACGGCGTTGAGGCAGGCCCGGCGGTAGGCCAGCGTCGCGTCCAGGTAGTAGTTCGTGTCCGTGTCGTGGTCGACGGAGATCCCGATGAAGGTGAGGAACTCCGTGTACCTCGGCTCGACGTTGCCCGGAATGAACACGGGGTTGGTGGAGATGCCGTACGTCTCCATGCCGCCCTTGATCAGGTCGACGTGGAAGTCGATGAACCCGCCCATCTCGATGGCGCCGCAGAAGGTGATCTCTCCGTCGCCCTGGCTGAAGTGCAGGTCGCCTCCGGACAGCTTCGCGTCCTTGACGTGTACGGGGTAGAAGACCCTCGATCCGCGGGTGAAGTTCTTGATGTCGTGGTTGCCTCCGTTCTCGCGCGCCGGCACCGTGCGTGCGCCTTCCTCACCGATGCGGCGTGCCAGATCTCCGGTGGCCGTACCGGCGAGTGCGTTGGTGGCGTCCGGCGGGACGGCGAGGGGCGGGACCCGGTTGGGGTCCGTGTCGATCAGCGCCTTCTCGCGGGCGTTCCAACGGGCGAGCATCTCGGTGGACGGGGCCGTTCCGAACAGCCCGGGGTGGGTGATCCCCGTGAAGCGGATCCCGGGAAGGTGACGGGAGACGGCCTGCTGTCCGTGGAAGTCCCATACCGCTTTGTAGGCGTCCGGGAAGTAGTCGGTCAGGAAGCCTCCGCCGTTGGCCTTGGCGAAGATGCCGGTGTAGCCCCAACCCTGTCCTGCCGCGTCCCCGGTCTGCTGCGGCACGGGGCCGAGGTCGAGGATGTCGACGACGAGCAGGTCGCCGGGTTCGGCGCCCTCCACGCCTATCGGGCCGCTGAGCATGTGAGGGATGGTCAGGTCGATGTCGCGTACGTCGTTGGCGGTGTCGTTGTTGCCGACCTGGCAGTCGGTCCAGTCGCGGCACTCCATGCGGAACTCCGCTCCCGGCTTCACCATGGCGACGGTGGGGATGTCCGGGTGCCACCTGTTGTGGCCGGGCACGGCCTGGTCACGCATCGACTTGCTGTGGTCCACACTGAAGACAATCTCAGGCATGAGAACTCCTCGTTTCTGATCCGGTCACGTCGGCGCGCCCACGCCTCCGGCCCGCGGGGCAGCCGAGGACGGCCGGGGCTTTCTATGAGTGCGCGGCCACAGCCCCGCGAATGCCACGACGCCGAAGGCCGCCAGCGCGATGGCGATCTCGGTGGGGTGCTTCCAGTAGCCGGAGAGCAGCAGCGCGGCGGGAATCACACCGGTGACCCAGCCTTCGATCGCCGTGACCCAGCCGGTATAGACCTTGAGGTCGTCCTTCTTGAGGCCGAGCAACAGGAAGAACAGGAACCACAGGTAGGCCCAGTAAAGCCAGATGACCCCGAAGGGGTAGTCCTTGAGGAGCCGGAAATTGGCGTACGAGTATCCCAGGGCGACAATCGCCACGAACAGCGAGTAGTAGCCGACGCCCGTGCTGTCGAGACCGGCGAGCAGGCCGACACCTACATAGAGGTAGGTGAAGCCGAAGAGGTAGATGCCGGATGCCGCCAGGATCTTCATGGGGTCATCGTTGGCGGTGAAGATGAGGTAAGTCGGCGTCAGTACCTGCAGTGCGCCTATGAAAAGGTTGAACACCGCTCCCGCTCGGGCTTCGACCTTCCCGAGCAGCAGCAGTCCGTTCATGAAGAGCACCGCACCGACGAAGAGCAGTCCCACGTTTCCCACGGGGACACACCTCCTAAGTCCGCGTGGGGAGTGGAATCGCGTGGCGCCAGAGCCGCCGATGAGCTGCCGAGGATACGGCTCGGCTCCCGGCCCCGCGTTGCGTGATTCCGCATTCCGCACACCGCTGCGGGAACGACTTCGTGTTCCGATGCCGAAACCCGCATGAGACGTTCTGCCTTGCCGACCACCGCCTTCAGAGACGCGGCAGCCGCGAGAGCGCCGGGTGCGGGTGCGACCTTCTGCGGCGCGGCAATTGGGAGACCACTGCAGGGGCCTCACGCGCCTGCTCCTCCAGGACATGGAGAGCCGTGACCGCGTGCGAGGTCTGCGTAAGGCCGGGCGAAGAGTACACACGTCGCGCAGCGCCTGCGCAAACAGGGCAGCCATACGCCTTGGGTGCCGTCCCGATCGCCAACTTCACATCGAAGGGCCCGCATCGGCTGCAAAGGTATTCATAGGTTGCCATCAGCAGCCTCCGGATGCCGGTGGACGCTGCCAGACCCGAGTGCGTGCGGTGCACACCGACTGGCGCACGCCACAGCGCATTTCCTACCTTCAAGGAGACGTCTCGTAAATCCCGGTGTCAAGTACCGGTCGACCGGGCGTGGACCTTCTCATGACGACCCGATGGCGAGCGCCGCCGCTGCTGCCGCAAGTCCCACCGCAATACTCGAAACGGCATACAGCAGGGCTTTGCCGACCTGCCCTTTCTCACACAGGTGGATCAACTCGTAACTGAATGTGGAGAATGTCGTGTAGGCGCCGCAGAAACCGACACCGGCAATGACCACGACCTGCTCCGGCAGTGCGTGCCGTGCGCCGAGACCCACCAGCAGCCCCAGCACGAACGAGCCGGTCACGTTGATCAGCCAGGTGCCGCGCGGGAACGCGCCCGGGCTGCGGTACTGCACGTACTGGTCGAGCACGTAACGCGCGACCGCCCCGACGGCGGCCGCCGCGGCGACGGCGAGCAGGGTGATCACCGTATCCACCGGCCGTGCCGGCGGGCGCGCCCGCGCCGGGCGTCGATCCGAATGCGCCGGGCCGCTGTCAGCCTGCCGATGACCAGGCCCAGAACGGTGGCGGCCAGGCCGGCGAAGAGGCTCCCGAAGATGTTCAACGCCGCGGTCGCGTAGTGGCCGTGACCCAGCAGGCGATCGGTGTCGACCATCCAGGTCGAGAAAGTGGTGAAGGCGCCGAGGAAGCCGACGGCGGCGAACGGCCGCACGTACCGGGTCGGGGGCCAGATCTCGAGCACATGCACGAGCAGCAGCGCCAGCACGAACGCCCCGGACACGTTGACGGCGAACGTCGTCCACGGGAACGCCGCCCCCGGGGCGGGGAAGGCCAGCACCAGTGCGTAACGGGCCGTCCCGCCCAGCAGGCCGCCGAGCGCGACCGCCGCCAGGACGCCCCCACGCACACGTACGCGGAACGGCTCCCGAACTCCTGTCAAAAGCCTCATCGAAATAGCCGCATCCCTGTCCACCGGAACACCCCCCATTATCCCAGGGGATTGCAATGTCGGCGCGCACTCGACTAAAATTCAAGATCATCGGCGTTGCCGACTTGCGGTGCCGTACCCGTTCACAGGAGCAATGGCCCCACCGATGGAGGACGGCCATGGCGAAAATCCTTGCGGTGCTCTATCCGGACCCCGTGGGCGGTTATCCTCCCGACTACGCCCGCGACGAGATTCCCACCATCAGCGGCTATCCGGGCGGTCAGACCGCGCCGACCCCACAGGCCGTCGATTTCACCCCGGGGCACCTCCTCGGCTGCGTCTCAGGAGAACTGGGGCTGCGCCGGTTCCTGGAGGGCCAGGGGCACACCCTTGTCGTCACGAGCGACAAGGAAGGGGCGGACTCCACCCTGGACCGCGAGCTTCCCGACACCGACGTGGTCGTCTCGCAGCCGTTCTGGCCCGCCTATCTGACCCCCGAACGCATCGCCGCGGCTCCCCGCCTCAGACTCGCGATCACCGCGGGGATCGGGTCGGACCACGTCGACCTGCCGAGCGCCATCGCCCACGGCATGACCGTGGCCGAGGTGACGTTCAGCAACAGCATCAGCGTGTCGGAGCACGCCGTGATGCAGATTCTCACCCTGGTGCACAACTACATGCCGGCGCACGAGTGGGTGACCGCCAAGAAGGGCTGGAACATCGCCGACAGCGTCTCGCGCGCCTACGACCTCGAAGGCATGGACGTCGGCGTCCTCGGCTCCGGCCGAATCGGCCAGGCGGTACTGCGCCGCCTCAAGCCGTTCGACGTCACGCTGCACTACTGCGACGTGCACCGGCTGGACAAGGAGGTCGAGGAGGAGCTGGAGCTGACCTGGCATCCCGACGCCCGTTCGCTGGCCTCCTCCGTCGATGTGCTCTCGATCCACACTCCGCTGCACCCACAGACACAGAACCTCTTCGACGACGAGCTGATCGGGGCCATGAAGCGCGGTTCGTACATCGTCAACACCGCACGGGCGCTCATCGTCAACCGGGATTCCGTGGTGCGGGCCCTCAACAGCGGACAACTGGCCGGTTACGCCGGTGACGTCTGGTACCCGCAGCCGCCACCGCCCGACCACCCCTGGCGCACCATGCCCTACGAGGCGATGACGCCGCACGTGTCCGGGTCGACCCTCTCGGCGCAGGCACGCTACGCGGCCGGTGCGCGGGAGATCCTGGAGTGCTGGCTCGACGGCCGCCCCATTCGCCCGGAGTACCTGATCGTCGAGGGCGGTGGGCTGGCCGGGACGGGAGCGAGCTCCTACACGGTCCCCGGATGACCGGCACGGACGGGGGTGATGTCCGACGGACAGGAAATCAGCGGCAGATCGAATAGAAGATCCACCAATCCGGCTGTGAGCCGATTCACCCACGGTTTACTGGACGGGCACAGGCGAAACCCTTAGCGTCCATAAATAGATTGTTTTCCATATACAGGGATACCGGCGCCGCGGGTAATCTCTCGTAAGAAACCAGGCGGACGCCGGGAAGGTGGATCAGTGAGCATGGACGCAGTGTGGGTCCGGGGCGTGACCGGCATTCAGATGCACCACGTGACCGACCTTCAGGATGCCGGCAGGTTTCTGGGCAACGCGGCGATGGCGCTGCGGGCCGCGCACGTAAGGACCGGCGCCGACCGGTACTCCGGCATCGCCGCCGAGCTCAAGGCCCTGGTGGAGCGAGTGCGTGAGCTGGAGGACGAGGCGCGGTCGAGCATGCACGAACTGCACTCCGCCGACCCCGAGCGGTTCATCCGCTGCCGGGACGGCCACGAGCCGTGGCCCGGCGAGATCCCGGCAGGATTCATCCCGCGCCACACCTGCAAGGACGAGTGCCTCTACCACGACCGCGGGGTCCTCGACGCCATCATGCAGTGCACCTGCGGCCGACCGCCGTGCCGGGCCTGCGAGATCGGCGGGAAGCTCTGACGAGCCCCGGCGCGCACCTCGATGATCCACGGCGTGCCGTCGAGTTGTGCTAAGCTGCCTGTGTTGCAGTTGTGGTACCCATAAGCCTATGTGCGCCTGACGGGAATATTCTCCTGCAGGCGCATTATTTGTTCTCCGGCATCTCCGGATGGGGCCTCTGCCGACAGAACGGAGAAGGTCATGGCACAGGGAACCGTGAAGTGGTTCAACGCCGAAAAGGGTTTCGGCTTCATCGAGCAGGACGGCGGCGGCCCCGACGTTTTCGCCCACTACTCGAACATCGCGTCCCAGGGCTTCCGTGAGCTCCAGGAGGGCCAGCGGGTCTCCTTCGACGTCACGCAGGGTCAGAAGGGCCCGCAGGCGGAGAACATCGTCCCCGCCTGATCGCCGGACGCGTATCCCCTCACCGGGGTCGGCACCGCCATGGTGCGGACCCCGGTTTGTGCTGTTTCCAGGAAGGCAGAAAGCTGCATGTCCCGCAGGCCCCAGAAGCCGAACCGGCGCGCCTCGTCACCTCCACCGCCCGCGTCGTCGCCGACGGAGTTCCGGCTGCCGGAAAACACGACACCCGCACTTCCCGCAGTCGAGGACTTCGCCGGGCTGGACATGCCCGCGGGACTGCTGAAGACGCTCGCCGCGCAAGGCATCACCACCCCTTTCCCCATCCAGGCCGCCACGCTGCCCAACTCGCTCGCCGGCCGTGACCTGCTGGGACGGGGGCGCACCGGCTCCGGCAAGACCCTCGCGTTCGGGCTCGCGCTCCTGGCCCGCACGGCCGGACTGCGCGCGGAGCCCAAGGCACCCCTCGCCCTCGTGCTGGTGCCCACCCGTGAACTCGCCCAGCAGGTGACGGACGCGCTGACCCCCTACGCGACCGCCGTGAACCTCCGGCTGGCCACCGTGGTCGGCGGTCTGTCCATCACCAAGCAGGCCGGCGTGCTCCGGCGCGGCGCCGAAGTACTCGTGGCGACTCCCGGCAGGCTCAACGACCTCGTGGAACGCGGGGACTGCGTGCTCGGCAGCGTACGTATCACGGTGCTGGACGAAGCAGACCAGATGACCGACATGGGCTTCCTGCCGCAAATCACCAAGCTGATCCAGCAAGCGCGGCCCGACGGACAGCGCATGCTCTTCTCGGCCACCCTGGACCGCAACATCGACCGCCTGGTGCAGCGGTTCCTGACCGACCCCGTGGTGCACTCCGTGGACCCGTCCGCGGGGGCGGTGACCACCATGGAGCACCATGTGCTCCACGTCCAGGACGAGACCGACAAGAAGGCCGTCACCACGCGCATCGCCGCCCGTGACGGCCGGGTCATCCTCTTCCTCGACACCAAGCGGTCCGCGGACCGGCTCACCAAGCGGCTCCTGGCCGTCGGCGTCCGCGCGGCGGCACTGCACGGCGGCCGCTCCCAGCCGCAGCGCAACCGGACGCTGGAACAGTTCAAGAACGGCCAGGTCACCGCGCTGGTGGCGACGAACGTCGCGGCCCGGGGCATACATGTCGATGACCTCGACCTCGTCGTGAACGTCGATCCCCCCGCCGACCACAAGGACTACCTCCACCGGGGCGGCCGTACGGCCCGCGCCGGCGACTCCGGCAGCGTCGTCACACTGGTCCTGCCCGACCAGAAACGGGACGTCACCCGGCTTATGTCGGACGCGGGCATCCGCCCCCGGACGACCCGCATCACGTCGAGCGACGCGGAGCTGGCCACCATCACCGCCGCCCGCGAGCCTTCCGGCGTGCCCGTCGTCATCGAGATCCCCCAGCCGACGACACCGACCGCATCCCGCCCGGACGGGAAGGCCGGCACCGGGCGCGGCAGGCGGTCCGGCCGCCGCCGAAACGGCGGCGAGTCCGGAGCGGCGACAGGTGCTGCCACCGGGACGGGCGGCCGGGGCTCGGACCGCCGGGCCGCGGCCGGGGCGGCCGCAACGGGTGGCACTTCCGCAACCAGTGGGCGCGGTGCTGCCCGCCGGGCAGGAACCGCCGGGGCCACGGGTGGTGCCGGCGGCGCGGGCGGCCGCGGTTCCGTCCGCCGCGCCGCGGCCGGTGCGGCGACCGGCACCGCCTCCGGAAAGGACGCCCGCGGTTCCCGCCGACGAGGGGCGGCCGACGGAGCCACCGGCGGCGCTGCCGGCACCGGCGGCCGCGACTCCGGGCGCCGGGGCGGCCGCCGCACCTCGGCCACCTAGGGACACGGCGCAGGGCCGGTGCCGAGGTACTACCTCGGCCGGCCACGCACGCGGTGCGGCCGGAACAGATTTCGTACTGCAACGAGGTCTTCGGCAAGGGTTGCCGCCGGGTTCCACGGCGACCCGGTCGCCGGTGCGGGGGACGGTGTCGTACCGGGCACGGAATGGTTGCGGCACGGGCTTCCCGGCACCATGGCGCCGGGGCTGCGGCAGCATGACGGCCCATGAGCAGAGACCGCTACGTCGACTTCCTGCGCGCGTGGGCCATCGTGCTGGTGGTCCTCGGCCACTGGCTGATCACCGCCCTGGTCCGGGAGCCCGGAGGACAGATCACCGCCCCGGAGCTGCTGGCGACCGTTCCCTGGACCCAGTGGTTGACGCTCGCGTTCCAGATCATGCCGCTGTTCTTCCTGGCCGGGGGCCATGCCGTGGGCGGATCCTGGCCACGTGCCCACGCGGCCGGCGGGACGGCCGCCGGGTGGCTGGGGCGGCGGGCGCTGCGGCTGCTGCTGCCGACGGGCCTCTACAGCGGTCTGGTACTGCTCGCCGTCGGTGTCTGTTCGGTGGCCGGCGTGGACGCGGACACGCTGTCGCTCGTGGGTTGGGCGATGGCCATGCAGTTCTGGTTTCTGCCGGTGTATCTGCTGCTCAGCGCCTTGACGCCGCTGATGTACGCGGCACACCGGCGCTGGGGACTCCTCGTCCCGCCGGTGATGGGGGCGGTCGCCCTGACAGCCGACGTGCTCGTGGTGGCCGCGCACGTGCCGTACGTGGGACTGCTCGACTACGTGCTCGTGTGGGGTGTCGCCTATCAGCTGGGCTTCTGCTGGCGGGACGGTCTGCTGACCAGGCGTCGGCTCGTGCCGGTCATGATGGCGGCGGGCGGCGCGGTGGCCTTCGCCGCGCTGGTGGCCCTCGGGCCGTTCCCGGTCAGCCTGATCCTGGTGACCGGGCAGGACCCCAGCAACACCAATCCGCCGTCGGCCGCGATGCTGGCGTGGGTGGTGACCCAGGTCGGGCTGTGCCTCCTCGCCGCGCCGGCGGTGCGGCGGCTGCTGGACCGCGAGCGGGTGTGGCGCGTGGTCGGCCCCGTGGGGGCGACCAGCATGACCCTCTACCTGTGGCACATGCTGCCGGTGCTGGTCGTCGCCGCCGTGTTCTACCTGACCGGCCTCGCGCCCGAGCCGGTCCTCGGGTCCGCCGCGTGGTGGGGGCTGCGGATCCCGTGGCTGCTGGTGCTCGGCCTCGTCCTGGCCGGCGTCGTGTCGGCGCTCCGGCCCTTGGAACGCGGGCTGGCCGTGCTGTACGAACGGACCGCTCCGGACGTCGGCCTGCAGCGCGCCTGGCCGCTGTGGCTCGGTCTGGCCATGGACGTCGCCGCTCTGGGCCGCTTTGCCGTGCGGGGCTTCGCGCCCGACGGCCGGCTCCCCGTACTGCCCACCACAGGGCTGGCGTTGGGCACGGCGCTGGTGATGCTGACCCGGTGGACGACGGCACGCCAGCTCGACCGGCCCAGGGTGGCCCGGGCTACGGGCCGGGTGTGAGAGCAGCGGCCGGACGGACACCGTGACCGCCGGGAGACCCGGCGAAACCCCGGCGCGCGGTCCGCTGTTCACCCGACCGGCCGCGGCTCTCCGCACGCGGTGTGCGCGGCTTTCCGTATGCGGTGAGCCGGCGGCGACCACCGTGCGCCGCCCGCACCCCACCACCCGACGCCCGACGCCCGACGCGACCGAGCTTCCCAGCCGCCGCCACCGGCCTTCCTGCCCGCCCCCGCCGGCCTCCCCCGGTCGCCGCACGGCCTCGCTACGCCGCGAACGGGCCCGGCAGTTCCCCCGACCCCCGCTGGATCAGCCGGGTCGGCATGACCACCGTGCGCGGTGGTGAGACGTCGCCGTGGATCCGGGCGAACAGCAGGTGTGCCGCGCTGGTCGCGAGCGCCACCGGGTCCTGGGCGATCACGGTGACGGGCGGGGTCAGCCGGTCGGCGAGTGCGAAGTCGTCGAAGGCGATGAACGCGAGGCCGGCGGGGAGGACGGCGAGGGCGCTGAAGGCGAGGATCTCGTTGCCGGCCAGCAGGGCGGTCGGCGGGTCGGGCAGTGCCAGCATCTCGGTGACCGCCCCGGCCGCCTCCGGGCCCGGCCGCAGGCCGTCCCCGACCAGTGCCGGGTCGGGGGCGATACCGGCCGCCGCGAGCGCGGCCAGGTACCCACGCCGGCGTTCGCCGAACGTCCAGATCCGCGGGGTGTCGCCGATGTACCCGATCCTGCGGTGGCCGTGTGCCACCAGCCGCCCCACCGCCTCCCGCACCGCGCCGAAGTTGTCGACCACCACGGCGTCCACGTTCAGCCCGGGTGCCGCCCGGTCCACGCAGACGATCTTCGTGCCCTGCGCCTGGGCCGGGCGCAGGAAGCGGTGGCTGCCGGCGGCCGGGGTGAGGATCAGGCCGTCGACGCGGCGGGCGGTGAACGCGGCGATCACCTCGCGTTCCCGGCGCAGGTCGGCGCGGCTGGAGCCGATGAGCATGACGCTGCCGCGCTGCCGGGCGACATCCTCGGCCGCGGAGGCGACGGCGGCCATGAAGGGGTCGGCGACATCGTCGACCAGTAACCCTATGGTCTGGCTCAGTTCGTGGGTGCGGCGCAACTGGCGTGCCACGTCGTCGCGTTGGTAGCCCAGTTTGCGGACCGCGGCCTCCACCCGCGCCGCGGTGCGCGGGGCGACGGCCGCATCGCCGTTGACGACCCGGGACACCGTCATCGCGCTGACGCCCGCTTCCGCGGCAACGTCCTTCATGGTCGGCCGGGTGGCTGCCACGCCACGTCCTCCACCTGCGTCACGTTTGAGCGTCGACTCGTTAACGTTACCAACTCGACGGCATATCAACAGACCTACGAATACGAGGAGTTGGGAAGCCCGACCGCACGGTCCGGGAACGGCTGCACCACCCTTGACACCCCGCTGTGAGCGCCCCAAGAATCAGCCAAGCTGTTAACGATACCAACCAGAAGGCACAACATGGCCTCTGCAAGGGAACCACTGCTCACCGCACATGGCGTGGTCAAGCGTTTCGGTCACGTCCAGGCGCTCCAGGGCGCCGATTTCACGGCATACCCCGGCGAGGTCGTCGCCCTCATCGGCGACAACGGCGCCGGCAAGTCCACTCTGGTGAACGTCCTGTCGGGCGTCCTCGCCCCCGACGCCGGCGAAGTCCGCCTGGACGGAGCGCCGGTGCGGTTCTCCGGGCCGATGGACGCCCAACGGCAGGGCGTGGAGACGGTGTACCAGGATCTGTCGCTCGCGCCGGATCTCGACGCGGCGGCCAACCTCTATCTCGGCCGGGAGATCGTGCGCGGCGGCCTGCTCGGACGGGTCGGCGTCCTCGACCGGCCCGCGATGCGCCGGGAGGCGGTCAAGGCCTTCGCCGAACTCGGCGTGGAACTGAAGGATGTGACGGCTCCTGTGACAACGTTGTCCGGCGGGCAGCGGCAGTCCGTCGCGGTGGCCCGGGCGGTCGCCTTCGCCAACAAGGTCATCTTCATGGACGAGCCGACCGCCGCCCTGGGGGTGGTCCAGCGCGCCCGGGTCCTGGAGACCGTCCGCAGGGTCGCCGACCGGGGCATCTGTGTGGTGCTGATCAGTCACAACATGCCCGAGGTGCTGTCGGTCGCGGACCGGGTGGAGGTGCTGCGGCTGGGCCGGCGCGTCGCGTCGTACACCGCGGCGGACACCACGATCGAGGAGCTCGTCGGGGCGATGACCGGGTCGCTGGACGGCCCGGGCGGGGGCAAGGAAGCGGAGGGCGCACGATGACGGCCGAGAGCGAGAAGGCCCCCGTGGCCGTCGGCAGCCGTGCCGGGGTGCCGGACTGGCTCCGGCGCGCGGCGACGCTCAATGAACTGTGGACCTTCGTGATCCTCCTGGCGCTGGTGGTGTTCTTCACCATCGCGGCGCCGGGCAAGTTCTTCACCACGTACGACATCACCCAGATCGCCGTGAACGCGGCCATCTACCTGGTGCTCGGCGTCGGCATGACGTTCGTGATCATCACGGCGGGCATCGACCTGTCGATCGGGTCGGTGCTGGTGCTGGCCGCGGTGGCGGCGGGTGAGTACAACATCCATCACGGCGGCCCGGCGTCGGGCTGGGGCACGGTCGCGATCTGCGCCGTGATCGCGCTGGCCGTGGGCACGGCCTGGGGCGCGTTGCAGGGCGTGGTGGTGGCCAGCGGCAAGGTGCCACCGCTGATCGTGACGCTGGGCGGGCTCGGCGCGGCGCTGGGGATCGCCGAACTCGCCACCGGCGGTCAGGACCCGGCCGGCGCGGCCTCCACCCATCTGCAGAACAGCCTCGGTTTCGGCAAGTTGCTCGGCATCCCGTGGATGGTGATCCTGGCCGCCGTGGTGACCGCGATCTTCGGCGCGGTGCTGGCCGCGACCCGGTTCGGCGAGCACACGCTCGCGATCGGGTCGAACCCGACGGCCGTACGGCGGGCGGGTATTCCGGTGGGCCGGCATCTGGTGAAGGTGTACGGCCTGATGGGGCTGCTGGCCGGGCTGGGCGCGGTGATGTGGCTGGCCTCGTACGGGACGACGTCGATCGCCGGGCACTCCACCGACAACCTCAAGGTGATCACCGCGGTGGTCCTGGGCGGTACCAGCCTGTTCGGCGGGCGGGGTTCGGTGCTGGGCACGGTGATCGGTGTGTTCATTCCGGCGGTGCTGACCACCGGGCTGATCGTGATCGGCGTCCAGCAGTACTGGCAGGACGTGGCGGTGGGCGTGGTGCTGGTCGTGGCGGTCTACATCGACCAGATGCGCAGGAAGACCCGGGAACGCGCATGACGCCGTCAGGCATGACCGCATCGCGCGGCACGGAATCGCACAGGACAACTCGATCGCGTAGGACGACTCGTTCGCGCAGGACAAGGAGAACTCTGTGATGGGGAGCATTCGCAGCAGGCGCGGGTTGCTGGTCGCGGTGGGCACGGTGCTGGCCCTCGGCGCGGCCTCGGCATGCGGTTCGTCGGACGACGGTGGCGGCTCGGGGGGTGCGGGCGGCGCCAAGGGCAAGAAGGTCCGGCTGATCACGGGGGTGAAGAGCGACCCCTTCTACATCACCATGACCTGTGCCGCGCAGCAGGAGGCCAAGGCCAAGGGGATGGACTTCACGGCCGACGGCTCCGCGCAGTGGGACGTGTCGGTGCAGCGCCCGCTCCTCGACTCGGTGGCGGCGGCCCGGCCCGACGGGCTGCTGATCTCGCCGGTGGACACCAGCGCGCTGACTCCGTCGCTCAAGCAGATCCAGTCGGCGGGCACCAAGGTGGCCCTGGTGGACACGACGGTGAGCGACGACTCCGTCGGGATCACCCGGATCTCGTCGGACAACGAGAAGGGCGGCCGGGTCGCCGCCGACGCGCTGGCCAAGCTGATGAACGAGAAGGGCTCGGTCATCGTCATCAGCGTGAAGCCCGGTGTGTCGACGACGGACGCCCGGATCAAGGGCTTCACCGAGGAGATGGGCAAGTACCCGAACATCAAGGTGCTGCCGACGCTCTACGACAACGACCTGCCGGCCACCGCGGCCTCCCAGATCCAGTCGACGCTCGCCGCCCACCCGGACCTGGGCGGTGCGTTCGCGGGCAACACCAACACCGGTACGGGCATCGCCACCGGGCTGAAGCAGGCCGGCAAGCAGGGCAAGGTGAAGGTCGCCGCGTTCGACGCAGAGCCCGACGAGGTCGCCGCGCTGAAGGCGGGCACTCTCCAGGTGCTGGTCGCCCAGGACCCGGCGGCGATCGGCCGGCAGGCGGTGGACCAGCTCGCCGACGCCTTCGAGGGCAAGTCGGTGACCAAGTCGATCGGCACCGACATGGTGGCGATCACGAAGGACAACATGGCCGACCCGTCGGTCAGCAAGTACTTCTACAAGTCACAGTGCTGACACCAGGTTCGACACGGAGTCCGACACGGGTGTCCGGCACGCGTGTCTGAGACGGACTCCTGACAGACGGTCAGCGGCCGGGTGGACCCGCCCTCTTGGGTCCACCCGGCCGCCGTTCGTACCGCCAGGGCCTGCTCAACTGGACGAGCAGGAACCGCCGTTCAGCGTGAAGCCGGACGGCGCGGAGTTCCTGCCGCTCCAGGTGCCGAGGAAGCCGAAGGACAGGGTGCCGTTCGCGGAGACCGACTGGTTGTAGTCGGCGGAGTCGGCGGTGACCCGGCCGCCGCTCTGGCTGACGCTCGCGTCCCACATCTGGGTGACCCTCTGGCCGTCCCGGAAGGACCACTGGACCCGCCAGCCGGACAGGGCCTGGGTGGTGGTGACGGTGACGGTGGCCTGGAAGCCGTCGGTCCACTGGTTGACCAGGTCGTAGGAGACCTCGCAGGTGGCAGCCGTGGATTTTGTGGGCGAGGGAGCGGGAGCGGCGGAGGCGGTGGCCTTGCCGCCGGTGCTCGCCGTGGCGGTGGAGGTGCCCTGGGGCTCCGGGTCGGGGTTCTTGTCGACCGGCTTGCCCGCGGTGGCCGAGGAGGACGGTGCGGCGGAGGCCGTGGGGGTCGCGGGCGGGGCGGTGGACGGAGGCGGCACGGAGGTGGGGTCGGCGACCGGCTGGCGGTCGTCGTGCGAGGCGGTGGCCGTGTCGTCGCCGGAGCCGTTGCCCATCGGCATCATCGACACGCCGAGCGCCACCAGCGAGATCATGACCGCCGCGCCGAGCAGCCCGTGGCGCAGCACCCGGCCCCGGCCGGTGCCCTCCTTGGGGTCGCCGCCGTCGTGGTCGCCGGTGCCCGGTCGGCCCGCGCCGAGCCGTACCTCGGCGGCACGGCGGCGGCGCTCCAGGTAGGCGAGGCCGCCCCAGCCGATGACCCCGCCGGCGAGCGCCGCGGGCAGTCCGCCGCCGTGCAGCCGCAGACAGGCGGCGGCCTCGGCGCACTGCACACAGGTGGCGAGGTGCCGGGAGAGGTCCTCGGGGGTGTCGGCCCCGGCGGACCGGGTGACCGCGTCCAGGAGGCGGGCGTAGCTGCGGCACTCGGCGGCCATCGGGGTGTCGAGGTGGGCGCGGTGGCAGCGGTCCCGGAACAGGACGCGCACCTGCTCCAGTTCCTGGGCGGCGACGGCCGGGTCGATGCCGAGCCTGCGTGCCACCGAGGGCAGCGGCAGCGCCTCCACCTCGGCCAGCCACAGCAGTGAGGCGTCCGCCTCCTGCATGTCGCGCAGGCCGCGCAGGGCGACGGGCCGCTGCAACGGCGGACCCGTGAATCGCGCGGCCTTCTCGGAGTTGAGCCACAGCCTGAGGTCCGGGTCGAGCTGGTGGCCCAGACCATCGACCTCCCAACTGGAGGCCGTGGTGCGGACGGCGGTGAGCAGCAGCGGGATCATCGGCAGCCGGGCGGCGCGCCGTCCGGCGCTGCGGACGGGGGTGAAGTCCGTGTCACGGGCCTCGCGCATACCGAGGGCGAAGGCCTCGGTGGCCAGTTGGTTGGCCGTCAGAGAGCCGGACGTGCACAGGTCGGCGTAGGAGAGCACTGCGTCCCAGCATTCGGAGAACAGCGCTGCCTCGGCGGCGTCCTGGGGGATCGGCAGGTCGGGCATGGGTCTCCTGCATCGAAAGCGAGGTCAACTCACCACATCGGCAATGGAGTTGGGGGGAACCTCGCGGCAGGACCCGAGCTTTTCACGTCTCCTGCACAACTGACAAGCGGCATATTCAAAACCGGTTACCGGTGGTCGTGCCACGGATCCTCCGTGTCACCCGTACCACCGGCCCCCGGCGTCACGTCAACCGCCGTGCTCAGCTGCCCGACCGCGCCTCGGCCACCACCCGCCCCCGCCCGTCGAGCGCCCGCACCGGGTGCGCCGACCACGCGGGATCCTCGCGGTCACCGTACCGGGCGAAAGGAGCGCTGACGGCCGATGCGGGCGCATGGCCGTGGATCGTGGTCCGGCCGGAGAACGTGTTCGTGTCCGCCGTGGCCCACAACTCCGACCTCCTATACGCACCGCAACCGCGTTCCGACTCAGCGTCCTCGTCAGTCTCTCGCAATCCGATGCCCGGAAGGCAAGCGCAGTCACCGCCGGAGCAGGAGCGGGAAGCCCGGCCGACGCCTTCCGGAATGCCCAGGAGGGCGTCAGCGGTCTGCCTGACGCCCTCCTGTGTCCGGTGGCCCGGGGGGAGTTACACCTTCGTCGGTTCCTCCGCCGGAAGGCTGTCCATGAAGGAGCTGACGGAGAAGACGGCGTTGCCGGGGCCGGGCGGGCCGTAGCCGGGGGGCGAGGACAGGCCGAAGTCCTCCATCGTCTGCCGGTAGGCCTGGAGCAGGCGGATGTGGTACTCCAGCGGGGCGCCCTGCGGGTTGGCCTTGCCGAGCGGGGTCGTCGGCTCGGGGCACCAGGTGGTGAAGCGGGGCGTGATGCCGTGCGACATGAAGAAGCGCAGGCCCTCGGTGGTGGACTCGATCGCCTCGTCGACCGTCTTGAACCCGAACGGCTCGGCCATCTCCACACCGGCCACGAAGTTGGGGATCACGTTGCGCGCGCCGAAGACGTCGGCGGAGTCGAGGATCCGCTTGTGCCACTCGTCGCGGCCGACGTACCGCTCCTTGCCCGGGCAGTACATCTTGAACAGGTACTCGTCCCACACCTCGTAGTTGGGGTGGTAGATCTGCACGCCGTAGTCCTTGAAGCGCTGGACGTCGTCCTTGGGCAGCGCCTGGGCGACGACCTTGCCGATCCAGCGGTTCGGGAAGTGCTCCTCGATGGCCTTGGCGTACATGCCGTAGAAGTCGGCCTCGTCACGGCCCTGGAGCTTGGAGGTGATGGCGCCGCCGGTGAGGGTGTAGGCGGTGGAGGTCTTCGCCGTGTCGTACCGGTCGATGATCTCCAGGGCCTCCAGGACCTCGTCGACGTCCTTCACTCCCGTGTACGGCCGGCCGGCGGCCTTGTGCTGTCGCCAGTTGTGGTTGATGTCGCAGTACTGGCACTCCTCCTTGGCGCCGAAGTACTGGCAGACCCGGAAGACCGTGAGGTAGATCAGGTAGCCCCACTGGATGGTCGGTGCGACCTCCATCACGGACTTCCCGCTGGCGAGCTTGTGCCGGTAGTACTCCGGCATCGGCGGCACCCCGACGTCGGCGATCCGCTTGCCGTCGAGGTAGAGCCCGAGCAGCCCCTCCTCGTCGGCGGCCACGCGGTAGGGCGAGGTGGGGTTCACGCGCACGGACACGACGGTCCGGCGCAGGTCGTACGGGCCGCCCGTGAGGATGATCTCCTCCGGGGGCCGGCGCAGCGCGGCCTCGCCCAGCTCGGGCAGGGTGCCGTGGTCGAAGGAGAAGATGAAGTAGGACTTCGGCTTGACCTCGCCGTTCTCGTTGTCGCTCAGGGCGGACGGGTCGAAGGCGACACCGCCCCGGAGCAGGTCCTCCTTGAAGACGGCTTCCCTCGGTACGTGCGGGAACCTCTCCATCAGATCCTCGACCAGCGCGGTACGGCTGCCCATCCCGTGTCTCCTTCCGACTCAGGCGTTCGACTCCTCACGGTATGCCCCCGCTCGTTCGCCGGCCGTGCCGGGTCCCCTCAGGTCGTGCGATTCATCCTGGTCAGTGATGTTTCGTCACTCTTCCTCAGCTGCCGCCGGCCCGCCGCGTCGACTCCCGCAGCACCACATGCGTCCCCAGCACCAGGTGCTGCCCGTCCGGCAGGTCGTCGCGGTGCAGGGCGAGGCGGACCGCCGCACGGCCCAGCTCCTCCTGGGGCACGTGGACCGTGGTGAGGGTCGGGTAGACGTCCCGGGCGACCGGGATGTCGTCGTACCCGGCGACCGCGATGTCGTCGGGGATACGGCGGCCGGACTCGCGCAGGGCCTGGATCACGCCCGAGGCGATCATGTCGGTGGCGGCGAAGACCGCCGTGAACTCCCGTCCGGAGGTGATGAGTTCGCGGGTCGCCTGGTAGCCGTACGAGCGGGAGAAGACGCCGTCGGTGATCAGGTCCGGGTCGGGGGTGAGGCCGAGGAGTTCATGGGCGCGGGTGTAGCCGGCGATGCGCTGGGCGCTGGTGGAGAGGCCCGGGACGCGGCCGAGGTAGGCGATGCGCCGGTGGCCGCCGGAGAGCAGGTGGCTGGTGAGGGCGAAGGCGCCGCCCTCGTTGTCGTAGTCGACGACCGTGGCCGGGACGCCGGGGCCGAGCGGGGGCCGGCCGACCAGGACGAGCCGGGAGCCCGCCCGGTCCAGGGCGTGCGCGAAGTGGGTCATCCGGTCGTGGTACGCCCTGTCCTCCAGGGCGCCGCCCACCACGATCACCGCGTCCGCCCGCTGCTCCCGCATGGTCTCGACGACGGCGAGGATGCGCCGCGGGTCGCCGTGCGTGGTGCAGAGCATGCAGAGCCGGCCCTCCGCCGAGGCCTGCTCCTCGACCCCGCGGGCGATGTGGGCGTAGAAGGGGCCGGTGACGTCGTCGACGACGAAGGCGACCGTCTTGTTGGTGGCGCCGCCGAGCGCGCGGGCGTGCGCGTTGACCACGTAGTCCAGCTCGCGCATCGCCTTCAGGACCTTGGCGCGGGTGGTGGCGGCCACCGGGTAGGTGCCGCCCAGCACCCGGGAGACGGTCGACGCGGAGACCCCGGCCCGTGCGGCCACGTCCCGTACCGTCGAGGCGTCCCCGTTCGGCGCCGGCTGTGTCCGCTTCGCCACCGCTCGGCTCCCCTTCGTCATGTGTTCAGGTCACCCTACGAGACGGCCGTCACGCGGCCCGTTCGAGGACCGAGTGGTCGACCGCGTACCGCAGTCCGTCGCCGGTCAGCAGCCGTTCGGCCTCCGCTACGACGGTGAGCCCGAGCCTGGCCAGCTCGTTGCCCTGCGAGCCCGCGAGGTGCGGGGTGAGGAATGCGTTGGGGAGGTCGAAGAGCGGGGAGCCGGCGGGCAGCGGCTCGGGGTCGGTGACGTCGAGGATCGCGGTCAGACGGCCGGTGCGCAGCTCCTCGACCAGGGCGTCGTGGTCGACGAGCGAGCCGCGCGCGGTGTTGATCAGTACCGATCCGTCGGGCATCAGGCCGAGTTCGCGGGCGCCGACGAGACGGCGGGTCTCGGGGGTCTGCGGGGCGTGCACGGTGACGATGTCCGAGGTGCGCAGCAACTCGTCGAGGGGCAGCAGGGGCACACCGAGCCGGCCGGCCTCCGCCTCGTCGACGTACGGGTCGGCGAGGCTCACCACCAGGTCGTGGGGGCGCAGGAGCTCGATGAGGCGGCGGCCGATGCGGGAGGCGCCGACGACGCCCACGCGGCGCTGGAAGTTGCCGATGCCGGGGACGATGCCGCCGTAGGGGTAGGTGCGCCGGGTGCGCAGCAGGTCACGGAAGGCGAAGACGTCCTTTCCGGCGAGGAGGATCATCGCGAGGGTGTACTCGGCGACGGGCAGCGCGTTGGCGGCGGCCGCCGAGGAGACCAGGATGCCGCGCTTCCACACCTCGGGCGTGGTGAAGCCCTTGACCGAGCCGGCCGCGTGCAGCACGGCGCGCAGCGCGGGCGCCGCGTCCAGGGCCGCCGCGTCCAGGGTCGGGCAGCCCCAGCCGGTGACGAGGACCTCGGCGCGGGCGAGCGTCTCCCGGGCCCGGGGATCGGTGAAGTCGTCCACCACCAGAGTGGGATCGATTTCTACGCACGCGCGCAGTCGTGCGAGCACCTCCGGCGGGAAGATATGCGGCACGTTCTGGGCTGTCATGGCGAACACTGCCTGGGGACGCTCGGGCAAGGAAGTGACCTTCCGGCTCGGTGACGCGCGGATAGCAACCGGTCTCTACCGTAGGTCTCGGCGAATGAGAGGGTCAATGCACACGCACTCTCCGACGGACGAGCGGCGGGGACCACAGGGATGGGAAGACAGCGATGACGGATCCGGCGCAGACGGTCACCAACTGGGCGCGCAACATCACGTACACGGCCAAGGAGTTCCACCGCCCGGACTCGCTCGACGCGCTCCGGTCGCTGGTGGCGGGCGGTACGCGGGTGCGGGTGCTGGGCAGCGGGCACTCCTTCAACCGCATCGCCGACCCGGGTCCGCAGGGCCTGCTGGTCTCGATCGCCGGGCTGCCGCCGGTGATCGAGGTGGACACGGCGGCCCGTACGGTCCGGGTCGCGGGCGGGGTGCGGTACGCCGAACTGGCCCGCGCGGTCGACGCGTACGGCCTGGCCCTGCCGAACATGGCCTCGCTGCCGCACATCTCGGTGGCCGGTTCGGTGGCCACCGGCACCCATGGCTCGGGGGTGGCCAACGGGTCGCTCGCGGCGCCCGTGCGGGAGGTGGAGTTGGTCCTCGCCGACGGTTCGACGGAGACCATCGCACGCGGCGACGCCCGCTTCGAGGGTGCCGTGACCTCACTGGGCGCGCTCGGGGTCGTCACCGCCCTCACTCTCGACCTGGAACCGGCCTACGAGGTCGCGCAGACGGTGTACGTCGAACTGCCGTTGGCGGGGCTGGACTTCGAAGCCGTGTCCGGGGCCGGGTACAGCGTGAGCCTGTTCACCGACTGGCGGGAGCCGGGCTTCCGTCAGGTGTGGGTGAAGCGGCGCACCGACCGGGCCGCCGTGGACTTCGGCTGGGCCGCGCCCGCGACGGTGGCGATGCACCCGGTGCCGGGCATGCCTGCGGGCAACTGCACCGAGCAGTTCGGGGTGCCGGGGCCCTGGCACGAGCGGCTGCCGCACTTCCGGGCGGAGTTCACGCCGAGCAGCGGGGACGAGCTGCAGTCGGAGTACCTGCTGCCGAGGCCGGCGGCCGTCGAGGCGCTGCACGCGGTCGAAGCCGTCCGGCAGGCGGTCTCCCCCGTTCTGCTGACCTGCGAGGTGCGGACGATCGCCGCCGATCCGCAGTGGCTCAGCCCCGCCCACGGCCGGGACTCCGTCGCCCTGCACTTCACCTGGGTCGACGACCTGGCGGCCGTACTGCCCGCCGTGCACCGGCTGGAGGAGGCGCTGGCGCCCTTCGAGCCGCGTCCGCACTGGGGCAAGGTGCACACCGTCCCCGGCGAGGTGCTCCGCGGCCGCTACCCGCGCCTGGCGGACTTCCGCGCACTGGCCCGGAGCCTGGACCCCGAGGGGAAGTTCGCCAATCCCTTCGTACACGATGCGCTGGCGCTGTGACGGGACCAATTTCACGGACTTAATAAAGCCCTTTTCCTAATACCTTGTCGAAAGCCTGCCGCAGCCCATAGCCTTGCGCCGTGTGAAGCACACATCACGTGACATCCGCACCGCGAACCGCTACGAGGTGCTGCGGCACATCATCGCCGAGTCTCCCACCTCACGGCAGGAGCTGGCGTCCGTCACCGGGCTGAGTCTGGCCACGGTCGCCACGCTCGTCGGCGAACTGCTCGACCTGCGGATGATCACGGAGGTCGGCTTCGAGGACTCGGCGGGCGGCCGGCCCCGGGGACTCGTGGCGGTCAACGCCTCGGGGGGCGCGCTGATCGGCGTCGACATCGCGGAGACGTACGTCCACGTGGAGCTGTTCGACCTCGCGCTGAATGTACTGGCCCGCGCCGAGGAGGACATGCGCCCTGGCGAGCACCGGCCCGAGCAGGTGGTGAGCCATGTCGCCGCCACCGTCGGCTCGGTGGTGGCGCAGGCCGGGGTGGAGGGCGCGCGGGTGCTGGGCGTCGGGGTGAGCGCGCCCGGGCAGGTGGAGCGGGACACGGGCATCGCCGAGTACGCGCCCAACTGGGACTGGCACGACGTGCCGTTGCTCGACCTGCTGTCCGAACACATCGCCTATCCGCTCCACCTGGACAATCCGTTGCGCGCCTGCGCGGTGGCCGAGCAGTGGTTCGGGGCGGCGCGCGGGCGCGGGGACACGGTGGTGGTGAACCTCGGCACCGGGGTCGGCGCCGGGCTCGCCCTCGGCGGCGGACTGCACCGGGGGGTCAGCAACAGCGCCGGAGAGTGGGGGCACACCACGCTCGTCCTGGACGGGCGGCCGTGCCACTGCGGCAACCACGGCTGTGTGGAGACCTATGTCGGCGCGCCCGGCATCATGCTGAACCTGCGCGAGTCGAACCCGGACAGCCCGCTGCTGCACCCCGATGACCAGACGGCCACGATCGAGGCGCTGGCGCGGGGCGTGGCGGACGGTGACCCCGTCGCGGTCCAGGTGGTACGCGACACGGCCCGGTACATCGGCGCCGGGGTCGCCAATCTGGTCAACCTGCTCAACCCCGAACTGGTCGTGCTCAGCAGCTGGGTCGCCCGCAGGCTCGGCGAACCGCTGCTCGGCGAGGTCCGCGAGGCCGTCCGGCGGCACGCGCTCGGGCGGCCGTTCGCCGCCGCCGAGATCGTCCTCTCCCCCATCCCCACCGACCCGGTGTGCCTCGGCGCGGCCACCTTCGCGCTGGAGGGTGCCCTGCGGTCCGTGGGACAGCGCAACGGGGTGCGCCCGGGCCGTCCCGCGTCCGCCTCCCGGTGATCGATTAGTCCAACTCGCGGGTCCTTTAATCCATTGCCGGGCTCGTCGGCGCTCTGCGACCGTCGTTGCGTATCCGCGGCCGGTCGGCCTCCCGAAACCGGCCGGCCGTACGTCGTGTACGGAACGAGGGAGTCCCCCAGCGTGGCCGGAAGCATCGAGGTCCGCGGTCTGTCCCGCACCTTCCACACCACCGTCCGGCGTCCGGGCCTCTCCGGCGCCCTGCGATCCCTGGTCAACCCCGAACGCGTCGAGAAGCACGCGGTCTCCGACATCACCTTCGACGTCGCCCCCGGCGAACTCCTCGCCCTGCTCGGCCCGAACGGCGCGGGCAAGTCGACCACCATCAAGATGCTCACCGGCATCCTCACCCCGAGCTCCGGCCACGCCCGGGTCGCCGGCGTCGTGCCGTACCAGGAGCGGGAGCGCAACGCCCGTAACATCGGGGCGGTGTTCGGGCAGCGCACCCAGCTGTGGTGGGACCTGCCGGTGCGGGAGTCGTTCGCGATCCTGCGGGACATCTACGAGGTGCCGAGGGCCGAACACGCGGCACGGCTGCGGGAGTTCGACCAGCTCCTCGATCTCTCCGCGTTCTGGGACACCCGGGTCCGGCACCTCTCGCTCGGCCAGCGGGTGCGCTGCGACCTGGCGGCGGCCCTGCTGCACGACCCGCCGGTGGTGTTCCTGGACGAGCCGACCATCGGCATGGACGTGGTGGTGAAGGAGCAGGTCCGCGAGTTCCTGCGGTACCAGGTGGCCGAGCGCGGCCGTACCGTGCTGCTGACCACGCACGACATGACCGAGGTCGAGCGGCTCGCCGAGCGGGTGGTGCTGGTCAACCACGGGCGGCTGGTGCTCGACGGCACCCTGGACGAGATCCGCCGCACCTTCGGCTCGACCTGGCAGGTGCGGGCCACCCTCACCGACCCGCACACCCCGGTCGGCCCGCTGCCGGGCATCACTCTGGTGAGCCGGGACGGCCCCCAGGTGGTGTTCGGCCCGGACGGCCCGGCCGCGCCCACGGTCCACAAGGCGCTGAAGCTGGTCATCGAGCGGTACGAGGTGACGGGCGTGGCGGTGGACGAGGCCGACCTGGAGGACGTCATGCGGGCGGCCTACGTGCAGGCCGAGGCGGTCTGAGATGGCCCTGTCCTACGGCTGGCGGGCCGCCCGGGTCACCCCGCTCGGCGAGCTGTACACCCCGCCCCGGATCACCGGGGTCCTGCTGCGGCTGACCGTGCAGGTGGTGCTGGTGGCCTCGCTGTGGCGCGGCCTGTACGCCCAGTCCGGTACGACCGCGGGTCTCGACCGCGGCCAGGCGGTGACGTACGCGGTGATGGCCGTACTGGCCTCCCGGCTGCGGGAGCTGGACCAGTACGCGGGCCGGGACACGGTCATGCAGCATGTGCACTTCGGCACGATCGTCTACTGGTATCTGCGTCCGATGCCGCCCCGGCGCTACCACGCCCTGCGCGCGATCGGCGAGCAACTGTACGGCCTGACCTGGGCGTTGACCGGATACGTGGTCTGTCTTGCGGTCGGAGTCGTGCAGCCGCCGGGTTCGGCGGCGGTGGCCGGCGTGTTCGTCCTCAGCCTCGCGCTGGGCCAGTTGGTCCTCTACCACGTCATGCTCCTCATCGACCAGCTGTGCTTCTGGACGCTGCGGAACACCGCCGCGATGCTGATCCTGGTCTTCGCGCAGAACCTGCTGTCCGGGGTGTACGCGCCGCTGTGGTACTTCCCGCACTGGTTCATCACGCTGAGTTCCTTCCTGCCCTTCCAGGCGACCCTGAGCGTGCCGCTGTCGCTGTACGTGGGCCGCATCCCGCTGTCGGACGCCCCCTTCCAGCTGGGCGTCCAGGCCGCCTGGGTCGTGGCCCTCTACCTGTTCACCCGGTTCGTGTGGCGGCGGGCCGCCCGCCGTGTGATCTCGCAAGGAGGCTGAGGCCGATGAACGCCGTACGGATCATGTGGCGCATCACGCGCCTCAACTTCCGCGCCCAGCTGGAATACCGCACCGAGTTCCTGATGATGATCGCGATCGGCGCGGTCTGGCAGGTGTCGGTGATCGTGTTCGCGACGGTGCTGCTCACCCGGTTCGCCGGGATGGGCGGCTGGGACAGCAGCGACGTCCTGCTGATCCCGGCGACCCGCATGCTGGCGCACGGCCTGTTCGTACTCCTCCTGGGCCGGGTGCACGGCCTGGGCCGGAGCATCCAGGAGGGCAGGATCGACGCCTATCTCCTGCGCCCGCTGCCCGTCTACCGCCAGGTCCAGCTGGAGTTCTTCCCCACCAACGCGATCGGCGACCTGACGGTGGCGGCCGGCCTGATGGTGGGCGCGCTCAGCCGCAGCGACCTGGACTGGACGGCGGGCCGCGTCGGCTACCTGGTCGCGGCGGTCCTGGGCGGGATGCTCCTGGAGGCGGCCCTCTTCACGGTGGTGGCCTGCGCCTCGCTGCGCTACCCGGCCGCCGACTACTGGGGCCGCTGGCTGGAGGAACTCCTCGGCACCTTCGGCAGCTACCCCCTGAACGTCCTCCCCCGCGCGGTGGGCGGCCTCCTCACCTACGGCCTCCCCCTCGCCTTCGTCGCCTACTTCCCGGCGGCGGTCCTCACCGGCCACGGCCACTCGACCGGCGTCCCCTACTGGCTGGCGGCCGGTTCCCCGCTCCTCGGCCTCCTCGCCTACCTGGCGTCACGCAGGCTGTGGCGGTGGGCGCTGGGCCACTACACGGGGGTGAACGGCTGACCGGCCGAGGAAGATCCCGAAGGGCGTCGGTTCGCCGGTGGGCGCTCGGCGTAGGGTTGGCGGGACGCGGAAGGGGAGCCGTGACGTACGAGGCGCGGCGGGCGGAGCGCACGAAGCAGACAGCGGTCGGGCAACCGCTGTGGAGGCAAAGGGACTTCGGCTTCTTCTGGCTCGCCCAGACGCTGTCCGTGCTCGGCGACTCCTTCAGTCTCGTCGCGCTGCCCCTGCTGGTCCTCCAGGCGACCGGCTCGGTGGCCCGGATGGGCCTGCTCACCGCCGTCGGCGGAGTCGCGATGGTGCTGGCGGCGGTCTTCGCCGGGGTGGTCGTGGACCGGGTCGACCGGCGGAAGCTGCTCATCGCCTGCGACCTGGTCCGTATGGTCCTCTACGGCCTGGTCCCGGTCGTCTGGCTCGCCGGGCCGCATCTCTGGCTGCTGTACGTGGTCCTGCCGCTGTGCGAGGCCGTCGGCATGCTCTTCGCCGTCGGGTACGTCACCGTCGTACGGGGACTTGTCGACGTCACCCGGCTCACCGAGGCCAACGGGAGGGTCAACGCCACCGCGGCGGCGGCCGGTGTCCTCGGTCCCCTGGGCGCGGGTCTGATGGCCGCCTGGACGGGGCCGGCCGACGCGGTGGCCGTGGACGCGGCGAGCTATGCCGTGTCGGCGGCCCTGCTGTTGCTGGTCCGGGTCCGGGAACGCGCCGGGGACGACCAGCCGGCCGGGAAGCGGGGCGTGTGGCGTGACCTGCGCACCGGGATCGGCTACCTGGTCCGGCACCCCGTCCTGCGGTCGGTCACCGGGCTGCTCGCCGTCTTCAGCTTCCTCAGCCTCGGCATCAACGACCTGGTCATCTACCACCTCAAGCACGACCTCGGCCACGACGACGGCACGGTGGGCACGGTGCTGGCGGTCGGCGCGGTCGGCACGATCACCGGGGCGCTGCTGGTCGCCCGGCTCCGGCGGCGGCTGGGCTTCGGGCCGACCTGGATCGCGTCGATGACGGTGTGCGGACTGGCCTTCGCCGGGCTCGGCCGGGTGGACTCGGTGCCCGTGGTGGCCGTCCTGTGCGCGGTCTACCTGGCCTGCGTGGGGGTGGCGGGCACCTGTTCCATGTCCCTGCGCCAGGAGATCACCCCGGAACCCCTGCTGGGCCGGGTCACCTCCGCCCACTGGACCCTCCAGTACGCGCTGGCCCCGGCCGGCGCCGCCCTCCTCACCTGGGCGGCCGAGCGGTACGGCACCGCCGCCGTGGCCGCCGTCGCCGGTGTCTGCTGCACACTGACCGGCCTCGCCGCCCTCGGCACCCCGATCAGAAGGGCGGCGCCACTGCCCGCGGCGGCCGCGCCGGAACACGGCAACCTTCCCCGCGCCGGCGACGACCAGGAGGCATGACTTCCGCACCACGCACCACACGCCACCGCCGCGTCCACGCCTTCCGCAGGCCCGCGATCGGCGCACTCGCGGCCGCCGGTCTGCTGGCCGGCGCCTGGTACGCCACCGCCGGCGCGGCGACGACCCCCGACCTCCGGGTCACGTCCACGGCGGTGAGCCTCAGCGCCAGGTACCCCTATCTGTCGGCCGGTTACAACAACACCCGGGAGTGGAACCGGACCGCCACCGCGGTCGCCCCCAACGGCAGGATCCGGGTCGCCTGGCCCGCCGCCGACGGCGTCCATGTCACCCCGCTCACGGCGGCCGGCAAGCGGTCCGGGGCCGACACGGTCGTCAAGGGCGCCAAGGAGGTCGGCGGCCTGGTCGCCCACGACGACGGCTTCGCGCTGCTCACCCGGGTCTCCGACAGCAACAAGTGGAAGGAGACGGCCGCCGCGATCGTCCGCTACACGGGTGGCAGGAAGACCTGGTCCGCCAAGCTCACCGGCACCGCCTCCCACGACACCTCCCCCACCCTCGACGGCCAGCTCACCTGGAACGGCTCCAGATACGGCGCCTACTTCGTGGTGCATGGCGCGGGCGGCTTCGCCGACGGGCACTACGGCGACAAGCTGTCGTACGTCAGTGCCAAGGGCGCGAAGCTCGGCGGCGGTTGGAGCTGGGGGTGCAGCCACGACGAGGGCATAGCCCTGCACGCCGAGACCTCCGGCGCCTTCACCTCCCTCTGCTTCGACGACTGGCGTTCGGGGCTGTTCGTCTCCACCGGCATCGGCGCCCCGGACGTCGCTCCGGTGGTCCAGCGCGAGCAGTGCTGGGCGGGCTACTGCGGCGGTACCTTCCCGAGCCGCACCGGCGACCTGGTGAAGTCGTCGACCGGCAGGTACGCGACGGCGTTCGCCTCCCGGGGCGCCGCCTCCGCGAAGAAGAACCCGGACGACTCCAGCGGGCGCGGCTGGACGGTCACCGCGAAGACCGCCGTCCACCAGGTCGCCGTCGCCTTCCTCAAGAACCGCAACTCCGGCCCCGGCAAGGCCGTTTACCTCACCAGCGCCAAGACCGTCGAGAACGTCAACGTGCACGTCGCCCCCTACGGCAAGGACCGGCTCCTGCTCTCCTGGGAGTCCCTGAAGAACGCCAAGTGCTCGGCCGGCACCTGCACCGGCACCTTCACCGGCACGCATCTGCGGCTGGTCGACTGGAGCGGCAGGTTCGTCAGCGCCGACAAGGTGGTGAGCGCGCGGATCACCGGTGACATCGCGGTCCTCAAGGACTCCGCCCTCACCTGGGCCTACGCGCCGGTCACCCCGGCCTACGGCACTCCGCTCACCGGGGCGTCCCCGACCACGACGACGCTGCGGATCGCCCGTCTCACGCCGTGACGGGTGCCGCCGTACCTCCGTCGGCGCCGAGCGCCGCTGCCATCCGGCGCATGACCTCGACGGGCAGCGCCGGATTGTTGGCGGCCTCCTCGGCGGTGTCATGGTGCCGCAGCAGGCGGGTCAGCAGCCTTACCGGCAGGTGAGGGTGGCGGGTGGCCGCGTGTCGGATGTTCTGGTGGGGGTCCTCCAGCAGCCGCGCGGCGGCGACGGCGGACAGCCGGGGGTCGGTCGCGGCTCGGTAACGCACTTCCTCACTGGGGTCGCGGCTGAGCCGTTCCACCAGGCCGGGCGTCGACTCCGGGTCGTCCAGGGCCAGTCGGCGCATGCGCGGGCTCGGGTCGTCCGCGTGGCGGAGGAGGTCGTGGCGGGGGAAGTTGGGGTGGCCGCGGGGGCGGTCGGGGACGCTCATGCTGCCGGTCCACCACTGCCACACCCGCAGCAGCATGTCGGCGGGCGCGTCGTCGCAGGACTCCGCGAGAAAGAGCTGTACGACCTGGTCCTCGTCGTCGGCGAGGCGGGCGACGACCTCCGGTGGCAGGTGCCGGGCGTGGGCGACGCTTCGGCGGACGAGCGGGTGGCTGGAGGCGGCCAGGCGGCGCATGGCCTCGTGGTCGTCATGGAGCGCCACGACCCACGGGAGTGCGTGGTGGCGGCTCTCCGGACGGAAGTCGATGAGGACCGCCCCGCGTTGCTCCTCGGTGAGGTCGCCCCGGATGGACACCTCCCAGCGCACGCGGGCGTCGGGGTCCTCGGCGAGCAGGGCGACCAGGTCGGGGTCCAGTCGCGGGTTCCTGGCGAGGGAACTGCGCTCGTCCGGTTCCCCGTGCCGTGCCAGGTGTTCCGCGAGACCGCGCTCCAGCCGGCAGCTCTCCAGCACCTCGGTCTTCGGGCGCCGGGACTCGTACACCGAGCGGGGCATCGGGTGGTCCCGGTGGTGCAGCACCTGGGCCCGCTCGCGTACCGTGCCGTCGGGGTCGGCCAGGAGCGCCGCCCGTGCCGCCGCGTCGAGACGCGGCCAGGCGACCGGGCAGGCCGCCGCCCGCACCTCACCGTCGGGGTCGGTGGTGGCCAGGGCGACCAGCACGGCGGTGGGCAGGTCCTTGAGGCGTACGGCCTCGCGGCGCACGCGTGCGGACGGATCCGCGGCGAGCCCGCGGCGGGTGCCCTCGGGCAGCTCGGCCTGGCGGTCGGCGGCTATCAGCGTGAGGACCCACCGGTACCGTTCCTCCCGCTCGCCCTCGATCACGCGCACCCACTGCTCGGGGGTGATGTTCAGCTGGACCTCGGCCGCGTGCGACCGGATCTTCCAGTCCGGGTGGGCCAGCATCGCGTCCACGACGTCCTCCGGCATGGCGCCGTACCTGGCGACGTGGGATCTCTCCAGCAGCAGCGGCCGAAGGTCCTTCGGGAAGGCCCGGTTGTACGAGAGACCGCGTGCCCAGGCGTCCAGCAGCTTCTCCGTGGGTCCGGGCCCCCGGAACAGCCCCTCCCAGGCGGCCGCCCGGTCCTCCTCGGTCTCCGCGGCGGCGGCCTGCGCGGCCGCCTCCTGCCGCTCCCTGATCCGGTCGACGGCGACGAGCCAGACCGTGTACTCCTCCGTCGTGGCCCCCACCAGGGCGTCCCCGTCCAGGGAGAGCGTCACGAACTCCGGCTGTCCGGGCCGCTCACCGAAGACTCCCGCGAGGTCCCAGGCGTCGGTGAGCCGAACCCGTACCCAGCGCCTGCTCGGATTGCCGGAGAAGTTGGCGAGGAACACCCCGTCCCCGTTGAACAGTCCCGCCTCGGACGCCAACCGACGCCACTGCGCGTTGAGTTCCGCGACCGAATCGGGCCGGTCGAGCGCGACCTCCACGGTCGGCTCCGCCTCCCACGCGATCACGTACCGCCACGCCACCGACGGCGGCACCACGTCCTCGACACACGGGTCCGCCACCAGCTCCAGCCCGGCCCGCCCCAGCAGTTCGGTCAGCTCGTCTCTCCACCCCATGATCCACATACTGCCCGACGCGGGTCAGTCCGGCGCGGTGTGCTCCACATCAACTCCGGAGTCCTGCCACCGGACCCGCAGGCCTGGACCGTCGCTCCACAGGACCGCCAGCTCCCGGGTCCCCTCGGCGCGCACGGTCACCGTCTCCCCCAGCGGCACGGCATCCGCCGCCCCGGTGAGCCGGCTCAGCGCGACGAACAGGGTCGGGCCCTCCCCCGTGGCCCCGGTCAGCTCGGCGTCGAGGCCCACGACGGGCAGCAGTTCGGCCCGGAGCCCCTCCGGTGCGGCCCAGCCGGTGACCCGTACCGGCGTCCCCGGTTCCGCCCCGGCCACCAGGAAGGCCCGCACCTCCACGGCCCCGCGCACCAGCACGGCACTCGTCACACGAGCCCCCGAGGCGGCCGTGTGCCGGGAGGCCGCCCAGCCCTGCCCGACGCCCAGCGGCACGATGTCCGTCCGGCTCGGATCGCCGCCGACGAGCACGCTGTTGTCGTACGACGCCGACGGCTCGGTCACGGTCGAGTAGCCGAGCCGGGTGTAGTAGGGGTCGTAGCGGACGTCCTCGCTGCCGTGGTTGTGGAGGCGGACGACGCCGTCCGAACGCGTGGACTGGAGCAGCCAGTTGGCGGGCGCGATCGGCGTGACCGCGTCGGCATGCTCGGCCGGGCCCGGTTCCTCCGGCACCGTCCACACCGCGTGGTCCGGCGGGAGCAGCAGGCCGAGGAAGCCCTTGCTCGCCCAGTACGGGGACGCCGGCCCCGAATAGCCTTGCAACACCGCCACGTTGGGCCCGTGCCAGCCGAGGGTCAGGAGTCCGTGGGCGTCCGCCGCGCCCCGGTCCAGGAAGTACTTCAGCGCTCCGGAGGCCAGCCGCCGGGTCTCCCCGGGGGCCAGGGGGGTACGGCCGGTGAGGGCGCCCAGCCAGAGCGGGGCCGTGGTCGCGAAGCGGTAGGTCAGCGAGCGGCCCTGGTGCATCGGGGCACCGTCACCGCCGAACAGCCGTGCGTAGTCGGCGAGATGGCGTTCCAGGCGGCCGCCGTACAGGTCGAGCAGCTGCTCGTCGCCGGCCAGCCAGGCGTGCAGCACCGGGTAGAGGTGCATGGCCCAGCCGTTGTAGTAGTCGAACTTGCGGCCGTCGCCGTCGGTGTACCAGCCGTCGCCGACGTACCACTCCTCGATGCGGGCCAGGCCGTGGTCGACCGCCTTGTGCGCGGCCTCCGGCTCATACCCGACCTCGGCGAGGAAGCCGCCGACCGTCACCGGGAACAACTCCCAGTTGCAGGGCCAGGGTTCGGCGGTCAGCGCGTCGGCGAGCCAGGCCGCGGCACGCTGTCGTACCCCGTCGTCGAGGCGGTCCCAGAGCAGGGGTCGGGTCAGGCGCAGGGCGAGGGCGACGGAGGCGGCCTCCACCAGCGGCTGGCCGCGGTCCTCGATCCGTGGCCAGACGCCCGACACACCGGCCGCGAGCCCGTCGGCGTACCGCTGGAGCGCGGTCTCGTCCCGGCGGAAGGCTGCGAGGAGCAGGGTGCGGGCGTAGCCCTCCAGGCCGTCGGAGAGGCGCCCCGACCAGCTCTGGTGGTCGCCGGGGAGGTGGTAGAGGGCACGGTCCGGGGTGGCGTACGGCTCCACGGCGGCGAGCAGGGTGTCGGCCGCGGCCTCCCAGTGGGCGCGGGTGTAGCCGGTGCGCGGGCTGAGACCGCGGTCCTCGGGAGGCAGCTGCATCGGTGCTCTTTCTCGCTCGTGCCGAACCTCGTGCCGAACCTCGTACCGAACCTCGTGCCGTCAGGACCTGGGGCGCCCCGGTTCCGGTCGGGACGCCCCAGGGGCTCATCCCACCCGCACGGTGCCCCGGGGCACCAGATGCCGGGCGAGCAGTTCGTCACGCACCAGGCCCGCGTAGACGGTGGCTCCGTACGCGGAGGTGTGCGTGTTGTCCTTCTTCTCGTTGTACAGGTACAGCGCCTTGGAGCCCTCCACGCCGAGGGACTCCACGAGCGCCTTGGTCCTCGCCGTGAGGTCGATCAGCGGAACGTCCTCGGCGGCGGCGACCGAGCGGATCACCTCAGGATGATTGACGCCGAGCCCGTTGACCAGAAGCGCGATGTCGTTGTTGAGCGTGCCGTCGGAATTGAACCAGCGGCGCACGATCGGTGTCACCAGTACCGGCCGTCCGCCCTTCTCCCGTACGCCCGCCACCAGCGTCTCCAGATTCGCGCGGTAGGTCGCCTCGTCGGTCGTCTTGTCGTTGTGCGCCAGCTGGATCAGGACCAGGTCACCGCGGCGGATCAACGGCTGGACGGTACCCCAGAGTCGAGGGTTCTGGAGGTAGGTCACCGTACTTTCCCCGGAGTCCGCGTAGTTGGCGACGGAGACGCCCCGGCGCAGGAACCGCGGGAGCTGCTGGCCCCAGCCGGAGTACGGGTCGGCGGGCTGGTCGCAGACGGTGGAGTCGCCGACCAGGAAGAGTCGGCGGGTGTGGCGGGCGGCGGTCACCCGGATGCCGGCGAGCGCGGGTGCCGAGCCGCCGATCGCCAGGTCGAGGCCGGGCGTTCCGTCGGGTCCGGTCGGCTCGCCCTCCGGCGTCCGGACGTTCACGGTGAAGCTGCGGGTGATGTGCCGTCCCGCCGCGGCGGACGTCTCGGGGAGCAGCGAGCGCCGGGTCTCCCCGCTGATGCTCGTGCTGGACGCGGCCGCGCCGCCGAGCCGGACCGTCACGTCGTAGTCGCCCGGCGGGACACCGAAGTGGCAGGCGGCGGCGGTGCAGTCCGCGAGGGAGAGCGGCGGCCGCCGTTCATGGGCCTGGGCCGGGGAGCCTGTCAGGCCGGTGGCTGTGCTGAGGACGACCGCCGCGGCCACGGCGGCACGGACACCGTTGAAACGTCTCACTCGGGACTCCTCCGTCACGGTGACAGGGCCTGGCCGGGACCGTACCGCCACTCACAAGCGCTTTCTAGACCTTGGACTGATTTCACAGGACTGCCAACTCCGGGACCGTGAAAGCCCTTTCGCGAAATCGATTCAACTGCCACTCTCACAGTCACCCGCAACCCCGCCCCCCGAAGGAGGCACCCCCATGTCCGGAGTCAACGGGAGACCCCTCGGACGCCGTACCTTCGTCCTCGGCAGCGCGGCCGCCGCCGGCACCGCCGCCCTCACCGGCCCGCTCGCCGGCACCGCCTCGGCCGCGAGCTTCGGCTGGTCCGACGACGGCTCCAACTACGTCGTCGACACCGGCGCCGGCCTGGTCTTCAAGGTCAGCAAGACCAACGGCGACCTGACCTCGCTGGTCTACAAGGGCACCGACTACCAGGGCTACGGCGGCAAGAACTCGCACGTCGAGTCGGGCCTCGGCACCTCCACGGTGACCATCGCCCAGTCCGGCACCACGATCCTGATCTCGGTCACGTACGGCACGCTGAAGCACTACTACGCGGCCCGCAGCGGCGAGAACAACGTATACCTGTGGACCAACAAGGCCGACTCGTCGGTCAGCGCCACCCGCTACATCGTGCGCGTCAAGGCCGGCCTGTTCCTCAACGACGAGCCGGACTCCTACACCTACGCGCCCACCGTCATCGAGTCCGCGGACGTCTTCGAGAAGTCCGACGGCCAGACCCGCGCGAAGCACTACTCCAAGCTGCGGGTGATGGACTACGACTACATCGGCTGGACCACCGGCAGCGTCGGTCTGTGGATCGTGCGCAGCAACCACGAGAAGGCCTCCGGCGGCCCGTTCTACCGCTCGCTGCTGCGCCACCAGAGCGCGGACGGCGGCGGGCTGTACGAGATCCTGTACTACGGCGAGAACCAGACCGAGTCGGAGCGCTACGGCCTCCAGGGCCCGTACGTCATCGCCCTCACGGACGGCGGGGCACCCTCCTCCGCCCTCTACCCGGGCACCCTCACCACCTCGTGGGCCGACTCGCTCGGCATCTCCGGATACGTCGCGGCGAGCGGCCGGGGCAAGGTCGCGGGTGTCGGGATCAGCGGCCGGAACACGGCGTACGCCTATACCGTCGGGCTCGCCAACTCCGCGGCGCAGTACTGGGGTTCGGCGCGTGCGTCGGACGGCTACTTCTCCATCGGTGGCGTGCTCCCGGGGACGTACACGCTGACCGTCTTCAAGGGCGAACTGGCGGTGTACAGCACGTCGGTGACGGTGACCGCGGGTGGCACGACCACGCTCAACACCCTCGCGATCCCGTCCTCGAACGATCCCGGTAACGCGAGCGCGATCTGGCGGATCAACAACTGGGACGGCACGCCGGGCGGGTTCAAGAACGCCGACCTGATGACGTACGCCCATCCGTCGGACGTGCGGGCCGCGTCCTGGACCGGGAACGTGGTCATCGGCAGCGGCACGGAGACCTCGTCCTTCCCCTGCTATCTGTGGAAGGACGTCAACAGCGGGATCATCGTCTACTTCAAACTGACGGCCGCCCAGGCCGCCGCCGCGCACACCCTGCGGATCGGCGTGACGACGGCCTACGCGAACGGCCGGCCGCAGGTCGTCGTCAACGACACCTGGACCTCCGCCGTCCCCTCGCCGCCCACCCAGCCGAGCACCCGGTCGCTGACCGTGGGCTCCTACCGGGGCAACAACCACACGTTCACCTACAGCGTCCCGGCATCCGCCTGGCTGACGGACACCAGCGCCTACAACACGCTGAAGATCTACGTGGCGAGCGGCTCGGGAACGACGTCCTTCCTCAGCGCCGGCACCTCGATCGACGCGATCGACCTGCTGACCTGATCTGGTCCGGCATCAGGTACCGCGCGTCCACTGCTGGTTCGTGCCGCCGTTGCACGTGTACGTGATGAGGGCGGCCGAGTTGGCGGTGGACGCGCCGTTCACGTCCAGGCACTCACCGCTGGTCCGGGCCTTGATATTGACGTAGGAGCCGGAGGTGACGACCGACCACTGCTGGGCCGTGGCACCCGTGCAGTCCTCCTGGGTGACGTCGGTGGAGTTCTCCTGGAGGCAGAGCGAACTGCCCCGGCCCATCAGCTCGTAGTAGCCGGTGCCCAGGTCCTTGAACCACCACTTCTGGTTGGTGCCGCTGTTGCAGGTGTACTGGCTGATCGCGACCCCTTCCCAGAGGGACTGGTTCGGGACGTCGGCGCACTTGGAACTGTGCCGGGCGATCAGGGTGTTGTAGGTGGCGCCGGTGCCGGAGACCGTCCCGGCGGTCGTGTCGAGGGACACCTCCGGGTACCAGGACATCGACATCGTGGTGGTGGTCGGGAAGGTCAGCGGGAGCCAGACATAACGGGAGTCGTTGACGGTGCCGCCGAAGGAGTTGCCCCAGCGGTCGCCCAGGTAGAGGTACGAGGTGCCGGAGGTGCCGGTGACCGGGAGGACGTACGCGGTCTGGGAGTTGTAGGCGGTGGAGTCGCCGACGTTGGTGAACGCCGTCCAGGGGCCGGAGAGCGAGGTCGCGGTGGCGTACTGCTGCTGGTTGGCGCTCCAGCCGGTGGCGCCCGACGTCAGCATGAAGTACACGCCGTTGCGCTTGAAGAGGGCGGGCGCCTCGCGGTGGCCGCCCGCCCAGGGGTTGGCGACCAGGCTCGCGATGGCGGTGTAGTCGGCGGTGAGCCTGTAGATGTGCAGGTCGTAGTTCTCGTTGGCGGCCGAGACCATGTAGGCGGTGCCGTCGGTGTCGACGAACGTCGTGATGTCCCGGGACATGTACTGGCCGAGCGGCTGGAAGCTGCCCTGGTAGGTGTAGGTCCCGTCGACGGTGTCGGAGACGGCGACGGCGGCGCGGGCCTCGCTGTAGTCGACGCCGTTCTCCTTGTGCATCCACATGACGAACTTGCCGGTGGCGGCGTTGTAGATGACCTTCGGACGCTCGATGTAGGCGGTGCCGAGTTCGGCGGCGGAGGACCGGGTGAGGACGTGGTTGCGGAACTCCCAGGTCTTCAGGTCGGTGGAACGGTAGGCGTCCACGTACTTGAAGGTGTTGTCGGAGTTGCGGTCCTCGCCGAACCAGTAGTAGTACGAGCCGACCTTGACGACCCCGCCGCCGTGGGCGTGGACGATGTTCCCCGAGGTGTCGGTGAACTGTGTGCCGTTGGTGACGGTCTGGGCGGCGGCCGCGGCCGGGCCCGCGGTGGCCAGGGCGCCGATCACCGCCAGACAGAGGGACAGCAGGATCGCGTACGCACGTCTCATCTCACACACGCTCCTTCAGGTTCGAGATCACGAACGGCGGTTGCCATCACGAACGTTGTGATCGCCGAAAAGGTAAGGGTGTGTTACGGGCAGGTCAACGGGTCTGACGAGACAAGGGGGAAAGCGATTTCCAACCGATCGCGGACCGGCCGCGTTTTTCTGTTATCCGGCGCCTTCCACCGCGTCTCCGATGACGTGCGCAGCCACCTCCACACCACCGCAGCGGCCGTCGGCGCCCTCGCCGCCCTCCTGGCCTCCGCTCCCCCGGCGTCAGCCGCCGGCCCCCGGGACGTCACCGCCGACGTACTGGCCGACAGGGACGTGACCCTCACCGGCGACACGGTCGTCACCGTGCCGGCCGGGACGACGACGTACGACGGCGTCCTGCACGGCGAGGGCACGCTCACCGTGCGCGGCGGCGGCACGCTGGTCCTCACCAGGGACAGCGACTTCACGCTGCCGAAGTCCCGGCAACGGCAGGTCGTGCGCACCCAGGGCGGCAACCACCCGTACACGACCGTCACCCACCCCGACCCACCCGCGATCACCGTCGAGCGCGGCACGACCCTCCAGTACGGCACGGGCGGCGGCACCGGCCTGATCGGCCACTTCCCTTACAACACCCCCGGCTACCAGCTGAACCAGCTCAACGTCCGGGTCGACGGCACCCTGCGCCTGTCCCTCACCCGCACCTTCAACATCGGCACGATCAGCGGCTCGGGCCTGGTCACCCAGCCCCGCAACATGTGGGGCACCCTCGACCTGGCCGGCACCCACCCCTTCACCGGGGTCATCGACAACGGCACCGGCATGGCGGTCGGCCGCCCCGAATACCCGGTGGCGCTGCCCCACGCCCGCGCGATCCTCAACCGGGGCTCCTGGATCATCGACACCCCGCTGAACCAGACCATCACCCTGCGGCAGGACTTCTACCAGCGGGAGTACGGCAGTGACGTCAACGTCCACTCGCGGCCGGGCAGCACGGTGGTCCTCACCGGCCAGTACAGCTACAGCGACCGGGGCGGCGACACCCACCCGTCGCTCAGCGACGCGGCCCTCAACTGGAGGCCGATCGCACACCAGTTGAACAAGCGGGGCACCAACATCGAGGGCGCCGACGTGCGGTGGGGCGACGGCACCACCCGTCGCATCTTCATGCCGGGAACGAAGGACACCGTCTACATCAACCTGCACGAGGCGAGCGGCCGCCGCTCCCGGCTCACCTTCGACTACGACGGCCCGGTGACGCTGGGCGCCCCCATCGGCGGCGGCCGCTACCACGACACGCTGGCCGCACCCGGCGCCGGGGACATCGTGATCGCGGGCACGCGCGGCAACGACGTGACCTTCGCGGCCGCCCAGGACTACGACGGTTCGACCACGGTCGAGAAGGGCGCGGTGCTGCGCCTGGGCTCGGGCGCGAAGGGCGGCGACGGCTCCCTGCTGACCGGCACGGAGCGGCGCCGGATCGTGAACGACGGCACGCTGTACGTCCGCAACACGTCGGCTCCCGTGACACTGGAGTACCTGGGCGGCGCGGGGTCACTGGTCCAGTCGGGCACGGCGACGACCACGCTGAGCGGAAACGCGGTGACGTACACGGGAACGACGACCGTGAGCGGCGGCACGCTGGCGCTGCGGTCCGGAGCGACTCTCGTGCACAGCAAGGCGATCCGGCTCACGTCGGCGACCGCCCGGCTGGACGTGGGGCCGGCCGGCCTGCGGGTCGCCACCGCCCTGTCCGGCAAGGGCACGGTGCGGGGCTCGGTGACCAACGACAGCCTGGTGGCGGGCGGGGTGACGGTGCGGGGCGACTACACCCAGCACCAGCGGGGTGAACTGGTCCTGCGGGACAAGCCGTTGAAGGTGACGGGCCGCCTCACCCTGGCCGGCGCCCTCGACATGTCCGCCGCGGGCAGGTCCCCGGCCGGCCGTGTCACGGTGATCGACCACACCGGCACCGCCCGCACCACCGGCTCCTTCGACGGTCTGCGCGAGGGCGCCGAGGTCAAGCTGGCCGACACGGTCTACCGGCTCACCTACCGGGGCGGCGACGGCAACGACGTGGTCCTGGACTCGAAGCAGACGACGAAGGCCGCCCCGAAGGCCGACACCGCCGGCGCGGCCTCCACCGCTCCCCCGGCCGTGACCACCCGCACCGCCGCCGACTCCTCACAGGCCTTCGGCTGGTGGCCCTACGCCCTGGCCCTCGGCCTCCTCGGCGGCCTGATGGTCCCGGCGGGCCTGCGCAGCCAGAAGAAGGGGCGGCGGAGGGGCGGCGGGCGACACGCGGCATGACCCGGGACGGCACCCGGTCGGCCGCGGGGCCCTGCCGTCAGCCGGCGGCCGTCAGCACGGATCGGCCGGCGGCGCGCACCTGGACCGGCCCGTCTTCCGCGCTGCTCCCGCACCGGGCCGGTCGCCGGCGGACGATCAGGTGCTCGCAGCGTGTCGGGCATGCGAGTGTGCGTGTATCTCGACGCGTACGGGCGAAGACGACTGCGCGGGCTCCTCGGGGGACGGCGGCACGTGGGGCGGTGCGACGTCGTTCGCCGGATCGTCCGTACCCACCGTCGCGCCCCCGTCGGCGACGGGACCCTTCGCGACGGGCGACGCACGGTGGCCGAACAGGACGGCTGCCAGTCCCAGCACGCTCCACAGGGCGAGGACAGCGATGTGGCCCGCGCTGTCATTGCCGTCGAAGTACGCCGTACCGCGTACGAGGCTCGCGCCGGCGCCCGGCGGCAGCCACTGGCCGATGTCGTCGACCGCCTTGGGCAGCAGCTCCGGTGCGGACGTGCTGCCGGAGAACGGGTTGCCGACGAAGACCATGAGCGCCGCGCTCAGCCCCAGCCCCGCCGAACCCACCAGCGAGACCACCCCGGCGGTGGTGGCACTGATGGCGAGCACGGTGAGTGCCAGGGAAGCCCAGGTCGCGAGGTGTTCGTGCGGCAGCGCACCGAGAAAGCCCTGGGCGACCACGTAGACCCCGAGCGCCGCCGCTCCGCTCACCAGGATCAGGGCCATGAGCAGTGCCGCAGGTCGCAGCCGCAGCGACAGCGCGGCCAAGGCGATGATGACGCCGCAGATCGTCAGCGGCAGCAGCGCCGAGCTGATGACCACACCCCGGGGGTCGGCTGCCGAGATCCGAACGACGTCCACGACCCGCACCCGGATCCGCGCGGGCTTCTCGGCGCCGGCCTTGCCTCCCTTGGAGCGTGCGGAGGTGCGGTGGGCGGACGAGGCGGCACGGTCCGCGGCCGCCTTGGATGCCCGGGCGGCCAGCTGCCGGCCCGTACTGCCCAGCAACTGGGCGACGGTCGGGCTCGCGGCAGTGGACTCCAGCACGGTGAGGCTGCCGGGGGTGACCACGAAGGCACCGTAGACGTCCCGCTCCCTGACAGCGGACCGCGCCGACTCCTCGTCGGGGTAGAGACGGAAGTCGAAGGCGCCCGGCCTGCTGTGCGCCAGGCCTTCGACCGCGGCCTGGCTCGCCGTGCTCGTGCCCACGATCCCCACGGGCAGGTCACGCGGCGCTATGCGTGCCGCGGGCCACGCGTAGGCCAGCACTGCCAGTGCGATCACCAGCGGCAATGCCACTGCCATGATGGCCACATGACGCCATGACTGGTTTCCCGCCAACGGGGTTCGCACGGTCTCGCCTCCCAAAAACGAATGATCGTTCTCCAGGAATCCAGTCTGTTAGGCTCTGTATCGGCAAGTCAAGACGAACATTCGTTTTTCTTTGAGAGGACGCCCCCATGCCGAAGGTGTCCCAGGAGTACATGGACGCTCGCCGTACCCAGATCCTGGACGCGGCCCGACGATGCTTCCTGCGCGACGGATTCCACTCGACGTCGATGCAGGATCTGTTCACCGAGTCCGGGCTCTCGGCGGGCGCGGTGTACCGGCACTTCGCGAGCAAGGACGAGATGATCCTGGCCATCGCCGAGGAGAACATGCGTGAGGTCCTGACCCTGGTCCACACCGTCGCCACGACTCGGCCCAGTGGTTCCGTGGGGGCGGTCGTCGCCGATGTCCTCGACCTCGTGTCGGCTCGGTCCGCGGAACACGACACCGCCAGGCTGGCCGTGCTGGCATGGTCCGAGGCCCTGCGCAACGAGACGCTGGCCGGACAGTTCAGCACCCTGCTGACCCAGATGCGTTCCGACCTCGCCGAGGTCGTACGAGAGCACCAGGAAAGCGGCGCCCTGCCCGCCGAGGTGACCGCAGAGTCGATCGCCGGTGCGCTGGTCTGCCTCCTACCCGGCTACATCCTCCAGGTGGCCATGCTCGACCCCACGCTCGTGGCGGGGGTGGGCGAAGCGGTGCGGGCCCTGTGGCCGGACCCGGCCACGCCCTGACCTGCTCCGTCGCCGGACGAGCAGGACCGACCACCCGGCGGCGCCGATCAGTCCCGGGTTGAGGGTCCGGTAGAGAAGATCGGCGGCCGTGGCGGCCGCCATCGGCATTCCGCCGCGATGCAGGGTCAGGACCAGAGCCGCGTCGAGAGGGCCGAGTCCCGCGGGCAACAGCGGCAGGGCCGATACGGCCGTCATCGCGGCGACATAGGCGAGCAGCACCTGGCCCGAGGCCGGGGCCGAGCCCACCGCATGGCACACGGCGAGCACACACACGAGATCGCCGACCCAGTTGATCAGGGCAGCGCCGAACCCCAGGACCCAGAAGCGATTCGGCGGCCGCAGGGCGGCCAACTCCCCCAGCAGGCCGTCGGCCGAGGTCTGCCCGCCCGCGCCGCGCCGCAGTCTCCGCCACACGCGGAGCAGGCCGCTCACCGGCCGGCGCAGCACACGGGTACGCCGGACCAGCGCGAGCGCGGCGACGGTGCCGCCGCACACCGCCGAGACCTGAACGGCCGCCCCCGGGAGCCGGGCGCTGTCCCCGGCCAGAGTCCCGCCGATGCCGGCCAGCAGGACGAGTGCGACCGCACTCAGCACACCGGTGACGGCGTGGGTGAAGCCGATCAGGGGCACACTGGCGCCCCAGGCACGCATACGCCGCGTCCGGTAGGTGATCGACACCAGGCTGCCGCCGGGCAGGGTCGCGCTGAGAGCGTTCCCGGCGAACACGGCGGACGCCGCGGCGCGCAGCCCCACGATCAACCCGCCCGCGCCCAGCGCCAGGCGCTGCAGCCGGGCGAAGGCAGCCATCGACACCATCTCGGCGACGACAGCCAGCAGGAACCACGCGGGTTGAGCGTGGGACAGCCGGCCGGCCGCACGGCGTGCGTGGGGCGCGGCGAACGCCAGCTCGACACAGAGCAACGTCACGACGGCCCCCGTGGCGAGCGCGACGCGTGGTCGGGAGCGTGACCGGGACGCGCACCCGTCGTCCTCGTCCGCCGGTTCCGCCCGGGCTTGCGCTCCCGAAGCGGCGACCCGGCCGCCTCCGCGGCCGCCGGGCTCGGTCCGGCGCGAGCCGCTCATCGCCGCACCGGCCACGGGTGCAGCTCGCGCACCAGGCCCTCCGGGCGCACGCGGCCCTCGCCATCCGCGATCGACGGCAGCGAGCCGACCGCCTCCGGCCGGACGGACGGGGCGGCGTCAGCAGCACCGCCGAGCGCCCCGGCCTGCATCGCGCTCATACCGCCGCCCCCTTCCCGCAATGATCGTTCCCTTTCGCCCTCATCCTGCGGCTCTGACGAGACCCGGTCAAGACGAACATTCGTTTTTCTTGCGGGACGCGATGCCGAGGGTTGTAAAAAATGACTGTTCGTTTTATTTTCGTGGAGCGGGCGTCAGGGGACAGTCACCCGCGGCCCGCCCGACCGAGCGACGGTGGCGGGCGGCCCCGTCCCTGCGAGAGGCCGTAGCGGACCTCGCAGGGCGGGGCCCTTCCTGTTTGGTACGGGTGCGCACGCACGGGCCTGTCACACATCAGAGCGCCATCCGGTCAATCACCTTAAATGGCGCAAAACCGTCAAACAGGCATCTTCTGCACCTAAGGACAGAGTTCGATGGTCAGCACGCATGAGGCGACAGTCGGTAACCGGATGAACACGCGCGAGATAGCCGACTCGGCAGTCGCGATGCTCGACGAGCAGGGGACGGTGCTCGGATGGACGCGGGCCGCCGAGCGGCTCGTCGGCTACCCCGCCGGGGACGTGGTGGGCCGGTCCGCCGCACTCGTGCTGCCGTCACCCGAGGAGGCGCCCACGATTTCGGCGTTCGTCGAGCGATGCCGCGCCCAGAAGGGCTGGTCGGGCACCACGGCAGTGCGCCACCGAGACGGCCGCATGCTCACCGTCAGCCTGCGGATGTCGATGCTGCGGGGGCAGGACGGGGCGGTTCGGTGGCTCGTCTCCGTGACCGATATCCGCAAGCTCTCACAGGAGGCGATGAACGGATCGGTGCGGGAGTCGCTCCTCACCCGCGCACCGATCGGCATCGTCGTCCATGACCCGCGACTGCGGTGCACCTGGGTGAACGACACGATGGAGAGCCATGACGGCCTCTCCCGTGACCGACGGCTCGGCCGCCGGGCCGCCGAGGCGCTGCCCGGTGTCGAGGCCGAAGCACTCGAGACGGTGCTGCGGCAGGTACTCCGCAGCGGCACCACCCGGGTCCACGAGTTCCGCAGGCGGGTGCCGACGAGCCCGCGCCCGGAGCGCGTCCTCACGGCTTCGTTCTTCTGCCTCCTGGACGCCGAAGGGCAGGCGCTGGGGGTGTGTGCCATCAGCGTCGATGTCACCGAGAGCCGGCAGGCGCACGAGCGCCTCGCCATCCTCACCGAGGCCGGTACGCGTCTCGGGGGCACCCTGGATGCGATGCGGACCAGCCAGGAACTGGTCGACCTCGCCGTGCCGCTGTTCGCCGACTTCGCCATCGTCGACCTGGAGCATTCGGTCCCGTCCGGCGAAGGGCCCCCGGTCCGCATCGGCCCGATGGGTGAGCGCCTCCCCGTCTTCCGGCGGGCCGGTCTGGCCTCGATCCGCCAGGGGGTCCCGGAATCCCCGTGGGTTCGCGGTGAGCCGGTTCCCGTGCCGCCCGTCGCACCCTTCACCGACATTCTGCGCACCGGAAGGTCCCATCTGGAGCCGGTACTGGACACCGCTCCGGGCACCTGGATCGACCAGGACCCGGTACGGGCGCGGAAGGTCCACGAGAACGGCGTGCACTCCCTGATGGTCGTACCCATACGTGCGAGGCAGGTCCTGCTGGGGGTGGCGGTGTTCATCCGCACCGAGGACCCGGTGCCGTTCCACGAGGACGATCTGCTCCTCGCCGAGGAACTTGTCAGTCGCGCCGCGCTGTCGTTGGACAGTGCTCGCCTGTACGCCCGCGAACGCGCCACCGCACTCGCGCTCCAGTGCAACCTGCTCCCTCAGCGCTTGAGGGGTGGCACGGCGGTCGAGGCGGCCTCCCGCTATCTGCCCGCCGACCTGGACATCGGTGTCGGGGGCGACTGGTTCGACGTGATCCCGCTGTCCGGCGCCCGGGTCGCCCTCGTCGTCGGCGATGTGGTCGGCCACGGCATCAACGCCACCGCGGCCATGGGCCGGCTCCGCACCGCCGTACACATGCTCGCCGAGATGGAGCTGCCCCCCGACGAACTGCTGACCCGCCTCGACGACACGATCCAGCGCCTGGGCGAGGGAGCCCCCGACACTCCGGGCCAGATGACCGCCGTGGTGGGCGCCACCTGTCTGTACGCCGTCTACGACCCGGCCACCCGGAAGTGCGTCATGGCCCGGGCCGGGCACCCCCCGCCCGCGATCGTCGACCCGCGGGGCCGGGTCGTCTTCCCCGACCTCCCCACCGGAACCCCCCTCGGTATCGGGGTGGGGGTCCCTTTCGAGTCCGTGGAGCTGGAACTGCCCGAGGGAAGTCTCCTCGCCCTGTACACCGACGGCCTCATCGAGACCCGCGACCACGACATCGACGCGGGAATGCACCGCCTGGGCACCGCCCTGGCACAACCGCGGCGCTCCCTGGAAGACCTGTGCTCCCGCGCGATGGAGACCGTCCCGGGCCACGCACCGTCCGACGACGTCACCCTGCTCCTCGTGCGCACCCTCTCACTCAGCCCGACCCAGGTCGCCTCCTGGACGCTGCCGTCCGACCAGGCCGCTGTCGGCAGCGCCCGCCACCTGGCAGCCCGTCAGCTGGCCGAATGGGGCCTGGACGGCCTTGAGGACGCCACGGAGCTGATCGTCAGCGAACTGGTCACCAACGCCGTCCGCCACAGCGCCGGCCCGATCGGTCTGCGGCTGATCCAGCATCAAGCCCTGACCTGCGAGGTGTTCGACACCAGCGACTGCCTCCCGCGGCCGCGTCGCGCGCACCCCACCGACGAGAACGGCCGGGGCCTCTTCCTGGTCGCCCAGCTGTCGCGCAGATGGGACTCCCGGCCGGTGTCGGGCGGCAAAGTCGTCTGGTCGGAACAAGACCTGGGCCCGGCTCAGACACGCGGGCCCACGGCCCGCCGCCCGCACCACAGGAGCGGAGTCGCCCGGGGACGGCAGTGGATCGAGGCGCTCTTCGGCACCCTCAGAAGGCCGGCCACGGCCCTGGACGGCACGGGGGCCGGGCACCGGCCGGAGCGTCCGCCCGAACCGGCCGGCGCGTGTTCGACCCGGCCGGGGTGACGGACGGCGAGTTCGCGGGCTCAGGACCCCGGTCTCCGTATGAAGGGCGGTCTGTTCACGCAGTGGACGCGGCCGGACTGTTCGCCACCGGGTCGACTAGCGTCGGAGGCATGACCAGCGACCACTCCCCCGGCCTCGCCGACGCCCTCGCCACCGGGACGGTCGTGCTCGACGGTGGTATGTCCAACCAGCTGGCGTCCGCCGGGCACGATCTGAGCGACGAGCTGTGGTCGGCGCGGCTGCTGGCCGACCGGCCCGACGCGGTCCGCGACGCGCACCTCGCGTATTTCAGGGCGGGCGCGGACGTCGCGATCACCGCCAGCTACCAGGCCACCTTCGAGGGCTTCGCCAAGCGCGGGATCGCGCGCGAGGAGGCCGCGCGGCTGCTCGCGCTGAGCGTGGAGCTGGGTCGGGACGCGGCCCGGCGGGCACGGGCGGAGGGGATCATACGGCCGCTGTGGGTGGCCGCCTCGGTCGGGCCGTACGGGGCGATGCTCGCGGACGGTTCCGAGTACCGGGGGCGGTACGGGCTGGGCGTCGACGAGCTGGAGCGGTTCCACCGGCCACGCCTTGAGGTGCTGGCCGGGGCGGGGCCGGATGTACTGGCGCTGGAGACCGTGCCGGACACCGACGAGGCGGAGGCGTTGCTGCGGGCGGTGCGGGGGCTTGGGGTCCCGGCCTGGCTGTCGTACAGCGTGGCGGGTGGGCGGACTCGGGCGGGGCAGCCGCTGGCGGAGGCGTTCGCCCTGGCCGCCGATGTGGACGAGGTGATCGCGGTGGGGGTGAACTGCTGTGCGCCCGAGGAGGTGCCCGGGGCGGTCGAGGTGGCGGCGCGGGTCACCGGGAAGCCGGTGGTCGTCTATCCCAACAGCGGGGAGGTGTGGGACGCGGAGGCTCGGGCGTGGACGGGGCGGTCGCTGTTCGACCCCGGGCAGGTGGAGGGGTGGCGGGACGCGGGGGCTCGGTTGATCGGAGGGTGCTGCCGGGTGGGGCCGGAGGCGATCGCCGGGATTGCTCGGGTGGTTTGAGGTCGCCTGCTCGCCGTGGGTGGTTGGGGGGTGGGCGGCTGCGGGCTCGGTGGGGGCTGGTCGCGCAGTTCCCCGCGCCCCTTTCGGGGCGCTGTAGTCCCGTTCCTTTCGGGGCGCTGTATCCCGTTCCTTTCGGGGCGCTGTATCGCGTTCCCCGGACCCGTGACGGGGCGCTGCAGTCCCGTTCCCTACATCCGTGACGGGGCGCTAAGGTCCCCGTGGGAACCGGTTGGCGGGGGTGGGGTTGACCAGGAAGAGCGCAGAAGCGGGGCGGAGCACCGTCCGTGATGTCGCCGCACGCGCCGGGGTGTCCGCCTCCACCGTCTCCCGTGTGCTCGGCGGCGACTATCCCGTCAGCGCCGCCACCCGTAAGCGCGTCCTGCGGGCCGTCCGCGAGCTGGACTACGTCGCCGACGCCCGTGCCAAGGCCGTCGCCGGGGCCGGTACGCCCACCCTCGCCTTCGTGCTGGAGGACATCACCGGGCCGTCCTTCGCGCACATGGCGTACGGCGTGGAGCGGGAGGCGGCTCGGCTCGGGCATCTGAGCCTGGTGTGCAGCACCGACGGCGACGTCGGGCGTGAGCTGGAGTTCATCGGGATGATGCGGGCCCAGCGGGCCGCCGCCGTGATCCTCGTGGGCGGGGCGGCGGACACGCCCGAGTACCGGGAGCGGACCCGCCGGGTCGCCGACTCGCTGGCCTCGGCCGGCTCCCGGCTCGTGCTGTGCGGGCGGCCGCCGCTCGGGCCCGGCGCGCCGGTCACGGTCATCGAGTACGACAACGAGGGCGGCGCCCACGCCCTGGTGGCCCATGTGCTCGCGCAGGGTCATCGGCGGGTGCTGTTCCTCGGCGGGAAGCCGGACCACACGACGGCGATGGGGCGCGAGCGCGGATACGTCGCCGCCCACCGCGCCCGGGGCCTCGAACCCGACCCCGCTCTGCTGCTGCACGGCGACTTCACCCGGGACTCCGGGCACCGGCTGATGCGGGAGGCGCTCGCGCGGCGGCTGGAGTTCAGCGCCGTGGTCGCCGCCACCGACATGGTCGCGGCGGGTGCGCTGACCGCCCTGCACGAGGCGGGGCTCGAGGTGCCGGGGGACGTGTCGGTGGCGGGGTACGACGACATCCCCTTCGCGCGTGATCTGCACCCGGCCCTGACCACCGTGCACGTGCCCTACGAGGAGCTGGGGCGGCTCGCCGTACGGACCGCGCTCGGGCACGGCGGGGAGTCGGCCGACGAGCATCTGCTCCTCGGCACGCATGTGGTCGTACGGGACTCAGTGGCGGCGTACGGCGGCCACTGAGCGGCGCAGCCGGCGTACGGCCAGGGCCAGTTCGGCAGTCCGCTCGGGGGGCGGCACGGGGGCGGGTGTCCAGAGGGCGAACTCGCGGTCCCGGGGGCCGGACACCGTGTGAGGTCGGCCGTCGCCGAGGACGCGGACCGGGTGGGTGTCGTCCCAGGGCTGCCAGCCGGGGTCCCCGGTGGTGGCGAAGCGGACCCAGGCGCCGTGCATCTCGTCGGCCAGTTCCTGCGGGGCACCCTCGCCGGCCAGCCGGGCCGCGTCGGGCCCGTCCCCGGTGTCGAAGACGAAGCCCAGCTCCAGGGCGTGGCAGGCGCCGAGTCGGGGGCGGTGGGAGGGCCAGGCGAACTCGTAGAGGTAGGACGAGCCCGGGCGGGCCTCGGCCAGCCGGTGCAGCGGGCGGCGGAGCAGGTGGTCGGTGACCATCTGGCCGACGGTCTCGGCGGGTCCTGCCTCGGGGTGCAGGGCGCGGTAACCGCGCGGCACCTCGTGGCCGACGTGGCAGCGGGCCATGGCGCCGGCGAGGGCGACCGGGCCGAGTCGGTCGACGTGGTCGAGCAGGCCGCCGGGGACCAGCCAGAGCCGGTACTCGTCGCGGGTCCAGCCCATGAGGAGGTCGACGCCTCTGGCGGCATCGCCGTCGAGGAGGGCCTGCAGGGGGTCGCGCGGGACGAGGTCGCCGTCGACGACGATGCCGAAGGCGGGGCCGCCCAGGACCGGGCTGCTCAGCCGGCCGACCTCGGCCTGGGTGCGCAGCAGCAGTTCGCGGTCGACCTCGGCGAAGGCCTGGGCGGTGGCGGGGATCCGCAGGCGGTTGGCCATCCGGCGGACCATGCGCCGGACCTTGTCGCGCTCGGCGGCCTCGGGCGGGCCGCTCTGCAGCACGGCCCGGCGGATCAGGCCCTGGGCCTGGGGTGCGGCGAGCAGGGCGCCGACGCTGATGGCGCCGGCGGACTGGCCGCAGAGGGTGATGCGGTCCGGGTCGCCGCCGAAGCCGGCGATGGTGTCGTGCACCCAGCACAGGGCGGCGAGTTGGTCGCGCAGGCCCGGGTTGTGCGGGGTGTCGGGGAACAGGCCGTAGCCCTCGACCCCCAGCCGGTAGTTGACCGAGACGAAGACCACCCCGTCACGGGCGAACGCATGACCGTCGTACACGGGTACGGCGGATGAGCCCCTGGTCAGGGCGCCGCCGTGCAGCCAGACCAGGACCGGGAGCCGGGCGGCGGGGCCCGGCTCCGGGGTCCACACGTTGAGGTTGAGGCAGTCGTCGCCGGGGATCACCGGGTCGGACAGGTACTCCGCGAACGCCTCCGAGTACGGCGGTTTGGGCGCCGTCGGCCCGAAGGCGGCCGCGTCCCGGACGCCGTCCCAGGGTTCGGGCGGCACGGGCGGAAGGAACCGGTGTGCCCCGAAGGGCGGGGCGGCGTAGGGGATGCCGCGGAACGCCGCAACCGACTTCTCCCACCTGCCGCGCACCGCCCCGAACGGGGTGCCGACCACGGGGTCCTCGATGTCCGTCCGGTCTGCCGTCATCCGCCACCAGCTCCTCCCGCCGCGCGTGCCTCAACGCCGGTGTGACAAGAGCACCACATCGGCTCGCGGTATTCCGGCACCCACGGCGTTCGGGGGGCTGCGCGCGGCTACTTGGCGTACATCAGGGTGCCGAAGCCGAGCTGGTCGTAGCCGCCGCTGTCGGAGCCGTAGTCCCCGCCGCCGCCCTCGGGGGCGGCCAGGTTGTAGTACATGGCGGAGATGTACTTGTCGTCGAGGTTGACGCGCCGGTTGTAGTGGAAGTGGAGCATCGCCCACACCGGGCGGATCTGGCCGCGGGAGGCGGAGGAGATCACCGTCTGGGACGACTGGGCGCAGCTCTGCCCGGTGCCCCAGGTGTAGGTGGTGAAGGGCACGTCGCTGCCCGAGTTGTACTTCGCGACGTACTGCGCGGCCTTCATGAAGCGACGGCTGTCGTACGAGTACAGGTCGTCGCCCTGGTTCCAGGCCATCTCGCAGATCGCGCCCATCTGGCCCATGCCCAGGACGGTGTGGCCCTGGTCGCGGCCGGACTCCTGCCACTGGCCGAGGGCGTAGCCGTCGGAGTCGGTGTACAGGTAGGGCACGGCGTGCGCGATCGAGCCGTTGCCGGCGCCGGACCTGAAGTACGTGACGGCCTGGTCGTACTTGGCCTTGTCCTCGTTGAGGATGCCGATGGCCAGGATCGAGGCCATGGTGCACAGGTCCCAGTTGGCCCAGTAGTTGGTGATGCAGGCGTCGTTGTGGTTGGTCAGGAAGCTGTTGTTGAGCGGGTAGAAGACGCCTGCGAGCATCGCCTGCGCCGCGGCGAGGTCGAAGCCGGCGTAGTCGCGCATCAGCTCGCAGGCGTTGGCGAACTGCCAGCCGTAGAGGCCTGCGGCGAGGAACCGGTCGGCGTTTCCGGTGACCGATGTCAGCGTCCTCGACCAGGCGTTGAGGATGTTCGCGGCGCACACGGCGTTGGCCTCGGTGCCGCCGACCCTCCAGCGCAGGGCGTTCTGGTAGGCGGCGGCGATGTCGTTGTAGAGCAGGCTGTAGTTCTGCCCGTCGCCGCCGCGGATGATCGTGGCGGTCGCTCGGTTGGTCCAGGTCGACTGGGAGTGGGAGTTGGCGGTCAGTCTGTTCCAGCCGGACAGCCAGGGGTCGGTGCCGGCGGCGACCCGCACCTTGGCGCGGTTGATGTCACCGGCGTTGTGGAGCATGCCGGGGTGGGTGAAGGTGGCCGGGGCCGCGCCGGCCACCCCGGGGGCCGTGACGGAGGCGGCGACGGAGAGGACGGCGGCGGACTTCAGGACACTGCGGCGGCTCAACCCGCCTGTCCCGGGGCGGTGTTGCTCGCGGCGGCTCATCGCGATGGTTCTCCTTCGGTGGGGGGGGTCAGGTGAGTGAGACACTCACCTCTTCGAATTGCGCGGTGCCGAGGGCCGACGGGGTGCGGGAGCACACCACCAGGCCCACGTGGTAGGGGGCGTCACCGAAGGCGGGGATCGTGCCCGTGGCGAGCGGGCTCCAGGTGACGCCGTCATCGGCGGAGACGGCGGCGGCGAAGGCGGTCCCGGTGCGCTTCAGCCGCAGCAGCAGGGGCAGTCGGACGGCGGTGCTGCCGGTGAAGGCGGAGGCTCCGGCGACGGTCGGGCGCAGCATCAGCTGGGCGCTGGTCCCGCCGGTGACGATCACGCCGGCCGCCTGGTCGAACGGCGACAGCGACTTGGTCATGAGGAGCCCCACCCGGTCGGTGGTGGCCCCGGAGCGGGCGACCAGCCGGGCGGTGAGTTCGCAGTCGCCGGTGACCGGCCTCCGTACGAACTGCCCGGTCATGCCCTGCGAGTTGACGTTGAGGTCGGTTCCGGCGCCGCGCACGGTGAAGGTGCCGTCGGCGTAGGCCGCGTCGCCCTGGGCGAGGACGGCGACGACGCCGAGGGTGCCGTAGGCGCTGCGATCGAGGACCACGTCACCGAGGTCGCCGCCGGTCCAGGGCTCGGGGAGGGCCGGGACGACGGCGGACGTGGGTGCCGTGGCCGTGGTGACGGCGGGCATCACCGCGCTGACGGACGCCGAACGCGGCCCGCGACCGGCGCAGTTGGTCTTGGCCACGGCGTAGTGGTACGTCGTCCCGGACGTGCCGCTCCCGTCCGTGTACCGCACCCGGGTGCCGAAGCCGACCGCGCCCGCGTCCCGGGCGAGGGTCCGGTACGGCCCGTGCGCGGCCGGGGCACGCAGCACGGTGTAGCGGGCCGACGGGTCCGGGTCGGTCCAGGCCAGCTCGACCCCGTCGGAGCCGGCGGCGGCGAGCAGATCGGCGGCCCGGCGGACCGGGCGCGGCACCCGCCACCCCGCGCCGACCCGGGACACCACACTGACGTTGTCGAAGGCGCCCGTGCCGGTCTCGGCGTACTCCTCGTCGACGCCCAGACAGGAGGTGAGGACGAGCCCGGCGTACCCGGTACGCGGCAGCTCGCACACGGTCGACCCCACCTCGGTCCACCGCACCCCGTCCGCCGAGATCGCCCCGGTGCAGCGGTCCCCCTCCCGGGTCACCCGCACCCAGTAGGGCGCCCGCAGCCGGTAGCCGTCGCCCGCTCCCTCGACGTACGGGGCCGCCAGCGGGGTCGCCGACTCGGGCAGCGTGCCCAGGTCGGAGATCGGGAAGCCGGCGCCGGTGGTGATGGCCTGCTGCTGGCTGGGCGGCACCGGGGTGCTCCCGGTCGCGGAGATCCCGGCACCGGCCGCCGGGCGCACGCTCCACACCCCGCTCCAGGTGTGCAGGGGCAGTCCCTGGATCAGCGTCGAGGCATGGGCGTCGGACGGGTCGAGCGAGGCCCTGAGGGTGACGCCGATCTTGGCGTACTGCGAGCTGAGCGGCCAGACGATCCGGGCGGTGACGCTGCCGTCGCCGTGCAGCGGGAGGTGGACGAGCCGGTAGGTGTCCGCGGTGCCGCTCGCCTCCAGCACGAACCGTTCACCGTCGAAGCGCGCCGATCCGGGGACGCGTACGGCGCCCAGGTGCCGGGTCCGCCAGGGCCGCGGGAGCCCTGCGGTCGCCGGGACGACGGCCGAAGTCCCGCTCTCGCCGAGGGAGTTGGCGGCGACGATCGAGTAGTAGTACGTCCGGCCCGGGCGTACCCCTCCGTCGCTGTACGACGGCGACCGGACCTCGGCAAGCCGCTCGTGGGGACCGTCGGGGTGTTCGGCGCGCCGCACCTCGTAGCGCGTCGCGTCCACCGACGGCAGCCAGGACACCGTGACCGCGTGCTCGTCACCGTCCGCCGTGAGGCCCGCGGGCGGGGTCGGCACGGCCGGGGCGGGGGCCGCGGCGCCCGCATAGGCGAAGGTGCCCCAGCTCGGCAGGTCGTCGTTGCCGCCCTCGACGACCCGGGTACCGCCGGTGCCGCGGAAGACGGCGGCCTCCGTGTGAGGCGTGGGGAGGCCGCGGACCCCCGCGTAGTGGGCGTAGTACATCTCGTAGACCGGGGGCAGGGTGCCTCGGGATATCCCCGAGACGGCCGTCTTGACGTACTTGCCGGTGCGGTCCAGGTCCGGGGTGAAGGGCACGTCGTGGCCGAGGTTGTAGCGGGCCGCGTACTCCGCGTTGGCGAGGATGCGGTCGCCGTCGTGGCCCCACAGGTCGACGCCCTGGTTCCAGGCGACCTGGGCCGCGTCGCCCATCAGGCCCACCGCGAGCTGTTCGTGGCCCTGGTCGCGGCCGGACTCCTGGCCCTGGCCGGCGTCGGTGACGATGCGGTGGCGGACGCTGCCGTTGCCCGCGCCGGCGGCGGCGAACCGCAGGGCGTCCTCGAAGAGGGTGCGTTCCTCGCAGAACACGCCGATGGCCAGGATGGTCTGAAGGGCCGTCAGGTCCCAGTTGCCGTTGGCGTAGAGCATGTAGCCGGACACGGCCGGATACCAGACGTCGAGGAAGGACGCCGCGCAGCGGGCGATGTCGGGGTCCGCCCAGCCGTCGTAGCCGGTGTGGCGCAGGAGTTCGGCCGCGTTGGCGAACTTGAAGCCCTGCAGGCCCGCGCCGAGCGGTCCGTCGGCACCGGTGACGATGGTGAGGGAGCCCGACCAGGCGTTGAGGATGTCGCGGGCCTTGTCGGCGTGCGCGCGGTCGCCGGTGACGGCCCACAGGAGGGCGTTCTGGTAGGCGGCGGCCGAGTCGGCGACGGCCTGGTTCTGGAAGTTGGCGGGGCCACGGCCCCAGGAGGTGATCTGCCCGGTGTTCTGCACGGTGTACGTGCTCTGCGAGCGGGCGTGGGCGGCGAGGGCGAGATAGCCGTCGTAGACGGGGGATTGCCTACTGTAGACCGCGGATCGCATGCGGGCCAGGTCGTCGGCCGTGTGCAGGATGCCGGGGTGGGTGAAGGCGAAGCCCGCAAGGCCGCCCGCCGCCCGGGCCGCGGGTACGAACAGCGTGTTCGTGCCCGTGGCGAGCAGCACGGCGCCGGAGGACTTCAGCAGGGCGCGGCGGCTGAGCGGGCTCACTGGGCGGCCGCCGCCTCGGCGGTGGTGAGGAACTTCAGGTTCGTCACGTGCTCGTTGGAGAACCACTGGATGGTGTCGGTGGTGTAGTACCAGCTCGGCTTCTTCATCGAGTCGGCGACGACGACCCCGTTGATCACCAGGTTCTCGAAGGTGACGTTCGTGATGGCGTGGTCGGCGTCGTAGCCGAGGAGGAGCGACGGTTCGGCGTGGGTACCGGTGTACGTGAGGTTCTTGACGTAGACGTCCTCGATGCCGCGGCCGACCGAGGTGTTGTACTTCGTGTTGTACATGACCTTCATGTAGATGACCTGGCCCCAGCGGAAGTCCTCGATCCGCACGTCCTCGATGCGCACGTTCCTGATGAGGTTGGAGTCGCCGGGGTTGAGGGCGATGCAGCCCTGGTAGTTCATCTGGGGTTCGCGGTGGTCGAGGATGTCGATGTTGCGGATGACCAGGTTCTCGATGACCTCGGGGGCGTCGGTGTTGCCGTGCGTGCCGATGTTGATCGGGTGGGCGACGTCGGCCCACAGCGAGCAGTTCCGCACGGTGATGTTCCGGGTGTCGCCGTAGTAGTCCCAGCGGTGGGCGTAGATGGCGACGCAGTCGTCGGAGTTGCGCAGGAAGCAGCCGTCGAGGACGACGTCGCTGGAGGAGAAGATGTCGATGCCGTCGCCGTTGCCGCGGGAGCTGAAGCCGCGGACCTTCTTGATGTGGACGCTCTTGGCTTCGCCGAGGGTGGTGATGTAGCCGCCCGGGTTCATGATGATGACGTCCTCGACCCGGATGTGCTTGCTGCCCTCGCAGAGCACGCCCCCGCCCGGACTGGCCCAGATCATGCCGTGGCCCTTGAGGGCGGCCGTCTCGACGTCCTTGAAGTAGACGGTCGCCTTGAGGACGGCGCCGCCGGCCAGGTAGACGGTCTTGCCGCTGGGGACGGTGAGGACGCCGCCGGTGACGGTCTGTACGCCGGGGCCGAAGTAGATGACGTCGGGGTCGTCGGCGGCCGGCGGGCGGTGCTCGATCCGGTTGGTGACGATGTGCAGGCAGTCGAAGATCTCGTCGTTGATCTGGACGACCAGGTCCTTCGGCTCGTCGAGGGTGAACCGCAGGGTGTCGCCGAGGAGTTCGGGCGTGATGTCGTACGAGTCCGGTCTCACCCGGGCCCTGGTGGTGCCGCCCTTGAGGTAGGTCACCTCGACTTCGACGGAGCCCCGGAAGTCGAAGTAGACCAGGGAGGAGTTGTAGACCTTGCCGGAGCCGGTGGCCGGGTTGATCTCCTCGAACTGGGGGCGGTAGATGTCCAGCGTCTGCCAGTCGCCGTCGGGGGCGGTGCGCACCCGCACCTGGAAGCTGGTGTTGGTCGGTACGGCGGACGGGCGGGGGTAGGTGACGAGCCTCCGTGCGGAGTTGCGGGCGTCCGCGTGGGCTGCGCCGGCGGTCAGCCCGCCGGACAGTCCCGCGGCGAGCGCGGTGACTCCGGCCGCTTGTAGGGCGGTACGGCGGGAGAAGGGTGCGTTCATCTCTGACTCCTTGCAACAGGTCGGCGGTGCGGGCTACTTGAGGCCGGACGTCGACAGGCCGGCGACGAAGCCGCGCTGCGCGACGAGGAAGACCAGCAGGATGGGGACGACGTACATCACGGAGGCGGCGGCCTGGAGGTTGGTGATGGGGGTGCCGGCCGAGGAGACGTAGGTGGTCATCACGGCGACGGCGAGGGTGGAGCGGTCGGTGGACAGCAGGAGTTGCGGCGCGATGTAGTCGCCCCAGGTCCAGGTGAAGGCGATGACGAAGCTCGCGGAGAGCACCGGCCAGGACTGCGGCAGGAAGATCCGCCAGAACATCCCGGCGTATCCGCAGCCGTCGACGATGGCCGCCTCCTCCAGTTCGCGGGGCAGTCCTGCGAAGAACTGCCGGAAGAGGAAGACCAGGTAGGGGGCGGACGACAGGCCCCACAGCACCCAGGGCCAGTAGGTGTCGACCATGCCGAGCTTGGCGAAGATCAGGTAGGTCGGCAGCAGGGTGATCATCTGGGGCAGCATCATCGAGCCGATGAGGATGCCGAACAGGGTCTTCCTGCCGGGCGCGGTCAGCCGGGCGAAGCCGAAGCCGACCCAGGCGGAGCTGAGGGCGACGAGGGTCGCGTAGATCGTCGCGATGATCAGGGAGTTGCGGGCGTAGCCGAGGAAGTCGATGAGCTGGTAGGCGTCGGCGAAGTTGTGCCACTGGAAGTGGGTGGGCAGCCAGTGCACGGGGGCGGCGGCCAGTTCGGCCGGGGCCTTGAGGCCGGTGAGGACCAGCCAGCCGAACGGGCCGAGGAACAGGCCGGTGACGGCGACCAGGACCGTGTAGAGGACGAGCCGGTTGACGCGTATCCGCGTCCGGGCCGGGGACTTGGGGGTCACGCTGGTGGCGGTCACTTCTTCGCCTCCGGGTCGACGTTGTAGAACACCACGCCGGAGGTGAACCTGAAGATGAGTCCGGTCGCGATGAGGATCAGGACGAAGAGCACCCACAGCAGTGCGGAGGCGTATCCGTAGCGGCCGAGCGCGAAGTACTCCGAGAACACGTGGATCATGTACGTGTAGTTGGACTGCGGGATCGTGGTGAGGCCGCCCGTGGTGGCGACGGGGGCCAGCAGCATCGGCATGATGGTCTGCACCGAGGCGATCACCCCGGTCACGGTCTGGAAGAGCAGTACCGGTGACAGCAGCGGCACGGTGATGCTGCGGAAGGTCCGCCAGGCGCTCGCCCCGTCGATGCGGGCCGCCTCGTGGAGTTCGCGGGGGACGTCCTGGAGCCCCGCCAGCGAGATGATCATGATGTTGCCGGCGGCCCAGAGGACCGTCATGACGAGGACATAGCGGGCGTAGGGGTCGGCCAGCCAGCCGATCGCGTCGAAGCCGAAGAAGGTCAGAACCCCGTTGGCCGCACCGGAGTTCTGGTCGAAGAGGTTCTTGAAGGCGATGCCCGCGCCCACCGGGGGCACCACGGCCGGCAGATAGAGCAGGGTGCGGAAGACGCCGCGTCCCCTGATCGGCCGGTTGACCAGAACGGCGAGTGCGAGCCCGGCGATGATCGACAGCGGCACCGAGAGAAGCGCGAACAGGCCCGCCCGGCCCAGGGCGTCCCAGGTCGCCGAATCACCCATCAGCTCGCGGTAGTTGCCGAGACCGACGTAGTGCCAGTTCGGTGAGATGCCGTCGTACGTGGTGAAGCTGAGCCACAGCGCGTAGGCCATCGGGGTGATGGTCAGCAGCGCGAACCCGGTGATCCACGGGGAGGTGAACAGGTAGAACGCCCGGTGCCTGCGGACCGTCATCGAGGGCCCGGTGCGCTCGGCGGACCCGGGCCGGCCGGCACCCTCGGTCGTACTCGGCCGGGTGGCGACAGAGGAGACCTGATCGGCCGTCATCCCACCTGCTCCTTACCCCGCTTGAGCTGCTGGTTGATGGTCGAGTTCAGGCGCCCGGCAACGGTGTCGACGGAGGTCCCGCCCGTCATCGCGGGTGTGGCGACCTGGTTGAAGAGCGCCTCGAAGGCGTCCCCCGAGATATAGGGCGACAGGGAGACCACCGAGAAGTGCCTGAGCTCGTTCTCCTGTGCCCTCAAGGTCCTTTTCTGGTACTCCTCCTTGGTGGGCATCAGCGGCCGCAGGGACTTCAGGGTGGGGATGCCCCAGCCGCTCGAGGCGCGCGCCTTGGCCGGCGCCTCGCCGAAGAACCACTCGAAGATCCGCCACGCGGCGTCCTTGTTCTTCGCCTTCCGCGGCATCCACAGGCCGGTGCCGCCCTGACAGGCGCTGATGCGCGGACCGCCCGCGAAGACGGGGGCCGGAGCGAGCCGCGAGACCTGCGCCAGCTTCTTGTCGGTGCCGATCATGCCGCCCAGCCAGTAGCCGGAGTTCGACATGGCCAGCCGCCCGGCCTGGTAGGTCGGCCCGTCCCAGCCGTTGGGGTCGGGCAGCACCGGGCTCGGCCCGACCTTGAGCCTGCAGTAGTCGAGGTACCAGGCCAGCGCCTTGCGGGCCTCGGGGGTGGTGAAGTCGACCTGGGAGAAGTCGTCGCTGAAGAGGCTGCCGCCGGCGGAGGCGGTCATGGTCGCCATGAGGGTGAGTTTGACCAGGCCGTTGTAGCTGCCGCCGAAGACGGTCGTCTGGCCCTTGGAGCGCCGGGCGAGCCGCCGGGCGTCGTCCAGCCACTCGTCGAAGGTGACGGGCTCGGTCTCGGACGGGTAGGTGACGCTCTTCTTGTCGAAGGCGGCGGTGTCGAACCAGAACATGGAGTCCTGGGAGAAGTCCTTCGCCATGCCGTAGCGGGGCCCCTGCCCCTGGACCTTGCCGTCGTAGCGCCACAGGTCGTTGACGGGGTCCAGGTCATCGAGCCTGAGGACGCTGCTGCCGGCGAAGTAGTCGTCCAGCTCCTGCATCACGTCCCGGGCCGCGAAGTACGCCGCGTCCACGGCACCGACACCGCGCACCAGGTCCGGCGGACTGCCACTGGTGAGCATCGCGATCAGCTTGGTGATGTCGTAGTCCACCCGCTCGATCGTGACGCCGGTCTCCTTCTTGGCCTGCTTGACCAGGTCGGGGCTGAGGTCGTCGGCCTTGACCATCATGGTGACGGTCTCGCCCGAGCTGCTCACCCCGGTGGACACCTGGAGCGCACAGCCGCCGAGCGACGCCGCACCGGCCGCGGCACCCGCCGCCGACAGGGCGAGAAAGCGGCGCCGGCTGACCGGGGCTCGGGCATGCGTCTGCATGGACTACCCACTCTCTTCGGGGAGATGACGAGGCGTCGGCTCGTTTGGCAACCGGTTGCTATGAGCGGTGAGGGGAGCTTCGACCCGTACGGAGGCATCGTCAAGGGGGGTGACGAACTTTCGAAAACCCTTCGGCGGCAACCGGTTGCTCGTGTGTACCGGTTGCTGCTCACGAGCCGTTCGGCCGACCGCACATCGAAAGATTCCGACTCATACCCCTTGCTGGGAGCGGCCGGACCGTCCTACCGTCTCGTGGAAACCGGTTTCTAAGGCACTGCCGAGCCGCCGCCCTCCTCGCCGAGAGCGCCCACCTCCGAAGGAACACGGTCTGATGAACTCCACCAGGTTGGTCCGCGCCGCGATCGCGGGCCTCGCACTGACGGGTCTGCTCTCCGCCTGCGGCGGATCGGGCTCCGGCTCCGACGCGGCCGCCGGCCCGGTCACGCTGCCCTTCTGGGGCTGGGCGAACGGCCAGGAGACCGTGGTGAAGGCGTTCAACGCCTCCCACAAGGACGTCCAGCTGAAGTACACGAAGGTGACCGACCAGCTGACCATGCAGAAGCAGCTCACCAACGCGGTGAAGGCGGGCAACGCGCCCTGCCTGGTGCAGAACACCGCGGAATACGTGACGAGTTGGGTCGCCCAGGGCGCCCTCGCCGACATCACCAAGTACGTCGGGTCGGCCAAGGACACGTTCAACTCCGGTTCCTGGTCGGCCGCCCAGGTGCAGGGCAAGCTCTACGGCGTCCCCACCAGCTCCGCGCCGAACTTCACCGTCTACCGCACCGACATCTTCCAGAAGTACGGCCTCAAGGCCCCCACCACCTGGGATGAGTTCATCGCGGCCGGCAAGGTGCTGAAGAAGCACGGCATCAAGATCACCAACTATGCCGGTGAGGACCCCAGCACCCTCGAAGTGCTCGCCATGCAGGCCGGCGCCCACTGGTACGCGATCGACGGCGACTCCTGGAAGGTCGACTTCCAGGACGCGGGCACCCTGAAGGCCGCCGACGTGATCCAGCAGATCATCGACAACGACCTCGACTCCAAGCTGTCGTTCGCCGACTACGCGGCCGTACAGCGGAACTACGACAACGGCGGGACCGCGACCCGGCAGATCTCCACCTGGCAGATGGCCGGCATGGTGCAGAACTTCACCAAGTCCTTCGGCAAATGGGCCCTCTCCCCCTGGCCCGCCTTCACCGGCGAGGCCGCGAAGACCCCGGCCGGCACCAACCTCACCGGCAGCGTCACCCTCGTCACCAAGCAGTGCGCTCACCAACAGCAGGCTGCCGAGGCCGCGTTGTGGATGTCGACCGATCCCGGCGCGGTGAAGACGATGGCGAGCCCGACCACCGGCAACGGGGTGATGCCCGCACTGGCCGACAGCAGCGCCTACGTCGACGAGGCGATCTCGCAGAAACTGCTCGGCCCGAACTACGCCCCGGCGAAGAAGGTCGTCACCGACAGCCTGGCCGACGTCACCACCGACTGGACCTTCGGCCCCGACTGGACGGCCATGTTCACCGAGCTGCAGAACGGCTGGGCGAAGGTGGTCAGCAAGCAGGAGAAGGTCACCGACCTCCTCGCCCACATGCAGGAGTGGACGGTGGGCGACCTGAAGTCCCGCGGCATCAGCGTCAAGGGCTGAGGCGGCACGGATGGTCCGTTCGCAGCGCTGGAAGGGCGCCGCCTTCACCCTGCCCTTCCAACTCGGCTTCGTCTTCCTCTACCTGGTCCCGATCGGGTACGCCGTCCACCAGTCGCTGTACCGCTCGCGGTCGTCCGGACTCGGCCTCGGCGGCACCACGGACGAGTTCTCCGGCCTGGCCAACTACCGTCAGGGCCTGACGGATTCGGCGTTCCTCGACTCCGTGTTCCGCGTGCTCCTGTTCGCCTGCGTGCAGATCCCGGTGATGCTGCTGGTCAGCCTGCTCCTCGCGCTGTTCCTGGACGCGCTCGCGTCCCGGACGGCGGGGCGCTTCCGGGTGCTGCTGCTGGTGCCGTACATGATCCCCGGGGTGGTCGCGGCGATCGTCTGGATCAACCTCTACAGCCCGGACGTCGGCCCGCTCACCCCGCTGGGCAAGGCGTTCGGACTGTCCTGGAACTTCTTCGCGCCGTCGATGGTGTGGCCGTCCATCGGCAACCTGCTGACCTGGCACGGCATCGGCTACAACATGGTGATCATCTACGCGGCGCTGCAAGGTGTGCCCCGCGAACTCTTCGAGGCGGCCCGGCTGGACGGCGCTTCGGAACGCCGTATCGCTCTCAGCATCAAAGTGCCCTACGTGCGGGGGGCGTTGGTCCTCACCGGCATGCTGTCGATCATCCAGATGCTGCAGATCTTCAACGAGCCGGCCCTGTTCCGCAATGTCACGCCCCAGACGGTGAGCGACAGCTTCACGCCGATCATGGTGATCTACAACCAGGCGTTCAACGCGGGCGACTACCACTACGCGGCCGCCCTCTCGGTACTGCTGGCCCTGATCCTCGGCGTCGCCTCCTTCCTCTTCTACCGACTGACCGCGAAAGAGGCCGACTGATGGCACTCACCGAGGAGCGCACCCGCACGAACCCGGTCCGCCGCATCACCAAGCCCGATCCGGCCTCCCGTTCCCGGGGCGGCCAGCGCTTCCTCCTCCTCGGTCTGATCCTGGCCGGCACCTACAGCCTCTTCCCGGTCTGGTGGCTGCTGGTCGCCGCGACCAAGGACCGCACCGCCCTCTACCAGAGCAACGGCCTCTGGTTCTCCGGCTGGCACCTGTGGGACAACCTGCACCAGCTGTTCACCTACGAGGACGGCATCTTCCTGCGCTGGACCGCCAACTCCGTCCTCTACGCCGGAGTCGGCTCGCTCGGCGGGACACTCATCGCCCTCGCCACGGGTTACGGCCTGGCCCGCTTCCAGTTCCCGGGCCGGGGCCTGGTGTTCGCCTGCGTGGTCGGCTCCTTCCTGGTCCCCATCGCCCTTCTCACCCTCCCTCTCTACCTCCTCTTCTCGAAGATCGGCCTGGTGGACACGGTCTGGGCGATGCTGATCCCCTGTCTGATCAACCCGTTCAGCGTCTACCTCGCCAAGGTCTACACGGAGGCCACGGTCCCCTTCGAACTCCTGGAGGCCGCCCGGATCGACGGAGCGGGCGAGCTGCGCATCTTCTTCTCGATCGTCCTGCGCATGATGACGACGGGAGGGGCCACGGTCTTCCTCCTGGCCTTCGTCAACACCTGGAACGCCTTCTTCCTCCCCCTCACCATGCTGCGCGGGGAGGAGAACTGGACCCTGAACCTGGGCCTGTACAACTGGTCGGGCAAGCGGCTCGAATCCGGGGTCGACCTGACCGGTCTGGTCCTCACCGGGGCCCTGCTCTCCATCGTCCCGATGGCCGTCATGATGATCGCGATGCGCCGTTACTGGCGCACCGGCGTCACCCTGGGGGCTCTCAAGTGACCGTGCTCCACAACCCGGTGATCCGCGGCTTCGCCCCCGACCCCTCCCTGGTCCGGGCCGGCGACGGGTACTACCTGGCGACCAGTTCCTTCGAGTGGTTCCCGACGATCCCGATCCACCGCTCCCGCGACCTGGCGCACTGGGAGTACGCGGGCCATGTCGAGGGCGCGGCCCCCGGCGGCTCCCTGGCAGGTGTCCCCGACTCGGGCGGCATCTGGGCCCCTTCGCTGAGCTGGGACGGGGAACAATTCTGGGTGACGTACTCGGTCGTCCGTTCGGTCGGCACCCCGTACTTCGACCTGGACACGTACGTCAGTACGGCCACGGAGGTTTCGGGCCCCTGGAGCCGCCCGCGCCGCATCCCGAGCCACGGCTTCGACCCCGCGCTCCACCACGAGAACGGCCGCCTCTGGCTCCTCAACCTCCAGAACGACCACCGCCCGGGCGGCCGACGCTTCGCGGGCATCGTCGCCACGGAACTGGACCGGGAGACGCTCGCCCCCGTCTCCCCCACCCAGCTCCTCCTCCAGCACGACCGGTTGATCGAGGGCCCGAAGCTGCTGAAGCGGGACGGCTGGTACCTGCTGGTGCTGGCGGAGGGCGGGACGGGGTTCGAGCACGGGGTGCGGGTGGCCCGCGGCAGGAATCTCACGGGCCCGTACGAGCTGGACGAACGCCCGCTGCTGACGGCACGGGACGACCCCGAGTGGCCGTTGCAGAAGGCGGGGCATGCGGAGCTGGTGGAGACGCCGGAGGGCGAGTGGTTCCTGAGCCACCTGACAGCGCGCCCGCTGGAAACGCCGGAGGGCCTGCGGTGCCCGCTCGGCCGCGAGACGGCGATCCAGGCGGTGACATGGGACGCGGAGGGCTGGCCGAGACTCCGGTACAGGGATCACAGGCCTGCGGTCCTTGTCGATGTGGGTGGTCCACAGCGCCCCGTCAGGGGCGCGGGGCTGTTTTCGACATGCGGCTACCGCCGCGTGGGCGCGACCAGCCCCCGTCGGCCCGCACCCGGCGAACAACCCTGGTACACCCTCCGCTCCCCCGCAGACCCCTCTTGGCTCCAGCCCATCCCCAACGGTCACCGCCTCCGCGGCCACCACGGCCCCGACTCCCTCTGGTCCCACCACCTCCTGGCCCGCCGCATCACCGAACACCACACCGAAGCCCAGGTCACCCTCCACGCGACCCCGACCACCTTCACCCAGTCCGCCGGCCTGCTCCTCTGGTACAACACCTCGGCCTACTACGCCCTGGATCTCACCTGGTCGGAACCAGCGGGCGAAACCCAGCACGGTCAGCAATGGCAGCACACCGGCCGAACGGTCCTCGCCCTGACCACGCGCGACGAGAACGAAACCCACCGCGTGTCCGAAACCGAGGTCGACGCGGCCTCCCCGCTCACCCTCGGCGTCACCGTCGACGGCGCCGACGCCCAGTTCTGGCACCTCACCGGCAACGCCCGCTCCCCCATCGGCCCACCCCTCGACTTCACCCGCCTCTCCGACGACCACGGCTCCCGTCTCCGCTTCACCGGCGCCCTGGCCGCGATCCACGCCGTGGACCTCGTCGACGCCTCCTTCACCGCCGACTTCACCGATTTCCGAGTCATCTGCACACCCGCCTGATCCGACCGCCCCTGTTCGAAGTTTCGAAAGCCCCGCCACGGACGATCCCGCGAATTCCCAGGTCTTCACGCCGAGTTGACGCGCACCTATCGTAGGAAGCGCTTACTCCACGGCTTGCGCGCAGACCGCGGAAGTGGCGTTGGTCGCAACTTTCGTCACCTTCGTTGGCCCAAGGGCGGGCCGGAGAGGCGGTTCCCCATGGTTCGTGCCGGGGGTACGGGCGTGGCGGCGGCCGGTCCGACGCTGGCGGTGGTGGCCCGCGAAGCCGGCGTCTCCGTTCCGACCGCGTCGAAGGTGGTCAACGGCCGTGACGACGTGGCCCCCGAGACCCGCCGCCGGGTCACCGAGGCCCTCGAACGGCTCGGGTATGTCCGCAGACCCCGGTTCGACGCGGCGAAGGCCCCCGCCCTGATCGACCTGGTCGTGCACGCGCTGGACAGCTCGTGGTCGGGCGCGGTGCTGCACGGGGTGGAGGAGGCGGCGTACGAGGCCGGTCTCGAGGTCGTGGTGTCGGCGGGGCTGACCCGGACGCGGGCCGGGCGGCCGGAGCGCGGCTGGCTGGACAAGCTCACCGCGCGCGGCTCCTCCGGGGTGCTGTTCAACCTGGCCGAGCTGACGCAGTCGCAGTACGCCTGGCTGGACCACCACCGCATCCCGTACGTGCTGCTCGACCCCGTCCATGAACCCCCGGCGGGGGTCGTGTCGGTCGGGGCCGCGAACTGGCAGGGCGGGGTGTCCGCGACCGAGCATCTGCTCTCGCTCGGCCATGACCGGATCGCGGTGATCGCCGGCAACCGGCGCAGGATGTGCAGCGGCGCCCGGGTGGCCGGATACCGTTCGGCGCTCGCCTCGGCCGGGCTGCGCCATCGCGGCGAGTACGTCCGGCACGCGGGCTTCGACGAGGGCACGGCCCGGCATCGGATGCACGAACTGCTCGACCTGCCGGAGCCGCCGACCGCCGTGTTCGTCTGCTCGGACCGGATGGCGCTCGGGGTGTACACGGCGCTGGCCGAGCGCGGGCTGCGGGTGCCGGACGACATCAGCGTGGTCGGCTTCGACGATCTGCCCGAGGCGCGCTGGGGCACCCCGGCGCTGACCACAGTCCGCCAGCCGCTCGCGGAGATGGCGGCGACCGCGCTGCGGCTGCTGGTGCGGCTGATGCACGGGGACCGTCCGGAGGGCACCCGGACCGAGTTGTCGACCCGGCTGGTGGAGCGGGCCAGTACGGCCGCCCCGCCCGCCCGATCGGCCGTACGAGGGTGACCGGAACCCCTTCAAGATCGTTTCTCGTGCGTGAATCTCACCCTGCGCACCGCGGCGGCCTGTGCCCTTGCCGCAGCCGCCGTGACCACGGTCCTGGGCAGCGCCCAGGCCACGACCCGCACCGTCGCCCCGGCCCAGCACCACGCCAGGGTGGACGCGCCGACCGACGAGCACGACCCGAAGGAGGACGTGGAACTGGACGAGATCGGCCGCCCGGACCTGAACGAGGACTGAGGCGGAGCGCCCCGTCAGGGGCGCTGGGGGTACCCCCGGACGAAGGCTGGGGGAGGAACTGCGCGACCAGCCACAACGGTCCCGCAGTTCCCCACCGGCCGGTCTTTCAGTCGTCGTCCCGAAGAGGCTCACCGAGCAACGCCTGGATCGCGTCCACGGCGCTGCCGTCGTGGTCGCTGCCGGCCGTACCCCTCCCGGCCTGGACGTTCGCCGTGCGGTCCACCTCCAGGATGGAGTCCGCGTTGGAGTTGTCGATCACGGTGATCAGACTCCCGGCCGCGTACGCGGGAACCACGGCCGCGCCGAGCAGCACCGCCGCGACCACCACCGCCGTCGGCAACCGCGTCACACGCCCACGCCCTGGGGCTCGTCGAGCCGTTCCCGGGCGATGTTGCGTTCCAGCAGGGTGGTGGACGCCTTGACCCCGACGCCACCGGCCGCGTCCACCTCGGGCAGCCGGCCGTCCGCCGCCTTGAGCTCGCCGAGCGCGCTCTCCATGGCCTCGTGCGCGGCGAACAGACAGGGAGTGGAGTAGATGGCGACGTCGACACCGAGTTCGTCCAGTTCGGTGAGCGAGAGCCGGGGCGACTTGCCGCCGCCGATCTGGTTGAAGAGCAGCGGTTTGTCGCCGACGACCTTGCGGATGCGGCGGATCCACTCCTCGCTGCGGACCCCGTCGACGAGGATCACGTCCGCGGCGGTGGCGGCCAGCCGCTCCGCGCGGTGCAGGATGTCGTGCTCGTCGGTGGCGTCCGTACGGGCCACGACGAGCAGGTCCTGGCGGGTCGCCAGGACCTTCTCCAGCTTGTCCAGGTACTCCTCCAGGGGCAGTACCTGCTTGCCGTCGGCGTGCCCGCAGCGGCGGGGCCGCTTCTGGTCCTCCAGGATCACCCCGGAGGCGCCGATGCGTTCCAGCCCCTCCACGACGTGGCAGGCGACCTCGGGGTCGACGTAGCCGTCGTCGATGTCGACGAGGAGGTGGTGGTGCGGGAACGCGCCCCGCAGCCGCTGGACGAAGGCCACCATGTCGGGCCAGGCGATGAATCCGATGTCCGGCAGTCCGTAGTACGACGCGGCGAAGCCGAAGCCGGAGACGAACATCCCGTCGTAGTGTTTGGCCGCGATCGATGCCGAGTACATGTCATACACGCCGATCAACGGGGTGGTCCCCGGCCCGGCGATCTGCTCGCGCAGCTTCTTCCCGTAAGTCAAGGTCCGGCTCCTCCTGTGGGTGGGTGGCGCGGCGGCTCGGCGGCCTCCGCGTCTCGACGCCCTTTGCCAAGACAAGAGCATGTCTAGATACGCACGTGACTCTCTCCGTGCGCGAGCTTTACTCACCCCAATGGCGGATCGGGTTCACCGGAGAAACGTCACTGGCCGAGCCGGGCCACCCAGGCGAGACCCCCGTGGAGATGGGCCAGGAAGGCCGGATCCCGGTACGCCTCCCGGGCGTGTCCCAGTGCCGTGTAGAACACCCGTCCGGCCCCCTGCTCGCGGCACCAGGCCAGCGGATGGTCGTCCCCCATCGCGCCGCCGTCGTACGAGGACTCGTCGGCGCGCAGCAGCACCCGTACCCGCCCGCGCGGGTTGTCCCGGAAGTCGTACCACTCGTCGGTGAAGTCCCAGACGGCGGGCAGCTGCCGGGTGGCCGGATGGCCGTGGTCCTCGACGACCGCCCGGCCGGGCTGGTACTCCGGGTGGCGGTCGAAGCGGGCGCCGAGGAGTTCGCCGTAGTACGGCCAGTCGTACTCGGTGCAGGCCGCCGCGTGCACGCCGGCGAAGCCACCGCCCGCCTCGACGTGGGCGGCCAGCCGGGCACGGCCCGCCGGGGTCAGGATCTCGCCGCTGGTGGAGAGGAAGACGACGGCCGCGTACCCGTCCAGCGGCTGTTCGAGGGCGGCCGGGTCCTCGGTGGCGTCGACGTCGAAATCGGCGAACTCCCGTACGGCGGCGACGGCGTCGGGGATCGAGTCGTGGCGGTAGCCGGTGGTGCGGGTGTGGAGGAGCAGTCGTGGGGCCATGGCCGCATGGTCGCCCATGGCCGGCGACGGTTCAAAGGCCGGGGGTCGGCACGCTGTTGTCGGGGGCGCCGTCGCCGTTGGACGGCAGGTCGCCGCGCTGTACCGGCTGGTCGTCGGTGAAGGCCGGGTCGGGCGTGGGCAGCAGGGCGTCGAGTTCGTCGGCGGTGGGGCGGTGGATCGCGCGCACCGCCTTGCCCAGCACGGCGTCGGAGACCCCGCCCTCGCCTTCGAGCCACACCACGCAATCCTTCTCCGTCACCTCGTACTTGTGCTGACCGGCGTAGCGCGGGTGGTCGGTGTAGAGGTGGATGACGGCGCCGGTCCTGTCCGCGTACGAGGCGGAGAAGCCGTCGTCTCCCTGTACGCCGACGGACTGCTGGGCGAGGGTGAACCCCGGGGCCTCGGTGACGTAGACGAGCTCCGGGTCCATGCCCAACGCCTTCGCCTTGGCGGCGAGTTCGGCCGGGTCGGCGGGCGAGCCGGAGGCTCCGGAGGCCGCCTTCTCGGTACCGCATCCGGTGAGCAGGGCGGCGGCGAGGAGCAGGGGCGGCAGAGCGCGCACGGCACGGATCATGCGCCCATCGTGCCGCACAGGCGTTCCACAGGCATCGGTTTTTCCGGTCGCCCCACCGCTTGGCCGTCCTCGCCGACCGTGCCCGGCCTCGGCCTCGATGAACGCCACCCGGCCCCTCCTCGACCACCTGGTGCCGGCGCCCCCGGCCTCGCCGCGACGGTCGCCGCCTTCGCCCGGCGGACCGGTGTGACCCCCGCCGGCGGCGCCCACCTGGAACTCGGCACTCGCAACCATCCGGTGTCCCTGGCCGGGTGTCCGATTCCTTCAAGACCGGCGTTCGGCCCTGCGCCTACGGTGACTCCATGACTCCACGATTCGCCGTGCTCGGTCTGGTCGCCTCCGACCTGACCGCGTCCCTTGCCTTCTACCGTCGCCTGGGCCTGGACTTCCCGCCCGGCGCCGAGGAACAGCCGCATGTCGAGGCCGAGTTGCCCGGCGGGCTCACCCTCGCCCTGGACACCGAGGAGACGGTCCGCTCCTTCCACCCGGCCTGGCGCCCGCCGGCCGGCGGCGGCCGGGTGGGGCTCGCCTTCCGCTGCGGGTCGCCGGGCGAGGTGGACGCGGTCTACGAGGACCTGGTCGGCGCCGGGTACCACGGCGAGCTCAAGCCGTGGGACGCCTTCTGGGGCCAGCGGTACGCCACCGTGCACGACCCCGACGGCAACGGCGTCGACCTGTTCGCCCCGCTACCCGAGTAGCCCGGTCAGCGGCAGCCCGGCCAGCTCCCGCACCTCACGGCAGAGATGGGGCTGATCCGCGTACCCCGCCCGGACGGCGGTCTCGGCGAGCGGCATCCCGCCCCGGGCCAGCGAGAGGGCCCGCTGCATCCGGAGCACCCGGGCGAGCGTCTTGGGCCCGTAGCCGAACGCGTCGCGACTGCGCCGGTGCAGCCGGCGGGCGCCGAGGCCCAGTTCGTCCGCGGTGGCCGCCACCGGGCGCCCCGCGTCCAGCGCCTCGACGAGCCGCCGCAGCGTCGGGTCGGGCGGCCCGGCCCGCTCCAGGGCGATCTGCTCCAGCGCGGCGGCGGGATCGTCGGCGGCACCGACCCGGCCGCGCAGCCGCCGTACGACGGAGGCCGGCCACAGGTCGCCCAGCTCCACACGCCGGTCGAGCAGTTCGTACGCCGGCACGCCGAGGACGGCGGGCGCGGTGCCGGGGTAGAAACGGAGGCCCACCCACACACCGCGGTCGCCCTCGGTGACGTAGGCGTGCGCATCAGGCCCGGCGACCAGCAGCCGCCCCTCGTGCCAGAGCAGATCCATACACCCGTCGGGCAGCACGCGCCCGGCGCCGCCCCCGTCCGGCCTTTTCATCCAGACGACGGCACCGGAGAGCCGAGACGCCCGTTCCTTGTACACGTACGCCAGCGTAGACGCGCCCGTCAGGAGCGCGGGGCTGTGTGAGATACGCCGACCTCACCGCGCCCCTTCAGGGGCGCGGGGAACCGCGCGAGCAACCACCCACAACCCGCACCCCGCCGAACACCACCCCCACGGCGAATCCGCCCCGGCCCTCAAGCCTCCGGCTTACGCGGCGGCGGATGGCTGCTCTTCACGTGCGTGCGCAGCCGGGCCGTGACGTCCTCGGGCGGCAGGAAGCGGGACCAGCGCTCCGGGAACTCGGAGGGCATGTCGGGATCGTCGGGGTCGACCTCGCGGGCCGCGGCCGCGCGGGCGACGTAGTCGGCGACCTGGGCCTCCCGCAGCCGTTCGTTGGCGGCGCGGGCCGCGGCCGTGGCGGCGGCCGGCCAGACCCGGTCGATGGCGGCGTTCATGGCGGCGCCGACCAGCACGGCGAAGGCCGCCACACCGATCCACAGCAGCACGGCGACGGACGCGGCCAGGGAGCCGTAGATCGTCGCGCCCTCGATGGTGCTGGTCAGGTAGATGCGCAGCAGGAAGCTGCCGAGGACCCACATGGCCAGGGCGACCAGGGCGCCCGGCACGTCCTCGATCCACGGGGAGCGCACCGGCACGGAGACGTGGTACAGCGTGGTCAAAAAGACGATGGACAGGACGATCACGACCGGCCAGTACAGGACCTGTACGAGCGTCTCCGACCAGGGCACGATCCCGACCACCGCGTCCGGCCCGGCCACCATCAGCGGCAGCGCCACGGAGCCGATCAGCAGCGCGGCGATGAAGAGCAGGAAGGACACGACCCGGGTCTTCACGATGCCCCGGACGCCGTCGAGGCCGTACATCACGGTGATCGTGTCGATGAAGACGTTCACCGCGCGGGAGCCCGACCACAGGGCGAACAGGAAGCCGATGGAGATCACGTCGGGGCGGCCGCCCCGCATCACGTCGTGCAGGATCGGCTCGGCGATCTCCTTGACGCCCTTGTCGGACAGGACGGTGCGGGAGGCGTCCAGGAGGTTGGCCTCCAGGCTGGCGATGGTGTCGGCGCCGGTCCAGTCGTCGACGTAGCCGAGCAGCCCGATGAGGCTGAGCAGCAGCGGCGGCACGGAGAGCAGGGTGAAGAAGGCGGCCTCGGCGGCGAGGCCGAGGATGCGGTACTCCATGCAGGAATTGACGGTGTCCTTGAGCAGCAGCCAGGCCGTCCTGCGCTTGGAGACGTTCCGGTAGAGGGCCCTGGCCCGGTGGAGCCGGCCGGAGGGCCGCTCGGGGGTATCGCTTGCTGGCTGCACGCCCTAACGGTATCCGCCGTCCGGGGCGGTACTCATCTTCCGGGGCCCCGAGGCGATCTTCCGGCCCCCGGCGGGACCTTGCGGCGCGACCGGGGGTACCGCCGTGTCACGCTGGAGACCACCGCCGTCGTCCCGGGTAGGTTCGCAGACATGGCAGGCACCACCACCCATACCGTGACCAACCAGCCGCCCCCGCTGGCCGGGTACGACCTCTTCGCCACCGACCGCGCCCTCGTCGAGGCCGTGGCCCGGCACACCGGCCCGGAGCTGCTGGACGAGGTCCGCGCCGAGCTGTCGTCGATCGGCGTCTCGGCCGGTTCGGCGCAGGTGCAGGAGTGGGCGGCGCAGGCCAACGAGCACCCGCCGCGGCTGCGCACCCATGACCGCTACGGCCACCGGATCGACGAGGTCGAGTTCCATCCCGCCTGGCACCGGCTGCTCGGCAAGGGCGTGGGCGCGGGCCTGACCACCGGCTGGGTCCGGCCGTCCGGGCACGTCCGGCGGGCGGCCGCCTTCCTGGTCTGGACCCAGGCCGAGGCCGGGAACTGCTGCCCGCTGTCGATGACGAACGCGGCGGTGCCCGCGCTGCGCGCCGACCCGGAGCTGGCCGCCGTGTGGGAGCCGCTGCTGACGTCCGTGATCTACGACCGTGAGCTGCGGCCCGCCGACCGGAAGGCCGGCGCCCTCTTCGGCATGGGCATGACGGAGAAACAGGGCGGCAGCGACGTACGCGCGAACACGACCAGCGCCGTCCCGCTAGCCGAGTCCGGGACGTACACGCTCACCGGACACAAGTGGTTCTGCTCGGCTCCGATGTCGGACGGCTTCCTGGTGCTGGGCCAGGCGCCGGACGGACTGACCTGCTTCCTCGTACCGCGCGTCCTGGCGGACGGCACCCGCAACGTCTTCCTCCTCCAGCGCCTCAAGGACAAGCTCGGCAACCGGTCGAACGCGTCGGGGGAGGTCGAGTTCGACGGCACCTGGGCGCGGCGGGTGGGCGAGGAGGGGCGCGGGGTGCGGACCATCATCGAGATGGTCGCCGCCACCCGGCTCGACTGCGTGCTGGGCTCGGCGGGGCTGATGCGGCAGGCGGTGGCACAGGCCGTGCACCACTGCACGTACCGCGAGGCGTTCGGCGGGAAGCTCGCCGACAAGCCGCTGATGCGCAACGTCCTGGCCGACCTCGCGATCGAGTCGGAGGCCGCGACGACGCTGGCGCTCCGGCTGGCCGCCGCCTACGACGACGGGGGCGAGTCCGAACGGGCCCTGCTGCGGCTGGCGTTGCCGGCCGCCAAGTACTGGGTGACCAAACGCTGTCCGCCGGTCGTCATGGAGGCCGCCGAATGCCTGGGCGGCAACGGCTACGTGGAGGAGTCGGGGCTGCCCCGGCTGGTGCGCGAGTCACCGCTGAACTCGGTCTGGGAGGGCGCGGGGAACGTCCAGGCGCTGGACGTCCTGCGGGCGTTGCAACGCGAGCCGGCGGCGCTGGACGCGTACCTCCAGGAGATCGGCCGCGCCCACGGTGCCGACCATCGCCTGGACCGCGCGGTCAAGGACCTCTTCTCCGAACTGGCCGACCTGGAGGGCATGGAGGCCAGGGCCCGACGCCTCGTGGAACGCCTGGCGACGGTCCTCCAGGGCTCCCTGCTGGTGCGCTTCGCACCCCCGGAGGTGGCCGACGCCTTCTGCGCGTCAAGGCTGGGCAACGACTGGGGTTCATCCTTCGGTACCTTGCCGAAGGGCCTGGACCTGGCGGCGGTGGCAGAGCGGGCCCGAGCTTGTTGAGAAGGCTCTCCGCGACTCCCTAGGGGCGCGGGGCCGTATCCGGCCTGCGGCTACCGCCGCGTGGGCGCGACCAGCCACGACCCCGCCGCAGCCGCCGACGCACCGCGAGCCGCACCCCCTGCCGCGGTCGGCTTTCCGCCGGGGCACGGGGGTGGTGCTGCGCCGACACGGCACCACCCCCGTTTCGGCCCATGTCAGGCCATGACGCCGGAGCGTCGGCTCAATTTTCGGCCACCCCGGGTCCGTTCACCAGGGTTGCAAGGGGTTGCAACATATCGGTGTCTGTGAGCGGACTGTGTGCCTCGGGCCCTGGAAAACGGCAGTATGAGACGCGCAGTCGGACCGGAAACCGCCGCCCGGACGGCTTGACAAGACTCTTCCATGCCTTTTTGCGAGGACTGTCCAGGAGGACCTCAGTGGGGAACCCGCCGATGGACGTGGCGCGACTGGCCGCGGTGGACGCGGCGCAGGCGGCGCGGTTACTGAGCGAGCTGCGCGAGGCCAGACTCGCCGGACAGCGTGGGCGGATCGCGCCCCGGCCGGTGATCGAGCAGTCCTGGGGGCGGACGCTGCGCAGCGGCGTCGACCCCGACCACCGCCTCCGTTCGGGACTGCTGTCCGCCGACGAGGTCCGGCGCAGACGTGAGGAGTCACCGCTCAGGGACGTACTGCCGGTGTTGCGGGAGGGGTTGCTTTCGGTCGCGGACGTCGCCCGGCACATCATGGTGGTGGCCGACGCCGAGGGCCGGGTGCTGTGGCGCGAGGGTTCCTCGCCGGTGCTGCGCAAGGCGGACGGCCTCGGCTTCGCTCCCGGCGCCGACTGGCGGGAAGACGTCGTCGGCACCAACGGGGTCGGCACCCCGGCGGTGGTAGGGCGCCCCGTCCAGGTCTTCGCCGCCGAGCACTTCGTCCGCTCGCTCGGCTCCTGGACGTGTTCCGGCGCCCCCATCTCCGACCCCCGGGACGGCAGGCTGCTCGGTGTGGTGGACGTGAGCGGTCCGCTGGAGACCATGCATCCGGCCACCCTGGCCTGGGTGAACTCGGTGGCGAAGCTCGCCGAGGCCCGGCTGCGGGAGCTGCATCTGGACGCGCTGGAGCGGCTGCGCGCGGTCGCGGCGCCGGTGCTGGCCCGGCTGGGCGGGCGGGCGCTGGTGGTGGACGCCGACGGCTGGACGGCGGCGGTCACCGGCATGCCGTATCCACAGCGGCTCGCGCTGCCCAAGCCCCTTTCGCCGGACCGCCGCTGGCTGCCGGCGCTCGGGCTGTGCTCGGTGGAGCCGCTGGCCGGGGGCTGGCTGCTGCGGGCGGTGGACGATCCGGCACCGGCGGGCGGCGGCCGGCTGGTGCTCGACCTGGCCAGGCCGCGCCGGCCCTCGGTGACGGTGGGCGGCGGCGCCTCCTCCTGGTCCCGGGAACTGAGCCCCCGGCACGCCGAGTTGCTGTATCTGCTGGCGGTACGACGTGCCGGGCGGAGCGCGGCCGGGCTGGCCGAGGACGTCTTCGGGGACGCCTCACGGACGGTGACCGTGCGCGCCGAGATGTCCAGGATCCGGCGTTATCTGGGGGCGCTGCTCGAACACCGGCCCTATCGCTTCCGGGAGGACGCGGAGATCGAGGTGCTGCTCCCCTCCGACCCGCACGACCTGCTGCCCTGCTCGACCGCCCCGGCGGTGACGGCGGGCCGAGGGCCTGACCCCCGGTCCAGGTGAAGGCCCGCACCACGGGGCTCATTTAACGCATCGGGGGCATAAGGTGACGTATCTTCCGCATATTTACGGGGTCTTCGCGGTACGGCCGCCCTGACTGCCGTAGCATCCCGGTGCGGGCATCCCCAGCTGCTCCTCGGTCAACGTACGGACCATGGGGCGCAGTTGGCCCGCCTCGGGAGGAGACATGAAGCATCGCGGCAGACACCGGCGGCGCAGGCGGGGCACGGCACTGCGCGCGGCCCTGGCCGGGGCCGCGCTGGCACTGACCGCGACCGCCACGATCGTCAGCGCCTCGCAGGCCACGGTCGCCGAGAACCCGGGCGCGCTGAAGCCGCTGACCTCCGCCGCCGACACCGCGCCGCTCCAGCTTCAGGAACACCTCGTGCCACGCCGCTCGCTGGACCGGCTCGCCTCGGCGATGGGCGGGACCGTCGGGGTCGCCGACGTCCTGGCGGACGCCGACCACAGCCTGCGCGCGGCGGCCGACTGCGACTCGGACGACCGGGACTCGCTGCCGACCACCCCGGCGGCGACCGAGGCCTACTGCTGGGACCCCACCGACACCCTCACCGACGACTGGCGGCCGGCCTCGGTGACCACCTCCTCCGACGCGGACGACGACGGCCTGTGGGGCGCCAACAGGGTCGTCCTGGCCGGCTGGACGCACAGCACCTCCAGCGGCCCGGCCGCCTCGCGGGGCCTGGCCAGGGTCGCGGTCGTGAACGAGAACGACCCGGCGCACCCCTCCTACTCGTGGGTCCTGCTGACCGTGCCCAGCGCCGACGGCAGCACCTACCGCGGTCTGACCTCGGAGATCTCCGGCATGGTCTGGTATGAGGACAAGCTGCTGGTCACCACCACCCCGGGCAGCGCCGACGCGCTCTACGTCTACGACCTCAACCGCATCCAGCGCACCTCGGTGCTGACCGACGCGGTCGGCCGGGTGCCCGGCGGCTGGTCGGCCGACGGCTTCCGGTACGTGATGCCCGCCGTGGGCTCGTACCGGTTCTCCGCGGGAGCCTGTTCAGCGGCCGGCGCACCCTGTCCGAGCGCGCTCTCCGTGGACCGCGGGACGGCCCCGGACAGCCTGGTCCTCGGCGAGTGGACCCCCGCCGGCGGCGATCAGCGGGCCCGGCTGTGGCGGTACGCGTTCGACGAGAACCCGAAGCACGACGGATCGCTCGCCACCGATGCCGCCGGCCGGGTGGACGCGGTCGAGGCGTACCGGACCGGGGCTTCCGAGATCCGGGGCGTCCTGTCGTACCGGCCGCCGGGCGCGATCGCCTCCGAGTGGTACGTCGGCCACCTCCCCGGCGCCATGGACGGGCACGGCAGTCTGTGGCGGCAGGACACCGAGGGCGCGCAGGCGGCCCGCTGCGGCTCGGACGCCTCGCACCGCTGCTGGGGCGAGGCCACCGGCTCGCTCTCCTACGCCCCCGACACGGGCGAGGTGTGGTCGGTCACGGACCGCATGCTGTTCTCGGTGCCGCTGCGCTCGATCGACGCGTCGCTCGGATGACGGCTGTCGACACGTCCGGGGCCGGGATGATTGCCTGGCCCCATGAGCAGCATCGTCGTGACCACCTGGTACCTGGAGCAGACGTCCCCGGCCGACCTACTCCCCGCCGCCGCCCCTGCCGGTGACGCGGTCAGGATCGTCCGCGCCGAGGTGCCCTCCCCCGAGTTCAGCCGCTTCCTGTACGCCTCGGTCGGCGGCGACATCACCTGGACCGACCGGCTGAGCTGGAGCTACGCCCGGTGGCAGGAGCATCTGGGGCGGCCCGGCGTGGAGAACTGGGTGGCCTACGACCGGGGCACCCCGGCGGGCTACGTCGAACTCGATCCGCAGGACGACGGGGTGGTGGAGATCGCCTACTTCGGGCTGATCCCGGCGTTCCGGGGCCGCCGCATCGGCGGTCACCTGCTCTCGTACGGCGCCGCGCGCGCCTGGGACCTCGCGGAGCGGTGGGACGGGCGGCCGCCGACGAAGCGGGTGTGGGTGCACACGTGCAGTCTGGACGGCGAGCACGCGATGGCGAACTATCAGCGGCGGGGGTTCCGGCTCTTCGACACGAAGACCGAGGAGGAACCGGCCGTCCCGGCGCCGGGACCCTGGCCCCAGGCGCACGCCGAGGCGTGACGCACACCACCCTGTCTCAGTATTCAGAATAGATCCGTCCGAATCGCGGACGATGGTGGACTGCCCCGAGATCCGCGTGACACGCTTCCGTCATGTCTGGAACTGGAATCGCCTTGGTGAGTCGGCGGCACGTCGACCTCGGCCGCATGTCCAGCGCCATCTGTCCGGCGGGCTGAGAGCACAGCACCGCCGCCGTCTCCTGTCCAGACCTTCCCTTGCGCAGTGTCGCGCAGATATGCCCACGTGCGCCCGTACGCGCAGGTAAGAGCCGCTTCCCCGCCTGTCCCGAAGGACGTATTCACCATGGCCGCCACCCCGCAGAACCCTGCCGCCTCCGCGCCCCGCCGCAAGGTGAGTCGTCACCGCGGTGAGGGTCAGTGGGCTATGGGTCACTTCACCCCGCTCAACGGCAACGAACAGTTCAAGAAGGACGATGACGGTCTCAATGTGCGGACACGCATTGAGACGATCTACTCCAAGCGCGGCTTCGACTCGATCGACCCCAACGACCTGCGCGGACGTATGCGCTGGTGGGGTCTGTACACGCAGCGCAAGCCCGGCATCGACGGCGGCAAGACCGCCATCCTGGAGCCGGAGGAGCTGGACGACAAGTACTTCATGCTGCGGGTGCGGATCGACGGCGGCCGCCTCACCACCCAGCAGCTGCGGGTGATCGGCGAGATCTCGCAGGAGTTCGCGCGGGGCAGCGCGGACGTCACCGACCGGCAGAACATCCAGCTGCACTGGATCCGCATCGAGGACGTCCCGGAGATCTGGAACCGTCTCGAGGCCGTCGGCCTGTCCACCACCGAGGCCTGCGGCGACACCCCGCGTGTGGTCATCGGCTCGCCGGTCGCCGGCATCGCCGAGGACGAGATCATCGACGGCAGCTGGGCGATCGACGAGATCAACCGGCGGTTCATCGGCAGCAAGGAGTTCTCCAACCTGCCGCGCAAGTTCAAGTCCGCGATCTCCGGCTCGCCGCTGCTGGACGTGGTGCACGAGATCAACGACATCGCCTTCGTCGGCGTCGAGCACCCCGAGCACGGCCCCGGCTTCGACCTGTGGGTCGGCGGCGGTCTGTCCACCAACCCGAAGATCGGCGTCCGGCTCGGCGCCTGGGTGCCGCTGGACGAGGTCCCGGACGTCTGGGCCGGTGTCATCGGCATCTTCCGGGACTACGGCTACCGGCGGCTGCGCACCCGCGCCCGGCTGAAGTTCCTGGTCGCCGACTGGGGCGCGGAGAAGTTCCGCCAGATCCTCGAGGACGAGTACCTCAAGCGGAAGCTCGTCGACGGACCGGCGCCGGCCGAGCCCCTGCAGCGCTGGCGCGACCACGTCGGCGTGCACCGGCAGCAGGACGGCAACTTCTACGTCGGGTTCGCCCCGCGCGTCGGCCGCGTGGACGGCACCACCCTGGCGAAGATCGCCGACCTCGCCGAGGCACACGGCTCGGGCCGGGTGCGCACCACGGTCGAGCAGAAGATGATCGTCCTCGATGTCACGGAGGACCAGGTCGACTCGCTGGTCGAGGCCCTGGAGGCGCTGGACCTGACCGCCAGGCCGTCCCCGTTCCGGCGCGGCACCATGGCCTGCACCGGCATCGAGTACTGCAAGCTCGCCATCGTCGAGACGAAGGCGCGCGGCTCCGCACTCATCGACGAGCTGGAACGCCGGCTGCCCGACTTCGACGAACCGCTGACCATCAACCTCAACGGCTGCCCGAACGCCTGCGCCCGCATCCAGGTCGCGGACATCGGTCTCAAGGGCCAGCTGGTCCTGAACGACGCGGGCGAGCAGGTCGAGGGCTTCCAGGTGCACCTGGGCGGCGCGCTGGGTCTGGAGGCCGGTTTCGGCCGCAAGGTCCGCGGCCTCAAGGTGACCTCGGAGGAACTGCCGGACTACGTCGAGCGGGTGCTCAAGCGTTTCCAGGCGGAGCGCGAGGACGGCGAGCGGTTCGCCGCCTGGGCGTCCCGCGCCAGCGAGGAGGCCCTCTCATGAGCGAGCGGGCCGCCCCCTTCTACTGCCCCTACTGCGGCGACGAGGATCTGCGTCCGAACGAGCAGGGTCACGGCGCCTGGGAATGCGCGGCCTGCAACCGCGCATTCCAGCTGAAGTTCCTCGGGCTGCTCGCCCGGGGGCTGAAGCACTCCGAAAGCGGAGGGGAACAGATATGACCACAGCTCAGGAAGACCGCACCACCGACGACTTGAAGGCGCTGGCCGAGCAGGCCGGCCGCGACCTCGAAGACGCCTCCGCCCTGGAGATCCTCCAGTGGGCGGTCGACACCTTCGGCAAGGGCTTCTGCGTGACCTCCTCCATGGAGGACGCGGTGGTGGCCCATCTGGCGTCCCGCGTCCAGAAGGGCGTGGACGTCGTCTTCCTCGACACCGGCTACCACTTCCCGGAGACCATCGGCACCCGGGACGCGGTCGAGGCCGTGATGGACGTCAACGTCATCACCCTCACCCCGCGCCAGACGGTCGCCGAGCAGGACGCGGAGTACGGGCCCAGGCTGCACGACCGCGACCCCGACCTGTGCTGCAAGCTCCGCAAGGTGCAGCCGCTGGAGCAGGGCCTGACGAAGTACGCCGCCTGGGCGACCGGGCTGCGCCGCGACGAGTCCCCGACCCGGGCGAACACCCCGGTCGTCGGCTGGGACGAGAAGCGGCAGAAGGTCAAGATCTCGCCGATCGCCCGCTGGACCCAGGACGACGTGGACGACTACGTCGCCGAACACGGCGTACTGACCAACCCGTTGCTGATGGACGGCTACGCCTCCGTCGGCTGCGCCCCCTGCACCCGCCGGGTGCTGGAGGGCGAGGACGCCCGCGCCGGCCGCTGGGCGGGGCGCGCCAAGACCGAGTGCGGCCTGCACGGATGACGGCCACCACGCCTTCGACGAACCAGGAGAACAACGTGACGACCGGAGCCACCGTCTGGCTCACGGGTCTGCCGAGTGCCGGCAAGACCACCATCGCGTACGAGCTGGCCGGCCTGCTGCGGGCCGACGGCCACCTCGTGGAGGTGCTCGACGGCGACGAGATCCGCGAGTTCATCTCGGCGGGCCTCGGCTTCAGCCGCGAGGACCGGCACACCAACGTGCAGCGTATCGGCTTCGTCGCCGAACTTCTGGCACGTAATGGCGTGACGGCCCTTGTCCCGGTGATCGCCCCCTACGCGGACAGCCGGGACGCGGTGCGCAAGCGCCACGAGGAGAACGGCACCGCGTACGTCGAGGTGCATGTGGCGACCCCGGTCGAGGTGTGCAGCGAGCGGGACGTGAAGGGTCTGTACGCCAAGCAGGCCGCCGGCGAGCTGACCGGGCTGACCGGTGTCGACGACCCCTACGAGGAGCCCGAGACGCCCGATCTGCGGATCGAGTCGCAGCACCAGACCGTGCGCGAGTCCGCGGTGTCCGTGCACGCCCTGCTGAGCGGGAAGGGACTGGCATGACGACGACCGTGGCGGCTCACGGGGAGGGCACGGGCACCCCGTACGCCCTGTCCCACCTGGACGCGCTGGAGTCCGAGGCGGTCCACATCTTCCGTGAGGTGGCGGGCGAGTTCGAGCGGCCGGTGATCCTGTTCTCCGGCGGCAAGGACTCCATCGTCATGCTGCACCTCGCGCTGAAGGCGTTCGCCCCGGCGGCGGTCCCCTTCTCGCTGCTGCATGTGGACACCGGACACAACTTCCCCGAGGTCCTCGAGTACCGGGACCGTGTGGTGGCCGCACATGGGCTGCGCCTCCATGTGGCCTCCGTACAGGACTACATCGACCGGGGTGTGCTCAAGGAGCGCCCGGACGGCACTCGTAACCCGCTGCAGACGCTGCCGCTGACGGAGAAGATCCAGAGCGAGCGCTTCGACGCGGTCTTCGGCGGCGGCCGGCGGGACGAGGAGAAGGCCCGCGCCAAGGAGCGGGTCTTCTCGCTGCGGGACGAGTTCTCCCAGTGGGACCCGCGCCGCCAGCGCCCCGAGCTGTGGAACCTCTACAACGGGCGGCACGCCCCCGGCGAGCACGTCCGGGTCTTCCCGCTCTCCAACTGGACCGAGCTGGACGTCTGGCAGTACATCGCCCGCGAGGGCATCGAGCTGCCGCAGATCTACTTCGCGCACGAGCGCGAGGTCTTCCAGCGGGGCGGGATGTGGCTGACGGCGGGCGAGTGGGGCGGCCCGAAGGACGGCGAGACCGTCGAGAAGCGGCAGGTGCGCTACCGGACCGTCGGTGACATGTCCTGCACGGGCGCGGTGGACTCCGACGCCGGCACGCTGGAGGCCGTGATCACCGAGATCGCCGCCTCCCGGCTCACCGAGCGCGGCGCCACCCGGGCCGACGACAAGCTCTCCGAGGCCGCGATGGAAGACCGCAAGCGCGAGGGGTACTTCTAGAGATGAGCACGACCACCACGGAACTCGGCCTGACCGAGACCACCCTGCTGCGCTTCGCGACCGCCGGCTCGGTCGACGACGGCAAGTCCACCCTCGTCGGTCGGCTGCTGCACGACTCCAAGTCGGTCCTCACCGACCAGTTGGAAGCCGTGGAGCGCGCGTCGGCCTCGCGTGGGCAGGACGCGCCCGACCTGGCGCTGCTGACCGACGGGCTGCGGGCCGAGCGCGAGCAGGGCATCACGATCGACGTGGCCTACCGTTACTTCGCCACGCCCAGGCGGCGGTTCATCCTCGCCGACACGCCCGGCCATGTGCAGTACACCCGCAACATGGTGACGGGTGCCTCCACCGCCGAGCTGACCGTGGTCCTGGTCGACGCCCGCAACGGGGTCGTGGAACAGACCCGGCGGCACGCCGCGATCGCCGCCCTGCTGCGCGTCCCGCACGTCGTCCTCGCCGTCAACAAGATGGACCTGGTCGGCTACCAGGAGGCGGTCTTCGCGGGGATCGCCGAGGAGTTCACGGCGTACGCGACCGAGCTGGGCGTCCCCGAGGTCACCGCGATCCCGATCTCGGCGCTGGTCGGCGACAACGTCGTGGAGCCGTCCGCCACCATGGACTGGTACGGCGGCCCGACCGTCCTGGAGCACCTGGAGACCGTCCCGGTCAGCCACGACCTGGCGCACTGCCACGCCCGGCTGCCCGTGCAGTACGTGATCCGCCCGCAGACCGCCGACCACCCGGACTACCGGGGCTACGCCGGCCAGATCGCCGCCGGCACCTTCCACGTCGGCGAGCCGGTCACGGTCCTGCCGTCCGGTCGTACGACCACGATCTCGGGCATCGACCTGCTCGGCAAGCCGGTCGAGGCGGCCTGGACGACCCAGTCGGTGACCCTCTTGCTCACCGACGACATCGACGTCTCGCGCGGCGACCTGATCGTGCCGACGAAGGACGCCCCGGCCACCACCCAGGAGGTCGAGGCGACCGTCTGCCACGTGGCCGACCAGCCGCTGACGGTCGGGCACCGGGTGCTGCTCAAGCACGGCACCCGCACGGTCAAGGCGATCGTCAAGGACATCCCGTCCCGGCTCACGCTCGACGACCTGTCCCTGCACCCGCACCCGGGACAGCTCGTCGCCAACGACATCGGCCGCGTGAAGATCCGTACCGCCGAGCCGCTGCCGGTCGACTCCTACGCCGACTCGCGCCGCACCGGCTCGTTCATCCTGATCGACCCCGCCGACGGCACCACGCTCACCGCGGGCATGGTCGGCGAGTCGTTCGCCTCCCCCGAGCCCGTCAAGGACGCGGCCGAGGAGGACGGGTGGGACTTCTGACATGACGATGACCGACGTCTACTCGACGTTCGCGAAGGAGGGCGGCCGCGTCGGCAGCGGCGACCTCGGGAGCGGGCAGGGCGGGGTGGCGCGATGTGCGTGCTGACGTACGCGCACTGCCTGCGCGCCCCGGCCCCCCACCCGACGTCCCGGATGCGACGAAGACCTGCCGACCTCCCGGCCACGACCTGAGAGACCGTGACCGCCGGGCCAACGAGAGGAAAGCCTCCCGTGCCTGCCAACCGCTCAACGCTGCTTCGCCGCGGCATAGCCGCGCTCGCCGCACTCCCCCTGCTCACGCTCGCCGCCTGCGGGTACGGGTCGGACTCCGACAAGAGCGACACCACCAAGGTCGCTGCCGGGGCCAAGAAGATCGAAGGCCTCGACACCGTCAAGATCGGCTACTTCGGCAACCTGACCCACGCGACCGCGCTGGTGGGCAACCAGAAGGGCTTCTTCCAGAAGGAGCTCGGCGCGACCAAGGCCAAGTACGCGATCTTCAACGCGGGCCCGTCCGAGATCGAGGCGCTCAACTCGGGCTCCATCGACATCGGCTGGATCGGCCCCTCCCCGGCGATCAACGGCTACACCAAGTCCAACGGCACCGACCTGAAGATCATCGGCGGTTCGGCGTCCGGCGGCGTGAAGCTGGTCGTCAACCCGAAGAAGATCAAGTCCCTGAAGGACGTCAAGGGCAAGAAGATCGCGACGCCTCAGCTGGGCAACACGCAGGACGTGGCGTTCCTCAACTGGATCGCCGACCAGGGCTGGAAGGTCGACGCGCAGAGCGGCAAGGGTGACGTCACCGTCGTCCGCACCGACAACAAGATCACCCCGGACGCCTTCAAGGCCGGTTCCATCGACGGCGCCTGGGTGCCGGAGCCGACCGCGTCCAAGCTGGTCGCCGAGGGCGGCAAGGTGCTGCTCGACGAGTCCACGCTGTGGCCCGACAAGAAGTTCGTGATCACGAACATCATCGTGTCGCAGAAGTTCCTCAAGGCGCACCCGAAGGTCGTCGAGGCGGTCCTCAAGGGCTCGGTCGAGACCAACAAGTGGATCAACGCCAACCCGGACGCGGCCAAGACCTCGGCCAACAAGCAGCTGGCGATCGACTCCGGCAAGGCGCTGCCGGACGACGTCCTGAACTCCGCCTGGTCCTCGATCCAGTTCACCGACGACCCGCTGGCCTCCACCCTCAACACCGAGGCCGAGCACGCCGTCAAGGCCGGTCTGCTCTCCGACCCGCTGCTGAAGAACATCTACGACCTGACGATCCTCAACAAGATCCTCAAGTCCGAGGGCGCGAGCACGGTCGACGCCGCCGGTCTCGGCAGCAGCTGACCCCGGTCCCGACGCGTTCCCAGGAGGTGACGACCATGGCCACGACCACGACACTCGCCAAGGCCGGCGAGTCGGTGGAGTACGCGGCACGCCTTGAGCATGTCTCGAAGTCCTTCGCGACTCCCGGCGGGCAGCAGCTCGTCCTGGACGACATCACGCTCGATGTCGCGCCGGGTGAGTTCGTCACCCTCCTGGGGGCCTCGGGCTGCGGCAAGTCCACGCTGCTGAACCTGGTGGCGGGGCTCGACCAGCCCTCGGCGGGTTCCATCGCGACGGACGGGCGGCCCGCCCTGATGTTCCAGGAGCACGCCCTCTTCCCGTGGCTGACCGCGGGCAAGAACATCGAACTCGCCCTGAGGCTCAGGGGGGTTCCCAAGAACGACCGCCGTGCCAAGACCGAGCAGCTGCTCGAACTGGTCCGGCTGAAGGGCGCGTACGACAAGCGCGTCCACGAGCTGTCCGGCGGTATGCGCCAGCGGGCCGCACTGGCCCGCGCGCTCGCCCAGGAGAGCAGACTGCTGCTGATGGACGAGCCGTTCTCGGCCCTGGACGCCATCACCCGGGACGTGCTGCACGACGAGCTGACCCGGATCTGGGAGGAGACCGGGGTCTCCGTCCTGTTCGTCACGCACAATGTGCGCGAGGCGGTGCGGCTCGCCCAGCGGGTGGTCCTGCTGTCGTCCCGGCCGGGCCGGATAGCGCGCGAGTGGGAGGTCGGCATACCGCAGCCGCGCCGCATCGAGGACGCGCCCGTGGCCGAACTGTCCCTTGAGATCACCGATGTACTGCGTGGGGAGATCCGCCGTCATGGCCAGCAGTGAGACGAAGACGCCGGGGACGGCCGCGACGGTCGGCGGCGAGCTGGCCGGCATCGAGGCGGGTCTGGACGCCCTGGAGACCGGCGTCACCGGCCGTACCCCGTTCCGGCAGACCTTCGGCACCAAGATCCTGCCGCCGATCATCGCGCTCGCCGTGGTCCTCGTGGTCTGGACGCTCCTCGTCCCGGTCGTCGACGACCCGTCCAAGCTGCCCTCGCCGACCGCGGTGGGCGACGCCTTCAAGGACGCCTGGCTCAAGGGCGACCTGCTCGGCTACATCTGGACCAGTGTCAGCCGTGGCCTCCTCGGGTTCCTCTTCGCGCTGGTCATCGGCACCCCGCTGGGTCTGCTGGTGGCCCGGGTGAAGTTCGTGCGCGCGGCCATCGGCCCGATCCTGTCCGGCCTCCAGTCGCTGCCGTCGGTGGCCTGGGTGCCGCCGGCCGTGATCTGGCTGGGCCTGAACAACTCGATGATGTACGCCGTGATCCTGCTCGGCGCGGTCCCCTCCATCGCCAACGGCCTGGTCTCCGGTGTCGACCAGGTGCCACCGCTGTTCCTGCGCGCCGGCCGCACGATGGGCGCGACCGGCGTCAAGGGCATCTGGCACGTGGTGCTGCCGGCCGCCATGCCCGGCTATGTGGCGGGCCTGAAGCAGGGCTGGGCGTTCTCCTGGCGTTCGCTGATGGCGGCGGAGATCATCGCGAGCTTCCCCGACCTCGGCGTGGGCCTCGGCCAGCTCCTGGAGAACGCGCGCACCGCCAGCGACATGGCCATGGTGTTCGAGGCCATCATCCTGATCCTGTTCGTCGGTATCGCGATCGACCTGCTGATCTTCAGCCCGCTGGAGCGGTGGGTGCTGCGCAGCCGCGGTCTGCTGGTGAAGAGCTGAGGTCGCCCATGCGCCAGCCGGTCCGCCCCGTCCTCGTGGTGATCGCCCACGGCAGCCGCGATCCGCGGCACGCGGCGACCGTGCACGCCCTGGTACGGCGGGTACGGTCGCTGCGGCCCGGGCTGCGCGTGGAGACCGGCTTCCTGGACTTCAACATCCCGTCCGTGCACGGGGTGCTGGAGTCGCTGGCGGCGGAGGGCGTGCGCGATGTCGTGGCTCTCCCCCTGCTGCTCACCCGCGCCTTCCATGCGAAGGCGGACATCCCGGCCGTCCTGCGGGAAGCGCCGACCCGGCTGCGGATCCGGCAGGCCGAGGTGCTCGGCCCGTCCCCGCTGCTCCTGGCGGCCCTCGAACGGCGGCTGTACGAGGCGGGGCTGACCCCCGCCGACAAGTCCTCGACCGGGGTCGTGCTGGCCTCGGCGGGGTCCAGCGACCCGGAGGCGATCGCGGTGATCGCAGATATCGCGCGGGAGTGGCGGCACACCGGTTGGTGCGCCGTGCGGCCCGCGTTCGCCTCCGCATCCCTCCCCCGCACCGAGGACGCGGTACGGGAACTGCGCGACCTCGGCTGTGCCCGGGTGGCGGTGGCTCCGTACGTCCTCGCCCCCGGCTTCCTGCCCGACCGGATCGCGCGGGGCGCGGCGGAGGCGGACGTCCTGGCCGAGGTGCTCGGCCCCGCGCCGGAGGTGGCGCGGGTCCTGCTGGAACGGTACGACGCGGCCCGTACCCCCGCCCTGGCCGCCGTAGGGGCCTGAGCCGTCCGGCGTCGGGTCCGAGAGGCACGCTCGGGGTTCGCGGTCCGGCGCTCCCCTGTGACGTCGGACCGCGAACGGCCGGCCCGCGGCGAGGCTCTCACGAGCGTCACCGCCATGGCCGGCTCTTACTTCTGCGCCGCGGTCCGCGAACGTGTCACACCAGGGGCTTTACCAATTCGGTCCGCCAACGACTCGTCCTTGTCGGTCAGTTGACCGGGCCCGGCCGCGCCGGGCTCCCGCCCGCCGGAGGCGAGCGCGCGGGCGGCGTCAGGGGCGTCGTCCGGAACGCCGGTCGGGGTCCGCGGTGAGGTCGCGGGCCGTCAGCTCCTCGGGGAGTCGCTCGCGCCGCGCGCCGCCTCGTCGGCGAGACGGGCGAGCTCCGCGACCGGCATCGAGCCGGGCGCCCGGCGCTCGCGCGCGAACGTGTTGGCGAGGTGCTGCAGGAGTTCGTTGAGCGGGAAGGGGACGCCGTGCAGGCGGCCCAGCAGCGCGATCTCGCCGTTGAGGTAGTCGGCCTCGATGGTGCCGGTGCCACGGCTGAGGGACTGCCAGGAGGAGCCGCCCCCGCGCGGGGCGCCGTCCAGCGGGACCAGGTCCACCTTGTGGCCACGCAGCGCCCGCTGCTCCTCGACGCTCGCGTACGGGATCCCGGCGGCGTCGAGCACGGCCTCGCCCTCGGCCCGCACGCGCTGGAACAGGGTTATGGCCGCGTCGTCGGCGATGGGCCCGGCGACGGCCTCCAGCGCGTTGCCGAGGTTGGACAGCAGCTTGGCGTACTGCCAGCGCGCCACGTCGGGCACGACCGGTGCCTCGAAGTACGACTTCGCCAGGTCGGCGGCGACCAGGCGGGCGGTCGCGTCGGTGCCGTGGGGGTGGCGGCCCAGGTGCAGCATGCCGGTGAGCGGGGCGCCGCCGGCGGAGACGACGCCCGGTTCGACGTAGGTCGACGGCAGCCAGACGCAGACACCGTAGACGTGCCGGAAGACGCGCAGGGCGAGGCGCTGGCCCTCCACGCCGTTCTGGGCGCAGAACAGGGGCAGGCGCTCCGCCACCGTGCCGCCGCCGGCGACCGGAGCCGGACCCCAGGTCGCCAGGGCGGTCACGGTGTCCTGTGTCTTGACGGCGAGGACGAGGACGTCGTCCGCCCGCAGCTCGCCCAGCTCCCCGGGCCCGGTGACGGCCGGCAGCCGGTACGTGTACTCACCGTCCGGCACCTTCAGCCGCAGCCCGCCGTCCCGCAGCGCCGCGTGGTGCGCGCCCCGCGCCACCAGTACGACCTCGTGCCCCGATCCCGCGAGCCGCCCGCCGATCGCACCGCCGACGGCCCCTGCCCCGATGATGATGTAGCGCATGGGAGGAGCCTCGCACAGGCGTTGACCCTGACCCTGGGGCGGGGGACCCGCTGCTCGCCGTACCGCGCGAGAGCATGTCGCCGGTGCCCTTCCTCGGCCCGCCGACGGTCACGCTCCCGGGGCGGTGAGCTCCACCAGCTTGACGACCGTGTTCCAGTTCCGGGTGGTGGCGATCAGCCCTTTGTTGAGCCGGGGACGGGACAGCGCCTCCGCCAGCTTGGAGCGGCCGAGCCCGTCCGGGGCGTACAGGTACAGCGCGCGGTCACCCAGCCGGAACTCCTCGGGGAGGTGGGCGGCGGGGTCCATGGCCGCGAACCGCTCCGGGGTGACCGGCGCGGAGAAGTAGGTGACGTGCAGCTGCCTGGCCTCCAGCTCGGCGGCCGGGAACGGACAGGCCTCGGCGATCGCCTTGAGGTAGGCGTGGTCGCGGACGAGCACGTCGACGGAGAAGCCGAACCGCTCCTCGATCGCCTCGGTCAGCTCCGCGGCCAGCGACTCGGCATCCCCGTGGGCGGCGGCGAAGACGGCCTGCCCGCTCTGGAGGTAGGTCCCGACGGAGTCGTGCCCCAGACCGGTCATGAGCGCCCGCAGCTCGGCCATCGGGAGCTTCTTCCTGCCGCCCACGTTGATCCCGCGCAGCAGTGCCGCATACATCGTCATTCGAACACCTTAGAACGGCCGTCGTGCCCCGTGGGGGTGGGCACGACGGCCGTGCCGGGCGTGCCGGACTGCCCGAAACTCTGGCCGATGGGACCGCCTCGGATCAACTCCTACACGCACCTGTGACTTGTTCAACAAGGTTCTGTAATCACAAAGCGGATCCGCGTCGTCGGAAGGGACACCCCTGATCAACACCCCCGAGATGGGTCGATAGATGTAGGGGCCCGACATCCTCCCAGGCGATGAGAGCCGGCCGTCGCACTTCACCGGACAGCACGAGGAGTCGGTCTTGTCCGGCCCATACCTTCGAATCGAACGAAGGAAGTCGTGAAGAAACCGTGGTGGCCGGGGCGGCCGCCACCGCACACGAGGGGGCAATCCCGTCATGGGAAACGGAGAGACGCGGGTGCGGGGCCTGGCCGCCCGGGCCGGCGGCTGGAGCGCCCGGCACCGCTGGGCCGCCGTCGGCATATGGGTACTGTTCGTCGTCCTGGCGATGGGACTGGGCTCGGCGGCCGGCCGGGTCGACGTCGACGAGAGCGACCAGCTCAAGGGCGAGACGCACACCGCGGCGAAGATCATCGACGACGCGGGGATCAAGGAGCCGGCCGCGGAGACGGTCCTGGTCCAGTCCGAGGATCCGTCGGTCAAGGCCACGGACGCCGAGTTCAGGTCCGCCGTCGCGGACGTCGTCAAGGCGGTCGACGGCACCGGCGAGGTCACGGACATCACCTCGCCGTACGACACCCGGACGATCTCGAAGGACGGCCGCAGCGCACTGGTCCAGTTCGACCTGCGCGGCGACGCGGAGACCGCCGCCGACCGGGTCGAGCCGGTGCTGGACGCGGTGGCCGGGGTGCAGAAGGCGCACGGCACGCTGCGGATCGCGGAGATCGGCGGCGCCAGCATGGACAAGCAGTACGGCGACGCCTTCGGCAAGGACTTCAAGCGGGCCGAGTACTCCGCCGTGCCCGTGGCGTTCGGCATCCTGCTGATCGCCTTCGGCGCGCTGGTGGCCGCGCTGCTGCCGGTCGGCCTGGCGGTCACCGCGATCATGGCGACGATGGGCCTGATGGGCCTGGTCAGCCACCTGCAGCCGATGAGTGACACCGCCAACTCCGTGATGCTGCTGGTCGGCATGGCCGTCGGCGTCGACTACTGCCTGTTCTACCTGCGCCGGGAGCGCGAGGAGCGGGAGGCCGGCCGGGACGCGGGCGCGGCGCTGCGGATCGCCGCCGCCACCAGCGGCCGGGCCATCATCGTCTCCGGTGTCACGGTCTGCGTGGCGATGGCGGGCATGCTGTTCACCGGTCTCGCCGAGTTCGAGGCGATGGGTCTGGCCTCCCTGATGGTCGTCGCGGTCGCCATGGTCGGCTCGGTGACCGTCCTGCCCGCGCTGCTCTCCCTGCTGGGGCACCGGGTGGAGAAGGGTCGTATACCGTTCCTGCGCCGCCGCCGGCGCGCGCACGGCCCTTCCGAGAGCCGCTTGTGGACCGCCGTGCTGCGGGGCGTGCTCGCCAAGCCGCTGGTCTCCGTGCTCGTCGCGGCCGGCGCCCTGCTCGCGGTCGCCGCACCCGCCCTCGGCATGAAGACCTCCCAGCTCACCCTGGACCAGGAGTTCGGCGGCTCGCTGCCGATCGTGCAGACCTACGACCGGGTCAACCAGGCCTTCCCCGGCGGCTCCCAGCCGGCCGAGGTGGTCGTCAAGGCGAAGGACATCAACGCCCCCGAGGTCAGGCAGGCGCTGACCGCCTTCCGGGAGCAGGCGATCAGTTCGGGTGCCTCGCGCGGCCCGGTCGACATCAAGGTGCACGACGCCCAGAACGTCGCGCTGATCTCCGTACCGCTGGTCGGCGGCTCCGACCTGGACAAGGCCGGCCAGAGCCTGGAGAAGCTGCGCGACCAGGTACGGCCCGCCACGCTCGGCCAGGTCGACGGGGTGCAGGCGCCGGTGACCGGGAACGTCGCGGGCAACGAGGACTTCAACGACCAGCTGATGGGCTCGGTCGTCCCGGTCTTCGCCTTCGTGGTGGTCTTCGCCTTCCTCCTCATGCTGCTGTCGTTCCGCTCGCTGACGGTCGCGATCACCTCGATCCTGCTCAACCTGCTCTCGGTGGGCGCCGCCTACGGCATCCTGGTCGCCGTCTTCCAGCACGGCTGGGGTGCCTCACTGGTGGGCGCGGAGGGCGTCGGCGCGATCGTCAGCTGGCTGCCGCTGTTCCTCTTCGTGATCCTGTTCGGCCTGTCGATGGACTACCACGTGTTCGTGGTCTCCCGGATCCGCGAAGCCCGGCTGCGCGGCCGGTCCACCAGGGACGCCATCCAGCACGGGGTGGTCACCACGGCCGGGGTCGTCACCAGCGCCGCCGTCATCATGGTCGCCGTGTTCGCGATCTTCGGCACGCTGTCCATGCAGTCCATGAAGCAGATGGGCGTGGGTCTGGCGGCCGCGGTCCTCATCGACGCGACGGTCATCCGGGGCGTGCTGCTCCCGGCGGTGATGGCCCTGCTCGGCGAGCGTAACTGGTACCTGCCCCGCCGGCTGCGCTGGCTGCCGGACCTGACCCACGACGAGTCGCCGGAGCCGGTGGCACCGCCGGCGGCCCGGGTCGAGCAGGACCGGCTGCCGGTCTGACGTCCGGGTGACACCCTCTGACACAGGGTCCGTTGGTCTCCGGGGGAGCCAACGGGCCCTGTTCGCTGCCCGCTGGTGCTCAGCGCTGGTAGCGGGCCAGGACCAGGTTGCCGTCCTTCTCCAGGCGGTGGCGGAGTTCGTCGAGGCCGATGGCGCCGCTGTAGTACGACTGGAGGGCAGGGGTGGCCACCTTGTCCTTCCACTCCGGGTAGCCGCGGACGGTCTGGGCGGGGGCCGGGCTGAGCCGGCCGGCCAGGGCGGTGCCGGTGGCCCAGCCGTACTTGGCGGTGTGCAGGGCCGGGTCCTGCAGGGCCTGGGTGCCGGTGGGCAGCATCCAGTCGCCGAGGGCGAGCCGGACCATGTTCTCCGGCCGGAGCAGGAAGTCGATGAACTCGGCCGCCTCCTTCTTGTGGGGACTGTCCTCGGCGACGGACAGCGTCTGCGGGCTGACGCCCTGGGCGAGTCCGTCGGCGCCGGCCGGGGCGGGCAGCACCTCCCAGTCGAAGCCCTTCGGCGCCTGCTGGACGATCTGCTGCCGGTAGGAGAAGCCGAGCGGGACCATCGCGTACTTGCCGCCGAAGAAGCCCGGCAGGGTGTCCGAGCCGCCGCTGCCCAGTGTGGAGCCGGGTGCGCTGTGGTCGATGCCGACCTGGTCGTGGACCGTGCGCGGCACGATCTGGTCGGCGGCCTCGAAACGCACGGTCACCTTGCCGTCGGCGCCCCGGTGGAAGAGCTGTCCGCCCGTCGACAGGGAGAGGTTGAGGGTGGCGGAGACGGGCTCCTTGAGCGGCCAGGCGACGCCGTACCTGCCGTCGCCGCTGAGCTCTTTGGTGACCTGCCTGAACTCCGCCCAGCTCCAGGGCTGTTCGGGCGTCGGTATCCGCACTCCGGCCTTCGCGAGCCAGGTGGTGTTGGCGATCAGCACCCGCGGCTCCTGGAGGAACGGCACGCCGTAGATGCCGTCACCGAAGGTCGCCGTCTGCCAGCTCCGCTGCGGAATGTCGGACTTGAGCCGGGCAGGCAGCAGGCCGGTCAGGTCGGCGAGGTAGCCGCCGTAGGCGAAGTCGGCGAGGTCGTCGGAGGCGTCGTGGATGATGTCCGGGGCCTCACCGCCCTCGAACGAGGTCAGCAGCTGGTCATGGACACTGTCCCAACTGCCCTGCACGTATTCGACCTTGACGTCCGAGTGGGTGGCGTTCCACTCCTTCACCAGCTCCTTGTTGGCCGCGACCGACTCCTCCTGCCAGGCCAGGGACTGGAACCGGAGGGTGATCGGGCCGCCGGTGCCCTTCCCGCCCGCCGAGCAGCCGGCGAGCAGGAGGAGCAGGACGACGAGTGCGGTGGTGGCTCTGGTCCGCATCAGCTCTTCACCGCCCCGGTGAGCATCCCGCCCGTGATCCGCCGCTGGACGAGTGCGAAGACGACCAGCGAGGGCAGCGTGGCCAGGAAGGCGGCCGCGGCGAGGGGGCCCAGGTCGGCCACGCCCTCCGCACCGATGAAGTGGGTGAGGACGACCGGCAGGGTCTGTTTCTCCGGTGTCTTCAGCAGCACCAGCGCGAAGAAGAACTCGTTCCACGCGGTGACGAAGGCGAACAGCCCGGTCGCCACGATCCCGGGGGCCAGCAGCGGTGCCGTGACCGACACCAGCGTCCGCAGCCGCCCGGCGCCGTCCACGGCCGCCGCCTCCTCCAGTTCGACGGGGACCGCCCGGACGTAGCCGACGAGCATCCACAGCGCGAACGGCAGCGCCCACACCACGTACACCATCACCAGCCCGAAAAGGGAGTCGATCAGCCGCAGGTGCTTCAGCACCAGGAACAGCGGGATGATCACCAGCACGAACGGGAAGGCCTGGCTGACCACCACCCACCCGGTGGCCGCCCGGGACAGCGCCCCGCGCCGCCGGGCCATGACGTACGCCATCGGGGTCGCGAGCAGTACGGCGATCAGCGCGGCGCCGACCGCGGCAAGCAGGGAGTTGAGGCCGGCGCGCAGCAGGGGCTGTTCGTCGAAGGCCTGGCGGAAGTTGGCCAGGGTCGGGTGCCGGGGGATCCAGGTGGGGTGCAGACTGCCCAGCTCGGTCGGTGACTTGAAGGCCGTGGAAAGCAGCCAGAGCAGCGGGAAGGCCAGGAAGACGAGGTAGCCGAGCAGGGCGGCGTACTGGGCGACACGGGCGCCGGTACGGGTCCTCACGCGTCCTCGCCTCCCCGCAGCCGGCCCGCCAGGAAGACGGCCAGCAGCACCGCGATCACCGCGACCATCACACAGCCCATCGCCGCCGCGTAGCCGAACTGGCCGTAGCGGAAGGCCTCTTCGTAGGCGAAGAGCATCGGCAGCCGGGTCTTGCCGCCGGGGCCGCCGTTGGTCAGGACGTAGACCAGGGCGAAGGAGTTGAAGTTCCAGATGAGGTTGAGCGCGGTGACGGCCAGGGCGACGGGTCTGAGGGCGGGCCAGGTGACCGCACGGAAGCGGCGCCAGGCGCCGGCGCCGTCCACGGCCGCGGCCTCGTGCAGTTCGCGCGGGGTGTTCTGCAGGCCGGCGAGCAGGGCGACCGTGGTCTGCGGCAGTCCGGCCCAGACACCGACGACGATCACGGCGGGCAGGGCGCTGCCGAGTCCGCTCAGCCAGTCCCGGCCGTCGCCGAGGCCGAGGTCGCGCAGGGTCTCGTTGAGGATCCCCGCGTCCGGGTTGTAGACCAGTCGCCACATGATCCCGACGACGACCTCGGGCATCGCCCAGGGCACGATCGCCAGGGCGCGGGCCAGCCAGCGCAGCCGTAACTCCTGGTCGAGGAGGAGGGCCAGGCCGAGGGCGAGCAGGAACTGGGGCACGGTCACCCCGACGGCCCAGACCAGGCCGATCCGGAACGACTCCCAGAAGAGCGTGTCGTGCAGGAGGTCCTGGAAGTTGAGGCCGCCGATCCACCGGGTGGCCGCGGTCCGGCCGGACTGGGCGTCGGTGAACGCCAGCAGGATCCCGTAGAGCAGCGGGCCGACGCTCAGCACGAGGATCGGGATCAGGGCGGGCAGGACCAGGAACCAGGCGCCGTGGCCGGTCAGGCGTGCGGCGGCCGGTCGCCGTACGGTGGCCACGTTCGTCGCCAATGCCACGTCATCCCCCTTTGCGCGGCCCGGTCGGGCCTGGTCATGGTCGTGAAGGCAGGTGGTCTCGTCAAGGCACCGCGCACACGCCGCGACCTCCGTGGATGCGAGACTGGCCGGCGGATGGCGAGAAGAGGGCGCCGTGTGCACCCGCACAGCCGCGGGGGCGCGCGGGCACCGGGAACGGACACGGAGGCGGACGATGGACGAGGCCAGGGCACGGGATGTACTGGCCGCGGCGGGCGTGCTGCCCGGTGCGGCGGCTGACGCCCCGCTCCTCGCCCTGGGCGAGAACGCGGTGTTCGCCGCCGGGGACCTGGTGGTGAAGGTCGGCCGGGACGCCGAACTCCTCGACCGGGCCCGGCGTGAGGTGGAGATCGCCGGGTGGCTGGCGGAGGCGGGCGTCCCGGCCGTACGGGCCGCCGAGCCGAAGGCGCGGCTCGTGGACGGCCACCCGGTGACCGTGTGGCACCGGCTGGCGGATCCGGTACGGCCGGCCGAGCCGCGCGATCTGGCCGAACTGCTGCGGATCGTGCACGCACTGCCCGCTCCTCCCTTCGCGTTGCCGCCCCGCGAGCTGCTGGGCGGTGTGGAGCGCTGGCTGCGGCTGGCCGGCGACGCGATCGACCCCGCCGACGCGGCGTATCTGCGCGAGCGCCGGGACGGCTTCGCGGTGGCCGCGGCCGCGCCGGCGCCACACCTGACACCGGGGCCGATCCACGGGGACGCGCTGCCCCGCAATGTGCACGTCGGTCCGGACGGACCGGTGTTGGTCGACCTGGAGACCTTCTCGTCCGACCTGCGCGAGCACGACCTGGTGGTCATGGCGCTGTCCCGGGACCGGTACGGCTTGCCTGCCGGGGCCTACGACTCGTTCGTCGAGGCCTACGGGTGGGATGTGCGGGAGTGGGAGGGGTGCGGCGTGCTGCGCGGAGCCCGGGAGACGGCCAGCTGCGCGTGGGTCGCCCAACACGCGCCGAGCAACCCGAAGGCGCTGGCAGAGTTCGAGCGGCGGGTGGCATCGCTGCGGGAGGGCGACGAGTCGGTGCGCTGGTATCCCTTCTGAGCACCAGCGCCCCGCAGGGGCGCGGGGCTGTATTGGATGTGCGGCTACCGCCGCGTGGGCGCGACCAGCCACGACGAAGCCGCAGACGACCGACGGCGCATCTCGGCACTTGCAGCGGAACGCTCAGACCGCTTCGGCCAGCTCCCGCAGCGGCCACGCCCCGTCCACCACCGCGTCGGCCTCTCCCTTGCGGCGCAGAAAGCTCTGGAAGTCCGCAGCCCACTCCGCGTACCACTCCACCTGGCGCCGGTGCAGCTCCGCCGGACCCAGCGCCGCGATCTTCGGGTGGCGCTCGGCTATGGCCCCGGCCAGGCGGGCCGCGGCCAGGGCGTCGGCCGACGCGTTGTGGGCGGCGGCGAGGGTGATGCCGTACTCGGCGCAGACCGCTTCGAGGTTGCGCTTGCCGCGGCGGTAGCGGTCGACCCAGCGGTCGATGGTGTACGGGTCGATGACCGGTGCGGGGTCGAGGCCGCCGAGGCGGTCGGAGAGCGACGGCAGGCCGTGCCGGCGCAGCTCCGCGGAGAGCAGGGTGAGGTCGAAGGTCGCGTTGTAGGCGACGACCGGCACACCTGTCTTCCAGTACCCGGTGAGAATGTCCGCGAGGGCGTCGGCGACCTGGTCGGCGGGGCGGCCCTCGGCGGTCGCCCGCTCGTTGCTGATGCCGTGCACGGCCACCGCGTCGGCCGGAATCTCCACGCCCGGATCCGCCAGCCACTCGCGGTGGCCCAGCTCCTGCCCGGCCCTGACCTCGATCACGGCGCCCGTGACGATACGCGCCTCGCGCGGATCCGTACCCGTCGTCTCCAGATCGAAGCCGATCAGGAGCTCTTGGTGCCAGCCCATGGGCGGTCCCCCTTCTTGGTGGTGCTTTCCCCCAGTGGTCTCCACCCTCGCATGCGCCACTGACAATCAGAGGACCGCGTTCCGCTTACCGCCACGCCCGCCTCAGGACACAGGGCGCGAATCCGCCCACGCCATTTCGAACTCCTCACGGTATGTCGGGAAGAGTCCTGCTTCCAGGGCGTCGTCCGACTTGACCACCTTGTCGCCGTTGCGCAGGACCAGCACCGGCGACTCCATGCCCCGCGCCCCGCGCAGGTAGGACTGGACGATCGCGACACCGTCGGCGCCGTCGCCGTCCACCAGGTAGGCGGAGAAGCGGGGGGTGTCGTCGTAGACCTGGATCTCGAAGGCGCCGGGGTCGCGCAGCCGGGAGCGGACCCGGCGCATGTGGAGGATGTTCATCTCGACCGAGCGGGAGAGTTCGCCCCGTTTCATCCCCAGTTCGCGCTCGCGGCGCTTGATCGCGCTGGAGGCGGGGTTGAGGAAGAGCAGCCGGACCCGGCAGCCGGTCTCGGCGAGCCGGACCAGGCGGCGGCCGGAGAAGTTCTGCACGAGCAGGTTGAGGCCGATGCCGATGGCGTCCAGCCGGCGGGCGCCGCCGAACAGGTCCTCGGCCGGGAACTGGCGCATGAGCCGGACCCGGTCGGGATGGACGGCGACGACGTCCGCGTAGCGGTCGCCCACCAGGTCCTCCACCGCGTCCACCGGCAGCCGGCGCGCGGAGGGCACGTCGCCGCCGGTGCCGAGCATCTCCAGGAGCCGGGCGGAGGCCCGTTCGGCCTGGCTGAGGACGGCCTCGGAGAGCGCGCGGTTGCGGGAGACGACGTTGCGGGTCACCTCCAGCTCGTCGAGAGCGAGCTCGACGTCCCGGCGTTCGTCGAAGTACGGCTCGAAGCAGGGCCAGTGCTGCACCATCAGCTCGCGCAGCTGCGGTAGCGTCAGGAAGCTGATCACGTTGTCGTCGGCCGGGTCCAGCAAGTAGCCCTTGCGGCGGCTGACTTCGCGGACCGCGACCGCCCGCTGGACCCACTCCTGACCGGCGGGACCGGCCGCGGCGACCACCCACTCGTCGCCGTGGACGGGTTCGTAGATGGGGCGCAGCACGGCGGCCACGACCGCCCGCAGCCGTTGCTCGACGAGGTTCAGCCAGATGTAGGCACGGCCGGCCCGCTGGGCGCGCGTACGCACCTCCAGCCAGGCGTCGGCGTCCCAGTCCAGCTCCGGACCGATGGAGCCCGAGGCGTCCATCGGCCGGGCCAGGGACACCGCGCCGGGCGGGACGTCTGTGGAGTTCCCCTCGTGACCCTCGTCACCAGGGGGCAGCTCCAGGCCTCCCGAGCCCACCCGTGCACCGCCTTCCGCTCCCCCGAGCTCTCCCTGTGCCAACGATCAAGGAAGGGTACTCCGGGAGCGGTCGGCGGTGCAGCAGGATGGACAGGTCGTTTCTCAACTACCGTTTCCGGGCCGTCCGTTCTGATCAGCGAGGGCGGCCGGAGTGAGCGGATTCATAGCGGTGACATCCCGCGGGGCGAGGGAGAAGCCCTGCCAGTGGACCGGCATGGGCTGCTGGTCCTCGTCACGCGCGATGTGATGGAAGCCGACGTTCACCCAGACCACGGGGTTGGTGAGGGTCTGTCCGTTCACCCACTGGTCGACGGTCTTGGGGTGGCCGTTGGCGCAGCCCGGGTTGTTGCTGGCGAACAGCTCGCACTTGTCGTACTGGGTGAAGTAGACGTCGTGTTTGGTGAAGCCGTGCCCCAGGTACTTGTTGCTGGCGCCGGGCACGATCTCGTACGAACGGGCGTGCCCGTCCTTGTTCTTGCCGGCCGAGCTGACCACCCGCCACCAGCGCATGTTCTTGTAGTCACCGGCGAGTTCCTTGGTGACGTTGGTGCGGGTGGTCTTGTTGCTGGGCGCCTGCTGGCCGTGCGCGGGCGCGCTGACCACCGAGTCGTACTGCTCGATGCGGCTCTTGGAGGAGCCGTCGAGGTCGAAGTCCAGCTTCCAGAAGACGTTGTGGCTGTGGCTGGTGGCGTACGCGTGGGCGCCCTTGCCGATCGGCCAGCCGCGGCCGTCCCCGGCGTCGTAGTCGCTCGGCGAGAGGCTGCCGGTGGCGCCGATGTTCATGTTGATCGTGCCGTCGTCCTGGAACCGCCACTCGGTCATGTACTCGTACCAGCCGACCTTGTTGACGGTGTAGACCAGCAGGTCCTTGCCCTGCGCCTGGTACACCTTGTTGCCGGTGTCGGCCTGCATGCGGTACGCGTGACCGCGCGAACGGGTGGTGGTGCACAGGCCGTTGACGTTCGGGTGGGCCGGGTCCCAGGCGTCGGGGACCTTGACGGTCTTGATGGTGCCGCCGGGGCACTCGGCCGAATCGAGCGGCACCAGGCCCTGGGCGAAGCCGAAGCCGGTCAGGTCGTCGTACTCGACACTGCCGTCGTCGTAGGGGACGTCGATCTGGCCGAGGCGGGCGCTGGAGAGCACCTTGATGGGGGCCGGCTCGCCCTTGGGCTGGTAAGAGATGTGCTCCAGGACCAGTCCGGCCTTGCTGTCGTAGCGCCAGCACATCCGCCAGGTGGTGCCGGTGGAGAGCTTCTGCTCGATCCGGTAGGCGGCGGAGCAGTCGGCGGCGGGCGCGGCGGCCTGCTTGGGCTGGGCGGCGGCGGGTCCGGCCGCGGTGGTCGCGCCGGCGGCCAGCGCGGCCACGGACAGGCCCACGGCGGCCGTCCGGCGGGCGCGGCGGATTCTGTTCGGGTGCATGACGAAGTGACTCCTCGTGCGGGAGATGCAGTCGAAAAGGAGAAGGAGTTCGGGAAAGGCGAACGGGACGGGCTCAGCCGCCGAGCTTCACGACCTTGCGCGCGCTCAGGTCGACGATCAGGGAACGGGCGTCGATCCAGGGCCCGTTCTTGACCTTCGGGAAGAGCCGCACGCAGCGGTGTTCGCCGCACTTGTCGAGCGCGGCCGGCTGGGCGCCCTCGGTGGCGCGGTAGACCGCGCTGTTGAGCAGCAGCTGCTGCTCCGGGGAGGTGAGGTCCTCACCCGTGGCGTCCTTGAAGTCCGCCTTCAGGCCGGCGCCGAGCGGGTCGGCGACGAGCAGCTGGAGTGCCTCGACGTTCTCGTCGTGGCTGAGCGGCGGCTGGACACCCTGCCGGGTGGTGGTCTGCTCGACCTTGCCGGTGTCGAGGTTGACGGTCCGGGTGACGAGGCTGTCGTCCCGGTAGTCGTAGAACGTCACGTCCGCGCGCCGTGGCGGGTTCGTGGCGTCCAGCTCGTTCGCGTTCGGCTCGGCCAGGTCGACGCTGATCCGCTGCGGGCCGCGCCGGCCCTCGACGTTCTCCCCGGCGTTGAACATCTGCTTGGTCAGAGCGAGTTGTTCGACGCGCTTGGTCTCGTCGTCGGTCAGCGGGTCGCTGCCCGTGCCCTTCTTCCCCTCGGCCGGCGCCTGTTCCACCACGCCCGGCTTGACGGCGTCCTTGCCCTGTCCCGCCTGCTGCGCGGCGACCGAGCCGGTCCCGTCGCTCCCTCCCGAGTCGTCCGCCCCCGCCGTACCCGGCAGGGTGATCCCGACCATCACGGCGGTCCCCGCAACCGCCAGGCCCGCACCGGCCACCACTTTGCCCAGATGGCGGTGCACTATCTTGCGCACATCTTCCCCCTACTCCCCCTTGGTCACAGGGAGTACGTGTTTGCCCCACTGGTTCGGCACACTTCGCCACATGGGTCGCTGTGTGCACTGGTCGCCGGGTAAGAGGGGTGTAAGTCACCTGGGGTTCCATTACTTTCGGGCAGACTCATGACCAAGGCGCCCCCGCGCGCAATGCACACCTGGAAGAGTCGACTTCATGCAGGTCTGGCCTGGAGAGGCGTATCCGCTCGGTGCCACGTACGACGGCGCCGGGACCAACTTCGCGGTGTTCACGGAGACCGCGGACCGAGTGGAGCTGTGTCTGCTGCACGACGACGGCTCCGAGACGGCGGTGGAGCTGCGCGAGAGCGACGCCTTCGTCCGGCACGCGTACCTACCGGGGGTGATGCCCGGACAGCGCTACGGCTTCCGGGTGCACGGCCCGTACGACCCCGGACGCGGGCTGCGCTGCAACTCGGCGAAGCTGCTGCTCGACCCCTACGCGAAGGCGGTCAGCGGGTCGGTGCGCTGGGGCGAGGAGGTGTACGGCTACCACTTCGGCGACCCCGACAAGCGCAACGACCTGGACTCGGCCCCGCACACCATGACCTCGGTGGTGATCAACCCGTACTTCGACTGGGGCGACGACCGGCGGCCGCGCACCGAGTACCACCACACGGTGATCTACGAGGCCCATGTGAAGGGCCTGACGATGCGCCACCCGGGCCTGCCCGAGGAGCTGCGCGGCACCTACGCGGGCCTCGCGCACCCGGCCGTCATCGAGCACCTGACGGAGCTGGGCGTCACGGCGCTGGAGCTGATGCCGGTCCACCAGTTCGTGAACGACCACCGGCTGGTCGACATGGGCCTGAACAACTACTGGGGCTACAACACGATCGGTTTCTTCGCCCCGCACAACGCGTACGCCTCCTGGGGCGACCGCGGGCAGCAGGTCCTGGAGTTCAAGTCGGCGGTCCGGGCGCTGCACGAGGCCGGGATCGAGGTGATCCTGGACGTCGTCTACAACCACACCGCCGAAGGCAACCACCTGGGCCCGACGCTGTCCTTCCGGGGCCTGGACAACCCGTCGTACTACCGGCTGACCGACGACCCCCGCTATTACATGGACACGACCGGCACCGGGAACTCCCTGCTGATGCGGTCCCCGCACGTCCTTCAGATGATCATGGACTCGCTGCGCTACTGGGTCACCGAGATGCACGTCGACGGCTTCCGTTTCGACCTCGCGGCCACGTTGGCCCGGCAGTTCCACGAGGTGGACCGGCTGTCGTCGTTCTTCGACCTGGTGCAGCAGGACCCGGTGGTCTCCCAGGTGAAGCTGATCGCCGAGCCCTGGGACGTGGGCGAGGGCGGCTACCAGGTGGGCAACTTCCCGCCGCTGTGGACCGAGTGGAACGGCAAGTACCGGGACACCGTCCGCGACCTGTGGCGCGGTGAGCCGCGCGCGCTCGCGGAGTTCGCGTCCCGGCTGACCGGCTCCTCCGACCTCTACCAGGACGACGGCCGCCGCCCGCTGGCCTCCATCAACTTCGTGACCTGCCACGACGGGTTCACCCTGCACGACCTCGTGTCGTACAACGACAAGCACAACGCGGCCAACGGCGAGGACAACCGGGACGGCGAGAGTCACAACCGCTCCTGGAACTGCGGGGTCGAGGGGCACACCGACGACCCCGGGATCCTCGAACTGCGCGAGCGGCAGATGCGCAACTTCGTCGCCACGCTGATGCTCTCCCAGGGTGTGCCGATGATCGGCCACGGTGACGAGTTCGCGCGCACGCAGCAGGGCAACAACAACGCGTACTGCCAGGACAACGAGGTGTCCTGGGTGGACTGGCCGGACCCCGAGGACGACAGCGGCCTGCTGGCCTTCACGCGCGCGATGGCGCGGCTGCGCAAGGAGCACCCGGTCTTCCGGCGCCGCCGCTTCTTCCACGGCCGCCCGGTGGAGGGCACCCACGACGAGCTGTCCGACATCGCCTGGTTCACTCCGGAGGGCCATGAGATGGCCCAGCAGGACTGGGGGTCGGCACAGGCGTCGGCCCTGACGGTGTTCCTCAACGGCAACGCGATCTCGGAACCGGGCACCCGCGGGGAGCGGATCGCCGACGACTCCTTCCTGCTGATGTTCAACGCGTCACCGGATCCGCTGGAGTTCCTGGTGCCGGTGAACCACGGCCGGCAGTGGGAGGTGGTGGTGGACACGGCACGCGCGGAGCCGGTGCCACCCGGGCCGAAGGTGGACGGCGGGGCACGCCTGACGTTGGTGGGGCGGAGTCTGACCGTTCTGAAGAGGCCGGCGTAGGGGGCGCGCTCCGGTGGGCTGTCGTACGGGTGCGGGCCGGCCGGGGGCTGGTCGCGCCCGCGCGGCGGAGCCGCACATGGATACAGGCCCTAGCGGGCGCTCTGCCGTAGCCGGTGACAGAGAATCCGGCGGGGCGGGTACGTAGGTCTCCATGACAGCCGAGCGAATCCCCGCCACCGTGCCCACCTCCACCTACCGCCTCCAGCTCCAGCCCGGCTTCCCCTTCCCGGCCGCCGAAGCCGCCGTGCCGTACCTCGCCTCGCTCGGTGTCACCCACCTGCACCTCTCCCCCGTCCTGGAGGCCGTCCCGGGCTCCACGCACGGCTACGACGTCGTCGACCACGCGCGCGTGCGTGCGGAACTCGGCGGCGAGGAGGGGCTGCGCGCGCTCGCGCGGACCGCGCGCGAGCACGGTCTCGGTCTGGTCGTGGACATCGTGCCGAACCACATGGCCATGTCCCCACGGCACAACCACGCCCTGTGGGAGGTTCTGCGGGAGGGCCCCAGCTCGCCGTACGCGCGCTGGTTCGACGTCGACTGGGAGGCACAGGGCGGGCAGCTGCTGGTGCCGGTGCTCGGCGGCCCGGTCGGCGAGGTGCTCGGGCAGCTCGTGGTCGACGGCGACGTGCTGCGCTATCACGAGCACGCCTTCCCGCTCCGGGAGGGCACCGCGGACCTGCCGCTGCCGGAGCTGCTGGACGCCCAGTGGTACCGCCCGGTGTGGTGGCGGCTGGCCCGGACGGAGCTGAACTACCGGCGGTTCTTCAGCATCTCGGAGCTGATCGGGGTGCGGGTGGAGGACCCGGAGGTGTTCGAGGCCACCCATGCCAAGATCCTCCAGCTGCTGCACGAGGGGGTGGTGGACGGACTGCGCGTCGACCATCCCGACGGGCTCGCCGACCCGGACGGCTATCTCGCGCGGCTGCACGAGGCGACCGGTGGGCGCTGGACGGTCGTGGAGAAGATCCTGGCCGACGGCGAGCGTCTGCCGGGCGCCTGGCCGGTCGCGGGGACCACCGGGTACGACGCGCTGCGGCAGGTGGACGGCCTGTTCACGGATCCTGTCGGCGCCGGTGAACTGCTGGACGGCTACCGGCGGTTCGCGGCCCCGCTGACGGACCGGGGCGGCGACTGGGAGGCGACCGTGCGGCGGGCGGCGTACAAGGTCCTCACGCACGAGCTGGCCGCCGAGACGGACCGGCTGACCCGGGTCGCCACGCGCGCGTGCGCGACCTCGCCGGACCCCGCGCTGCGCGACCGGGCGCCCTGGGCGCTGCGCATCGCACTGGAGGAGCTGCTGGTGCGGATGCGGGTGTACCGGCCCTACACCTCAGGTGACGCGGCCGCCGTGGTCACCGAGCAGGCGGCCGAGGAGGCCCGGTCGGCGTTCATGGTGCCCGAGGAGGGCGGGGCGGTGGACGTGGTGCGCGGGCTGCTGCTGGCGGGCGACGACGGCCCCGGGCCCGCGGAGTTCCGGACCCGGTTCGCGCAGACCTCCTCTGCGCTGCGGGCCAAGTCCGTGGAGGACACGGCGTTCTACCGCTATGTGCCGCTGCTGTCCGCGACCGAGGTGGGCGGTGCTCCCGGCAGCCCGGGCGTCTCCCCCGACGACTTCCACGCGTACTGCGCGCGCGTGCAGCGCGACTGGCCGCTCACCGGGACGGTGGTGACGACGCACGACACCAAGCGCAGCGCCGATGTGCGGGCGGCGCTGGCCGTGCTGACGGAGTGCCCGGAGCGCTGGGCGGAGGTGCTGACCGAGGTGACCGGGGACGGCGCGGGTGTACCGGACGCACAGCTGGCCTGGGCGGCCTGGCAGACGGTGTTCGGTCTCGGCCCGGCGGCCCCGGAGCGGGTACAGGGGGCGCTGCTGAAGCATGTGCGGGAGGCGGGCCTGTACACGAGCTGGACGGAGCAGGAGCCGCCGTACGAGGAGGCGGTGGCCTCCTTCGTCGCGGCGGGCCCGTGCGGGGCGCCAGGAGAGCGGGTGGCGGCCTTCCGGGCCTCACTGGCGGCGCACGTCCGGGCGAACGTCCTCGGTACGGCTCTGGTCCACCTGACGATGCCGGGTGTGCCGGACGTCTACCAGGGCACGGAGGGGGAGTTCCGGGCGCTGGTGGACCCGGACAACCGGCGGCCGGTCTCCTTCCCGCCCGCGCACCCGGGCGAGAAGGACGCGGTGACGGCGGCGGCGCTGCGGCTGCGGGCGCGCCGCCCGGGGGTCTTCGGCGCTACGGCGACGTACGCGCCGCTGACGGCCGAGGGCCCGGCCGCGGCACACTGTCTGGCGTTCACGCGCTCCGGCGATGTGGTCGCGGCGGTGACCCGGCTGTCGCTGCGGCTGGCCGCGGCGGGCGGCTGGCGGGACACGGTGCTGCCGCTGCCGCCGGGACGGTGGGCGGACGTGCTGGCGCCGGACCGCGAGTTCACGGGGCACGCGCGCATGGCCGAGCTTTTCGAGGGGCTGCCGGTGGCGCTGCTGGAGCGAGTGGTCGGCGGGGGCGACGAAAACGACGGGCACTGAGGGCTCTGCGGGACTGCGGGCACTGCTGGGAGTGCGGGCACTGAAGCCACCGCGGGCACTGCGGGCACTGAGGCCACCGCGGGCACTGCGGGTCATATTCACTCGTACGGGTGAAGATGGGGTCGGGTCGGGGGGTTGCCGAAACTCGCCGGGCGCCCGCCGCGTCCGTAAAGGCGCGCGGAGCCGTTCCGCGCCCCGAAATGGCTTCGCACCCCCGTCGGCGTCCATCGCCTCGTCGGCCGACGGCTCATGCACCTGGGCGCCCCCTGGAGCCTCCCCCGGGAGGTTCTTGACAGTTCACCTATGCCGTGCGGGACTGGGGAAAGCGAAGCCGGGCGGACAAGTCGGGGGTGAGTCTCCTGCCGGAGCTGCGTTACCCCAGTGTTTCCGAACTGGTCGCGACCGCCCGGGCGTTGGCCGCTCACCGGCCCCGCCTGTGCACGTTGCGGCAGATCGGCGTCTCCCGCGCGGGCAGACCCCTGCACCTGCTGTCCGTCGGGCACGCCCGGCGGGCGGTGCTGGTGGTCGCGGGTGCCCACGCCAACGAGCCGACCGGGGGCGGCACCCTCCAGGTGCTCGCCGAACGGGTGCTGAATGAGCGGGACCTACGGGCGGAGACCTCCTGGCACTTCCTGCTGTGCGCGGACCCGGACGGGGCGAGCCTGCACGTCACCCCGGCACCGCGCAGCCTGCTCGACTACCACCATGGCTTCTACCGCCCGGCGGGCCCCGAACAGCCGGAGTGGTCGCCGTCGGTGCTGCCCCCGGACCGGCTGCCGCCCGAGACCCTGGCCCTGCTCGGGGTGATCGACGAGCTGCGCCCCTACCTCCAGGTGACCCTGCACGGCACCGATCTGGGCGGCAGCTGGGTGCAGTTGACGAAGGACGTGCCCGGGCTCGCCGAGCCGTTCGCCAAGTCCGCGGCGGAGCTGCACATTCCGGTGGAGACGGGAGCCTCGGACGCCGCGGGCTGGCCGGCGTCCGGTCCCGGGGTCCGGGTGATGCCGGGTCCGGGGTCGGGGGTGGCCTACCCGAGCATGCCGGACGACGCACGGCACAGCACCTGGTACCACGCGCATCGCTACGGCGGTCTGACGGCGGTGGTCGAGGTGCCGATGTGGGCGAGCGACCTGGTCGACGACCCGGCGCCGCATCCGGCGCCGGCCGCGGCGATGCGGCGGCTGGCGGGCCGGCTGCTGCGGGACTCGCGGGAGGTGGAGCGGGTGCTGACCGAGGCGCTGCCCCGGCTGGACGGCCTCCTGGAGGGGCCGCTGCTGCGGGCGGCCCGCTGGGCGCTGGGGCTGATTCCCGGGCTGGCCGAGGACTGGATCCGGCGGCCGCCGATCGACACCACGATGGCGTACGTCGGCAGCGTGGACGCCTTCGGGCGGCGGCTGCCGTTGCGGGCGGCGTCGATGCTGCTGCGGGTGCTGCGGGAGGCGGACGACCGTGCGGTGCCGCGGCTGGAAGAGCTGGTGGCCTCCTGGTGCGACGCCTACGGGGAGCGCTTCCAAGCCCGCTGGGTGCCGTTGGAGCGCCAGGTGGAGCATCAGTCCCGGACGGTGCTGGCGGCCGCGCAGCACGCCCGTGAGCGGGCGGCGTGAGGAGCCGGGGCCTGCCCGGTGGGAGCACGCCCCAGGCGCCGCACACCGCCCTCGGGGTCAGCTGTCGAGGGCGAAGACCGGTCCGGTACGGGCGGCCATCTGGCAGGAGTTCGAGAACGTCTCGCGGTACTCGATCGGCCGGCCGTTCCACTGCCCGTGCGCCTGCGCGGTCACGGGGGCGTAGACCATCGGGCACATGGCGTCCTTGATCGGGGCGATGCGCGCGATGTCACCGCCCACCGTGTCGAGTTCGGCGCACGCCTCGGCCGCGCGGGAGTGCCCCTGGGGCGGGTCGCACAGCAGCAGCGTGCCGGGCGTGTCGCCGGACCGGCCGTCGCCCTTGGCGACGGTCAGGTACAGGTAGTCGCCGCCGTCGGTGGTGCCGGGCGCGGCCTGGGCCGGGCCGGCGGCGAGGAGGGCGGCGGCCGCCAGCAGGGCACCACCGGCCGCTGTCGCTCTGATCAGAGGGGTCATTCCCGGTGCATCGGCACGGCGGCCCCGGCACCCCAGTCCGACTCACCCGAACGAGCACGCACGCGCGCGTGGCGGTGTGCCAGTTCGAAAGCGCTCAGGACCACGCGCGTCTGGTACTCGGCCTGGCGCGCGACCGGGATCCAGCGCGCGCCCAAGCCCTCGTGGTAGTCCGCGCACCAGGTGTCGATCAGCCGGTCCAGGTCGGGCAGGGCGCCGGCCGGGTCGTGGCCGGCGCCGCGCAGCAGCTGGTGCAGCAGCCCGGCGGTGCGCAGGACCAGCCGGCGCCCGGCGATCCGCAGGGCGGCCAGATGGGCGGCGCTGAGCGGGGGCAGCGGGCGGGCGCGGCCGGCGTCGGTGCCGGGGTCCCAGGCGTCGGCGAGGCCCGGGCAGACCAGCAGGTAGTCGTCCACCGGCGCGAGCAGCCGGGCCGCGTCCGGCGCGCCGGACAACTGGGGCCGGATCCGGGCCAGGACGGCCTCCAGGAGGCCGGTGTCGTGCCGCAGGGTGTGGCTGACGGCGCGCAGCGCGGCGTCCCGGTCGGCTGCCGGCGCGCTGTCCTGGACGGCGGCCACGCCCCACATGGGGGCCTCGACGATGGCGGTGACGGTGCCGTGCCGGTGCGGATGGAACCAGGTGGACTCGACGGCCGCCTCGGTGATGGCGGCGGCCAGGTCGCCCCGGCGGGGCGGCGGCACCCGGTAGACGGCCGGGCCCAGGGTGGGCCAGTACAGCGCGTCGTAGGCGCCGAGTTCGCGGGGGATGCCGAGCCGGCTCGCGGTGTGCGCGAGGCGCCTGGCGAGGCCCGGCAGGTCATCGGTGAGCTCGACGAAGCCGCCGCCGACGTCCACGCCGTGCAGCGAGCACTGGAGGAAGGGCCGCAGCTCGTCCTGGAGGTCCAGCAGTGCCCGGGTCTCGGGCAGCGCGGCGGCGTCGGCCCCGTCGGGCAGCCATTCGGGCTGCTCCAGGAAGCCGGGCCGGAAGAAGTTCCGGAAGTAGTGGCCCAGCGTGTAGGGCCCGGCCAGCCAGCCCTCGTTGCGGCGCGAGCCGTCCGGGTCCAGGCACAGCAGCAGGTTCCAGGTGACGTCGGCGTCCTCGGTGAGCCGGGGGTCGGCCAGGACCCGGTCGGCGAGCCGGAGAACGGTGGCGCCGCCGACGGGTTCGTTGGCGTGCGGGCCGGCCACGACGAGGGCGTGCCGGCTGCCGTGACCGATCGAAAGCAGCCACAGCGGAGTGCCCGCGCGGGAGGTGCCGATCCGGTGCAGCCGGGCGTGCCGGGGGTGGTCGGCGACCAGTGCGGCCGCGCGCGAGGCCAGCTCGTCCACGGACGGAAAGCGGTGGAGGGGCGGCAGGTCACACCTCCACGATGCTGTGCCGTCGGTTCACATGATGTGCATGGAGTACGCACAGTCAGTCACGACTTGGGGGGTACGTCAACACCGTCGCGGACAAACGTTTTTCAGCCACCTGGGAGAAGGCGCGAACTCAGTGGGCCGAGAGCCGGAAGCACACCCGGCCGAAACCGATCTGGTCGCCCTCACGGACGACCGCGGAGCCGGTCACCCGGCGGCCGTTCACGGTCGTGCCGTTGGTGGAGCCGAGGTCCCTGAGCACCCACAGGCCGCCCTGCCGGCGGAGTTCGGCGTGCACCCGGGAGACCGTCTCGTGGTTGAGCCGCAGGCCGTTGGCGGGGTCGCGGCCGATGCGCAGCGGATGCCCGGTGCCGGGGTGCGGCAGCAGCAGCTTGGGCAGCCGCTCGGCCTGCCAGGCCCGGCGCAGCCGCACCGTGAACCCGGAGACGGCCTCGACGGTGCCGAGGAGCACGCGTGCGAAGCGGCTCTCCTGGGGCAGGTCGGCGGTGAGTACGGCGAGTTCGTCCATGCGGCGGGCGGCGAGCGCCAGTTCCATACGGCGCACGAACGTGTCGTGCGACAGCCGTCCCATGGCGACGCCGTCGCGCAGCACACTCAGCGCCTTCTCGCGCTCCGCGTCGGACAACCGCGCGGGATAGGTGTTGAACTCGAAGGACGACGTCACGCTGCCGATTCTGGGTCAGTGAACCCCGGGTGTCCAGAAAACGGGGAAACGGCCGTCACGCGCGCGTACGTACGGCGACACCCGTCGGCAAAGCCGGGATTCAAAGCGGATTGATCTCTTTTCACGGCACGATGGACGGACTACCTCACGATGAGCCAGACGAAGGGGAACCGTCCGTGCAGTTCGAGGTGTGGGCACCGCAGGCAGACCGTGTGACGCTCCATTGCGGCGGCGCCGCGCGCGCGTTGGAGCGTGATCCGCGGCGGCCGGGCTGGTGGGCCGGGGAGGCGGACGCCGAGGACGGCACGCGGTACGGGTTCGCGCTGGACGACGGCCCGGTGCTGCCCGACCCGCGCTCGCGCCGCCAGCCGGACGGACCGGACGGGCTCAGCGCGGTCGTCGACCACGAGCGGTACGAGTGGCGTGCCGCGTGGCCGGGACACGCGCTGCCGGGCGCGGTGCTCTACGAGCTGCACGTGGGAACGTACACCCCCGAGGGCACCCTGGACGCCGCCGCCGGCCGCCTGGACCACCTGAAGGAACTGGGCGTCACCCACGTGGAGTTGATGCCGCTCTGCCCGTTCCCGGGCCGGCACGGCTGGGGGTACGAGGGGGTCTCCCTGTGGGCGGTGCACGAGCCGTACGGCGGACCCGAGGCGCTGAAGCGCTTTGTCGACCGGGCGCACGGACTCGGGCTCGGTGTCGTCCTGGACGTCGTCCACAACCACCTCGGCCCGTCGGGCAACTACCTGCCCGCGTTCGGGCCGTACTTCACGGAGACGCACCACACGCCCTGGGGCGCGGCGGTCAACCTGGACGCGCCCGGTTCGGACGAGGTGCGCGCCTACCTGGTGGGCAGTGCGCTGGCCTGGCTGCGCGACTACCGGATCGACGGACTGCGCCTGGACGCGGTGCACGCGCTGTGCGACACGCGTGCGTGCCACTTCCTGGAGGAGCTGTCGTCGGCCGTGGCCGGCCTGGCGGCCGAGTCGGGCCGGCCGCTGTTCCTCGTCGGCGAGTCCGACCTGAACGACCCACGGGTCATCACCGCGCGCGCGGAACACGGGCTCGGCCTGGACGCGCAGTGGAACGACGACTTCCACCACGCCCTGCACACCGCGCTGACCGGTGAGTCCCAGGGCTACTACGCCGACTTCGCGCGCGCCCCTCTCGCCGCCGTCGCCAAGACCCTCACCGGCGGCTACTTCCACGACGGCACGTACTCCAGCTTCCGGGGCCGCCACCACGGCCGGCCGCTGGACCGCGCGCGGGTGGCCGGGCACCGGCTGCTCGGCTACACCCAGACCCACGACCAGATCGGCAACCGCGCCCAGGGCGACCGGCTTTCGGCCACCCTCTCCCCCGGCCTGCTGGCCTGCGCGGCCACACTGACGCTCACGGCGCCCTTCACGCCGATGCTGTTCATGGGCGAGGAGTGGGCGGCGGGCACCCCCTGGCAGTTCTTCACCGACCACACGGACCCGGATCTGGCGGAGGCCGTACGGCGCGGCAGGCGGCGGGAGTTCGCGGCGCACGGGTGGGCCGAGGAGGACGTACCCGATCCGCAGGACCCGGCGACCCGGGACCGGTCCTGCCTGGACTGGTCGGAGCCGGAACGCGAGCCGCACGCGCGCGTGCTGACCTGGTACCGCCGGCTGCTCGTCCTGCGCCGCGAGCAGCCGGACCTCACCGACCCCGACCTCGCCGACACCAAGGTGGCGTACGACGAGGAGGCCCGCTGGCTGGCGTTCCGACGCGGTGACGTTCGGGTCGCCGTGAACCTGGGCAAGGAGCCGGCCGCGATCCCGCTGGGCACCGCCCGGGTGGAGGTCCTGGCCGCGTGGGACACCGTGACGCCACCGGACACGAACGGGCTGCTGCGGGTGCCGGGCGAGTCCTGCGTGGTACTGATCCAGGTGTGAGCACGCGCGTTCCGACGTATGAGGTGCACGCGCGCGCTGGGACACGCGTACGTCCGCACGCGCGCCTGCCCTACGTCTCCTCGTCCGCGTCGTCCTCCCGGAGGTCCGACACGCGCTCCAGCAGGATCGCCTCCCAGGCGCGCCGGAGTTGGGTGCGCAGCAGGGGCAGCGGGCTGTCGTCGCGGCCTTCGAGGCGGTCGGTGAGGCGGATGACGGTGTCGCAGCGGGCGAGCCACAGGCCGCGCAGGCAGGGGCGGGCGCCGTAGCCGGCCAGGGTGGCCGCGCGGACGGCCGCGCCGGAGCCGACCGCGAGGGCGAGCCCGGCGATGTCCTCGGCGGGGTCGCCCACCGCCGCCTCGGTCCAGTCGAGGACCCCGCGCACCCTGCCGTCGGCGCTGACCACCAGGTGCTCGCCCTTGAGGTCGTGGTGGACCAGCACGGCCGTACCGGCCTGGGCGGCGAGCTGGGCGGCGCCCGGCGAGGTGAAGTGGAGCAGGGGTGCGGGGTCGAACTCGTCGGCGACGGCGAGGCGTTCGGCGGCGGGCACGGCCATCCGGCGCAGCGCCTCCAGGGAGCGCGGCGGGGTGCGCGGCACGCCGAGCGTCTCGGCCTGCCGTACCGGCACCTCGCGCAGCCCGGTGAGCAGCCCGGCCAGATCGGCCTCGCCGACCGCGGAGACGTCGTGCTCCTCGGCCGTACCGCCGGCAATCGCGGTGTCCAGGGTGTAGGTCAGCCCTGGCGCCCACTCGCCGTGCGCGACGCCGGCCGGGACGGCCACGGGCAGGTGCGGACGGACCAGGTCGCGCAGGCGCAGTTCGCGGCGCTGGCGTGCGGCGGCCTCGCGGTCGGGCGCGAGGCGCAGCACATAACGCGTGCCGACCCACCAGGTGGAGTGCTCACCGCCCGCCACGACGGGCCGGATGTCGGGGCCCGGGGTTCCGGTCGCACTCTCTTTGAGCAGCGAACGGACCAGTCGGCGGACGGTGTCCGCGGTGGGTGTCGGTGCCTGGGTCATGGATCGCGCCGTCGCCGTTCGGGGTGGGGTAGGGCGAGAGGATACGCCCGGGGCCGGGTCGGTCAGCCCACTATGACCATCTCGCGGGTGGTGTTGTTGAAACGACGCCCGCCCTCCTCGGTCACCGTGACGATGTCCTCGATCCGCACCCCGAAGCGGCCGGGCAGATAGATGCCGGGCTCCACGGAGAAGCACATCCCGGGCACCAGCGGCTGCTCCTCGCCCTCGATCATGTACGGCGGCTCGTGCGTGGTGACGCCGATACCGTGGCCGGTGCGGTGGATGAAGTACTCGCCGTACCCGGCGTCGGTGATGACGGCGCGGGCGGCCCGGTCGACCTCCTGGCAGGCGACACCGGGGCGGACAGCCCGGAAGCCGGCCTCCTGGGCGGCGCGCACGATGTCGTGCACCTCGCACTCCTCGGCGGTCGGCAGGCCCACGTGCACCGTTCGGGTGGTGTCGGAGCCGTAGCCGTCCTTGAGGCCGCCGAAGTCGAGGACGACCATGTCGCCGTCCTGGATGACGCGGTCGCCGACCTCGTGGTGCGGGTTGGCGCCGTTGGGTCCTGAGCCGACGATGGTGAAGTCGACCTGCTCGTGGCCGAAGCCGCGCAGCAGGTCGGCGAGGTCGTGGCCGACGTCGGACTCGCGGCGGCCGGCGAAGGGAACCTTCCGGATCTCCTCGAACGTCGCGTCGGCAGCCGCCCCGGCGGCGGCGAGGAGTTCGAGCTCGGCCGTGTCCTTCACGGCGCGGAGCATGGGCAGCGCGTCGGTGAGGGAGGCGTAGGAGGTGTCGGGGAGCGTCTTCTGCAGGCCCAGCAGGTGCATGGCCCAGGCGTTGTCGCTGATACCGAAGCGGCCGTCTTCCGCGAGCAGGCCGGCGGTGACGGTGTAGGGGTCGATGCCGTCGGTCCAGTCCCGCAGGGTCAGGGCGGCCGAGCCGTCGGCCTTCTCGGCGTCCGGGGCCTCCAGGGTGGGGACGACCAGCACGGGGTCCTCGCCGGGGGTCAGGACGAGGAGGGTGAGCCGTTCGGTGACCGCGGTGGGGGTGTAGCCGGTGAGCCACACCATGTCGGGGCCGGGGGCGATCAGGAGGCCGGCGAGTCCGGCGTCGGCCGCGGTGTGCGCCGCGCGCGTCATGCGGGACTTGTAGTCGTCGGCGGTGAAGGGCGCGCCGGGTGCGGTGCCGGTCATCCAGGGCCTCCTTGCGCGGGTGAGGGGGCTGTAGTGGCCTCGGCATGCATCCTGCCGGGTGCGGCGTGGCCACGCGAGCCGGTTTGGGCAGAGCCGCCGTCGTGGGTTGCGGTTGCGCTGCCGGTGCGGGTGGGTGCGGCCGGCCGCACCCACCCGGCGGAGCCGCACATGTATACAGTCCCGCGCCCCTTGGGGGCGCTTCCGTGCGGGTGTTCTCAGGTAACGACCCCCGGCACCACCGTCAGCTGCTGGTACCCCCCGCTCTCGTGCCGCACCGTGAGCCTGGCCTCCTTGCCCGGGCTGGCCTCGGTCACCGCCCGGACCAGGTCGGCGGCGCTGTCGATCCGCCGGTCGCCGAGCTGGAGCAGTACATCGCCCCGGACCAGCCCCGCCGTGTAGCCCGGCCCCGGCACATGGACGCCCACCACCACCGCGCCCACCTTCTCGGCGTCCACGGCCTCCACGCCCAGGGTCGCGGCGACCGTCCGTGAGGCAGTCGGGGGCGCCGAGGGTGCGGGGCTCGGTTTCGTCGGCGGAGCCTGCTGCCGGAGCTCCGCCAGTCTGCTCATGCCGATCACCGTGGCGCCGACGGTGCCGATGCCGACCCCGCACAGCACCAGGACCGTGCCGACGATCAGGCCGAAGAGCAGGGACCTGACCCGCCGGCCGCGCCGGCGCACGGCGTGCGGGTGCCGGGCCGGGCCGGGTTCGGGGTCGTCCCGGCGTTCCTGACCTGGGATCGGCTTGGGACGCAAAGCGGTCTGTTCCATGGTTCGCCTCCAGCCGCAGCTCTACCCGGCGCACGCGGGCGCGACGAGACACGAACGAGTGAGACTGACCCGGGGTCAGGGGCGGGAAGTCTCAGCGCCCACCTGCACCTCGGGCCTCGCCGGGAAGGTTTGCCACCAGGTCCGCCGCCACCCCTACGGGTGTCCCGCCGTACACCAGTTCTACCCGGTGGACGAGCCGGGACGCGGTGGCCGGGATGTCGTCGCGGGCGAACACGCGCATGGTGACGCCCGCGGCGAGGACGGCGGGACCGAGCGCGGTCGGGGTGGCGGCGAGGGTACATCCGGTCGCGCCGGGGTCCCAAGGGCGGCGATCTGCTGGGAGACGGCGGACCGGGCGGAGCCATCGGAAGGGGCCCGCGCCGCCACCGGAGGCGATGGCACGGCTCACCGGTGGGTTGTACGGCGTCAGCCCACGGGGAGCGCCGGGGCGAGCGGGGGCCGGTCCGGCAGGAAGCCGTGGGCCCGGCGGGCCAGGTGGTCCGCCTTGTAGCGGTCGACCCGTTGGTGCCAGTTCAGGATTCCGGCCATCCAGTTCTGCAGATCGCGGACATAGCCGTCCATGGCCGCACGGGCCTCGGCCGTCAGCTCGAAGTCGTCGTACACGACCGGGAGTTCGTTGCCGACGACATGCTCGAACTGCTGCATCCGCTGGGTCATCAGGTCGTGCACGACCCGGAGCGCGGTCGGGTAGTCGACGCCGAAGAAGTTCTGGACGACGAGGATCGCGTTGTGGAACTCGCCCTCGTACTGGATCTCCTTCTGGTAGGAGAAGACGTCGTTGACGAGCATGCCGTAGTCGATGGCGGCGTTCTCCAGGGAGCGGACCGGGCCGCTGCGGTAGACCTCCGCAGGGATCGCGGGTCCCTGACCGCGGCGGGCCAGGCTCAGGGTGAGGTCGGAGCCGAAGGTGGCCCGGCGCATCTCCAGGAAGTCGACGGGGTCGGGGATGCGGTGCTGGAGCTGGTTGGACATCTCCCAGAGCCAGCTCTCGGTCATGCTGTCGACGGACTGCCGCAGAGCGAGCCGGTCTTCAGGGTTCATCCCGGCGGTCGTGCGGGCCCACAGGTCGATCAGGCCGCGCTCCATGCCGGTGGCCGGCACCGGGACGGGCTCGTCGGCGAGGGGCATGCAGGCGGAGAGCCGGGCTGTCGCGAGCCGGGCGCCGGCCAGGTCCCGCCGGGTGCCGAAGACCAGGGGGTAGTAGTCGTCCGCGTAGGTGCCCCAGGCCAGCCAGTCGGCGCTGAGGTCGAGTTCCTCGGGGGTGGCGTCCGGGTCGAGGCCGGCGGAGCAGAGCGCCAGGTCGGAGGCGGCGAGCTTGTCCTCGTCCCAGACGCCCTCGGCGAGCATGCCGGTGCCGTGCATCCAGGCGGTCAACCGGGGGCGGGCGGCGTCGAGGTGCGGGCTCAGCTCGACCTCGTAGGGCATGTGGAAGTCGGGCAGGAGGGAGGGCCCGACCTGCTGGAAGGGCACATGGGAGTAGGCCCGCAAGCGCTCCGCGGCGGCCGCGGCGAGCAGCGCCCCGACGTCGGCGGCGGAGGTGCCGGGTCCGGTGAGGTGCTGCCAGGGGGAGGACCGGGTGGCGCCCTGGTTCATGTAGCGGCTGGAGCGCATGTGCCACTCGTGGCCGCCGGACTGCCAGTCCTGCAGGCCCTTGGTGTAGGCGGCGATCGCGGCGGCCTGGTCGGGGGTGAGGCCCCTTTCGACGGCGAGGGCGGGCACTTCGGTGAGGGCGGTGTGCTCGAACTGGTGCAGGCGGGAGGTGAGGATGTCGTTGACCGTGTCGGCGGCCTCCTGGGTGGTGCAGTCGAAGAAGGTCTCCAGGACCAGCACGCCGTTGCTGTTCTCGCCCTCGTCCTCCACCTCGCGCTGGTAGGAGAACAGGTCGTTGCGCAGGTGGACGGCGTCCGCGAAGGTCTCCATCAGCACCCGCAGCGGCCTCGTCCCGGCGGCGGCCTCGGGCACCTCGGCCGTCGCGTACTCGACGAGCCCGGCCGACCAGGGGGCGCCGCCGACCTTGCGGCGCATCTCGATGTACTCGACGGGGTTGGCGATCCGCCCCTCGTTGATGTTGGCCAGCTCCCACATCGACTCGTTCAGCAGGTGCTCGGTGGCGACCGAGAAGCGGCGGCGCCAGTCGACCGACATCGACGGCACCGTGCGCGCCCACAGGTCGGCGAGGCCCGCCTCGACCGGGTTCCGCGGCTCCGGCACGGGCGTCGCGGGGTCGAGCGGCATGAACAGCGGGAGCCGGTCGAGGTGGGCCTTGCCGGCGGCGCGGTCCTGGGTGCGCTTGTACATGTCGAGGAAGTGGTCGTCGAAGAAGAACACCCACACGTACCAGTCGGTGATCAGCGACAGGGCGGGGCCGTCGCAGTCGGGGTGGGTGTAGCTGCACAGCAGGCCGTAGTCGTGTGCCTCCAGGTCGGCCTGCGTCCAGATCCCGGAACCCTCCAGCATGCCCATCCCACGGGCCCACTCGGTGGAATGGGCGCGGGCCTCCTCCAGGTGCGGGTTGAGCCGCGCGGGATACGGCATGTAGAAGTGCGGGAGTTCGAACGGCTGCGTCATGGCCGGGGCCCTACCCGTGGGCTCCGACGCCCATCCACCGTGGGGCACATGATCACACCATCGCGTGAACCGGGGCGGAATCCGGGAACTTCGGACGGCCTCTGTGGCGTCCGCCGCGTACCCCGGCCCGCCCCGGCATCCTCCCGGGTACTCAACCGGCGGCGGTCCCGAACCACTTGGGCAGCACGTCGAACAGCTCCCGCTGGTCCTCGCCGGCCCACGCCACATGGCCGTCCGGCCGCAGCAGTACGGCGGGCACGTCCAGTTCCTCGCCGGCGTCGACGACGTGGTCGACCCGGTCGGCCCAGCCCGCCACCGAGAGCAGGCCGGTCCGGTCGAGCAGCAGCCCCCGGCCCCCGTGCATCAGCGAGTAGAGGCGCCCCCGCTTCAGCTGGATGTCCCGGAGCCGCCGGCCGAGGAGTTCGTGCCCCTCGCCGAAGTCGTAGCGGACGGAGATCGCGGCGATCTTCTCGATGAGGTACCGGTTCACCTCTTCGAAGCCCATCAGTTCCGTCACCAGCCGGCGGACCGCCCGCGCACCCGGTTCGGCGGACAGCAGTTCGGTCTGCGCACGGGTGTTGTCGAGCACGGCGGCGGCCACCGGGTGCCGTTCGCCGTGGTAGCTGTCCAGCAGCCCCTCCGGCGCCCAGCCGCGCACCTCGGCGGCCAGTTTCCAGCCGAGGTTGAACGCGTCCTGGAGGCCGAGGTTGAGGCCCTGACCGCCGGTCGGCGGGTGGATGTGCGCCGCGTCACCGGCCAGCAGCACCCGGCCGTCCCGGTAGCGCTCGGCCAGCCGGGTGGCGTCGCCGAAGCGGGAGATCCAGCGCGGGGAGTGCACCCCGAGGTCGGTACCGGCGAACTCCCGCAGCCGCTGCCTGAACTCCTCAAGGGTCGGCGGCACCCTGCGCTCCTCGGACACCTTCACCGCGGGCACGATGACGCGGTGCACGCCGTTCTCGCGGGGCATGACGCCGAACCGCACGCTGGTCCGGCGGACTTCGGCCACCACGGCGGCCAGTTCCTCCGGCGGTACGGCCACCTCCAGCTCGGCCAGCCAGGTCTCGCTCCGGGCCGGTTCACCGGGGAAGCCGACGCCGAGCAGCCCGCGCACCGTGCTGCGGCCGCCGTCGCAGCCGACGAGGTAACGCGAGCGCAGCCGCGTGCCTCCCCCGCCGGCGGGCATGCCCGGACCGGCGAGTTCGACGGTCACCCCGTCCTTGTCCTGGCTCAGTCCGACCAGTTCACAGCCGCGCCGGATCTCGGCGCCGAGTTTCCCGGCGTGTTCGGCCAGCAGACGCTCGGTGGTGGTCTGCGGAATGCCGAGGACATAGGCATGCGCGGTGTCCAGCCGGTCGGGCCACGGCGCGGGAATGCCGGCGAAGAAACCGGGGGCCGCGAACTTCTCGCCGAGCGCGAGAAACCGCTCCAGCAATCCGCGCTGGTCCATTATCTCGACACTGCGCGCATGCAGGCCGAGCGCGCGGGACTGACCGGTCGACACCGCTTCCTTCTCCAGCACGAGCACCCGCACACCGTGCAGCCGCAGTTCGCTCGCCAGCATGAGTCCCGTGGGCCCGGCGCCGGCAATGATCACATCGAGCATCAAATTCCCCCATAGGAAAAGAAAGGCAGGCACACGTCACGGATCACTGATTTCCGCAGGTACCGGCTTCGGTCCGAGATTCTGCAACACCGACCGGGCCTTGCCGCAAGGCCCCCGGTGCGCTATAAGTTGAGAGTGGCAAGGAGCGGAAGAACTCCTTGCCTTTGCCTTTCTGCCGGTGCTTTTCCGCCGCTCGCTTCCGCCGCCCGCTCCGGACGGGCGTCCTCCCTCCGAAGGTTTCACAGGGCATCCTTTAGGCTGCCGCTGTTGGTCCATTCGCCGGATCAACGGATCAGGGGGCGGGGGCCGATGAACAACGCGACCGGGGTGTTCCAATCGCTGCGGGCGGACGATCCGCCGATGGTGGCCGGTTACCGGCTCGCCGCGCGGCTCGGCGCGGGCGGCATGGGCCGGGTCTATCTGTCGCACACACAAGGCGGCAGGCCGGTGGCGATCAAGGTGGTGCGGCCGGAGCTGGCCGACGATCCGGACTTCCGGCGCCGGTTCCGCAGGGAGATCGCCGCGGCCCGCCGGGTCCGGGGCGCGTACACCGCCGAACTCATCGACGCCGACGCGGACGGCATACCGCCCTGGCTGGCCACGCTGTACGTGCCCGGACCCGCCCTCTCCGACGTCGTCGCGCGGCGCGGACCGCTGCCGCTGCCGGCGGTGCTGTGGCTGATGGCGGGGGTGGCCGAGGCGCTCCAGGCCATCCATGGCGCGGGCATCGTGCACCGGGACCTGAAGCCGTCCAACGTGCTGCTGGCCTCGGACGGCCCGCGCGTGATCGACTTCGGTATCTCGCTGGCCGCCGACGCCACCTTCCACACCGCGACGGGCACCGCCATCGGCACGCCCTCGTTCATGGCTCCCGAGCAGGCGTCCGGAGGCGAGGTCACCCCGGCGACCGATGTCTTCGCTCTCGGCCAGACGGCAGCGTTCGCAGCGCTGGGCGAGCCGCTGTACGGAGACGGCCCGGCGGTCAACGTGCTGTACCGGATCGTGCACTCGAAGCCCGATCTCAGCCTGCTGCCCGAGGAGTTGCGTCCGCTGATCGCCCGCTGCCTGGATGCCGATCCGGAGCGGCGGGCCACCCTGGCGGAGATCGTCGAGTGGTGCCGGGGGCGACTGGGCCCGGACGCCGACGCGGGCGCGGGGCCGGCCGTGTGGCAGGAGCTGACCGGCCCGGAGCCGACGGTCCCCGCGCCGGTCGCCGACCCCACCTGGGCCTACCCCGTGCCCCCGGGCACGAGGCCGCTGCCGACGCCGCCGGCCGGGCAGCCGATGAGCCGCCGTCGTAAGGCGCTGATAGCGGCCGCCGCCGTGACGTCGGTCGTGCTGATGATGACGGCCGTGGTACTGATCGTCAGGGACACGGACAGCTGGGTCCGCCGGCAGGTCGAGGCGGCGTCCTCGTCCGGCACCTCGGGTTCGACGGTGTCCGGCAAGGGCGGCGCCGTCTCCTCGGGCGGTACGACCCGGGCGTCGTCGTCCCCGAGCGCGTCACCCTCGCCGCACACGGTGGCCTACCCCTTCCCCGCCGAGTTTCTCGACCAGAAGAACTCCGTCGACATCGATGCGCAGGCCGAGCGCAAGGACCGCAAGGGCGACGTCCGCTTCGTGTGCACCAAGGACGGCTGCTCGCTGGAGAGCCGGACCAGCGTGTTCGTCGACGTGCTGGGAGACCCGCGCGGCTCCCTGGAGGTGTGCCGTCAACTGCTCGGCGACGCCACCAGCCACCGCAGCACGCTGGCCTCGGTGGCGGCCGGAAGCGAGATCTGCGCCAAGGACCGCGACGGCGACATCGCCCTGTTCGTGGTCCAGGTGAAGTCGGACGCGCTGCCGGACAGCGGGGGCAGCTTCCTGATGGCGGACCTGACGGTCTGGCAGACGGGCTAGGGCCTGTCCCCTTGCCGGGCACCGCCGGGCGGGTCACCGTGGTCGTGTCCCCTGGAGCCGGCCGGGCCCGCCGAACGGCCGGTCTCCCACTTCGTCGACGGCATCAAGTCCCTTCCGGTGTCTGTGCGTTGACCTGGATCAGGGCGTGGGTTCCGGCCGTACGCCAGCGTTGCCCCTCGGCCGCGTCCAGGGCCGCCTCGGTGTCCGCGGCCAGGCCGGTGATCACGTCGGACTTGAGGGTGCGCAACGCGGCCACCGGACCCGGGAACCAGGCGGTGACCTCGGCGAAGGGAGTGGTCGGCGGCCAGAGCCGATCGCCCACCAGACGGCGGTAGTTGAGGTCGCCCTTGAAGATGGTGAGGTCGGCGGAGGCGAACTCGGCACGCAGGTCCCCGGGCATCTCGCTGTACGGCAGCGGGGCGCAGGAGAAGGGGTGGGCGCGCACGGTGAGCCGGCCGTCCGACAGCGCCGACCAGAGGATGCGGCCGTACCCGGCGGCCGCACCGGACGCCGCAGTGAGCCTGCGCAGGGCGTCGAGCACGTCGGCGGTCGTGGCGTCGGAGACGTAGTAGGGGTAGGGCTTGATGTGCAGGACCGCGTCCGCGATGCGCCCGGTGTCCAGGAGGTGCGCGATCAGCAGCAGGTCGGGGACGAGTTCACGGCCCGCGTTGTCGGCGACGAGGCACAGGGTGCCGCCCCGGAGCAGCGGCCAGAGGCCGGCGCTGTCGTCGGCGACGAGGGCGGAGACGGCCTCGCCGGACTCGGCGGAGAGTCGGAATCCGAGGTCGGCGCGGTTGCCCCAGAGGGAGCCGTGCAGCAGGGCGCGGTCGGGGTCGTCGTCGAGGGCGTCCAGCGCGGCCAGTTCCTCGTCGGTCTCCTTGGCGTCCAGCTCGGCGAGCTTGAAGGGCCGGAAGGGGTCGATGCCCTGCCAGGGGCCGGGGCCGAAGTAGCCGACGGCGTCCAGGAGCCGGCGGTAGAAGTAGCTCTCGGACCACAGCCACGGCACGTCGAACCAGGACTGCCCGAGGTAGCCGTCCAGGCCCCAGCCGCGCCACCGGTCGTCGTCGGGCAGGGGTTCGATGACGCCTTCGGTGCAGTGGTGCAGCAGCGCGTCGAGGGCACGGTGCTGTGCGGGGCCGTACGGGAAGGCGTCCCGCACCTGGCGGATGATCGCGGGGTGCCGTTCGGCCAGCACGCTGTGCGGGAACGGGCCGGTGGAGCCGAGGATCACGGGTGCGGCGGCGGAGTCGGGCATGGGCGCCACGCTATCGCGCGGGTCGCCCGGCTCCGCCGAACCGGCGGCGCCGGTCACGCCGTTCTGATCTCGCGCTCCAGCTGGGTGGCGAGGGTCATGTAACGGGCGCGCCGGTGCACCGGGACCAGGCCGCGGATCATCAGGTACCACATCTCCGCGACCCTGCGCGGCAGTCGTCCCACCGGCTCCAGGTTGCGGCCGGCCACCCGGGTGCCGACGAAGAAGCAGACCAGTGAGTGGGCGACCGCGCCGATGTCGATGTCCGGGTGGACGTCGGACTCCTTGACCGCGCCCTGGAGTTTGCGGGTGGCGAACTCCAGGCCCTCGGTGAACGGATGCCGCAGCGGCGGCCGTACGGTGACGTCCGCGGTGGCGAGCCGCAGTCCGGCACGCGGGATCGGGCCGTCGACGGAGAGCCGGGCGATCGCGAACGTGGTGCGCATCAGGGCCTCCAGCGAGGAGTAACCGCGGCTGTCCAGCTCCTTCACCAACTGGCTGGAGGTGCGCGACTGGAGCTCCATGATGGCGTGCGCCAGATCCTCCTTGGCGGCGAAGTGGAAGTAGAGCGCCCCCTTGGTGACCTTCGCGTGTTCGACGATCTCACTCAGACTGGTGGATTCATAGCCACGCCGGTCGAAGAGGTCGGCGGCGGCCGTGATGATCGTGGCGCGGGTCTGCTCCGCGCGTAACTGCCTCGCCATCGACTCAACACTCCTCACGGCTCCAAACCGACGGGGCATGCGGTTTGTTTTTTACCCCGTGCACACGATAGCTCACCGTGCGGGAACGAGGGGCAACCTGTGCGGACCTGGTGACGGACTCGTGCAAGTCGCGGGCGTGGCCCCGTGATCGGCGGCCACGCTGCACAAACGCACGAGATCAGAACACGCCACTCCCTCGTGTCCGTGCCGGTTTTTCGAAGGCGACGCGGGCGGCCGGGCGCACATCGGCGATCACCACGATACGAGCCGGACGGTTGGTTCTCAACGACGCCTGCGCTGCCCACAAATGGGACGACCCGGTCGGCGCCGCACACACCGCCGTGCCCTGTGATCAACCGCAGTGAACAGTACGCGCCCGCATCCCGTACTCACCTCAGCAGACCCCGTACCCGCGCCTGCCTAGGAGAGGTCCCGATGACCCGGACGACCGCCCGTCTGACGGGAGCCGCCGTCGCGGCTCCGCTGCTGCTCCTGTCGTGGGCGGCGGGCTCCGCCCAGGCGCACGGCGCACCCACCGACCCGGTCAGCCGGGTCTACGCCTGCTCCCCCAGCGGCGGCAGCGCGGCTACGGCGGCCTGCAAGGCGGCGATCTCGGCGAGCGGGCAGAACTTCGTGGCGTGGGACAACCTGCGGGTGGCGGGGGTCAACGGCCGTGACCGGCAGGTGATTCCGGACGGAAAGTTGTGCAGCGGCAACCTGCCGGCGTACAAGGGGCTCGACCTGGCGCGCGCGGACTGGCCCGCGACCCGGTTGACCCCGGGCGCCCGGATGACGATGACGTACGCCTCGACGATCGCGCACGCCGGCACGTTCAAGCTGTATCTGACGCGGCAGGGGTACGACCCGACGAAGCCGCTGACGTGGTCCGAGCTGCCCGCGCAGCCGTTCGCCGAGTTCAAGGACCCCGCGCTGACGAACGGGGCGTACCACTTCACGGCGAAGCTGCCCGCCGACCGGACGGGCCGTCAGATGCTGTACACGATCTGGCAGAACAGCAGCACGACGGACACCTACTACTCGTGTTCCGACGTGGTGTTCACGGCGAAGAAGGACGGCGGGGCGACGGCGAGCGCGCGCCCGCGGGCGAGTGCCGAGCCGACTCCGAGCGCTTCCGAGACCCCGGCTCCCACCGCCTCGAAGAGTGTTGCCGTCCCGACACGGCGGACGGCGGCGGCCCCGGTCTCCCCAAAGACCGGAACCACCGCCGCCGACAGCACTCCCGTGGCCTCCGACACGAGCTCGGGTTCGGGCCCGTCCGCGCCACTGCTGGCGGGCGGCGCCGCCGCGGTGCTGGTGCTCACCGGGGGCGCCGCCCTGGCGTTGCGCCTACGTCGACGCTGACGGCCCTTGCTGCAAGGTCAGTTGACGAAGACGGTGGCGCCGTTGTCGGTGACCGGGGCGTACTTGGCGGTGAAGTAGCCGGCGGAGGGGCAGAGGATGGAGCCGGAGGACTTCGCGAACGCCTGGCTGCTGAAGGCGAGGCTGTTGTCGGTGTTGGAGCTGGTACCGGACAGGCTCGCGGCCTGGTAGACGCAGGTGATGCTGCCCAGGAGGGTGGTCAGCTTCACCGTGGTCTGGATGGTCGAGCCGCTCGGCGGGGTGACCGCGACCGTGCCGTCCGAGGAGACCGCGGTGGTGTACGGCAGGTTGTCGACGGTGATGCTGGAGACGCCGGTCACGCCGGTCACGTTGCTGGTGCAGCTGCCGAAGGTCTGCGCGGTGGCCGACTCGGTGGCGGTGCCGGAGGCGGCCGGGTTGTCGGTGACCGTCGCGGTGAAGGTCGAGGCCGCACAGGTGATGCCGCTGGTGCTGGTGGCGCTGGAGTAGAGGGTGGCGGTGGTGCCGCTGGCCAGCGACGCGCTGAGGGTGTCGCCGACCGCGACGGCGGTGCCGCCGGCGCTGCCGGTGGTGAGCACGGCGCCGTCGGCGGAGGCAGGCACGGTGGCCGCGACCGAGAGGGCGACGACGGTACCGGCGAGGGCGAGAAGGGATCGCGTACGCATGCGGGTTGCCTCTTTCTTTGGGGGGTCTTGCGTGGGGTGAAGTGGGGGGTTGGGGGGGTGGGGGGCGCGGATGCGGCGCCGGCCGTTGCCGGCTCGTCACGCCTTCTCCGTACGTGACGGGCCGGCAACGGCAGCCAGGCCGGACACCGGCCGAAAGCCTGGGGGGGTTAGGCCTCCGGCCGGGCCGGTCAAAGGCGTTCGGGCACGATCCCTGGGGGGAAGCGACCGTGCCGACGCCGCTGAGCGGAGCGGTGATCGAAGAGGCCGGGAAGCGGTCGATGCCGCTCGGCGGATCCGGCGCCACGGATCCGAAGGAAACCAGGGAGAGTTCTAGACCTGATCTCCCGTCAACGTCAAGGCCGATCACGGGAGTTGAGAAACCGATCAAGGGAATACGAGGTCGGAACACAATTGACGCATATTCAACACCCTTTTTTCACAACTGCCTTGACCCATTAAAGTAACCGCCGGTAACTTGCGGCGTGGCTACTGCTGCGTAACCAGAAATCCCTTGCGTCCGCCGGGAGTTGCGAGGAGGCGTACGCGGCAGCCGCTGTCCGCGCCAGGACAACGTGCCACTGAAGCCCAACCCGCGTGACTTGATGCATGGGAGCAGACATGGCCTCGTCCCCGGACGTTCCGTCCGCCGACAACCCGCCTGAGAACCCGGGAAGCGGTTCTCTTTCCGACACACCAGACACCGCCGGGACCACCGGAGGGGGACAGAGACGGGGACGGGTCCGCGGGCGCCGCGCCGCGGTGATGGCGGTGCCGGCCACCCTGGCCCTCGCCGGCCTCGCGGTCCTGACCGCCCAAGGGGCGCTGGGGGTGACGCTCTACATCTCCGGCATGCCCTTCACCGTCACCGCCAAGTCGCTCGACGGCACCGGCTTCGAGCAGTTCGGCGCGCTCGACACCATGGCCGACGGCAGCCCGAACGCCGGTGACACCGGCGGCCAGGTACTGGTCGTCACCTCCGCGATCAAGAAGGCGACTCTGGACAGCCTGTGCCAGAGCGTCGACCTCGGCGGCACCAACCTGCTCATCAAGGCGGGCAGCGGCTCGTCGAAGGTGCAGGCGACCGATCTGACCACCGACTCGACCCTGCTGACGGGCGACGCGTCCTTCAACAACATCGAGATCGGCAACGACGCGAGCACACTCACCAAGGCCGGAGTCAAGGGCCCGCTGGGCGTCTTCAGCCAGCAGGCCGACACCGTGCACATCGACAACCTGCGGCAGACCAACTACAAGACCACCGCCGGGACGTTCACGCTTCCCGGCCTGAAGCTCAGCTTCAGCGACACGGGTTGCTGATGTCCGGCACAGACACTCCGAATGAGGGGTGGCGGCCCGCCTTCCGCGGTTGGCGGGCCCGTCGGCCGTTCTGGGGCGGGCTGCTGCTGACCCTGGGGGGCGGGTGGATCCTGCTCACCGAGAAGGCCTCGCTGAAGGTCGTCATCCATGTCGGCATGCAGGGCGTGGCGGGCTATCTGCTGCCGGTGGTGATGGTGGTGTGCGGCCTGCTGGCCCTCTTCAGCCCCTCGCAGCGCCTCTTCTACTCCGTCGTCGGCATCCTGTGCTCCCTGGGCAGCTGGGTCACCTCCAACCTGGGCGGCTTCTTCGTCGGCCTCGCCCTCGGGACCGTCGGCAGCTGCATGATCTTCGGCTGGCTGCCGGACCAGGAGCCGCGGGTGAGCCGGCGGCAACGGAAGAAGCAGGCGCGGGCGACGGACTCCGTGCAGGCGCAGTGACGTGTGCTCCACAGGCGAAGCGTCTTCCTGACGGTTGCTCCGCGGACGGCGCGCTCACGGGACCGGGAACCACGGCCTCCGCGCCCTCCCCGCCGGCCGGCGGCGGGGGATGCGGAGGCCGCTTTACGTGCACCACGACCAGGACCACCGCCCCGCCGTCCCGTCGACCACGCCGACCACGCCGACCAGGAACGCGAGCATCCCGACCGCGCACTCCCGCCAGGTGCCGTCGCGCCCGCCGGCGACCACCGGACACTGCTGCGGATCCGGGGCGGCCGTGCGCCGGGCCAGGGCGATCCGGAGGCTACCCGCGCAGCGCGGGGGCAGGAGGCGTCAGTTCGTGGTGACGGTCGGCTCGGTGGCCGTCCCGGGCCCCGGCTGCGCCGGCGCCGCGGCCGGCTCCGCCGCCCGCTGTACCGACGTCGGCTCCACGGGTGCCGCCGTGTCGTCCGTCTTCATCGCCTTCGCCTCGCTCTTGAGGATGCGCATCGACTTGCCCAGGGCCCGGGCGGTGTCGGGCAGCTTCCGGGAGCCGAAGAGCACGATGAAGACGATCGCGACGACCAGCAGATGCCAGGGTTCGAGTCCGTTGCGGAACATGACCGCCCCCTCCCTTTCTCACGTTGATCCGTGCCGGCGGAGGGTGCTTCACGCGCCCGGCCGAGCAGCGACGATTGCTACATTGCGCAACTGTACAACCCGGGCCGGGCGGCGGTGTTCCTGACACGGCCCCGTGATCGCTACGGCAGGCGCCGGTCGTGGCGTGCCCGCACCGCCCTCAGGGCCAGGGCGTACAGCGCCAGGACGGCGGCGAGCAGCAGCGGGCAGGCGGACGGCAGCCCGGTCATGCCGAGGGCCGCGCCCAGGGGGCTGGGCGGGAGCAGCAGGCCGACGGCGGCGAGCGCGGCGGCGGCCCGGCCGACGGGCCCGGGCCGGGTGCCACCGCGCAGCAGGAACATCGCCAGGGCCTGGGTGAGCAGGTTCTCGGTGAACCAGGCCGAGTGGAAGACCGCCTGGTCGTCGAGGGCGTCGGGGCCGCGCAGGGCGAGCGCGAGCACGCCGAAGGTGGCGAGGTCGGCGATCGCGTTGAGCACGCCGAAGCCGGTGATGAACCGCAGGAAGGCACGCGGCCGCAGCACGGTCGGGCGGCGCAGGGCCGCACGGCCGGGGCGGTCGTGGGCGAAGGCGAGCTGGGCGGCGTCGAAGCAGAGGTTCTGGACGAGCACCTGGGCCGGGAGCATCGGCAGGAAGGGGAGCAGCAGACCGGCACAGAGCATCGCGATGACGTTGCCGAGGTTGGAGGAGAGGGTGACCCGCAGATAGGAGGCGATGTTGGCGCTGCTGTGCCGGCCGGCGGCGACGGCGTGCCCGATCGCGCCGAGGTCCTTCTCGGCGAGCACGACGTCGGCGGTCTCGCGGGCGAGGTCCACGGCCGTGCGGGGCGCGATCCCGACGTCGGCCGCGCGCAGGGCGGGGACGTCGTTGACGCCGTCGCCGAGGAAGCCGACGGTGTGCCCGGCGGCGCGCAGCCCGCTGACGATACGGGCCTTGTCCTCGGGGGTGCAGCGGGCGACGACGACAGCGTCCAGGTCGAGGGGATCACCGGCCACGGTCACCCGCTCCCCGTCCAGGCCGAGGTCCCGGCAGGCGCGGGCGGCCGTGGCGGGGTGGTCGCCGGTGAGGACGCGGACGGCGATGCCGAGGCCGGTGAGGTCGCGCAGGGCCTCGGCGGCGCCGGGGGCGAGGGCGTCCCGGAAGGTGACCAGACCCCGGAAGGTGAGGCCGCGTTCGTCGGCGGCCGTGTAGGGGCGGGTGCGGGCGGGTGCTTCGGCGGTGGCGACGGCGAGCACGCGCAGCCCGGCGCCGGCCTCGCGGGCGGCGAGGGCGAGCAGGCGTCCGTGTTCGGTGGGGTCGAGGTCGCAGCGGGCCAGTACGTCCTCGATGGCGCCCTTGGTGACCAGGACATGGGTGCCGAGGCGGCCGGCGACGACGGCGGTGGCGGTGCGCCGCCCGGGGGCGAAGGGAACGGCGCCGATGCCGTCGTACTCCTCCCCCACCGGGCCGGCCGCCGTGAGCAGGGCCTCGTCCAGGGCGTCGGCGGCGGGCAGTTCGGCGAGCTGGAGGGTCCACCAGGCGCCGACGGCCGCCCAGCGCAGCACCTCCGGATCGTCCTGCCCGTCGGGACCGAGGGCGCGTTCGACGACGGGGCGGTCCTGGGTGAGGGTGCCGGTCTTGTCGAGGCAGATGACGTCGACCGCGCCGAGGTCGTGCAGCGCGGGCAGCCGTCGTACGACGACCCGGTGGGTGCGGGCGAGCAGGGCGGCGGCCCGGGCCAGACAGGTGGTGACGATCACCGGGAGCATCTCGGGGGTGAGCCCGACGGCGACCGCGACCGCGAAGGGCAGCGTCTCCAGACCCCGGCCGCGCAGCGCGGCGTTGGCCATGAGGACCAGTGGCGGGGTGAGCAGCATGAACCGGATCAGCACCCAGGAGATGCCGTGCACGGACCGGTCGAAGGCGCTCGCCGCCCGCCGCCCGCCCGCCGTGCTCTGCGCGGCGGCGAACCGGGTCCGCTCTCCCGTCTCCACGACGACCGCCGTGGCACTGCCCGAGGCGACCCCGCTGCCCTGGAAGCAGAGGTACGGCTCCTGGAAAGGGCCCGCGTCGGCCGCGTAGCCCGCGTCAGGGACCTCGGCGGCGGCCTTGGCGACGGGCGCCGACTCACCGGTGAGCACGGCCTGGTGCACGGTCAGCCCACGGGCGCGCAACAGGCGTACGTCGGCCGGGACCAGGTCGCCGGGGCCGAGCCGTAGGACGTCGCCGGGGACCAGCTCGGCGACCGGGACCTCCCGGGCCCGCGGTGCCGCCTCCTCCCCCGTGCGGCGGAGCACGGTGGCGGTGCCGGCGACGAGTTCGCGCAGGGCGGCCAGGGAGCGGTCGGCGCGGTGTTCGCCGGCGGCGCGCAGTCCGCAGCTGACCGCGACCAGGGCGAGGATCACGACGGCCGTGCCCCAGGAGGCGACGGCGGCGGAGACCAGGCCGAGGGTGAGCAGGACGGCGGTGAACGGGTCGCGCAGGGCCCGGGCGCAGCGCAGCGGCCAGGAGGCGGTGTGCGGAAGGGGCGGGGTGTTCTCGCCGGCGTCGGCGAGCCGGGCCGCGGCCTCGGCCTCGGTCAGCCCGCGCGGTCCCGTGTCCAGCCGGCGCAGCACCTGCAGCGCGGTGGCGGTCCTGCCCTCAGAGACCACGGAGGTGGCGGGGGGCCGGGAGTTCGGCGCCGGTCGTGCGGGCGGTGAGGCGGCCGACCAGGAGGCGTACGACGTCGACCACGTCCGGGTCGTCCACCAGGTACACCTGGCGGCGGCCCTCCCGGCGGGAGCGGACCAGGCCGGCCAGCTTCAGCTTGGTGAGGTGCTGGCTGACGGCGGGCAGCGCGCCGCCGACCCGCTCGGCGAGGCCGGTGACATCGCTCTCGCCCTGCGCCAGCGCCCAGACGATGTGCAGCCGGGCGGGCGAGGCGAGCAGCCCGAAGGCCGCGGCCGCCTCAGTCAGGACGTCCGCGGAGGGGTCGTCGTGGCCGCTGCCGGGCGCTGTCGCCACTGTCGTACTCCTCCTGTCCACCGCGTCGAGGGGACCCGTTCCGGATCGAAGGGACCAGTCTAGGACGCGGGAACTTCTCGGCTTCCACGTCAGTTTCTACGTTGTTGTAGAAGTAAATTCTTGGGCAAGCAAGACTCTTGGCAAGCACATACCGACCGAGGAGTGAGTGCGCATGGCTCTGTGGGACCGCATCAAGGACTCCGCGACGCAGATGCAGACCCAGCTCGTGGCGAAGAAGAACGACTTGAAGAGCGGTGCGTTCCGCGATGCGAGCATGGCGATGTGCGCGCTCGTGGCCGCTGCCGACGGCACCATCGATCCGGCGGAGCGGCAGCGGGTCGCCCAGCTCATCTCCACCAACGAGGTGCTGCAGAACTTCCCGGCGGACGACCTGCGCCGCCGTTTCGAGGAGAACCTGAACAAACTCACCGCCGACTTCGCCTTCGGCAAGGTGAGCGTGCTCCAGGAGGTCGCCAAGGCGAAGAAGAAGCCGGCCGAGGCGCGTGCCGTCATCCAGATCGGCATCGTGATCGGCGGCGCGGACGGCGACTTCGACAAGACCGAGCAGGCCGTGGTCCGCGAGGCCTGCTTCACCCTCGACCTGCCGCCGCACGAGTTCGACCTCTGACCGTCCGCCAGGTGTGAGGGATGGGGCGCGCTCGACGTCTCGGGCCGCGCACCCATCCCCGCCCGCACACCGACGGAGGGTCCTGTCCCGTCACTCCGGGAAGCCCCGGCACCTCGCCGTTCGATCAGCGTTCGATGCATTTTGGCCGATGGCGCACTCTCCGGTGCGGGCCGCACGCTGGTAGTCGGGCCCGGGACAGAGTTCGTGAGGTGGTGCGGGATGGATCCGATCAGACCGGTCGCGTCCACGGCGTCGGGGGGAGCCACGGCGGAGGCCGGGTGGATCGAAGGCGTCCGGCGGCCCGCCCCGCCGCCCGGCGCCCGGCAGAAGTGCCCCGGCGCGGTCGTACAGGTGACGCGGACCCGAGCGTCATGAGCGACGACAACGCCTCCCCCCGACGGATCCGGCAGGAGGTCCACGCGGCAGGGGAGGGCACCACCGTCGTCGCCGGGCACATCACCACGCAGAACATCAACACGACGACCTCCGCCGGGCCGCCCCCCGCTCCCACCGCCCTGCACAGTCTGCCGCCCGACCTGGCCGACTTCACCGGCCGCGACAGCGAGCTGCGCCGTCTGCTGGAGGCGGCAGGGCCCCAGCGTGTCCTGTCGGTCCACGCGGTCGACGGCATGCCCGGTATCGGCAAGACCGCCTTGGCCACCCATGTCGCCCACCGGCTCAGGGAGCAGTACCCCGACGGTCAGCTCTTCGAGGCCCTGCACGCCCACACGCCCGGTCACCGGCCGGCCCGGCCGACCGATGTGCTGGCCGACCTCCTCACCCGGCTCGGCATCACGGCCCAGCAACTGCCCGCCACGCTGGAAGGCCGTCAGGCGCTGTGGCGGGACCAGACCGCCGGCAAGCGGCTGTTGGTGTTCCTGGACGACGCCGTGGGCCATGCCCAGGTGGCCCCGCTGATTCCCAGCGGCTCCGGCTGCCTCACGCTGATCACCAGTCGCCGTCGGCTGATCGGGCTGGACAGCGCGCTCTCCCTGTCTCTGGAGGTCCTGCCCGTCCACGAGGCCGAAGCCATGTTCCGCCGGCTGGCCCGCCGCCCTGTCGACGCGTCCGCCGCGGCGGCGCTGCGCACCCTCGTGGAACTGTGCGGCTGCCTGCCGCTCGCCATCGCGCTGCTGGCCGGCCGCTTCTCCCGGCACGACTCATGGACGCTCCCCTGGCTCGCCGGGGAGTTCGCCGACACCCAGGACCGCCTCGGCGAACTGCGGGCCGGCGATCGCCCCGGCGACCTCGCCGTCCGGACCGCGTTCGCCATGTCCTACGAGGGCCTGCCGCCGGAACGGCAAAGAGTCTTCCGCTTCCTGAGCCTGCATCCCGGGCTCGACACCGACCCCTACGCCGCCGCCGCGCTCAGCGCCCTCCCTCTCGCCGACGCCCGCTGGCAGCTCGAGGAGCTGTACACCGACCACCTGCTGGACGAGACGGCGCCAGGACGCTTCCGCCTCCACGACCTTCTCCGTGCCTACGCCCGCGCCCTCGGCGAGCAGAGCGATCCCGTCCACGAACGCGCGCGGGCTCTGGAACAGCTCCTGGACTACTACGAGCACACCACGCACACCGCCGACAGCCACCTGCGCTCCGCCCAGTCCCCTCGGCCCCTGCCGGTGCCACCCCCCGCCGCGATGCCCGCCCTGCCGCACAGACGCGCCGCTCTGACCTGGCTGCGTGCCGAACGCGCCAACCTCCTCGCGTGTCTTGACGACATGCGCGAGGACGCATCCCGCACGATCCGTCTCACCGTCGCCCTCACCTCGTTCCTCCGCCTGGAAGGCCCATGGGCCCAGGCCGCCGGCCTCCTCCAGCGAGCCGCCACCGCCGCCGGGCACATCGGTGACCGGGCCGCCGAGGCCGACGCACTCGTCGCCCTGGGGGCGGTGCGGTTCCTGACCGGGCACTATCCGCAGGCGATCCATGCCCATGAGCGTGCGCTGACGCTGTACAACGACCTGGGCGACCGGCACGGACAGGCCAACGCCATCTACAACCGCGGCCATGCCCTGCTGGCGACCGGAAGGTTCGACGAGGCGGAGGAGGAGTTCCGGACGGCGCTGGCCCTGTACCGGAAGGTGCGCGACCGCCGTGGCCAGACCAACGCGCTCTACCGCCTGGGCGAGCTGCACCTGACGACCGGGGACTTCCGCGCGGCCTCCCCCGTGCTCGAAGAGTGCCTGAAGCTGTGCCGAGAGTACGGCGACGCGTCCGGAGTGGCACTGGCGTCTCTGGGTCTGGCGCGCGTGGGCCTTGGCACCGGGGACCTCGAGACGGCACTCCGTCTGCTGCAGAAGGCCCGGGCCGACGACGAGGAGAGCGGTTTCACGATGGGGCTGGCCGCCACGCTGGATCACCTGGGTTCCGTGCACCGCGCGGCAGGCCGGTTCGACGAGGCGATCGCGCTGCACCACCGTGCGCTGTCCCTGTTCCAGGACTTCGGCCATCGCAGTGGGCAGGCCAACACCCTCCATCACCTCGGCGAAGACCACTTCTCGATGGGCGAGTACGGAGCGACGGCCCCCTTGTTGGAGGAGTCGCTCGCCCTCTTCGTGGAGCTGGGCGACGGGCAGGGACAGGCCGAGGTGCTCAACAGCAAGGCGGCCCTGCTGGCCGCGGTCGAAGGGCCGGCGCGGGGTCTCGGTCTCTATCAGGAGGCCCTGCGGATCGCGCTCTCGGTGCACGGTCACCTCGACGAGGCCCGCGCGCTCACCGGGGCGGCGCGCTGCCAGGCGCAGCTGGGCGAGCGGGCGGCGGCGGTGCGGAACCTACGGCGGGGAGTCGACATCCTCCGCCGCATCGGCTCCGCCGACGCCGGAGCCGCAGCCGCTCTTCTGGCCGAGCTGGAGGGACACGGTCCGGACGAACCCGCCGCCGTCCGCGGCTAAGGAGGTGCCTAGGCCGAACGGCGCCTTGTCGCGGCTGCGCCCGGCGTGCAGTATGAAAGCGCCCGGCTGCCGATACGTCTGCGAACCTCCGTGCGCAGCAGTGCAGTTCGCGAGACATGAGTCACCTAGACGCGCACGTCCGAGGGGAGCGTCCGTGGACGCAGACATGGCGAAGCGGCTCGCCCGGCTCGGTACGGGCGCCCCGATCCGCGAGGTCGGCACCCCGTGTGAAGCGAACGCGTCCGACTCCGCCGCGCTGTTCGTCGCGGGCCGGCTGGTCGAGCGCAGGCGCGTTCCCCTGGACCGCTGCACCCTCCAGGACGAACGGGCCGTGCACCGGGCGATGTCGACCGGTGATGTGGACATTCCCGGTTTCAATTCGTTCCTCTGAGGCCTGGCCGGGACCATGGAGGCGTCCGCCGCTGTCCGCCCCTTCCAGCAGTTCGTGGTCAAGGTGCACAGCCGCTGCGATCTCGCCTGCGACCACTGCTACGTCTACCGGCACCGCGATCAGAGCTGGCGTGACCGGCCCCGGTGCATGGCCCGGCCCACGGTGCTGGCCACCGCCGCACGCATCGCGGAACACGCGGCGGCGCACCGGCTGAAGAGGGTCGGAGTGGTCCTGCACGGTGGCGAACCGCTGCTCATGGGGCGGGAGAACCTCCAGTGGGCCGCCGGTGAGCTGCGCCGGGCTCTGGACGGGGTGGCCGCGCTGGATCTCGGGATGCAGACCAACGGCATGCTGCTCGACGCCGAGTGGTGCGCCATGCTCGCCCGGGAGCGGGTCCTCACCGGGGTGTCCCTCGACGGGGACCGGGCCTCCCACGACCGGCATCGCGTGCGGGCGGACGGCACGGGCAGTCACGACACCGTGGTCCGGGCGGTACGGCTGCTTGCCCGGCCCGCCTACCGGCATGTCTTCGCCGGCCTGCTGTGCACGGTGGACGTGCGCAACGATCCGGACGCGGTCTACGAGGCGCTGGCGGAACTGCACCCGCCCCGTGTCGATCTGCTGCTGCCGCACGCCACTTGGGACCATCCGCCGCCCCGTCCGCACGGCACCCACGACTACGCGGACTGGCTGATCACCGTCTACGAACGCTGGAACGCGGCGGGCAGGCCTTTCGGCATCCGTCTGTTCGAGTCGATCGAGGCGGCGGCCGCGGGCGAGAACTCGTTCACCGAGGCACTGGGGCTGGGCAGCCCGGACCTCGTGGTGGTCGAGACGGACGGTTCCATCGAACAGGCGGACTGGCTCAAGACCGTGGCGCGGGGGGCGCCGGAGACCGGATTCCATGTCCTGACCCACAGTTTCGACGAGGCGGCGACCCATCCCGGCTTCCAGCGGCGCCGACCGGGCCCGGACAGTCTGTGCGAGCAGTGCCGCGGCTGCGCGGTGGTGGGCATCTGCGGCGGGGGCCTGTACGGTCACCGGCATCGCTCCGGCCACGGATTCGACAATCCCTCCGTCTACTGTGCCGACCTGTTCACCCTGGTCCGCCACGTGCAGCAGGCGGAGAAGCCGTCCCGGCACGGTCTGACCACGTCGGATTTCGAGACACTGACGGCGATCGACGCCGACGACACCGCGGCCGTACGGACCCTGGGGGCGGCCCAGACGAGTCTGCGGCGCTCGATGCTGGCAGGCCTGCACCGGGCGGGCATCGGCTCGCCGGCCGCCTGGGAGGCGCTGTTCGCCCTGGACGGCCCCGCCCTCGACACGGTGCTCGCGGATCCGGCCGTGCACGGCTGGGCGGCGCACTCCTGGACGGCGCACGCGCGCGGGCTGATGCCACCCGACGAGGGCCGGCTCGAGTGCATCGCCCTGTCGGCGGCGGTCTTCGCCGGCCGGCCCCTGGAGCTGACGATCACCGTGGGTTCGGGAGCGGTGGTCCTGCCGTCCGCCGGCAGGCTGCTGCTGCCGGCTTCGGCCTCGGGCCGCTCCCTCACGTTCGCCACCGACGGCGTCCGGGTCCGGCGTGCCGACGGCGGGGCCGCCCGCTGGCAGGCGATGCCCCGCCTCGAAGCCGGGGCTCTTCGGACGCTGTTGGCGGACGGCGACTTCTGTCCGCCGTATCTCCTCCGCCCCGTGCTCGGCATGTCCGGCGGGGCCGGCCAGGTCCCGCGGCTCGACACTGCCGGAACCGCGGTGCTGCGAACCCGCTTCACGGCCGCCTGGAATCTCCTGCGCCGTGGGCACGCCCGCCGCGCGCACGGTCTGGCCGCAGGTGTGCACACCGTGATCCCCCTGGTGGACGACATGCCCGAGGACGTCCCCCGGCCGCCGTTCGGCGCGGTGGCCCTGCACCTCTCGGCATCGCCCGCACGACTGGCGATGTCGCTGGTCAGGGAATTCCAGCACGCGAAATTCGCGGCGCTCCACGACCTGTACGACCTGGCCGGTCCCGGCCGCCCGGCCCTTCGCGACGCCTACCTGCGACTGGCGGTCGCCGAAGCCGCCCGCGCGCTCCCCGTCCCGGGCGGGGTCCTCGCCCAGAGCCACGGCAGCCTGCTGAGCGCCCTGGATGCCCTCGCCGGCACCGAGCGGTCCCTCTCGGGTCCCGGCCGTCTGCTGGCCACGGGGATCCGGCGCGCGGCCCATGCCCTGTCCGCACCGGCGGAGGTTCACCGATGAAGTCGGCACACACCGCAGCAGACCTCGGAGACGACCTGCGCGAACTCGGTCTGCGCGAGGGGGACGTGGTCCTGGTCCACGCGTCGTTGCGCACGGTCGGCAGGACCGCTGAGGGGGCGGAGACGGTGCTCGGCGCGCTGCGACGAGCCGTGGGACCGTCCGGCACGATCGTCGTGCCGGCCTTCACCGCCGACAACTCCCTCACCTCGTCGGCCCATCGGGAGCGGATCCGCGGTATGACGGCGGAGCAGTCGGCCGCGTTCCGTGCGAACATGCCGGGCTTCGACCCCGGCACCACGGCCAGCTCCGGTATGGGGGCGCTCGCCGAGCGGCTCCGTACCTCACCGGGAGCCCTGCGCAGCGGCCATCCCCAGACCTCGATGGCCGCCCTGGGACGACACGCACGGGAGATCACCGCGAGTCATCCTCTCGACTGCCACCTCGGGGAGGCGTCGCCGCTCGGCCGCCTCTACCGCCTGCAGGCTCATGTCCTGCTGCTCGGGGTCGGCTTCGACCGCTGTACCGCCCTGCACCTCGCCGAATACCGCCTGGCCGACCCGCCCCGCCAGACCTACAGCTGTGTCCTCGCCGCCCAGGGAGCGGAACGCGGCAGGCAATGGCGCGAGTTCGAGGACGTGGCACTCGACGACAGCGACTTCGCCCGGATCGGGGCCTGGCTGGAGGACCAGTCCATCGGCCCCGGCAGACCGCTGGTGCGTCACGGGCTGGTCGGCGCGGCCCCCACCCGCCTGCTTCCGTTGCGGCCTGCGGTGGATCTCGCGCTGCACTGGCTCAAGCGGCACCGAACCATGGAACGGAAGGCATGAGGCACGCCGGTGCGAGCGATCGCCGCACCGCACGCCGCCTCCGCCGAGCCGTTCACAGGTCGGCCAGCACCGGCAGCAGTTCCGTCGCGGCGGTGACGTCGCCCGTCAGCGCGCGGTCCTCCGTGTCCGCCGGCAGCGCTGCCGCCGCCACCCGGAAAGCAGGCACCGTCGGCTTCACCGGCCCGAGCCGCAACGCCCGCACCGCCACCACCAGTTCGCAGGCCAGTACCACCCCGTAGGCCTCCGCGGCCCGTTCCGCCTGTTTCGCCGCCTGGCCGGCGAAGGTCGCCGCCTCCTCCAGGCCGTGGGCGAGGACCGTGTGGCCCGCCGAGGCCGGGGTCGCGGACGAACGGACCTCCGCCAGGGCCGAGTTGGCCGTGTACTCCAGGATCATCGTGCCGGAGCTGGCCGCCGGGCCCGTGGCCAGGAAGCCGGGAAGGCCGGTGAGGTCGGCGCGGCCCAGGGCCTGGAGGCGGGCCGCGGAGAGCTGGGCGGTCTGCAGGAGGGCGAGGTCGAGGCCGTCCAGGGCCAGGGCGAGCGGCGTCACGAAGAAGCCGCCGTGGTGGTAGACGTGGCCGTCGGGGGCCAGTACGGGATTCTCCGTGGGGCAGTTGATCTCCGTCTCGATGACGCGGCGGAGGGTGTCGGCGGCCTCCAGGGCCGCGCCGTGGACCTGGGGGAAGGCGCGGAAGGCGTAGGGGTCCTGGACGCGGCGGCCGGCGGTGCGGGGGTGGTCGGGTATCGCGAGGAGGCGTCGTATCTCCGCCGCCGCCCTGGCCGGGCCGGGGTAGGGGCGCAGGGCGTGCACCTCGGGCGCGTAGGCCTCCGGCGAGCCGGAGACGGCGGCCAGGGAGAGAGCGGCCACCGCGTGGGTGGCCCTCAGCAGCACGTCCAGGTCGTGGCAGGCCAGGGCGGCCCGGCCCAGGGCGAGGGCGTTGCTGCTCAGGAGGGCGAGCGAGTCGCCGGGGCGGAGGGTGACCGGCGCGGGCAGTTCGGCGTCGGGGGACGTCGTCAGCCAGGGGCGTTCGCCGATCAGGGTCAGGCCGGTCTGGGCGAGCGCGGTCAGGTCGCCGGTGCCCACACCGCCGTACTCGTTGATCGCGGGGTACACGCCAAGACGCAGCGCCTCGGTCAGGGCGGTGACGAAGGACGGGTGGATGCCGGAGCCGGCGGCCAGGAGCTGGTTCGCACGGACCGCCAGCAGGGCACGGGCCCGGCGCGGCGGGAGCAGGGGGCCGGCGCCGCCGGCGTGGCTGCGCAGCAGGCGCAGGGTGTGGCCGGCCGAGTCCGACGGGTCGACCGCGATCGAGCGGTGGGCGCCCACGCCGGTGCCACGGCCGTACCAAAGGCCTTGCCCCGCGAGGTTTTCGGCGGTCTCGTGGGCGTGGCCGACCCGGTCGAGCGCCTCGGGCGGTACGACCGGGTCGGCGACGGCGTCGGCCAGCCGGACGAGTCCGGGCAGGCCGAGGCCGTTGCCGTCGAGCACGACACAGGAGCGCGCGGGCACCTGTGTCGGTATGTCGCTGGTGCTGTCCAAGGGAGATCGGGCGCGGTTCGGGTCAGCTGCTGAGGCCGACCTTCTTCAGCCAGGCCTGGGCCACGTCCAGCGGGTCCTTGTTGTCGGACTGCACCTGGGTGTCCAGGTCCAGCAGGGTCGCGGTGTCGAGCTTGGCTGAGACCGCGTTGAGGGCGTCGATGGCCGTCTGGTTCACGGCGCTCTTGTAGACCAGGGGCTGGACGTTCTCGAACCCGAAGAGGTTCTTCGGGTCCTGGAGGACGACGAACTTCTCCTTGGAGATGGTCGGGTCCGTGCTGAAGATGTCGCCGGCCTGCACCGCGTTCTTCGTCAGGGCCGCCTCGGTGAGCGCGCCGCCCGCGTCGAGCGCCTTGAAGGACTTGAACTCCAGGCCGTACACGGACTTCAGGCCGACCAGGCCCTGCTGGCGGGTCTGGAACTCCGGCGAGGCGCCGATGACCAGGTCCTTGGCGATGTCCTTGAGGTCGGCTATGGACGACTTCTCGGTGAGGTTGTACTTGGCGGCGGTCGCCGCGTTGACCGTCACCGTGTCCTTGTCCTGCGCCTCCGCCGGGTCCAGCAGCGTCAGCTTGGAGTCGAGCTTGGCCTCGACGGCCTTGGTGGTCTCCTCGACGGTCTTCGGGGTGGCCTTGGGGTCGAGGTAGGCGAGCAGGGCACCGTTGTACTCGGGCAGGACCGAGACGGAGCCGTTCTTGAGCAGACCGTAGGTCGTCTCACGGCTGCCGATGTTCGGCTTGTAAGTGACCTTGATGCCCTTGGCCTTGAGTGCTTCGCCGTAGATGTCGGCGATCAGGGTGCTCTCGGCGAAGTTGTTGGAGCCGACGACGACGGTGTCCCCGCTCGCCTTGCTGTCCGACAGCGGGTCGGACTTGCTGTCGTCGGAAGAGGAACAGCCCGCCAGCAGGGCCGTCGTCGCGGCGAGCGCGACGGCCGCCGCGCCTCGGTATGTCCGGATTGACCTGCTGGGAAGGGTGTTGGAAGTCACGGTTGCCGTTCCGGGAGCTGTGGGCAGAAGGGTGGGGGTGTTGCGAACCACGTGGGGTTGTTGCGAACCACTCCACACGATCCAATCCAGCCGGTTCTCGGTCAGTCAAGTATCTCCGGGTCACCGATTGGCTTCAATCCGTGGCCGGTTGTGGACGGAGAGCGGTCTCTTTGTAACGGATTCTTGATAAAGAGCAAGCGGAATCGCGCTTCAAGAACGCTGTAGTCTCACGGCAGTTGATATCGGTCACAGCGGTGCACGGGGCCCGCTTCTCGGTGTCGTTCCGCAACAGCTCGGGGTGAAGACGCCCCCCACAGTCGAGAACACCCTCATGAAGGAGGCCCGGTGTCCACGAACCAGGTGGACGCGCCCGTCCGGCCCGCCCAGGCGCGGGGCGGGATACGGGGTTTCGCCGACCGTTGGCCCTTCCGGCGCAAGCTGAACCTGCTGGTCGGTGTACCGCTCGCCGTCATCGCCGTACTGCTCGCCTATGTCTTCACCGATCTGGCGCAGCAGTCCACCAGCGCGGAAGACGCGGCGCAGCTGGTCCGGGACAGCACCCAGGTGGCGCGGCTCGTGGACAAGGTCGAGGCGGAGCACCAGCAGGCGATCCTGCTCTCCGCGCGGTACGAGTCCGGGGACGACACCCCCTCGCAGGCCGCCTACCGCGCGGCCCAGAAAGCGGTGACCGACCAGCTCCGGACGGTCCGTGATGCCTTCGGCGACCGGCTGCCGGACACCGAGTCGGACGCCCTGCGGCAGGTCGAGGGACTGTCCAGCCTGCGCGAGTCCGTCGAGCAGTCGTACCTGCCGGCGGACAACATCGACCCGGCGTACAGCAACGCGGCCAACGACCTGATCGACGGCCTCGGTCTGGACCGCAACGCCGACCTCGCCGCCACCTTCACCGGCAACCTGCTGGACTCGCTGCTGCGCGCCGACGCCGCCCACGGCGCCTTCGAGACCAACGTGCTCGCGGCCACCACCGGGGACACCAACGCGCTGATCGAGTTCACCAACTCGGTCGGCGCCTACGACCTGTACCAGCACCAGGCTCAGCGCTTCACCCGGTTCGCCACCGAGGGGCAGGCCGCCCAGCTGGCCTCCGTCGAGCACACCAAGGCCCAGAGCAAGATCGCCGAGTCCTACGCCGAGCTGCAGATCGACCCGAGCAGGCTGGAGGCGGGCAGCCAGGACGACATCCGGCGGGCGGTCAAGGACGCGCTGACCGACTACCCGGACTATCTCGAGCAGGCCAACGCCCGGCTGAACATCACCGCCTCGCTCATCGGCCAGATCGCCGACCGGGCCGACGCCAGCGCCGAATCGGCCAAGTGGCGCGCCATCTACCTGCTGAACGGCACCCTGCTCGGCTTCGTCCTGTGGATCACCCTCGCCGCGCTGGTGCGCCGCTCGGTGATCCGCCCGGTGCAGGCCCTGACCGGGGTCGCGCACGAGGTCGCCGAGGTGGCGGGCCGCGAACTCGCCCGGGTCGCCGACGACGACACCGAGGACGACAGCCCGCCCCGGCTGCGGGACATGCCGGTCACCGCCCGCGACGAGATCGGTGACCTGGCCGAGGCGTTCAACCAGGTGCAGACCACGGCCGCGGCCCTGCTCGAACGCCAGGTGCTCAGCCGCCGCAACACCGCCGAGATGTTCGGCAACGTCGGCCGCCGGGTCAGCAACCTGACCACCCGTCAGCTCGCCTTCATCGACGCGGTGGAGCGCGCGGAGACCGACCCGGCCCTCCTCGAACGCCTCTACTCCATCGACCACATCGCCGTCCGCCTGCGCCGCAACGCCGACAGCCTGATGCTGCTGGCGGGCATCCGCGAGACGGTGCTGTCCTCCGGGCCCACCCCGCTGTCCAACGTGGTCCGGGCCGCACTCGGCCAGATCGAGGGCTACCAGCGGGTACGGCTGTACGCCGGCTCGGACGCCATGATCGAGCCGGACATCATCGGCGACCTCACCCTGATGGTGGCCGAACTCCTGGAGAACGCGGTGTCCTTCTCGCCGGAGGGCAGCCCGGTCGAGGTGACCGTCCGCACCGGCGACGACGGCGCGCACATCGTTGTCACCGACCACGGCCTGGGCATGAGCGCCGAGCGGCTGGCCGAGGAGAACGCCCGGCTGATCCGCCGTGAACGCCTCGACCTGGTGCCGACCAAGGTGCTCGGCCTGTTCGTGGTGGGTGCGCTGGCCCGGCGCTGGGAGATCGGCGTCGAGCTGACCCGGACCCCGGGCGGCGGTGTCACCGCCGAAGTGACGCTGCCCTCCCGGCTGTTGCTGACGATGAGCGCGGTGGCCGACACCGCCGGCACCCCGCTCGCCGTGGAACCGACGGTGCCGGCCGAGCCGACCGGACCGACCGCCGCCGCCTCGGTCCCGGCCGCCGCCGAGCCCGAGGGCCCGCTCCCCCGCCGGGTGCCGCGCCGCGAACCGGCCGCCGAGGCGCCGGCCGCACCGGCCCCGCTGATCCCGGCCGCCCGCACCGGCGAGGACCCGGCCGACTCCGCCGACGGAGCGCGCCCGCTGCGCCGCCGGGTACGCGGCGCGACCCTGCGCACCACCGTCGGCGCCGCCCAGACCCTCGCCCAGCCACCGCGCAAACGCGACGCCGACGCCGAGCGGGACGCGCTGGAGGAGTTCGAGGCGGCGGTGGAGCGCGCCCGGCGCGAGAGCGACACCGGAAGCCACGAGCGGCCCGCGCCGCACCCCGAGACCAACCCGCCGCACCACCAGATCCACCTTCCGGAAGGAGCCGAGCAGTGAGCACGTCGACAGGTGACACCCCGACGGGCGGCGCCGCCACGCCGACCGACCTGCAGGCGGCCGCAGCCGACTTCACCTGGCTGCTGAACCGCTTCGCGACCGAGACAGCCGGCGTGGTGGACGCGATCGCCGTGTCCTCCGACGGTCTGCTGATCGCCGTGTCGGAGCTGCGTGAGCGCGCGCACTCCGAACGGCTGGCCGCGATCGTCTCCGGCATCACCAGCCTGGCCGCCGGCGCCTCCGGCAACTACGGCCTGGGCGGCCTCAACAAGGTCATCATCGACCTGGAGGGCGGCCATGTCATCGTCTCCGCGATCGGCAGCGGCGCCGTGCTCGGCGTGGTCGCGGACAACGAGGCCAAGCTCGGCAACATCGCCTACGAGATGACTCTGTTCGCCAACCGGGCCGGTTCCGCGCTCAGCCCGCAGCTGGTCCTGGAGCTGAAGAACAGCGTCGGCGTCCCACAGACGCGCTGACCGGCGGAGCCGGTCGAGAGAGGAAGACACAGCCATGGCGGACGGCTTCCCGCCCCCGGGCCCGGACCCGGTCGGCCCCGCCCCCGCCGTACGGCCGTTCCTGGTCACCGCCGGCCGGGTGGCGGACAGCGCCTCCGGACCGGCGATGCCCGTCGAGACCCAGGTGGTGGCGACCACCGCCGGGCTCGACGCGCTCGCCCGGCTCTCCTTCGAGCAGCACGACATCGTCGCCGCGTGCCGGATTCCGCAGTCGCTCGCGGAACTGGCGGCGCGGCTGCGGCTGCACCTGAACGTGGTCCGGGTGCTCGCCGAAGACCTGCGAGAGGCGGGACAGCTGACCGTGCATGTGCCCGACTTCGAAGCCACCCACGACTCGTCCGTCCTGCGCAGGGTTATCGACGGCCTGCGGGCCATCCCAGACTCCCGAGGGGTACTCCGTGACACCGACTGACTCGCTGACCCGGGGGGCCGGGCGTACGGCCGTCCGGCCGCCGCTGCCGGTGAAGATGGTCATCGCGGGCGGTTTCGGCGTGGGCAAGACCACCGCCGTCGGCTCGATCTCGGAGATCGAGCCACTGACCACCGAGGCCTCGATCACCGAGGTCGCGGCGGGCGTGGACGACCTGACGCTCACCCCGCGCAAGACGACCACGACCGTGGCGATGGACTTCGGCTGCATCACCATCGACCCGACGCTGAAGCTGTACCTGTTCGGCACGCCCGGGCAGGAACGGTTCGGCTTCATGTGGGACGACATCGTCGAGGGGGCGCTCGGCGGCCTCGTGATCGTGGACACACGGCGGCTCGACGACTGCTATGCGGCGGTCGACTACTTCGAGCACCGCGGGATTCCGTTCGCCATCGCCATCAACGCGTTCGACGGGCATGTCGAGCACACGCTGGACGAGGTGCGGTGGGCGCTGGACGTCGCGGAGGGCACTCCGCTGGTCGTCTTCGACGCGCGGGAACGGGGTTCGGTGCGGGACGCGCTGCTCGTTGTGCTGGAGCTGGCGCTGGCTCGTCGTGAGGGGTAGTGCGACCTGAGGGGTAGCGCGGTGGGCGGGGAACCACGGGCCCGCCGCGTGGGGCTGGTCGCGCCCACGCGGCGGTAGCCGCACATTCAATACAGCCCCGCGCCCCTGAGTCAGCTGCTCCTGCGTACGCCGGGAGAAACCGTCAGTCTCTGTACCGCCCAGAAGATCCCGAGCGTGGCCAGGGCCATCGCCGCCACCAGGGTGGCTCCGCCGACGACCTTCTCGTAGTTCTTCTGGTAGAGGCCGTCGATGATGTAGCGGCCCAGGCCGCCCAGGCTGACGTACGCCGCGATCGTCGCCGTCGAGACGATCTGGATGGCCGCCGAACGCAGACCGCTGAGGATCAGCGGGAGGGCGACCGGGAGTTCGACCTGGAAGAGGACGCGTGCCTCCGGCATGCCCATGCCGCGCGCCGCGTCCACCGGGGACGGGTCGACCGAGCGCATCGCCTCGTACGTCGTGACCAGGATCGGCGGTACGGCGAGGATCACCAGCGGGATCATCACCGGCAGCAGGCCGAAGCCCAGCCAGATGAACATCAGGACCAGCAGGCCGAAGCTGGGCAGCGCCCGGCCGGCCGTGGCGATCAGGGCGAGGGTGTTGCCGCCACGCCCGTAGTGGCCGGTGACCAGGCCGATGGGCAGACCGATGACGGCCGCGTAGGCGAGCGCCTCCAGCGAGTACTGGACGTGCTCCCACAGGCGGGTGGGAATGCCGTCGTAGCCGTGCCAGTGCGAACTGTCGCTGAAAAAGGCGTGGATGAAGTTGAGGACGTTCACCGGGTGCTCTCCTTCGGCATCCAGGGCGTCAGCACACGGCGCAGGAGGACGAGGAGGGCGTCCGCCAGGATCGCCAGCACGGCCGTCGTCACCACGGAGTTCACCGCCAGCTCGGGGCGGTGGTAGGTGTTGGCGTCGTTGAGCAGGTTGCCGAGGGCGCCCTGGTTGCCGATCAGCATGCCGACGCTGACCAGCGAGATGCTGGAGACGGTGGCCACCCGCAGGCCCGCGATGATCGCGGGGACGGCGATCGGCAACTGCACCTGGAAGTAACGGCGTACGGGGCCGAGGCCCATGGCGGTGGCGGCGGCGAGGGTCTCGGCCGGGACCGAGCGGACGCCGTCCACGATCGCCGGGACCAGGACCACCAGGCTGTACACCGCGAGCGGGATCATCACCGTCGTCTCGGTCTGGCCGGTGTAGTCGATGAGGACGACGAAGAAGGCCAGCGAGGGGATGGCGTACAGGATCGTGGTCACGCCCAGGACCGGCGGGTACAACCAGCGGAAGCGGACACAGAGCTGGGCGATCGGAAGGGACACCACCAGCCCGGCCAGCACCGGGATGAGGGCCTCGCGCAGATGGAGGCCGATCAGCCCGAAGTAGGTGTTCTGGAGGTCGCTGGGGATGTCGAAGAAGCCGCTCATCCCCCGACCTTCGTGTGGTCGCGGCCCTCGGCGTGGGCGGTGCGGATCGCGGCGCCGATGACCTGCTGGGAGACGACGCCGACCGCGCGGCCCTCGCCGTCCACGGCCACCGCCCAGCCGGTCGGCGAGAGCACGGAGCCGTCGAGGGCGGCGCGCAGCGAGTCCCTGCCGGGCACGAACGGCCGTCCGTACGGAAGCAGCCGCTCCGGGTCGATCGAGCCGGCGGTCAGCTCACGCGGCTCGCCCCAGCCGAGCGGCCTGCCGTCCAGGTCCGTCACGAGGAGATAGGGGGCGTCCGTCGCGGTGCGGGCGCCGAGCTTGGTGGCGTCGGCGTCGACCGGGACGATCGGGGCGGTCTGCAGCGCGAGGTCCGCCGAGGGGAAGAAGGACAGCCGGCGGATACCCCGGTCGGCGCCGAGGAAGTCCTCGACGAAGGCGTCGGCGGGGTCGGTGAGCAGTTCGGCGGGCGGGGCGAACTGGGCGAGGTGGCCGCCGGTGCGCATCACTGCGACCATCGTGCCGATTTTGATCGCCTCGTCGATGTCATGGGTGACGAAGACGATGGTCTTGCCCAACTCGTCCTGGATGCGCAGGAGTTCGTCCTGGAGGCCCTTGCGGACCACGGGGTCCACGGCGGAGAACGGCTCGTCCATCAGCAGCACGGGCGGGTCGGCGGCGAGCGCCCGGGCCACGCCGACGCGCTGCTGCTGGCCGCCGGAGAGCTGGTACGGGTAGCGCTTGGCGAGGGCCGGGTCCAGGCCCACCCGGTCCATCAGCTCGGCCGCGCGGACGCGCGCCTTCTGCTTGCTCCAGCCGAGCAGCCGGGGCACCGTGGCGATGTTGTCGATGATCGTGCGGTGCTGGAAGAGACCGGCGTTCTGGATGACGTAACCCATCGACCGGCGCAGGGTGTTGACCGGCTGCGCCTGGATGTCGGCGCCGTCGAGGAGGATACGGCCCTCGCTGGGCTCCACCATCCGGTTGATCATCCGCAGGGTCGTCGTCTTGCCGCAGCCCGAGGGGCCGACGAAGACGGTGATCGAGCGATCCGGTATCTCCAGGGAGAGTCGGTCGACGGCGACCGTACCGTCCGGGTACCGCTTGGTGACTGAATCTATCCGTATCAAAACGCCGAATGCCCTTCGGGTTTGGCTGAGACTGCCCAGTTTCGACCACGGTCGCCGTGGTGCAGGCCGTTGCGGGGAGAGTCTAGACCGCAAGTGTTTCAGCACTTTGGCGGCTGACTGGTCGTCTTCAGTCTGTGACCTGCCGCCCCGCACGGGGCCGCTTCCTGGGCGCCCGACCGGCGTCCGCTGTGCGCAGTCTGTGAGTTCCCTGATTCTCATTCCTCGCTCAGTGAAGCCTCACGGCCGCCCCAGACAGCGCCTCGATCGTCATGGTCATGAACGAAACGAACGCGGGAGGCGTCCGGCGCCGGTCGGTCGAGATCGTGGTGCCGGTGTACAACGAGGCTCATGTCCTCGCCGGCAGCATCGGCCGTCTCCACGCATACCTCGAGGACTCCTTCCCGTTCCCGTTCCGCATCACGATCGCGGACAACGCGAGCACGGACGCCACCTGGGCGGTGGCGACCGACCTGACCCTGCGCCTGCCGCACGTCCACGCACGGCGGCTGGAACTCAAGGGCCGGGGCCGTGCCCTGAAGCACGTGTGGAGCGGGTCCACCGCCGACGTCGTCGCCTATATGGACGTCGACCTGTCGACGGGACTCGACGGCTTCCTGCCCCTCGTCGCCCCGCTCCTCTCCGGGCACAGCGACCTCGCCGTCGGCAGCCGGCTGCACCGGCAGTCGGCGGTGGTGCGCGGCCCGAAGCGGGAGTTCATCTCGCGCTCCTACAACCTGCTGCTGAAGGCGGGCCTCGGCGCGCGCTTCTCCGACGCGCAGTGCGGCTTCAAGGCCGTGCGCACCGAGGTGTTCCGGGCGCTCGCCCCGCACATCGAGGACACCGCCTGGTTCTTCGACACCGAACTCCTCGTGCTCGCCCAGCGCAACGGGCTGCGCGTGCACGAGGTCCCGGTCGACTGGGTCGACGACCCCGACAGCCGGGTCGACATCGTCCGCACCGCCGTCGACGACCTCTTGGGCATGGCCCGCATGCTCCGGGCCACCGTCACCGGCCGCACCCGCGTCCACGCCGTACCCCGCCGCACCACCGTCCCCCAGAACGTCACGGCCCTGCCCACCGGGGCAGCCAGCGCCGCCGAGCCCATGGAGTACGCGTCATGACGACCCTCGCCCCGCCGCCCGCCCCGGTCCAGGACGGCCGGCACCGGTCCGCCGCCCCGCCCGTCTCCCGCGCCAGAAGGCTGTTCATGGGCGCGCCCGAGGACCCGCGCTGGGCCCGCCCGGCCCTGTGGGCAATCCTGCTCCTGGCCACCGCCCTGTACGCCTGGAACCTCACCTCCGTCACCGGCAACACCTTCTACGACGCGGCGGTCTACTCCGGCACCAAGAGCTGGAAGGCGTTCTTCTTCGGCGCCCTGGACGCCGGGAGTTTCATCACCGTCGACAAACCACCCTTCGCCCTGTGGGTGATGGGCCTGTCCGCCCGTGTCCTCGGGTACGGCACCTGGCAGTTGCTGCTGCCGATGGTCGCCGTCGGCGTCGGCTCGGTGGCGCTGCTGTACCGGCTGGTGAAGCGGGACTTCGGGGTCGTGGCGGCCACGATCGCCGCCCTCGTCCTGACCCTCACGCCGATCACCGTCGCCATCAACCGCGACACCAACCCCGACCCCGTCCTGGTCTTCCTGATGCTGCTCGGCGCGGCCGCGCTGCTGAAGGCCGTGCGGACGGGCAGGCTGCTGCCCCTGGTCTGGTCGGCGGTCGCGATCGGCTTCGCGTTCAACACCAAGATGATGCAGGCGTACGTCGTGCTGCCGGCGTTCTTCCTGGTCTACCTGTGGGCAGCGAACGCGTCGTTGGGCCGACGCGTCCGCAATCTCGCGGTCGCCACGGTCGCGTTGGTCGTCAGCAGCGCCTGGTGGATGGTGATCGTCGACCTGATCCCGGCCTCCTCGCGGCCCTACATCGGCGGTTCCACCGACAACACGGTGTGGGACCTGGTCATCGGCTACAACGGCTTCGGCCGGATCTTCGGGGCGAGTTCCTCGGTGGGCTCGCAGGGCAACAGCGCGAGCTTCGGTGGCAGTTCGGGCCTGTACCGGATGTTCAACGACATCATGGGCGGTCAGATCTCGTGGCTGATCCCGTTCGCCGCGATCGCCCTCGTCGGCGGCCTGGTGCTGCGCGGCCGGGCGCCGCGCACCGACGCCAGGCGGGCGGCCCTCATGCTGTGGGGCGGCTGGTTCGTCCTGCACTTCCTGACCTTCTCCCTCGCCGAGGGCACCTTCCACCCGTACTACGTCACCGCGATGGCCCCCGGCGTCGCGGCCGTGGCCGGCGCCGGCGGGGTCATGCTGTACCAGGCCTTCCGCGACGGTTCGGCGGCCAAGTGGGGCTGGGTGCTCCCGGCGGCCGTCGGCCTCAGCACGGTGTGGGCGGTCGTCCTGCTCCAGCGGGTCTCGGGCTCCGGCACGGTGTACACGGTCGCCGAGGTGGTGGTCGCGCTGGGCGGTGCGCTGGCGGTGGCCGGGCTGCTGGTCGGCCGGTTCACGCAACGGCGGAGGCTGATGGGCTTCGCGGCGGTGGCGGCGATCGTCGCCCTGCTGGCCGGCCCGGCCGCCTACTCCGTCTCGGCTGCCACGACCGCGAGCACCAACGGCACCAACCCGACGGCCGGCCCCAGCACCGGGGGCGGTATGGGCGGCGGCGGTGGCAAGCGACCGAGCGGCAGCGCACCGAGCGGGACCAGGAGCGGCACCGCCCCGAGCGGTTCCGGCGGCTCCGGCGGGCAGTCCATGGGGCAGCCGCCGACCGGCACGGGAAGCACGGGCACCGACTCCGGCTCCAGCTCCAGCTCCAGCTCCAGCAGCCAGTCGCAGTCCGGTCGGACCGCCGGAGGCATGGGCGGCGACACCCAGGTCAGCTCCGCGATGATCACGTACCTGAAGAAGCACCAGGACGGCGCCACCTGGCTGGTCGCGGTGGCCACCGACCAGACGGCCTCCTCGGTCATCCTGGAGTCCGGTCAGCCCGTCATCTCCATGGGCGGCTGGTCCGGCAGCGACAACGCGATGACCCTCGCCAAGCTCAAGAGCCTGGTGAAGGCGGGCAAGCTGCACTACATCGTCGTCAGCAGCGAGGGCGGCCAGGGCACGAACTCGGAGATCGCGACCTGGGTGAAGAAGCACGGCACGGCCGTGAGCGCGTACAGCGGCCTGTACCGCCTGGACGCGTCCGACGTCGGCTGACCCTGCCGTACGGACCATGGGCGGGCTGCCACCGGCAGCCCGCCCTTCCTACATGCCCGCTCTGCCGGCCGCTTCGCCGGACCACGCGAGGTCGACGACGAACACCCCCGGTGACGCCTCGTGGGAGGAACGCCGGATCCGCTCGGCCAGCCTCGACGGCCAGCGGGTCTGTTCGTTCCAGCGAAGCCCGCCCAGCCTTGCCGTATCAAGGTTGTCGGCCCACCCGAGGTCCGCGCCTTCGAAATTCTCCGCCAGTTCCACGAATTCCCGCTGTGCGTCGGCGAGGGCCTGGGCGAGGTCGAGGCAACGGACTCGGATGCGGTCCAGAACACCGTCGAAGTCGAGGTCCTGTACCCGGTCGAGGACCTGATCGAGGTCGAGAACACTGTCGAAGACGCGCACCAGGTCGGCCGCGATGTCCGTGTCGAGGGTGCGAGCGAGTTCGAGGGCGAGATCGCGGTCGAGCGAGCGCATCAGATCGGCGGACAGATCGAGGACGCGGGCGCGGATCCGGTCGAGGTCGACGGCCACCGCGTCAAGGACCTTGCCGACCAGATCGAGCGAGAGATTACGGACGTGGGACAGCGCACGTCCGAGGGAGCGACCGTGGTTCAGAACAGGAACGAGCCCCTGATCGCGCACCAGGCCGGGATCGAGGGTGACCGCGCGGTCACGGGCCAGGTCCTGGACGAGTTCGCGGATGAGCTCACGGGTGACGACGCGGGGAACCGGACGGTCCGGAACAACGGTGCCGGCCAGCACGTCGGCGAACCTCTCGGCATCGGCCTGGGCCCTGCGCATCGCCGAGGCGACCTCCTCGAGGTCGGTGCGGAAGTGGAGCCGTACCCCGGCCGGCAGTTTCCTCAGGCGTCGCGCCGAATCCGGGAGGCGCAGGGGCGTCCGCAGGAAAGCCACCGAACCCTGCTCGGACGCAGCGGGCGCGGGCCTCTGCGACGGAACGATGAGCCGCTGCCTCGCCTGGATCAGGGCCTGGGCTTCTTCGACGTGCCGTTGGCCTCCTGTCACATCAGGGGCGTCGAGTTCGGCCATGGCGAGGTTGAACAACGCCGACTGGGACAGGGGATGCTGCGGGCCCAGCGTCGCGGAGGCCTTTTGCGCCGCGATGTCGAGCACGTCGGCCGCCTTCTCCATCCGCACCCGATCGCCTGCCGCGAGCGCCGAGGCGAACTCGGCGCGCGCCAGGGTGACCAAGGCGGACAGCGAGGCGGGGTGATCACGACCTCGATGGCCCATCACCTGGCGGGCCGTGCGGGCCAACGCGTGCACCAGCTCGTCCGCCGAGGCGTCGTCCCCCTCTCGGCGGGCCACCTCGGCCAGTACCGCTTCCATCAACAGCCGGATCTCCAGCTGATCGATCGAGGCACCGGGGGAAGCGGGGGTACCCAGGAGGAGCTGCCGGGCCGTGTCCCGGGCTCCCGCGAGATCGCCGAGGCGCAGTCGGAGGGCCGCCAGATTCGCCAGGGTCAGGGCCTCCACGCCGTCCGGCGTACGGCCGTCCCGGTCATGTGCGTCCATGATGACGGCTGTGGACAGAACGGTCACCGCTGCCATGAGGTCGCCGCGGTCAGCCAGCGCAACCGCCAGTTCGTTCCGGACCTCCATGGGCACGGACAGGGCTTGCGGATCGAACATCAGGCGGGACGCCACATGTTCCAGCAGCGCGCGGGCTTCGTCGGCCAGGCCGAGTGCTTCGAGCAGGGCCGCGAGGTGGGCGGCCTCCTTGCCGATCCCAGGGCGGTCCAGCAACTGCGTGTCACCGCGCAGTGCGGCCGTGGCGGCCTCGATGCGCTGCCGATCCGCGGTGTTTCCGCGCAAGGCGCCCTGGGCGCAGGTGATGGCCTCCTGCCAGGGGTCGGTCATGCCGTGTCACCGCCCCACTGGTGTTCCACAAGGGTCTTGACGGCCTGGAACTTCAACTCCGCGACCTGTGAGGGGTCGAGCAGTCGGTCCTCCGCCCACTGGGCGATCTGCTTGAGCAACAACTCCGTCGAGGTCATCGCCGCCTGTATGGTCCTGTCCTTGGCGTCCTTGGCTTCCCCGTTGTCGCGGGAGGGCGAACTGGCCGGGTGCAGGACGTCCATCAGGTGCTCGACGTCGAAGTGGTCGAAACGCCGCATGGCTTCCCCGATGGTGGCGGCGAAGAGCACGTTGGCCGCGCGGCCCGGGGCGATCCGGTCCGGTGCCTGCTCCAGGAGGATGCCGACGACCACCGGAGCGAGATCGTCCGGTGCTCCCTTGACCACCGGACCGCCGGAGTATCCGGAGTAGTCGCCGGAGTACTGGTATGCCGTCAGCTGCAGGGCCTGAATCGACGCCCCGCTCTCCAGCTCGTAGTCCATCGCGCCGTTGTCCACATGGCCGCGAAGGTGCATCTCCGTCCGCGCGGGGCGGTACGGCCCGTGCCAGGCGTCTCCGCTGCGGGCGGTCCCGGAACGGGGGATGGGAACCTTCACCCCGTTCGAACCGAGAACCATGATGAGAGCGAGGTCGGCGGCCTGATCGCGCTGGCACACCTGCCCGGCGAGGCGGCTGCCGTCCGCCAGAACGATCTCCACGCGCTCGTCCGGCGCGGTGAAGCCGCGCAGGCAGTGCAGTGCGGTGAGCACGTAACGGCGCGTCAGCAGGAAGCCGCCGCCGAGCCGCTGCTGGGACCCATGGAGCTCCACCCAGTAGCCCGTGACGGTCACGACGTCTCCGCGACCCGCTCGACGGTGAGGCTGACCTCGAAGGACGCCTCCGCCGACGCCTTGGACAGGATTACCCCGGCTTCCGCGGCGAGCGTCAGCCCGAAGGTCACCTCCATGCTGGACACCTGCCAGCCATGCTGGCGCGGGACCCGGGAGAGCGAGTCCTGGGCGATGGCCGAGGCCTGCACGATGGCCTGCTCCAGCTCGGCCGCCCGGTCGGCCAGGGGCGCGCTGGTCCGTGTGCGACTGGCTATCTGTCGGCTCCCGCTGGCGTCCAGAGCAACCGTCTCGACCCGGATCTCGGCCATCTGTGTCCCCCCGAACCACAAAGCGCTGCCGCGCGTTTTCCAGCCTTGTAGCAGAGTAGCCAGCCGTGACACAGGGCCGCGACCGTTCCGTACGACTTGGGCGGCCGATCGGTCGGGGACCGGCGACGGCTACGCGGCCGACCGCCCCGTATCCGCGACGGGCAACCCCGCAGTACGCAGCACAGCGTGCTCGGTGTCCACCACGAACACCTCGCAGCCCGGCCGCCCCGCCGCCCACGCGGTGCCCTCGGCCCCCATCGCGAAGGCGGCGGTCGCCACGGAGTCGGCCTCCGTCAGGGTCGGGGCGACGACGGTGACGCTGAGCAGCCCGGTCGCCGGACGTCCCGTACGCCCGTCGAGGATGTGGTCGCCGCGCTCGTAGCGGGCGGAGGTGGCGACCGCCCCGTCGGTGAGTTCGAGGACCGTGCACAGCCGGTCGGCGTGCTCGGGGTGCCGTACGCCCACCCGCCAGGGCCCGCCGGAGGCGACCACGTCTCCACCGGCGTTCAGCACGAACCGCCGCGCCCCGGCCGCCGACAGCAGGTCCGCCGCCCGCTGCACCGACCAGCCCTTGACCACCGCGCACGGGTCGAGGCCCCGCCCCGGCAGCCGTACGTCGAACGCGCCGCCGGTCGCCAGCCGGTACTCCTCGCACAGCGCGAGCACCTCGGCGAGGTCCGCGCTCACCTCGGTCTCGGAGAGTTCGCCCCGGTCGAGCCGGGAGACCTCGCTGTCCGGCTTGAACGGGCTGAACCGCTCGTCGGCTTCGCGCAGCCAGGCGAAGACGGCGTCCGCCGCGCTCTCCGGGACGTCCTGGTCGTCGATCCGCAGGGAGACCGGGAAGCCCATGACGTGTTCGACTCGGCGCACGGTCAGCCCTTCGCGTCGATCGCGGCCTGGAGGGACTCCCGGTAGCCGTCACTGGTGATCGTCGCGCCCGACACGGTGTCGATGTCCGCGCTCTGCGCCTTCAGCGTTTCCGAGATCAGCACCGGGACGGCCGCGGTCGTCTGCGGATGGTCGGGCTGCTGGAGCATGCTCACCGCGGTGATCCTGTCGCCGTCGAAGGTCACCTGGACCTCCACGGGACCCTTCTCGGTGTTGACGGTGGTGCCCTTGACGACCGTGCCCGAAGCGCCGGTCGCGGAGGTGGACGGGGTCGTGACGGGCTGCTCGGCGGTGGTGGTCGTCGTACCGCCGACGGACGGCTCGTAGCGCCAGACGGGGATCAGGCCCGCGATGCTCAGGGCGACGACAGGTATGGCTCGCTTCACGATGTCTCTCTCATCCCGCCAGGCTGAAACGCTCGAAGTGGATCTGCGGCTTGGGCACGCCCAGGTCTCCCAGGCTGCGCAGCACCGCGTTCATCATCGGCGGCGGGCCGCACAGGAAGACGTCCCGGTCGGCGATGTCCGGCACCAGCTGGATCAGCTCGCGCGCGGCCAGCTTGTCGGGGACCGGCGGGCCGGTGACCAGGTGCAGTTCGGCGCCCTTGGCGACGGCGAGGTCGCGCAGTTCGTCGTAGAGGACGGCGTCCCGGTCGGCGGCGACGCGGTAGATGACGACCGCGTGGCCCTCGATGTCCTCCAGGAGGGCGCGGATGGGGGTGACGCCGACACCGCCCGCGATCAGCAGGGACTCGGTCTTCCGGCGGTGCAGGGTGGTGAAGGCGCCGTAGGGGCCCTCGGCGAAGACCCGGGTGCCGACCTTCAGGTGGCGCAGGGCGGCGCTGCCGTCACCGGCGGCCTTGGCGGTCAGGCGCAGGGTGCGGCCGTCGGGGGCGGCGGAGAGGGAGAAGGGGTTCGCCTGCCACCAGCGGTCCTTCGTCAGGAACCGCCACAGGAAGAACTGGCCGGCCCGCGCGCCCAGTTTGTCGAGGTCACGGCCGGTGACATGGACCGAGACCACGTTGTCCGACTCGGGGACGACGGCGGAGACCCGGAACTGGTGGCGGTGGTTGCGCCACAGCGGCAGGACCAGCCGGCCCAGGGCCACCGAGCCGAGCGCGACGCCCCACACCGCGTACCAGTACGCCGTCGCGGCGGACGACGCGGTGAACGTCGTACCGACCGCGACCTGGTGGGTGAAGGCGAGCACCACGGCCACGTACGTGTAAAGGTGGACGAAGTGCCAGGTCTCGTAGGCGAGCCGGCGGCGGGCGTAGCGGGCCGAGACGGCGCCGACCACGAGGATGATGCCGAGGGCGACGACGGCGCGGAGCACGCCCTCGGTCGTCTCGGCGAGGTCGACGATCTCGCCGACCGGACCGACGCCGGCGCCGTCGGCGTAGCCGAAGCTGATGAAGACGGCGTGCCCGAGCAGCGTCCACAGCAGGGCGAAGCCGGTCCAGCGGTGCCAGGAGGTCAGCCGGTCCATGCCGATCCGGCGGTCCAGCCAGGGCAGCCGGGCCACCAGCACCAGCTGGAAGGCCATGACGAGGGCGCCGTACAGGCCGAGGAAGCGGCCGATGACGATCAGGGCGTTGGAGGCGAAGCCCGCCTGGGCGAAGAAGTAGGCGACCACGGCCGCGTTCACGGCGAGCACGGCGTACAGGCCCGTGCGGGCCACCACCCTGGGGCGTATCGCCGTGGGGGGCGCAGGGGGCGATTGGACGGTCGTCACGGGTCGGCAGCTCCTTGATCGGATCCTGGGAGTCGAGCTTCACCCGTGATCGCTGTCGTTTTCCTGTCGGGCTGCTTTCAACTGGTTATCGATGTGTTCTCTGTGTGGGCGCGGGTCTGGCGCCCACCGCCGTGTGGCGCAGTATGAGCGGGTGGAAAAAGTACGACTCCTCGTCGTGGACGACGACCCGCCGATCGCCGACCTGGTCGCGACGGTCGCACGGTACGAGGGCTGGGAGGCGGTCACCGCGTACTCCGGTGAGGACGCGCTGGCCCGGGCCGCCGACTTCCGGCCGGACATCGTCGTGCTCGACCTGATGCTTCCGGACGTGGACGGCTTCGGTGTGCTGGACCGGCTGCGGCGCTCCGGGACGATGGTGCCGGTGGTGTTCCTCACGGCCCGCGACGGGGTCGCCGACCGGGTCGCGGGCCTGACCCGGGGCGGGGACGACTACCTGGTCAAGCCGTTCGCGGTGGAGGAGCTGATGGCCAGGCTGCGCACGGTGCTGCGGCGCAGCGCGGGGCCCGGCTTCCAGCGCTCGGTCCTCCAGGTCGCCGACCTGACGATGGACGAGGACACCCGTGAGGTCCGGCGCGGCGAGCGGCTGTTCTCGCTGACCCCGACCGAGTTCGAGGTGCTGCGCTATCTGATGCGCAAGTCACCGACCGTGCTCACCAAGGCGCAGATCCTGGACCATGTCTGGGAGTACGGCTTCGGCGGCCGCTCGAACGTGGTGGAGCTGGTGGTCAGCCGGCTGCGCCGCAAGCTGGACGAGGCAGGCGGAGAACCGCTGATCCACACCGTGCGCGGTTTCGGGTACGTGGTCCGGCAGCAGGCGGCCGAGTGATCCGGCGGCTGTGGCGCTCGTACCGGAGCATGCGCCTGGGCACCCGGCTGGCACTGGGGCTGGGGGCGCTGGCACTGGTGGTGTTCGCGGTCGTCGGCTCGGCCCTGACCATGTACATGCGGGACTACCTGTCGGCCCAGCTGGACGATCAGCTGGGGCTGGCCCAGGTGGCCCAGTCCAAGAGCATCGCGCAGCACGGCACCCTCCAGGGCAAGAAGTACTACCACTGGTACTACGCCGTGTACGACGTCTCGCACGGCACCCCGGTGCTGCGCAAGCCCGAGGAGACCAGTGACCTGCCCGAGGACATCGGCGACCTCACTTCGGTGGCGAAGGCGCAGATCGCCGCGGGCACGGAGGTGCTGCGGACCAAAGACCTGACCGGCGAGGGCCAGTACCGGCTGCGCGGCTGCGAGGTGGAGCCGGGGGTGGTGCTGGTCAGCGGCGCGCCGATGGGCAGCATGGACGACACGGTCCGGCAGTTGGTCACGGTCCAGGTGGTCGCGTTCGGTCTCGCGCTGCTGGCCCTTGTGGTGTTCGGCCGGCGGCTGCTGCGGCACGGCCTGGAACCGCTGAGCGACATGGCGCACACCGCCCATGGCATCGCCTCGCACAATCTGACGGAGTCGGCGGCGCGGCTGCCACTGCGCGCGGCCAAACGGGGCGGCGGCCCCGAGGTCGAGGAGCTGCGCACCGCGTTCAACACGATGCTCGAACACATCGACCACTCCCTCGCCGTCCGCGCGGAGGCCGAGCAGCGGCTGCGCCGCTTCGTCGCGGACGCCTCGCACGAGCTGCGCACCCCGCTGATGTCGGTGCGCGGCTACGCCGACCTCTTCCAGTACGCCGCCGCCAACGCCCCCGACGAACGCGACAAGCACCTGGCCCGGCTGCGCGCCGAGGCGGCCCGGATGGGCATCCTCCTCGACGACCTGCTGCTCCTGGCCCGCCTGGACGCGGCCGAGGTGGAGACACCGCTGCGGCTGGAGGACGCCGACCTGGCGGAGCTGGTGCGGGAGGCCGCGGATGCCTTCCGGGCGGCGCACGCCGACCATCCGCTGACGGTGACCGTCGGTCCGGGCCCGGTGCCGCTCCGCCTGGATCCGGTCCGTATCCGCCAGGTGCTGGACAACCTCCTCACCAACGCGGCCGTCCACACGCCCACCGGCACGCCGGTGTCGGTGGCGGTCGCGACGGCCCCGGGCTCGGCGTCGGTGAGCGTCACCGACCGTGGCCCCGGCATTCCGGCCGCCGACCGGGCCCGGGTCTTCGACCGGTTCTACCGCGTCGACAAGGCCCGCAGCCGCGACCGCGGCGGCAGCGGCCTCGGCCTGTCGGTGGCCCGGGCCCTGGTGGAGGCACACGGCGGCACCATCGGGCTGGGCGACGGCCCGGACGGCACGACCGTGTTCACGCTGACGTTGCCCAGGTAGCCCACGGCGGCCCGGAGCGGGGCAGCGGCGGCGGGCGGGCAGCCGACGCCGGGGCCCCGCGTCGGCTCGGCCTCCCCGTCCGGCGTCGGCAACGGGATCCCGGGCGGTACGTGCCGCGGCGCGGTCCTGCGGTGTCTCCGGGCTCACCGTCACAGGCCCGCCGGCCGCTCTTCCTCCTCCTCCGGTACGGACGTGAAGCCGCCCTTGCGGGGATGCGGGCGGGCCGCCATGACCGCGACGTCGTCCTCGGCGTTGCGGGCGTCGAGGCGGGTGAGGATGGACTCCAGCAGGGCGTCCACGCCGACGGCCGGGGTGAAGTGCAGTTCCGCGAGGCGGTTCAGGGAGCGGTCGATGTCCTCGCCACGGTGTTCCACCAGTCCGTCCGTGAAGAGGACGAGGGCGTGGTCGGGGTCGAACTGGTGGGTGGCCGATTCATAGCCCCCGAAGCCGGTGCCCAGCGGCGGGCCCACGGGGACCGGCAGCAGGGAGGTCCGGCCCTCCCCGGTGATCATGGCGGGCGGAAGGTGGCCGGCGCTGGACAGGGTGACCTGACGGCGGCTCGGGTCGACGCGCACCAGCAGACAGGTGGCGGGTCTGCGGTCCGCCTCGTGGGCGGCGATGGCGTCCATCTGGCGCAGCACCCGGTGCGGGGGCAGCTCGGAGGAGGCGATGTAGCGGAGCGAGGACCGGTAGGCGTTCATGTCGACGGCGGCTTCCAGGCCGTGGCCCATCACGTCGCCGACGACGAGCAGGGTGCGGCCGAAGTGCAGCCGTACCGTCTCGCACCAGTCGCCGCCGACCAGCACCCGGCCGCCGGCCGGGAGGTAGCGGATCGACACGTCCAGGTTGGGATGCGGCCGGCCGGGCTCGGACAGCAGGGCGCGTTGCAGGTCACCGGCGGTGCGGTTGACGTGCTCGTACTCGCGGGCGTGCCGGATGTGGGAGGCGGCGCGTTCGGCGAGGAGGGCGAGCAGTTCGGCCTCCGCACGGACGAAGGCCATCCCCTCGCGGGCGCAGACCAGTACGCCGTACTGGTCGGAGCCGCTGGTCAGGGGCACGCACACGGCCGGACGGGTGCGGCTGCCGGCCGGGCGGGCCAGCCAGGGGTCCGTCCAGTGGTCGGCGGCCGGGGAGCCCGCGTCCCGGGCCACCGCGGTGGCCCAGCGGGCGTCGGGCAGCATGTCGGCGTCGCCGGTGATCGACTCGTAGCCGGAGACGGTCTCGCCGACCCGCCGCATCACGGCAGCCCCGCCGCCGGTCAGCCGTACCGCCGCCCGGGACAGTTCCGTGCAGGTCGTGGACTCGTCGAGGGTGGTGCCGATGCCGGCCGCGGCCGCCCGCAGCATCCTGAAGGGCGCGGCGGGGTCGGCGCCCGCGATGGGCCCGTCCACTGCCCCGGGGCCGTCGGCGGACGCGGGTCCCCTGCGGGACTGGAACCATCGCGCGACACCCAACACCCTCACAGAATCTCAAACAGCGCCCCAGGGGGCACCAGCCACCCGCGCCGCACGGCCTGCCGAAGCGGTGCGGCGGGGCGGCCGAAGCTCCGGCCGCCCCGCCGTCGGTGGCGGTGCGCGCTCGCGTCCGGGGAGTTCGGATCCGGTGTGCGAGCGGGCCACGGACGGATCCGGCGCGCGGGCTCCCCGGGCCGTGGACGGCTCGGGTGTGCGGGCCTGCGGGCATCGGACGGGCCCGGTGGTCCGGCACACCGGTTACGCCCGAACGGCGGGAAGGGGCGTCAGCCCTCGCCGGGCGTCCAGGCCGCGACCAGGTCCAGCAGGCCGGGGAAGCGCGCGTTCAGGTCGTCGACGCGGACATGGCTGCGCCGCTCCAGGCCGTACTGGCGCTGCCGGGTGACACCGGCCTCGCGCAGGGCCTTGAAGTGGTGGGTCAGCGAGGACTTGGGGCGGTCGAACCCGAACCACCCGCAGGTGTGGTCGTACTGCTCCGAGTCCAGCAGCAGCTTCTGCACGATCCGTAGCCGCAGCGGATCGCTCAGCGCCCCCAGCACCGTCTCCAGGCGCAGGTCCGCCACCGCCGGCTCGGGCAGCGGTTCGGGCAGGTCCGCGGGGAGCGGCAGCACCTTGAAGTCCGGCACCCGTACGGACGCCGGACGCGCCGTGGAAGGCATGGGCGACTCCTCATCCCCCCGAATCCTATGTACGACTCCAATCGTACTGCATGCTATGTTCGAGAAAACTCGTACTGAACCAGCAGGGGGTACCTGTCATGCCGGAGAGTCCAACCGCGCCCGCACAGGGGGCGGGTGAGCGGGAGGCCGCGGCCGGCGAGCCCTCGGGGCCGGGCGCCTCGCCCGCTCCCATCTGGTGGGTATGGCTGGCCGCCTGGCCGGTGACGGCGGTCTTCGTCCTGTCCAACGCGGCGACGCCGCTGTACGTGATGTGGCAGCGTGAGATCGGGTTCTCCAAGGGGACCCTCACCGTGATCTTCGCCTTCTACATCGTCGGCCTGCTCGGGTCGCTGCTCGTCTGCGGCGTGGTCTCCGACCGGCTCGGCCGCAAGGCGGTCCTGCTGCCCGCCCTGGGGCTGGCGCTCGCCGCCTGTGTCATCTTCGCGACCGCGGCCGGCGTGGCCGCGCTGATCGTGGCCCGGCTGTTCACCGGTATCGCCGTCGGCGCGGTGGTCTCCGCGGGCATGGCCGCCGTGACGGACGTGGCCGGCGGGCACCGCAAGCGGCTCGCGGCCCTGCTCGCCTCCTGCGCGATGGTCTTCGGGGCCGGACTCGGGCCGCTCCTCGCGGGCGTCCTGTCCGAGACCGTGCCCGGTCCCACCGTCACCGTCTTCGCGGTGGAGGCGGTGCTGCTCGCCACCGCGATCCTCGCCGTGCTGCGCATGCCGGTGCGCCGCCCCGCCGCACCCGCCAGGGGCGCGTGGCTCCGGGTACCCGGCGTCCCGCACGGCAACGGCCTGCAACTCACCCTCGGCATCGCGGTGTTCGCACCCGGCATCACCGCGACGTCCTTCGTGCTCTCGCTCGGTCCCTCGCTGCTGTCCGGCCTGCTCGGCACCACCAGCCGGATCGTCGCCGGGGCCATGGCGTTCGCGATGTTCCTGGCCGCCACCGGGGTGCAGTTCGCCGTGCGGAAGCTGCCCCTGCGCACCATCCTGACCGCCGGTGCCGTCAGCACCACGCTCAGCATGATCGCGCTCGCCACCGCCGTGCACACCTCGTCGGTCCCCGCGCTGATCGCCGCCGCGCTGCTGGCCGGTGCCGGCCAGGGCATGGGACAGCTCGGCGGGCTCTCGCTGCTCAACCACAGCGTCCCGGCGCAGCGGCTCGCCGAGGCCAACGCGGCGCTCAACGTGGGCGGTTACGTCCCGGCGGGCCTGCTGCCGGTCTCGGCCGGCTACCTCAGCGACGCGATCGGGCTGACCAACGGCGCCACGGTGTTCGCCGTCGTCCTGACGACCCTCGCCGTCACCGGCGGCCTGGTGGTCCTCGCCTCCGGGAGCCGGGTCGCCGAGCCCACGTGACCGGCCGCCCCCCACGCACCCCCACCCCCGGCGCACCGCGGCGACAACCGCGGTGCGCCGCGACGCCGAGCACAGACCGGACCACCGACCCGGAGCCCCGCGCGGGGTCCCTCGGGGGCGAGTCGGGCCCGGACCTGGTACAACGCGCCAGCCTCGTCCGGCCCCCGCAGGGTCCGTAACGAGGCTCGTGTCAGCCCTCGTCCGGCGTCAGCCGCAGCGAGATGCTGTTGATGCAGTACCGCTGGTCGGTCGGGGTCGCGTACCCCTCGCCCTCGAAGACGTGCCCGAGGTGCGAACCGCACCGCGCACACCGCACCTCGGTGCGGACCATCCCGTGCGTGCGGTCCTCGACCAGCTCGACCGCGTCGGTGTCCTTCGGGTCGTAGAAGGACGGCCACCCGCAGTGCGACTCGAACTTCGTGGTGGAGGTGAACAGCTCCGCACCGCAGGCGCGACAGGAGTACACGCCCTTGGTCTTGGTGTCGGTGTACTCACCGACGAAGGCCGGCTCGGTCGCCGCCTGACGCAGCACGGCGTACTCGGCCGGCGTCAGCTCCGACCGCCACTGCTCGTCCGGCTTGTCGACGTCGTACGACATGACTCTCAGCCCCTCACTTCGCCAGGCGTTCCAGGATCCTCGGGCCCAGGTCGGTCACATCGCCCGCGCCCATGGTGAGAACCAGATCACCGGGCTTCGTCATTCCCGCGACCACGGCGGGGACCTCGTCCTTGTCGTGGACGGCGGTGACGTCGGCGCCCGCGGCCCGCGCCGCCTCGATGATCAGCTCGCTGGTGACACCGGGAACCGGGTCCTCACGGGCCGGGTAGATGTCCAGGACCACGGACGCGTCCGCGAGGGCCAGCGCGTCGCCCATCTCCTTGCCCAGCTCCTGGGTGCGGGAGAACAGGTGCGGCTGGAAGACGACCAGGATCCGGGCGTCCCCGGCGGCGGCGCGCATGGCCTCCAGGTCGGCGGTCATCTCGGTGGGGTGGTGGGCGTAGGAGTCGATCACCTGGACGCCGGCCGCCTCGCCCTTGAGCTGGAGGCGGCGCTTGACGCCCGTGTACGCGGCCAGCGCGGGCGCCAGCTCGGCGGCCGGGACCCCGAGGGCCACGCCCGCGGCGAGCGCGGCGACGGCGTTGTGCGCGTAGTGCCGGCCGGGCACGGAGACCGTGAAGGTCAGCTCGGTCCCGTCCAGGTCGACGGTGACCTCGCTCTTCAGCCCCTGCGGTACGACGGACAGCACCCGGACGTCGGCGTCGGCGGCGTCGCCGTAGGTGACCGTCCGCACCTTCCCGGCCAGCCGCCGGGTCAGCTCGCGCGCGCCTTCCTCATCGGCGTTGATCACCAGCGTGCCGCCGGGCACGATCCGGCCGGCGAAGGTCTCGAAGGACTCGTAGATCTCGTCCATCGAGGCGTAGTTGGCGTGGTGGTCGAGCTCCACGTTCAGGACGATGGCGACCTCGGGCGCGTACTTGTGGAAGCTGCGGTCCGATTCATCCGCCTCGGCGACGAAGATCTCGCCCGCGCCGTGCAGGGCGTTGGAACCGGGGGCGTCCAGGTCGCCGCCGATGGCGTACGACGGCTCGCGGCCCAGCGCGGTCAGCGAGACGGCCAGCATGGAGGTGGTCGTGGTCTTGCCGTGGGTGCCCGCCACGGCGATCGGCCGCGCGCCGTCCATCAGGGCGGCGAGGGCGTCCGAGCGGTGCACCACGGGGATGCCCAGCTCGGCCGCGCGCGCCAGCTCGGGGTTGTCCTCGCGGATCGCCGACGACACGACGACGCAGCTGGCGTCGTCGGCCAGGTACTCCGCCGCGTGCCCGATGTGCACGGTGGCGCCCAGCGCCCGCAGCGCCTCGGCGGTGGCCGACTCCTTGGCATCGCTCCCGGCCACCTCGGCACCGCGCTGGGCGAGGATCTTGGCGATCCCCGACATCCCGGCGCCGCCGATGCCGATGAAGTGCGGTCGCTCCATGGCGGAAGGAAGGCCGGGTGCCATGTGTTTCTCCCAGAGACGGTGACGTGCGAAAGCGGCCCTAGCCTATGCGCTCGGGCACCGGGTGCCGTGCAACGGGCACGAGCATCAGCGCCCCTTCAGAGGCGCGGGGCCGTGTTTGATATGCGGCTCCGCCGCGTGGGCGCGACCAGCCACCAAGCACCCGCACCCGCACCCGCACCCGCACCCGCCCACGGGCCGCCCCGTCCACGCAGGGCGTCTACGCCTTACTGTGCGAGAACAGCTTCAGCACCGGCACCCCCACCTTGTGCCGCGCCCGGGAGGCCCAGTCCCGGTGGAAGAACTCCTCCACGTAGTGCGGATCGGTCAGCACGATCACCTCGTCCGCGCCGACCTCTTCCACCACCGTCTTCAGCGCGTCCAGCGGGTGGTCCTCGACCATCCGCCCCTCCGCCGTGCTCCCCGCCGCCCGCAGGGCCGCCAGGGACACGTCCAGCGCCTGTTCGGCCGGCCCCTTCGCCTCGTCCCCCTCGGGCGTCTCCCGCTCGCGCGCGGCTTCGTCCAGTTCGCCGAGCGCGATGTCGTCGATGGCCCGCAGCAGGCGGTCCGCCTGGTCGCCGCGCGGCTGGAGCAACACATGGAAGGAAACCTGCTCGTCCCCGTGCAAGGTGGTGACGAACTCCACGTCGGCAGACGTCAGGGCCTTCTCGATCATCAGAACGCTTGTGAACACCAGGCGCCTCTTCTCCTGAGAGGGCCGCTCGGGCCCTCTGTCCTCCCTGGGGCCTAGCAGCCCTGCGGAAACCATCCTGCCCCGTGAACGCACGGGTACTGCCGGATTCAGTGTGCCCGCCGGAAGCTAAGCGGAACGGTAGATTCCGCCGAATTCAGGACCGCTGATAGCGGCTGAACAGGAATCCGGCCTCCTCCAGCAGGGACACTAGTTCGAAACGCCTGGGTACGGTGACACCGGGGCCCCCGGAAATGCGCTGCGCGCTCCCTGCCGTGAGCATCGGGGACATCGTGAGGCACAGCTCGTCGAGGACATCGGCGGCGATGAACTGCCCGAGCAGCCGGGGTCCGCCCTCGGTGAGCAGCCGGGTGTGCCCGAGGCCGACGAGGGCGCTCACCGCGCGGGCGGGGTCGACGCCCGCGCCGTCACCGGCGACCACCACCCGGGCGCCGGCCCGCTCGGCGGCGGCGACACGGTCGGGGGCGGCCGCCGCGCCGGTGAGGATCAGCGTGGGGACGAGGGGCGAGGTGAACAGCGGGAGCGAGAAGTCGAGGTCCAGGCTCGCGGTGACGACGGCGACCGCGGGGGCCGGGCCCTGCCCCGCCGCCGCCCGGGGCCCGGCGAACTCCGCACGCGCGCGGGCCGGCCGGTACCCCTCCTGCCGTACCGTTTCCGCTCCCACGACCACCACATCCGCGAGGGCCCGCAGCGTGCCGAAGATCCGCATGTCGGCCGCGCCGGAGATGGGCTGCGAACGCCCGTCGTGCTGACCGGCGCCGTCGAGCGTGGACACCATGTTGGCCCGCAGCCAGACTCCCCGCCCGACGGGATAGCCATAGGCGTCCGCCAGCTCGGCGAGACCCCACTCCCGCGCGACAGAACCGGAACCACCCGCCCCGGCCTCCGCCCGCCCGGCAGCACCGGCCCCCGTCCCAAGGCCTGCCCCACCAGCGGCACCGACCTCATCCCCACGGCCCGCCCCGCCGGAGACACCGGCCCTGCCCGCCAACCCCTCCCCCTCGGCCGAACCGCCGAAGGCGCCGGGTGCTGTCTCTTCGGTCACAGGGAACAGGCGTCGCATGTCGTGCAGTGTGGCACGGCAACTACCATGGACAACCGTGTCGTCTTCTCCCGCCGCTTCCGAGGTCAGCCCCATAGCCGACGCGGCCCCGCTGTCGCTGTGCGCCCGCTCGCCGCACGTCCCCGCGGACCGGCTGGTCGCGGAGATGGTGCCGCCGCCCCGCTTCGACTCGGTCCGCTTCGCCACCTACCTGCCGGACCCGAACCAGCCGAGCCAGACCGAGGCCGTACGGGTCCTCGAAGGCTTCGCGGCCGGTCTCGGCGGCGCGCACGCGGCGGCCGGCGGCAGGCGCGGTTTCCTCGGCTTCGGGAAGGCCAGGGCGCCGAAGACCCCGGCCGGCCCCCGCGGGGTCTACCTCGACGGCGGGTACGGCGTCGGCAAGACCCACCTGCTCGCCTCGCTCTGGCACGCCACCCCGGCCGAGCCCGCGCTGAAGGCGTTCGGCACCTTCGTGGAGCTGACCAACCTGGTCGGCGCCCTCGGCTTCCAGCAGACCGTTCAGACCCTCTCCGGCCACCGTCTGCTGTGCATCGACGAGTTCGAACTGGACGACCCCGGCGACACGGTCCTGGTGTCTACGCTGCTGGGCCGGCTGGTCGACGCCGGTGTCGCGCTCGCCGCCACCTCCAACACGCTGCCGGGCAAGCTGGGCGAGGGCCGGTTCGCGGCGGCCGACTTCCTGCGCGAGATCCAGGGCCTGTCAGCCCGCTTCCGCGCCCTGCGCATCGACGGCGAGGACTACCGCCACCGCGGCCTGCCCGAGGCACCGGCGCCGTTCTCCGAGGAACTGGTGACCAAGGCGGCGTACGCCACCCCGGGCGCCTCGCTCGACGACTTCCCGCAGCTCCTGGACCACCTGGCCAAGGTGCACCCCAGCCGGTACGGCGCGCTGACCGACGGCGTGACGGCGGTCTGCCTCACCGATGTGCGGCCGGTGCCCGACCAGTCGACCGCGCTGCGGCTGGTGGTCCTCGCGGACCGGCTCTACGACCGGGAGATCCCGGTCCTGGCCTCCGGACTGCCGTTCGACAGGCTGTTCAGCGAGGAGATGCTGAACGGCGGCTACCGGAAGAAATACTTCCGCGCGATATCCCGGCTCACCGCCCTGGCCCGGGACGCCAAGGGGCTCGTCGCCGCCGAGTAGGCCCCTCTATTCGATCAAGATCGCCGGGTCAAGAGCCCGATCGAGCCACCCCACCGGCATTTTTCACGCTCTCTTCGGTTCGCAACACCGAGTTAACCCTGCAAACGACTTTGCAGGGTTAACGTGTTTCTTGACCAACCATTGACCTGTGCTTGGTGCACACAAGAGGCGCGAACTGCTGCAAGGGGGGCTCATGTTCCGAGGTACGACGGCCCGGACCGTGTTCTCGCTCCTGGCCGCCGCCCTGCTCGCCGTCCAGTTCTTCGCGCCCGCGGCAACCTTCGCAGCCGCGCACACACTCAGTCACGCCGAGGCCAAGGCCCAGCCCGGTCCGACGCTCTCGGGGAAGTTGGTGCGCGACGGGTCGCACACCCTCCGCGCCCATGGCCTCTGCGGGGAGCCCACCAGCCCGCCGCGGACCGCCGACCGCCACCGCACCGCCACCGCCGGCTGGGCCGACGACCGTCCGCCCACCGCCCGGCACACCGAGGCGATACCGGCCTCCGTGGCCGCCGCGGCCGAGCATCAACGCACGTCAAGACCGTCCAGAACCCACTCGCCTGCCGCGCTTCAGGTCTTCCGCTGCTGAGCGACGGGTTCTGCCCCGGCTCGTCACCCCCACAACCGTCGTGCAAGCCCGACGCGCCGCTCCGGCGCGCCAGGAGGAGTCCACACGCCATGCAGCCCCTCATCGACAACGCCCGTACGTTCGGACAGCGCCCTGAGGAGTTCGCCAAACTCGCCGAAGGCCAGTCCCCGCAGGTGCTGTTCATCACCTGCTCCGACTCCCGGGTCGTCCCGGCCCTGATCACCGGCGCCCGTCCGGGCGAGCTCTTCGAGCTGCGCACCGCGGGCAACATCGTCCCCCCGTACGCCTCGGAGCACCCCACCAGCGAGGCGGCCACCATCGAGTACGCCGTGGAGGTGCTGGGCGTTGGCGACATCGTCGTCTGCGGGCACTCGCACTGCGGCGCCGTCGGCGCGCTGGTGCGCGGCGACGACCTGACCGCCGTACCCGCCGTACGGGACTGGCTGGCCCGTGCCGAGCCGCGCCCGACCGGGGCGGTGGAGGACCCGGCCGTCGCCGAGGGCGTGCAGAACCACGTGCTCGCCCAACTGCTGCGGCTGCGCTCCTACCCGTTCATCGACAGGAAGCTGGCGCGGGGCGAACTGACCCTGCGCGGCTGGTACTACGAGGTCCATACCGGTGCCGTGCGCGAACACCGCGCCGCCACCGACGCGTTCGAGACCCTGTGAGCGTCGCGATGACCAAGTTCCCCCACATAAAGCAGGACTTCACCGCCTCTCTCGTCGTCTTCCTGGTCGCGCTCCCGCTGTGCGTGGGCGTGGCCGTCGCCTCCGGTGTGCCGGCCGAACTCGGCCTGGTCACCGGCATCGTGGGCGGTCTCGTCACCGGGATGCTGCGGGGCAGCAGCCTTCAGGTGTCGGGGCCGGCCGCCGGTCTGACCGTGCTCGTCTTCGAGGCGGTGCGGGAGTTCGGGCTGCCGGTGCTCGGCGTGATCGTGCTCGTCACCGGCGTGCTCCAGATCGCCATGGGTGCGCTGAGGCTGGGCCGCTACTTCCGGGCCATCTCGGTCTCGGTGGTCGAGGGCATGCTGGCCGGAATCGGTCTGGTCCTGATCGCCGGCCAGCTGTATCCGGCGCTCGCCGCCAAGGCCCCCGAGTCGGGGCCCGGAAAGATAGCCGGACTGCCCGGGGCGTTCGCGGACGCCCTCGGGGACGGGGAGGCGCTGGCCTCGCTCGCCCTCGGTGCGGGCACCGTCGCGGTCCTGGTGCTGTGGAAGTACCTCCCGGCGAAGGCGCGCACGGTTCCGGGCCCCCTGGCCGCCGTCGGCCTCGCCACCCTGGCCGCGTTCCTGCTGAGCCTCCCGGTCGCCACCGTCGAGGTGCACGGGCTGCTGGACTCCGTCCAGCCGCCGCCGCTGAGCGCCTTCGGCGAACTGGCGGGCTTCGGCGTGATCGGCACGATCGTCGCGTTCACACTGATCGCGTCCGCCGAGTCGCTGTTCAGCGCGGCGGCCGTGGACCGCCTGCACAACGGTCCGCGCACCAAGTACAACCAGGAGCTGATCGCCCAGGGCGCGGGCAACGCGCTCTGCGGACTGCTCGGCGCGCTGCCGATGACCGCGGTGATCGTGCGCAGCGCGGCCAATGTGCAGGCGGGCGCCCGGACGAAGGCGTCCCGGGTGCTGCACGGCGTCTGGCTGCTGCTGTTCGCGGCGCTGCTGCCAGGAGTCCTCGGCTACATACCGATCCCGGCACTCGCCGGAATCCTGGTCTACTCGGGCGCCAAGCTCATCCCCGTTCGGGCGCTGGCCGCGCTCTGGCGCGAGCACCGGGGCGAGGCGCTGATCCTGGTCGTCACCGCGGTGTCGATCGTCGCGGTCAGCATGTTCGAGGGCGTGCTCGTCGGACTGGCCCTGTCCATCGTCAAGACCGCGTGGGAGGCCTCGCACATCAAGCTGGAGGTCATCGACAAGGGCGCGGGCCCGATCGACGCCCACCTGTCGGGCAACGCGACCTTCCTGCGGCTGCCCAAGATCCTCGACAGTCTGGAGGCGCTGCCCCAGGACCGCCCGATCCGGGTGGACCTGTCCGGGCTGCACCATCTCGACCACGCCTGCCGGACCGCACTGGAGAGCTGGGCCGAGCGGCACAGCGACGCCGACACCGAACCGGTGAAGGTCACGGCCGCCTCGGCCGTGACCACCCGAGTCACGGCCGTCTGAACCGGCGGCCGCTCCCGGGCCGGGATGCCGACGCCCCTCGGCATCCCGGCCCGGACCTGTTCCCCGGCGGCCCATGGCCCCGAACGACCCACCGGGCATATCGTTGCAGCATCAGACATACCGGACCTCTCTGGCTGGGGGTCGTGATGGTTCAGGAGTTGCTGGTCGCGGTGGTGGCGGCGCTGTGCGTCGGCGCGCTGTACCTGGCCGCGGGGGCGCGGGTCGTCAAGCAGTACGAACAGGGTGTGCTGTTCCGGCTCGGCCGGGTCACCGGTGGCGTACGACAGCCCGGATTCAATCTGGTGATCCCGTTCGCGGACCGGCTGCACAAGGTCAACATGCAGATCGTCACGCTGCCGGTCCCCGCCCAGGAGGGCATCACCCGCGACAACGTCACCGTGCGCGTGGACGCGGTCGTCTACTTCAGGGTGGTCGACGCGGTGAGCGCGCTGGTCAAGGTCGAGGACTACAAGTTCGCGGTATCGCAGATGGCCCAGACCTCGCTGCGGTCGATCATCGGCAAGAGCGACCTGGACGACCTGCTCTCCAACCGCGAGCAGCTCAACCAGGGCCTGGAGCTGATGATCGACAGCCCGGCCGTGGGCTGGGGCGTTCAGGTGGACCGGGTCGAGATCAAGGATGTGTCGCTGCCGGACACGATGAAGCGCTCGATGGCCCGCCAGGCCGAGGCCGACCGGGAGCGCCGGGCCCGGATCATCAACGCCGACGCCGAGTTCCAGGCCTCGAAGAAGCTGGCCGAGGCGGCCCAGCAGATGGAGAAGACCCCGACAGCCCTGCAACTGCGGCTGCTCCAGACGATCGTGGCGGTGGCGGCCGAGAAGAACTCCACTCTGGTCCTGCCCTTCCCGGTGGAGCTTCTGCGCTTCCTGGAGCGGGCCCAGCAGCCCACGCCGAACGGCGGCGCACCGCGCGTTCCCCCCGATCTCGCCGGGCTCGCCGAACTCCCGGAGCCCGGACACCCGGACCCCAGCGAAAGGCGTGCCCGTGCCGAGGAAGCACCCGAAGCGAACGGACGACAGCGACCCCGCTCTGCGTGACCTGCTCCGGCTCCCGGTGGGCGCCCCGACCTGAACGCCCGGCCGGCCGACGCCCACCCGCACCGTGACCGGGCAGCCGCCGCCCGGGTGACCCCGGCGGGCCCGGCGCCGCGCCATCCAGAAAAAACGGACAATCCGACCTACGTTCATAGGGTGACCCGATCAGTACGCCGCCTTACCGGTATGACCGCCGCCTGCGTCGCCCTGGGCGCCGCGCTCGCCGCCTGCGGCACCGCCCAGGCGCCCCACACCGGCCACCCGGCCCCCGCCCGGCCGGCCCCCGCCGCCAAGCCGCCCACGCTCCCCGCGCGCCCCGGCGGCCTGGCGCCCGTCTTCTCCAACGGTCCGCGCACCCTGGGCAAGACCGTCGCCCTGACCTTCGACGCCGACATGACCGCCGACCAGGGACCCCGTGCGGCCGCCGGCGAACACTTCGACAACCCCGCGCTGATCGCGACCCTGCGCCGGCTGAAGGTGCCGGCCACCGTCTTCATGACCGGCCGCTGGGCCGACGAGTACCCGGACCAGGCCCGCTCCCTCGGCCGCGACCCGCAGTTCGAGGTCGCCAACCACTCCTACAGCCACTACGCGTTCACCGGCGACTGCTACGGCCTGCCGACCGTCGCCGCCGTGAACATGAAGTCGGACGTGGAGCGCGCCTACGCCGCGCTGCTCAGGGCGGGAGTGCCGCATCCGATGCCGTACTTCCGCTTCCCCGGCGGCTGCTACGACCAGCAGGCGCTGCGCGCGGTCGGCGCGCTCGGGGTCACCGCGGTGCAGTGGGACGTGGTGAGCGGCGACGCGTTCGCGACGGACGCCGACGCGGTGACCCAGCAGGTGCTGGACGGGGTGAAGCCCGGCTCCGTGGTCGTCATGCACTGCACCCGCAGCGCCGCCCCGACCACCGAGGAGGTGGTCCGCCACGTCGTACCGGAGCTGCGCAAGCGCGGCTTCCGGTTCGTGAAGGTGTCCGAGCTGATCGGCGAGACGCCCGGCCATCGCTGACCGTCCTACGCTGGAGGTATGAGCGACGAGGGCTACTGCACGATCAGCGAGGCCGCGAAACCGCCGAAGGCGGACGGTCCGCCGTACGCCGAGTGCGTGCTGTGCCGGGAGCCGACCGAGTACCCGGAGTCGTACAAGGGCATCACGATGTGCCCCCGGTGCGAGTGGCAGGAGGCGCAGCGGACCGCCTGTTCAGGATGAGCGGCGGCCGCTGAGGACGCAGGCCACGGTGAAGGCCGCGGCGGTGAGCAGGGCCGCCGCGGCCAGGGGCAGGGGTGACACCGGGACCCGGCCGGACTCCGAACCGGAGACCAGACCGCTGACCGCCGCGTGCGCCGGAGAGCCCGCGACCACCACCGCGAGCAGCGCGGCGAGCAGCATCGTGGGCACCGCCCGGCCCGGCGAGCGCAGCAGCGGCCGGTTGGTGAGCGCGCCTACGGCAACGCCGAGCAGCGCGCAGGCGAGGGTCGCGAGCAGACCGGCGGCCCCGGCCCGCAGGGGCGGTACGACGAGCCGGTGGTCGTTGGTGGCGTGCCGGCTGATCACCGTCACGACCAGGGTCGCCGCCGTGCCGAGCAGCGCGGCGGCGGCGAGGGCGGTGAGCAGGGCGGCCAGATGGGCCCTGGCCGGGCCCCGCGCCGCCGTGACGCAGGCGCGGGCGGCCGGCGGTTCGCCGGTGACACAGATCCGTACCAGCCAGGCGGCCACCGGCAGCAGCGCGGCGGCCGTGTAGCCGAGCGAGTCCAGCACCGGCTGACCGCTCTGCACACCCACGCCCAGGAACACGGCGTACAGGATCACCGGGGGCAGCCAGCGCTGGGAGCGCAGGAGGAGTGCGGTCTGGTAGCGCAGGAGTGCGGTCATGGGCGGGCTTTCTCGTCCGGTGGGACGTCCGAGGGACTGACGGCGACCACGTGCCAGGGCGGGTGGGCCGTGAGGAGGGCACGCAGCACCACGTCCGAGTGGGACGCGGGAACCGTAAGACGATAGGTGCCGGGGGCCGGTTCCTCGGCGAAGGCCGCCGTGCGGGTCACGTCGGTGGGGAGGCGGCCGCCGGCGGGGCCCCGGACGGTGACGACGGTGTGCGGGCCGACGGGTGAAGTCACCTGCGCGGCAGCGGGCTTGAGGGTGCCGTCGACGACCTGGTAGGTCGCGTCGGGCGCGCCCGCGAGGCGCCGTGGATCGTGATCGACGAACACGACGGCACCCCCGGCCGCGGTCCGCTCGGCGACGGCCCGCTCCAGCTCCGCGCGGGCTTCGGCGTCCAGGCCGGTCCAGGCCTCGTCGAGGACGAGCAGCCGGGGGTCGGCGAGCAGGGCCTGGGCGACCGCGACCTTCTGGCTGGTGCCCTTGGAGAGCTGGGCCATGGGCGTGGCCGCGTAGGCCGCGGCGCCGAACCGCTCCAGCCAGTCCGCTGCGCGGGCGGCGGCCGACTTCCGGGAGAGGCCGTGGACGGTGCCGAGGTGGGTGAGGTAGCCGGAGGGGGTGAAGGGGAGGGCCGAGGGGAAGCGCTCGGGTACGTACGCGGTGCGGGGGCGGCCGGTGATACGGCCCTCGGTGGGGGTGTCTATGCCGGCGATCAGGCGGAGCAGGGTGGACTTGCCGGTGCCGTTCGCTCCTTCCACGCGGGTGAGGGTGCCGGGGGTGAGGGTGAGGTCGATGCCTCGTAAGACCCAGGGGCCGCGTATGCCGTAGCGGCGGCCTACGCGGGCCAGTTCAAGATCGCGGTGCATGCCGACATTGTCGTGCCGGAAGGGGGCGAGCGGTGCGCATCGCTGCGGGGTGCCGGTCGTATGTGGCTGGTCGCGCAGTTCCCCGCGCCCCTTAAGGTTGGTGCGGTGAGCGCTCCTTTTCAGGTCTCGGCCAACAGTCGGGACGAAGCACCCCAGTTCGTACTGCCTCTTGTCGTGCGGATCGAGAAGGCGGCTCCCCCCGCCCGCACCGACGCACTCGAGACCGCCGCACGGGCCGTGCTGACCATGCTCAGTGATCCGCGCTCCCTCGGGGACGGGGAATGGGCTCAGTCGATGCGGGACTGGGAGGACGCGCGGATCCGGAAGGTCGTGCGGCGGGCCCGGGGGGCCGAGTGGCGGCGGGCCGGGGAGTTGCCCGGGATCACCCTCACGGGGAAGTCCGCCGAGGTACGGGTGTTTCCGCCGGTTCCCCTGGACGGGTGGCCCAAGGAGCTGGCGAGGTTGCAGGTGTCCGGGACCGAGTTGGACGACCCTGAGCCGCCCGCCGGCGCCGACCGCGCGGGGGCCGTGCTGTGGCTGAACCCGGAGCTGGAGATGTCGGCCGGGAAGGCGATGGCGCAGGCCGGGCACGGGGCCCAACTGGCCTGGTGGGCGCTGTCGGAGGAGGAGCGGGAGGCCTGGCGGGAGGCCGGGTTCCCGCTCGCCGTGCGGACCGCCGATCCGGCCGAGTGGCGTGAACTGACGGACAGCGGGCTGCCGTTGGTGCGGGACGCCGGGTTCACCGAGATCGCGCCGGGCAGTTGCACCGTGGTCGCGGACCATCCCGCACTCCGCTGACCTGGGAATTTTTAAATACCCTGACGAACTTTGCCGTTTATTTGAACATCGCCGCCGGCACACCCGTACGTCCGGTCACTGAACCAGCGACACGGGGAGGGACCCCTTGCGGCGTTTCAACGGTACGGCCATGATCCTGGCGGCCCTCGCCACCACGCTCGGCGCGCTCGCCTATCCCGTGTGGTCGTACGGCGACCGCTCCGGCACCGGGCAGGCGAACCTGGCGGCGGGGACCGTGGCCACCCAGTGGGGTCCGCTGTCCGCCTCGGACCGCGATCTGATCGTGCGGGTCCGGCTGGCCGGACTCTGGGAGCTGCCGGCCGGGCAGCAGGCCATCCAGCGGGCACCGAGCGCCGAGATCAAGGCGGCCGGGGACCATCTGATCGTCGGCCACACCGACCTGGACCGGCGGGTCCGGATCGTCGCGGGGCAGCTGGGCGTCGAACTGCCCAACGTACCGAACGAGCAGCAGCAGGGCTGGCTCCAGGAGATGTCGACGGCGACCGGCGCGGAGTACGAGTACAAGTTCGTGAACCTGCTGCGCGCCGCGCACGGCAAGATCTTCCCGGCGATCGGGACGGTACGGAACACCACCCGCAACAGCCTGGTGCGGCAGCTGGCCTCGGACGCCAACCAGACCGTGCTGGACCACATCACCATCCTGGAGAAGACCGGGAAGGTCGACTTCGAGGCGATCGCCAACGAGATCGCCAACTCCACCACGGCGAGCCCGACCGGCCCGGCAGTCCCGGCACCGGGGGTGGTGGTGCCCTCCGCTCCGGCCGCGCAGGCCAGCGGTGACGTGCGGGTCACGTCCCGGCCCTCGCCCGGCGCGCCGGGCACGGTGAACACCGCACGCCCGGACCCGGTGGACTCGCTGGGCGTACTCGGCGGATAGCCGGTTCAGCTCCCCGGAGCGCGGACCCGAACCTCAAATGTTGCTCTGAAGCGGCAGGCAACGCGGTTCGCGGACGCGCTCCGGGGCCATACCCCCGTCATTCGGAACAAGAGGGGGGCGGACCATGACGCCGGAGCGGCTGGGAACGGGCATCGGCTGGCGGCCGGAGATCGCCGACGCCGTGGAGCGCATGCCCGGTATCGACTGGGTCGAGGTCGTGGCCGAGAACACCTGCCCGGGCCACCTCCCTGACTCGCTGCGGCGGCTGCGCGAGCGCGGGGTGACGGTCGTACCGCACGGTGTCTCCCTGGGCCTCGGCGGCGCGGACCGCCCGGACGAGGACCGGCTCGCGGCGCTCGCCGAGCGGGCGGAGGCGCTGGGTTCCCCGCTGGTCACCGAGCACATCGCGTTCGTCCGCGCGGGCGGCCCGCTGACGGCCTCGCCGCTCCTGGAGGCGGGACACCTCCTCCCTGTCCCCCGCACCCGGGACGCCCTCGACGTCCTCTGCGAGAACATCCGTATCGCGCAGGCCGCGCTGCCCGTGCCGCTCGCCGTCGAGAACATCGCCGCGCTCATCTGCTGGCCGGGCGAGGAGATGACCGAGGGGCAGTTCCTGTACGACCTCGTGGACCGCACCGGGGTACGGCTGCTGATCGATGTGGCGAACCTGCACACCAACCACGTCAACCGCGGTGAGGACCCGGCCAAGGCGCTCACCGAACTCCCCGTCGAGGCCATCGCCTACGTCCATGTCGCGGGCGGCTTCGAGCGGGACGGCGTCTGGCACGACAGCCACGCCCACCCGGTGCCCCCGGCGGTCCTGGACGTCCTGACCGACCTCGCGTCCCGGGTCACGCCGCCGGGAGTGCTGCTGGAGCGGGACGAGAACTTCCCCGAACCGGCCGAACTGGAGCGGGAGCTGGCGGCGATCCGCGGGGCGGTGGCGGCGGGGGGCGCGGTCGCCGACCGCCGGTTCGATCGCCCTGCGCGGCCGGCCGCGCCCGAGGTGACCGACGCCACCCGGCGCAGCGTCGGGCTCGCACAGACCGCGGTGCTGTCCGCACTGGTCGCCGGGACACCGGTGCCGGAAGGGTTCGACCGGGTGCGGATGGGGGTGCAGTCCCGGGCACTGGCGTCGAAGCGGGCGGACGTGGTGGCGAAGGTGGCCCCGGAGCTGCCGGAGATCCTGGGGGACGCGTACCGGCCGGCGTTTCTGGCGTACGCGCAGGAACGGCCGATGACCGGGGGGTACCGGCGGGATGCGCTGGACTTCGCGGAGCGGTTGCTGAGCGACGGCCGAGCGGGAGGCAGGACCTCCCAGCGCCGACTGGAAAGGTGGTGGCGGGACCGAGCGGGACCGACGCCCCGACGAAGGGCACTGCTGCGGCGAGGCTAGGGGGCTCAGCGGCTCAGCGCCCCGTCAGGGGCGCGGGGAACTGCGCGACCAGCCATACACGGCCCGCACCGGACATCCGACCGAAGCCCCACGACGCCTCACCCGCACGCACCGCACACCGCGGCCCGGTCCACCGTCACCCGCCCTCGGTAATATGCCAAGCCCGCACAGCGAAGCCCCACCCGTGCGGTGCAGGAGGCATCATGCGCGCGCGTCCCCGACCCCCGATCCAAGGCCGAGGCATATTCACCGGTACCGGACTGATCATCGCCTGTCTCGCGGCGACCCTCGCCGCCCTGGTGTTCCCGATCTGGTCGTACGCCGACCGCTCGGACCCGACCGGCGCGGTGAACGTGCTGAGCGCCCAGACCGTGTCGACCCGCTACGGCCCCCTGTCGGCCCAGGACCGGGACTTCATCGTCAAGGTGCGGCTCGCCGGGCTCTGGGAGCTGCCGGCCGGGGAGATGGCGGAGCAGAAGGGCACCACCCAGGCCGTACGGACCGCCGGTCAGCACCTCGTCGACGGACACGCCTCCCTCGACGCGCACGTCCGCGGCGTCGCCGCCCAGCTCGGCGTGCCGATTCCCAACCAGCCCAACGACCAGCAGCGACAGTGGCTCGCCACGCTGACCGAGGCGCAGGGGCAGGACTTCGACCGGCAGTTCGCGAACATCGCGCGGCTGGCCCACGGCCGGGTCTTCTCCGTCGTCGCCCAGGTCCGCGCCGGCACCCAGAACACCCTGGTCCGCGATCTCGCCGACGACGCCAACACCACCGTCCTGGACCACATCAAGGTCCTGGAGGCCACCGGGTACGTCGACTTCGCCGCCCTCGCGCAGCAGTTGGCGGTCACCCCCTCCCCCGCCGCCTCGCCGCCGGTCTTCGCGCCGAGCGATGCGATCCCGGTCACACCGTCCCCGGTGCCGGACCCGCAGACGGCCTCGACGTACCCGCTGCCGCCCGCCGCCTCCAGTCCCCCGCCTCCCCGCAGCCCCTGACCTGCACGGGAAACGGAACGTCACATACCGACAACACTCGGTCCGGAATATGAACAGGGCATGGCGTTTCCCAAGCCCCTGGCATAGAAACGCGTCATGTTCTGGGTCCTTCTCCTGCTCCTGGCCTGGGCCGTCGCCGGCACCGCCTGCACTCGGCTGTGCCTGGCCGCCGTACGCACCGCGGCCACCGACACGGACACCGGCCGAGGACACGATCTGACGCTGTACGAGGTCGCTTTCCTGTCCGGCGGGCCCGCACGGGTCGCCGATCTGACCCTGGTGTCCATGGCCCGCCAGCAGCGGCTGCTGCTCGCCCACACCGGCTGGGCGACCGTCGTGGACCCGCGCGCTCGGGACGAGATGGAACGCTCGGTGATAGGTGCCATCGGGCCGGAGGGGCAGTCGCGAATAGCGCCGGTGCGCTCGGCCGCGGCCGGCGCGGACGCCGTGCGGAGTCTCGGCGAGGGGCTGGTGCGGGCCGGGCTCGCGGTGCCGGACGTGGCGGCGCGTACGACGGTCGCGTCGGGCGTGCGTCAGGTCCGGGCCGCCGCGCTCGCCGTGTTCGGCCTGGGGGCGGTCGCCCTCGTGCTGCCCGCCCCGACCGAGATGCCCCGCGGCCTGGTCGCGATGTGGTTCGCGCTGCCCCTCACCCTGACGTTGAGCTGCCTGGCCATCGCCCGGGTCGAGGTGCACCCGTACGCGCGCTGGGCCTCCCCGGCCGGGCAGCGGCTGCTGGGCGGGCTGCACCGGCGGGCGAACCGGGCGGCCGACGACCACTCGCTGCTCGCCTCCGTCGCCGTCCGCGGTATCCGCGCGATCGGTGAACCGGAGCTGCGTGCGGCTTTCGCACACCGGGACCAGCTCCCGCGGGAGTGAGCGGGGGCGTACAGGGGCATTGGGGCCGACACCGGCCGTTGGTGCTTGCCTTCGCCGACAACCGGTCGAAATATCCCTTTTATTGCTGCCGTGCAGTCGCTGCGGTGCCGTTGCTGCCGCGCCACGCAGCGACCGCACCGAAAGGGATACGCCATGAGAGCCCCCGCCCTGTACTCGGCAGCCGGGTCCCTGATCCTGACCACCCTGGCCGCCGCCCCGGCCGGGAGCGCGCCCCGCGCCCCGGACGCGGCGACCACCGAACTGCGCGGTACCGCCGTGGCCGCCGCCCGGGCACGCGCGGAGGGCATCGACTTCGGCAAGTGCGCCGCGGGCCTGGACTTCCCGAGCTCCTTCCGGTGCGGCACGGTGAGCGTCCCACTGGACTACGCGCATCCGGACGGCAAGCAGATCAGACTGACCGTCAGCCGGGTCCGCGCCACCCACAAGGACCCGCACAACAGCAAGCGCAAGGTGCCCCGGCAGGGCACCCTGGTCTACAACCCGGGCGGCCCCGGTGCCTCCGGCATGGCCTTCCCGATGGTCGGCGCACTGCCCGAGTGGAAGCGCCTCGCCGCCGCCTACGACCTGGTCGGCTACGCCCCGCGCGGGGTGGACCGTTCGGCGCCGCTGTCCTGTGTGGACCCCAAGCGGTTCTTCAAGGCGCCCTCCCCGTCACCGGCGCACCCCTCGGCGGCGTACAAGAAGGCGCGGGTGGCCGAGGCGAAGGCGTACGCGCGCGGCTGTCTCAAGCGGTCCGGGAGCAGGCTGAGGTACTTCACCTCGCTCAACAACGCGCGTGACCTGGACGTGCTGCGCGCCGCGCTCGGCGAGAACCGGCTGACCTTCATGGGCGCCTCCTACGGCACCTACTTCGGCGCGGTGTACGCCACCCTGTTCCCCTCGCACGTACGGCGGATGGTGCTGGACTCGGCGGTGAACCCGGACCCGGCGCAGATCTGGTACCGCTCCAACCTGGAGCAGTCGGCCGCGTTCGAGAGCCGCTGGGCGGACTACCGGGAGTGGATCGCCAGGCACGACGACGTGTACGGGCTGGGTGACACGGCCGCGAAGGTGCAGGCGAGTTACGACCGGGCGAGCAAGCGGCTGGCCAAGAAGGCGGCCGGCGGGAAGGTCGGGCCGGGACAGTTGCAGGGCGCGTTCCTGTCGGCCGGGTACTACGACGACTACTGGCCGAGCCGCGCGGAGGCGCTGTCGAAGTTCCTGAAGGGGGACGCGAAGCCGCTCGTCCGGCTGGCGGCGCCGACGCCGGCGACGGCCGCCGCGGCGGAGAACGGCAACGCGGTCTACACGGCCGTCGAGTGCAACGACGCGGCCTGGCCGGCGGACTTCAGGACCTGGGACCGGGACAACACCCGGCTGGCGCGGGTGGCGCCGTTCGAGACCTGGGACAACGCCTTCATGAACCTGCCCTGCGCCTACTGGCTGGCGCCCCGGCAGAAGGCCCTCGACGTCCGGACGGGTCCCGGTGAGCTGCCGCCGACACTGATCCTGCAGGCGGAGCGGGACGCGGCCACGCCCTACTCGGGCGCGTTGGAGATGAACCGGCGGCTGGCCGACTCGGTGCTGGTGACCGAGCGGGACGCGGGCACCCACGGCATCGGCGGCGGCCCCAACAAGTGCGTCAACGGCTATCTGGAGGCCTACCTGCTGGAGGGCCGGCTCCCGGACCGGCGAGCGTCCTGCACGGGGCACCCGGAGCCGAAGCCGGCCGGCCACGCCCCGCAGAAGAAGCTGCGGGACTCCCTGAAGGGCAAGGCCGGCCGGCGCTGAGGGTCGTCAGGCGAGGCCCGCGACCAGCTCCGCGACGTCCTTGCGGCGGCCCGTGTAGAAGGGGACCTCCTCGCGGACGTGCATCCGGGCCTCGGAGGCGCGCAGATGACGCATGAGGTCGACGATGCGGTGCAGCTCGTCGGCCTCGAAGGCCAGGATCCACTCGTAGTCGCCGAGCGAGAACGAGGCGACCGTGTTGGCGCGCACGTCCGGGTAGCCGCGGGCCATCTTGCCGTGGTCGGCGAGCATCCGGCGGCGGTCCTCGTCGGGCAGCAGGTACCAGTCGTAGGAGCGGACGAACGGGTACACGCTGACGTAGTTGCGCGGCGTCTCGTCGGCGAGGAAGGCCGGGATGTGCGAGCGGTTGAACTCGGCGGGGCGGTGCAGCGCCATGTTCGACCAGACCGGCGCGAGGGCGCGGCCCAGCTTCGTGCGGCGGAAGAGGTTGTACGCCTCCTGGAGCTGGTCGCTGTCCTCGGCGTGCCACCAGATCATCAGGTCCGCGTCGGCGCGCAGACCGGAGAGGTCGTAGGTGCCGCGCACGGTCACGTCCTTGGCGGCGAGCTGGTCGAACAGCTCCTGGACCTCGTCGGCGTAGCCCGCGCGGTCCTCGGGCAGCACGTCCTTCAGCTTGAAGACCGACCACAGGGTGTAGCGGATGACCTCGTTGAGGTCCTTGGCCAGCTTGCCCTTGTTCGGGATCCGCTCGGGGGCGGTGGTGGGGGCGTCGTCACTCATAATCCTTATTCTCCCGCTCCGCCGTGCAGGCTCTGCACCGGGTTGGCGGTGAGCTCCCGCACCGCCGCCAGGTCACCGCCCAGCTGGTCGACCGCCGCGTAGGCGCTCGCGATGCAGGCGGGGATGCCCACCCCGTCGTACTGCGCTCCGCAGACCGCCAGGCCCGGGAGCCGGGCGACGTGCTCGCGGACGCGGGCCACGCGCGCGTGGTGGCCGACCGGGTACTGGGGCAGACCGTCGGTCCAGCGGGTGACCCGGGTGGCGACGGGGTCCGCGTCCAGGCCGGTGGCGGCGCGCAGGTCGTGCCGGGAGACGTCGACCAGGTCACCGTCCGCGCGCCCCAGCACCTCCGTCTCGCCGTACCGCCCGACCGAGGTGCGCAGCACGACGACGTCCGGGTCCTCGTCGGCGATCCAGCCCCACTTCTGGGAGGCGAAGGTCGCGGCCTTGATGGTGCGGCCGTCGACGGGCGGCACCAGGAAGCCGCTGCCCTCGGGGAGGGCGAGGTCGGCACGGCGGTAGGCGAGGGTGATCAGGGCCATCGAGGCGTACTCGACGGCGGCCAGTCCGGCCGCGGCGGCGGGCGCCTCGGCGCGCAGCAGGGCGGCGGCGACGGGGGCCGGGACGGCGACGATCACGGCGTCCGCGTACAGCACCCGGTCACCGGCGACGACCCGCCACCCGGTGCGCGGGCCGCCGCCCGCCTCGCGGTCCCCGTGAGCCGCCGCCCCGGCGCCCGCCCGCGCGGGGCCGGATCCGCCGGCCGGTGAGCCGTCGTGGTCGACGTCCCGTGCCGTGCCCGGTCCCACCCTGCGCAGTTCGGTCACGGGTGCCCCGGTGACGATCTCGCCCCCGCGCGCCCGCACCGAGTCGGCCACCGCGAGCGGCAGGGTGCCGACGCCGCCCTCGATGCCCATGAACACCGGGCCCGTCTGCTGGTTGGCGACCGCCTTGGCCTGGATCTCGCGGACGGCCTCGGTCAGCGAGTCGTGCGTCCTGGCGGCCTGGTAGAGCTGCGGGACCGCCGAGCGCATCGAGATGCGGTACGCGTCGCCCGCGTAGACCCCGCCGAGCAGCGGCTCGACGAGCCGGTCGACGACCTCCCGGCCGAGCCGCCCGGCCACGTACTCCCCCACCGCCACGTCGTCGCCGACCTCGGTGCGGGGCAGGTCGGCGTCGCGCTCGATCCGCGCGAGGCCCTCCTCGGACAGCACACCGGACAGCGCGGCTGCGGTGCCGGGCACGCCCATGACGTGGCCCTTGGGCATGGGCCGCAGGGCGCCTCGGGTCCAGATCGAGGCCGTGGCGGTGGCCGGCGGCCGCAGCCGGTCGTCCAGGGCCACCTCGCGCGCGAGGGCGACCGCCTCGGGCCGGCGGGCCAGCATCGACTCGGCGCCCAGGTCGACCCGCACGCCCGCGATCTCGCCGGGCAGCAGCTTGCCGCCGACTCGCCCCGAGGCCTCCAGCACGGTCACGCGCGCGCCGCGCTCCAGCAGCCGGTGGGCCGCGGCGAGCCCCGCGATCCCGGCCCCGACGACGACGACATGTCCCGTGTCCGTTGCGCTCATGACCCCACTCTCTCAAAACCCCACCGGCACTCCCGTCCCGGCCCGGTGACCGGCGCGCGTCCGGACCGTGACCGCATCGGAACCGTTGCGCTCAAACGTCCCGCACCCCCACGGCGTCGAAGGAGCGTCAACAGTCACGACCCTCGGGGGGAACCATGCGTCATCCCGTACGACCCGCCCTCGCCGGCCTCCTGCTGGCCGCCGCCCTCGCCCTGGCCGGATGCAGCGCGGGCGGCGACTCCGGCGGCTCCGCGAGCGATGCCGGCGACGCCAAGGCCGCCGCAGGCAGCGCGGCCCAGGACGCGGCGGGCCCGGCAGGCGCCAAGGAGAGCAGCAACAGGGGCGCCGACGAGACCCCCACGCTCACGGTCGACCACATCATCCGCACCGCCTCCCTGACCGTGCAGGTCAAGGACGTGCCCAAGGCCCTCGACGAGGCCCGCACCACGACCGAGAACGCCGGAGGCTACGTCGGCAACGAGACCACCACCCGGGGCTCCCAGGGCCATGAACGCACCCGCGTGGTCCTCCGGGTCCCCACCGAGAAGTACGACGAGGTGCTCACCGACCTCCAGGGAGCGGGCAAGCTGCTCGACCGCACCGCGAAGGCCCAGGACGTCACCGACCAGGTGGTGGACGTGGACAGCCGCATCAAGTCGCAGCGGGCCAGCGTGGCCCGGGTCCGCGAACTGATGGACCGGGCCACCAAGCTCGGTGACGTGGTCACCCTGGAAGGGGAGTTGAGCAGCCGGGAGGCCGACCTGGAGGCGCTGCTCGCCCAGCAGGCGTCCCTGAAGGACCGTACCAGCCTGGCCACCATCACGCTGTCGCTCACCGAGACGCCGGTGCAGAAGGCCGCGAAGGACGACACTCCCGGGTTCGTGGACGCGCTGGCCGGCGGCTGGCACGTCTTCCTCACGATGCTGCGCTGGATCGCCCTGGCGCTGGGCGCGGCCCTGCCGTTCGCGGCGCTGGCGGCCCTGGTCGCGTTCCTGTGGTGGCGGGTCGTACGCCGGCGCCGTACGCCCGGTGAGGAGACCTGAGCACGTCCGACATTCCCTCGCCCCGTAGCGTGTTCGCATGGACATGAGCGGTGGACGGGAACGACTGGTGGTGATCGGCGGGGACGCCGCGGGCATGTCCGCGGCGTCCCAGGCACGCCGGCTGCGGGGACCGGACGAACTGGAGATCGTGGCCTTCGAGCGCGGCCACTTCAGCTCCTACTCGGCGTGCGGCATCCCGTACTGGGTCGGCGGTGACGTGGTGGAGCGGGACCATCTGATCGCCCGCACGCCCGGGGAGCACCGGTCCCGGGACATCGATCTGCGGATGCGTACGGAGGTCACCGAGATCGACGTGGCCGGGAAGCGGGTACGCGCGCGTGACGTCGATTCCGGCGCCGAGTCCTGGACGTCGTACGACAAGCTCGTCATCGGGACCGGTGCCCGCCCGATCCGCCCCGACATGCCGGGCGCGGACGCGCCGGGGGTGCACGGTGTGCAGACCCTCGACGACGGCCAGGCCCTGCTCGACACGCTGGCACGCACGCGTGGCCGGCGCGCCGTGGTCGTCGGCGCCGGCTACATCGGCGTCGAGATGGCCGAGGCGATGATCAACCGGGGCTACGAGGTGACGGTCGTCAACCGCGGCAGCGAGCCCATGTCCACGCTCGACCCGGACATGGGCCGCCTGGTGCACGAGGCGATGGAGGGCCTCGGCATCACCATGGTCAACGACGCCGAGGTCACCAAGCTGCTCACCGGCCAGGACGGCAGCGTCCGCGCGGTGGCCACGGAGGACGGCGAGTACCCGGCGGACGTGGTGATCCTGGGCATCGGCGTGCGCCCGGAGACGAGCCTCGCCCAGGCGGCGGGCCTGCCCGTCGGCGAGCACGGCGGCCTGCTGACCGACCTGGCGATGCGGGTCCGCGGCCATCAGGACATCTGGGCGGGCGGCGACTGCGTGGAGGTCCTGAACCTGGTCTCGGGCCAGGAGCAGTACATCCCGCTGGGCACCCACGCCAACAAGCACGGCCAGGTCATCGGCACCAACGTGGGCGGCGACTACGCCACGTTCCCGGGGGTCGTCGGCACGGCGGTGAGCAAGGTCTGCGACCTGGAGATCGCCCGCACCGGCCTGCGCGAGAAGGACGCCCGGCGGGTGGGCCTCCAGTTCGAGGCGGTCACCATCGAGTCCACGAGCCGCGCAGGCTACTACCCCGGCGCGAACCCGATGACGGTCAAGATGCTCGCGGAACGCCGCACGGGACGCCTCCTCGGCGTGCAGATCGTGGGGCGGGAGGGCGCGGGCAAGCGGGTCGACATCGCGGCGGTGGCCCTGACGGCAAAAATGACGGTGGACCAGATGACAGCCCTGGACCTGGGCTACGCGCCCCCGTTCTCACCGGTGTGGGATCCGGTACTGGTGGCGGCCAGAAAGGCGTCGGCCAAGGTGCGCGAGGGCCACTGAAGCGCCCCGTCAGGGGCGCGGGGCGTAATCGATTTGCGGCTCCGCCGCGGGGCGCGACCGGCCACAGCGCACCCGCGCCCCGCGACGGCGATCAAGCCGTCCCGCTGATCCTCGGCAACGAAGTGACCCCCGCACCGCCCGGCGCGGCCGCGGCCGCCGGCTGCTCAGCCCCCGGCCGCGCGTGCGCCGCCGCCGGCCGGGTCGACCGCAGCCGGTTGCTCACCGCCTCGTCCAGCGTCACCGGCCGCTGCATCTGCGCCGCCAGCCGCCCCGCCTCCTGGCCGAGCCGTGCCACGTCCTCCCACGGAAGCCGCACCACAAGGGAGATCTCCGCCTCGCCGTCGGGCATGGCCTGCATGGGAGGGAACCCCTGAGAAGCAACCCGCTCGTTCATCGCCTGGTCCTCACGTCGCCTGGAACATCACCTGAAGCTCATCGGTCGCAAGGACATACGCACCCGCGCGCGCCGACGTTCACCGAGCCGCTCCGTGCTTCGGGCGCCCCCGCCCTGGGCACTAGTCAGCTGTGGTCATCCCCGTTCATGACGTGAACCCGGTGCGTCGCACGCCGTACGTGACGTACGCGCTGATCGCCGCGAACGTCCTCGTGTTCCTGTTCACACCCGGCATAGCCGGCTCCGTGGCCGGCGGCAGCGATCTGGCACAGCTGTGCCATCTGCAGGCCTTCACGGACCACTACGCGGCGGTCCCCCGAGAGCTGATCCACCATCAGCTGCCGGGGCTGGTCCCGACGGGCGCCGTGGGCATCGGCCAGAACGGCCCCGGCTGCGTCGTCGGGCCGCCCTCCTACGACAAGTCGCCGGTGCTGTCCGTCTTCACGGCGATGTTCCTGCACGGCAGTTGGCTGCACCTGCTGGGCAACATGCTGTTCCTGCTGATCTTCGGCAACAACGTCGAGGACCGGATGGGCCACATCCGGTACTTCCTCTTCTACGTCGTCTGCGGCTATGCGGCCGGCTACGGCTTCGCGCTCCTCAACGACGCCTCGGCGGACCCGCTGATCGGCGCGTCCGGCGCGATCGCCGGCGTCCTGGGCGCCTATCTCGTCCTCTACCCGAGGGCCAGGGTCTGGGTGCTGGTCCCGTTCCTGGTCTTCCTGCCGCTGCGGCTGCCGGCCTGGCTGGTGCTGGGCTTCTGGTTCGTGCTCCAGGCCGTGTACTCCTCCGGCGAGGGCGTCTCCGACGCCGGCACGGTGGCGTACGCGGCGCACGTCGTCGGCTTCCTCGTGGGCATGCTGCTGGCCTGGCCGCTCAAGCCGGGCACGCCTCCGCCGCCGGAACCGCGCGGCCTGCTGTTCGGCAGGCGGGCCCGGCCCCGGCACGGCTGGTAGCGGACGGGGTCAGCGGACCGTCTCGGTGTGGACGAACTCGACCAGCCGGGTCAGTGCGTCCGGGTCGGTGGACGGCATCACGCCGTGCCCGAGGTTGAAGACATGGCCTTCGAGGCCGGCGGCCGCGTCGAGTACCTCGCGTGCCTTCGTCTCCACCGCGTCCTTGCCGGCGAACAGGACGGTCGGGTCGAGGTTGCCCTGGAGCGCCTTGCCGGGGCCGATCCGGCGGGCGGCCTCGTCGAGCGGCACCCGGTAGTCGACGCCGACGACGTCCGCGCCGGCCTCGCCCATGAGCTTCAGCAGTTCGCCGGTGCCGACGCCGAAGTGAATGCGCGGGACGCCGTATCCGGCGACGGCGTCCAACACCTTCGCGGAGGCGGGCAGCACCGAGCGGCGGTAGTCGGCGGGGGCCAGCGCGCCGGCCCAGGAGTCGAAGAGCTGGACGGCGGAGGCGCCGGCCTCGATCTGCACCTTGAGGAACGCGGCCGTGATGTCCGCGAGGCGGTCGAGCAGGTCGGCCCAGAGCTCCGGGTCGCCGTACATGATCGCCTTGGCGTTCTCGTAGGTGCGCGAGGGGCCGCCCTCGACGAGGTAGCTCGCGAGGGTGAAGGGGGCGCCGGCGAAGCCGATCAGCGGGGTCGGGCCGAGCTCGGCGATGAGCAGGCCGATCGCCTCGGTGACGTAGGAGACGTCCTCGGGGGTGAGGTCGCGGAGCTGGGCGAGGTCGGCGCGGGTGCGGATCGGGTGCTCGACGACCGGGCCGACGCCTGGCTTGATGTCGAGGTCGACGCCGATGGCCTTGAGCGGGACCACGATGTCGCTGTAGTAGACGGCCGCGTCCACGTTGTGCCGGCGGACGGGCTGGAGTGTGATCTCGGCGACCAGCTCGGGCCGCGTGCAGGACTCCAGCATGGGGATGCCCTCGCGAACCTTGCGGAACTCCGGCAGCGAACGGCCGGCCTGCCGCATGAACCACACGGGGGTGTGCGGCACGGGTTCACGCCTGCACGCCTTCAGGAAGGCACTGTCGTACGTCGCTGTCGGCTGCTGGCCCGTCGGGCTTCCGTTCGCACTCACGACGGCAAGTCTCGCACGGCCCCGAAGCCGCCGCGGCCGCACCCTGCGCGGCACCTCAGGTGGGGCCTTAGGTGGTGTCTCTCCCTGCGCGAAGGCGTCGTTCCCCTTACTCTTCCCCGCATGGCTGCGGCTCAGGGACGACTGTCGGACGGCGCTGGCGGGATGGGCGAGGGGAAGGACACCGAGGAGGGCGAAGGGCATACGGGGAGTACGGCGCCACCGGTACCGCCGGCCTTCCGGGCCGCGGTCGACGCGCTGCGCGGTGCCCGGCTGCGGCCGCAGGTCGAGGTGGAGCCGACACCCGCCCCGAAGCGTCTCGCCCCGTTCGCGTACGCCGTGGAGGCGGCGGTGGTCGACGGCGAGCAGGACCTCGCCGACGGCCGTCTGGTGCTGCTGCACGACCCGGCCGGGCACGACGCCTGGCGTGGGACGTTCCGGCTGGTCACGCTGGTGCGCGCGGAACTGGAGCCGGAGATGGCGGCGGATCCGCTGCTGCCGGACGTCTGCTGGTCGTGGCTGACCGGCGCCCTCCAGGCGCGCGGCCTGTCGTACGGCGAGCCGAGCGGGACCGTGACCCGGGCGAGTTCGCACTACTTCGGCGGGCTGTCCGAGCGGCCCGCCGCCTCGCAGATCGAGATCCGGGCCTCCTGGACGCCCCGGGAGGGCCGCGCCGGGGTCCCGGACACCGCGGCGCACCTCGCTTCCTGGTGCGACCTGCTGGCGCAGGTCGCGGGACTGCCGCCGGCCGCCCCCGGAGACGCCTCGGTGGTCACGCTGCCGCAGCGCCGCGACCCGCAGGCGCGCTAGCCACCCCCCCTCCACTATTTCCGTCATGTCCGACATTGACCGAGGTCTCGTCCACACGAGTCCCGTCGACTCACCCTTCGTTGACCATCTCTTTGTCGATACGGCCACTTTCTGTCCCGTACGACAACACCCCGAACCGATTCGATCTTCGGATGATCGATCGCGTGTCCGAATTGCACGTATTGTTACTCACCAGATCGTGATCATTCTCTAAAGGCGGACGGGTTTGATGCCGAAGACGACTGTGACCTTGAAAGCACGGTTCGTCCCGGCTTCTTCCCCACAAGCCGGCCCCCGTCCCCCACCCCAGGAGGCCTGGTGTCCGTTCTCCTTGAGCAGCCCGCAAGCCTGGTCGCCTACCGCCCGAACAAGCCCACCGCCATGGTGGTCGTGGCCGACCCGCGCGTCCGCTCCACCGTCACCCGCCACCTGTGGGCGCTCGGTGTGCGCGATGTCATCGAGGCCTCGTCCATCGCGGAGGCTCGTCCCCGCATCGGCAACCCCCGCGACATCTGCGTCGCCGACGTCCACCTCCCCGACGGCTCCGGCCTGACCCTCCTGTCGGAGACCCGCGCCGCGGGCTGGCCCAACGGCCTGGCCCTGTCCGCCGCCGACGACATCGGCGCCGTGCGCAACGCCCTGGCCGGCGGGGTCAAGGGCTACGTCGTCACCGGCACCCGCACCAACATCGGGCTCCCCACCCGACCGGGCGCCGCCCCCATCGGTTCCGCCGCCGCCCGTATGCACCGCCGCCCCCCGGGTGCCCCGAACCACCCGGGTGGCTACCGCGAGCTCTCCGGCCGCGAGGTCGAGGTGCTCCGGCTGGTCGCGGAGGGCCAGTCGAACAAGGCGATCGGCGTCTCGATGGGCCTGTCCGCCCTCACCGTCAAGAGCCACCTCGCCCGCATCGCCCGCAAGCTCGGCACGGGCGACCGCGCCGGCATGGTCGCCGTCGCCCTGCGCACCGGCATCATCCACTGACTGGTCGTGCGTCCACCGACGTGAACCGGATCGGCCGCTGGTCCGCTGTCGCGTCGCCCCCCCGTCATCCCCCGTTCGTGGACCTGATCTTTCACCGACCTGACTGGTTTACGACCCTCAGGTGCCCGTCGACGGAACGTTCCGTCGACGGGCGCCGTCCACACACAGATACCCTTGACATGTGACCGACGCCCAAGACACCGCAGCAGACAGTTCACTGCGCACCACCGGGGGCACTCCTCCGGACGACGCCGGATCTTCTGTGACGGGGGCGCCGACTCCCCTGCTGGAGCCGCGTGAGGGCATTCCGCCCGTGGTCGCGGACGAGGACGCGCTCGCCCGGGTGATCGCCGCGTTCGCCGCCGGCTCCGGTCCCGTCGCCGTCGACGCCGAGCGCGCGTCCGGCTACCGCTACGGGCAGCGCGCCTACCTCGTCCAGCTGCGCCGCGAGGGCGCCGGGACCGCGCTGATCGACCCCGTCGCCTGCCCCGATCTCTCCGGTCTCGGCGAGGCGCTGGCCGGCGTCGAGTGGGTCCTGCACGCGGCCACCCAGGATCTGCCCTGTCTGCGCGAGATAGGCATGATGCCCGGCAGCCTGTTCGACACCGAGCTGGCCGGGCGGCTGGCCGGCTTCCCGCGGGTCGGGCTCGGCGCGATGGTCGAGAGCGTCCTCGGCTTCGTCCTCGAAAAGGGCCACTCCGCCGTCGACTGGTCGACGCGGCCGCTGCCCGAGCCGTGGCTGCGGTACGCGGCGCTCGACGTCGAGTTGCTGGTGGATCTGCGGGACGCCCTGGAGAAGGAGCTGGACCGGCAGGGGAAGCTGGAGTGGGCGCGGCAGGAGTTCGACGCGATCGCGTCCGCGCCGCCGGCCGAACCGAGAAAGGATCCCTGGCGCCGGACGTCGGGGATGCACAAGGTGCGGCGGCGCCGGCAGCTGGGCGTGGTGCGGGAGCTGTGGCAGACGCGGGACCGGATCGCGCAGAAGCGGGATGTGTCGCCCGGCAAGGTGCTCAGTGACGCGGCGATCGTGGAGGCCGCGCTCGCGCTGCCGGCGAACGTGCACGCCCTCTCGGGGCTGAACGGCTTCGGGCACCGGATGGGGCGACGGCAGCTGGAGCAGTGGCAGGCGGCGGTGGACCGGGCCAGGGCGCTGCCGGACGCCGGGCTGCCGCTGCCGGGGCAGCCGGTGACGGGACCGCCCCCGCCACGGGCGTGGGCCGACAAGGATCCGGAGGCGGCGGCCCGGCTGTCCGCGGCGCGGGCCGCGGTGTCGGCGCTGGCCGAGCAGCTCAACATGCCGCAGGAGAACCTGATCGCGCCGGACTCGGTACGCAGGCTCTGCTGGGAGCCGCCGAAGGTCATGGACGCCGAGACGGTGGGAGCGACTCTGGCGGCGTACGGCGCGCGGCCGTGGCAGGTGGAGCAGGTGACGACGGCGTTGGTGACGGCGCTGTCGGCCTAGGCCGGTCCCCCGGGCCGTTCCCTTTCCGGCTCACCGGGTACCGGCACGGGGACTCCGGACTCGGCCCTCCGGCGTGCGGCACGGCACTGCCGAAGAGCTGGTGTCCGCGCTGGTCCCGCTAGGGCCTGTCTGACCATTCCCGTCGTCGCCCGGAGGGCGGCCTCGCGGCGTCAGGTGCGTGCTCTCGGCGCGCCGGGCGTAGGCCATGTGCGGCGAGTGGGGGGGCACCTCCCACGCCCTTGAGGCAGTGGGAAAGCGTGCATGGCGTCGCGAGGCAGACCGGAATTGTCAGACAGGCCCTAGTCCAGGAGTTCACCGGCATGCTCCGGGGGCGCCTTTTCGGCCTGCTCCGAGGGCTCTTCGTGGTCTTCGTCCTGATCCTGGAGTTCGTCCGCCGGTTCGCCCGGCGGCAGGTCCTGGTCGGATGCGCCTTCGAGGAACGCGGCGTACAGGTTCCTGCCTCGTTCCACCGAGAAGTCGATCTCCGGCAGGAGTTCCGGTACCGCGATCGCGGTCACCAGATTGCGGTACATGCGCGAGACCCGCGCTTCGACGTTCCCCATGTGCCGATCGAGGGTGTTCGAGATCAGCACCAATCCGGCCCAGGCCCCCGCGACCTGGTACGCCTGCTCCTCCAGATCGACGAAGGGTTTCAGCTCTCCTCGTCGCCGGGCTTCGGTCAACTGCCCCGTGTTGAACACGATCCAGTCCGGCCAGGGCGTTCCGTAGGTTTCTGGTGCAGTGCCGTGAAACGACAGCATCAAGGCGGCCTGGAGAGCGCTCTCCCTGGAGATTCGATGGGCCAGGATCATGCCTATGTCGACCATCTCCTGGAGCGCGATTCGCTGCTTCCGCAGCCCGTCCATGCTCAGCGTGTCCTCCATGATGGCCGACGCCACTTCGAGCTTTCCGCCGGGGAAATGCCGGTAGAAGGCCCCCTTGCTCGTCCGTGCGGCGGCGATCAGGTCACTTACCGACGTGCCTTCGTAGCTGTCCGCCACGAAGAGCGCGCCGGCGCTGTCGAGGATTCGCTGCCTCGTGTCAATGGCGCGTTGTTGCCGCCGTCGCGGCCTACGCAGGTTGCTCATTCGATCTCGCCTTCGAGTCCCATTCGCCGGTTGAGACTGAACGGACTTTGTCCAGGAAAACTGCACACGCATTCCAGAACGCCCGCCCCCGCGAGCGGTCTCGAAGCCCCGAAAATCCGCACCGAATTCTCAGGAAAAGGAATTCCAGGGCTTCACGACAAGCCGGGAAATATCGCATACACGTTGATCAGCCTCCCGATACTACCCCGAAGGGCCAGGGCGCAACACGTAAGGACTCCTATGGCCTTTCGGCCGTGACCACCCTCGTTGAGCGGAACGCGGTCTCCCGCCCGCAGCCGAGGCGCTGAGGAGCTGCGACCGACGTTTGCTTGACGTCACAGCGCCTGAGTTCCAGACTTGGCGCCGACACAACAGACCGATCAGTCCCTTCTGCCATCGATCACCTCCCGGAAGCCGCACAGCCAGTCCTGTACTCCGAGGACACAGGCGGGTCCCTCCCTGCGGATGGGGCCGGCCACAGCAGAAGAGACCGACCGGTCCCAACAAGACCGGATGGCGTCGTACGGCGGGTCGAGCGGTCCAGCGGACACGCCGTCGCATCACACCCATCCGCACGGGGGGTCACATGCATTCCGATCGCGTTCGGACGAAGTCCGCCGAGCCATCGGCGTCGGTGTACGGCCGGCTTTGTCCTCGACGCGTTCCGTATGCGATGCCGGCCCCGATGGCCGGCATCCGTGGAGTAAACGCGCGGATGCCCGACGCAATTGCCTCGTTCATCACGTGCGCGTGAGCCACCCGGGCTGCCGGATGTCCGCCCGCACCCGCCGACCCGCTTCGGCCTCGCGCCCGTCTGCCTGGGAGCTCGCACCGATGACCATCCCCGCCGCCCCCGCCACGGCCGTCGTACGGACCGACCCCGCCGCCCCCACCGCGGCGGTGATCGCCCCGTATGACAGCGGGGTCCCGTATCCACGGGCGTTCGCCCGGCACGGCTGGCGGACGGTGGCCGTCGTACCGGAGCACCGCCTGCGGCCACCGGCGTACCGGAGCTCGCCGGTACCCGTCGGATACACCGGCACGGTCGTGCACCGCGGGGTCCGGCAGACGGTCAAGGCGCTGCGGGCGCTGGGGGTGTCGGCCGTCGTCGCGGGCAGCACCGGGGGCATCGAGCTGGCCGAGCGGATCGCCTGGCAGCTCGGCCTTCCCGGCGCCGATCCGGCGTGCTCGCCGCTGAGGTACGACCGCGGGGCGCAGGCGGACCGCCTGGCACGGGTCGGGATCCCCGCTCTGCGCGGCATCCGCACGACGAGTCCGGCCGACGCCATGGCCTGGGCGCGGAGCCGCCCCGGGCCCGGCTACCTGCTCGCCCCGGCGGCCACCGGCACCCCGGTCGACCCGGTGGAGTGCGAGGACGAACGCCAGATCAACACCACCTGGCCGGCCATGCGGCACGCGGCCCTCCAGCACTCCGGCAGCGCGCACCTGGTACTGAGCGAGCGGCCCTCCCGGCTGCGGTACACGGTCAACACCGCCACCCGTCCGGACCTGGACGGCCGCCCCGAACACGTCGTCACCGACCTGTGGGCGGACGTCCACACCGGTGACGGCCGCTTCGACCGTACCGATCTGCTCCCTCCGGGCAGCCCGCTGGCACAGACCCTCGCGCTTCGCACGAACCGCGCACTCGACGCGCTCGGCGTGGTGTGCGGCCCGGTCACCACCCGCCTCGCGTACGGCGCCGATCAGGAGTTGCTGGTGGTGTCCGCGCTGGCGGCGCCCGTCGTGACGCCGGCCGACGAAGCGCTGCGGACGGCGACCGGCCGCAACCGCGCCACCGACGCGCTGGGCGCCTGGATACCGCCGGCCGCCGGCGCCCGGTTCGCGCCCGCTCCGAGCGGACAGCACGTCGTGCGGGTACGTCTGCGTCCGGCCGCCGGGATCGCCCCGTGGCTGGGAGCCGTCCTGCGCTCGCTGCCCACCGTGGTCGCGGCGAGCGAGATCCGCACGCCGGGTGCGCCCGTGTCCGCCGAGGCCGTGCTCAGCAGCAGCGAGCCGCGGGCCATCGAACGGGACTACCGCGTCATCCGCGCGCTGGAGCACCGGGGATGCCGCTCTCCGGGCCGTCCGTGATCCCACGGCCGTCCTAGTGCGCACACCACCACCCGAGAGGAGCCCCCGTGCTCACACCACCCCGGTCGCGGACCGACGCCCGCCCCGTCCGCGCATCACACCCACACGGCCCGCGCCTGATGGCGCAGAACGCCCGCATCCTGGAGCTGGGCGTACGGACCGCCGACCCGCACTCGAACACTCCGGTGTACCGGCCGGACGATGCCGAGCGGCGGCGTCGGACGCTAGCCCCGCGCTGCGGGGCGCGCACCGCGTCGCTCCCCGCGTGAAGCCGTTGCAGATGATGCGTTGCAGGCACAGGAAGACGACCAGCATCGGCAGGATCACCGGAATCGCTCCCGCCGAGACGATCTCCCAGTGCGCTCCGTAGGGGCCGCCGAAGCGGAACAGGGACGTCGAGATCACGCCAAGATTCTGGAACGGCAGGCAGACAGCGGGGCCGCGGGTCGTGGTGGGTTGCTCGCGCCCGCGCGGCGGAGCCGCATATCGATACAGCCCCGCGCCTCTGGATGGGCGCTTTCCCTGGCCGGTGCTTTTCATGTGACCTTCGCCGCTCCGACCGTCAGGGGTGGGCAGCCACGTTACTCATAAGTAGCATGGGCCCTGAGCGCGCGCTCAGCGCATCGCAGCAGTGCCATCCCGCACCCTGGAGGAGAGCCAATCGTGCCTCGTACCGTCAGGGATGTCGTCTTCGTCGACGGCGTCCGTACCCCGTTCGGCAAGGCGGGCCCGAAGGGCATCTACCACGAGACCCGTGCCGACGACCTCGTCGTGAAGGCGATCCGGGAGCTGCTGCGCCGCAACCCCGGGCTGGACACCAAGAAGATCGACGAGGTCGCCATCGCCGCGACCACGCAGATCGGTGACCAGGGTCTGACCATCGGCCGTACCGCGGGCATTCTCGCGGGCCTGCCGACCTCCGTGCCCGGCTACTCCATCGACCGCATGTGCGCCGGCGCGCTGACCGCCGTCACCACGGTCGCCGGTTCCGTCGCCTTCGGCGCGTACGACATCGCCATCGCCGGCGGTGTCGAGCACATGGGCCGCCACCCGATGGGCGAGGGCGTCGACCCGAACCCGCGGTTCGTCAGCGAGAAGCTGGTCGACGAGTCGGCGCTGTTCATGGGCATGACCGCCGAGAACCTGCACGACCGCTACCCGGGGATCACCAAGGCGCGCACGGACGAGTACGCGGTGCGGTCGCAGGAGAAGGCCGCCAAGGCGTACGCCAACGGCAAGATCCAGGCCGACCTGGTCCCGATCTCGGTGCGCCGGACCAACCCCGAGGGCGGCGAGACCGGCTGGGGTCTGGTCACCGCCGACGAGCCGATGCGGCCGGGGACCACCCTGGAGAACCTGTCGGGTCTGAAGACGCCGTTCCGTGTGCACGGCCGGGTCACCGCCGGTAACGCGGCCGGTCTGAACGACGGCGCCACCGCCTCGCTGATCGCCAGCGAGGACTTCGCCCGCGAGAACAACCTGCCGGTCAAGATGCGGCTCGTGTCGTACTCCTTCGCCGGTGTCGAGCCCGAGGTCATGGGCTACGGCCCGATCCCGGCCACCGAGAAGGCGCTCGCGCAGGCGGGTCTGTCGATCTCCGACATCGGTCTGTTCGAGATCAACGAGGCCTTCGCCGTGCAGGTGCTGGCCTTCCTCGAGCACTACGGCATCGCGGACGACGACGAGCGCGTCAACCAGTACGGCGGCGCCATCGCCTTCGGTCACCCGCTGGCCTCCTCGGGTGTGCGTCTGATGACGCAGCTGGCCCGTCAGTTCGAGGAGCAGCCCAGCGTCCGCTACGGCCTGACCACCATGTGCGTCGGCTTCGGCATGGGCGCGACGGTCATCTGGGAGAACCCGCACTTCGAGGGGGACAAGTGAGCACCACCGCCGAGCTTCTGAAGCAGGCCTCGGACCTGTTCCCCGACGAGGTCGTGACGTCGGCGCACGTACGCCACTTCGACCTGCCGTCCGGGGCCGGCCGCTTCGCGCTGATCACCCTGGACAACGGCCTGGACCACACCAAGCCGACCACCTTCGGCCCGGCCTCGCTGGCGAACCTGAACACCGCCATCGACCAGGTCGAGAAGGAGGCGGCCGAGGGCACGATCGTCGGTGTCGGTATCACCGGCAAGCCGTTCATCTTCGCGGTCGGCGCCGACCTCAAGGGCGTCGAGCTCCTCAAGGAGCACGAGCACGCGCTCGCCATCGGCAAGGGCGGCCACGAGGTCTTCAAGCGCCTCGCGGGTCTGGCCGTGCCGACCTTCACGTACTACAACGGTGCCGCCATGGGCGGTGGCGTCGAGGTCGGTCTGCACTGCACGTACCGGACCGTCTCGAAGGCCATCCCGGCGTTCTCGCTCCCCGAGGTCTTCCTCGGTCTGGTCCCGGGCTGGGGCGGCTGCGCGCTGCTGCCGAACCTGATCGGCGCCGACAAGGCCGTCTCGGTCATCATCGAGAACAGCCTCAACCAGAACAAGCAGCTCAAGGGCCAGCAGGTCTTCGACCTCGGGATCGCCGACGCGATCTTCGAGGGCGCCGACTTCCTGGAGCAGTCGCTGATCTGGACCGCCCAGGTGCTGAAGGGCGACATCGAGGTCGAGCGCCCGGTGATCGACCGCGGCGAGGCCTGGGACCAGGCCGTCGCCAAGGGCCGCTTCATCGCGGACTCCAAGGTGCACGGCGCCGCCCCGGCCGCCTACCGCGCCCTGGACATCATCGCCGCCGCCAAGAACGGCGACCTCCAGCAGGGGTACGACGCCGAGGACCTGGCGCTCGCCGACCTGATCATGGGCGGTGAACTCCGCGCCGGCATCTACGCGTTCAACCTGGTGCAGAAGCGCGGCAAGCGCCCGGCGGGTGCGCCCGACAAGAACCTGGCGCGCCCGGTCACCAAGGTGGGCGTCGTGGGCGCGGGCCTCATGGCCTCGCAGCTCGCCCTGCTCTTCCTGCGCCGCCTGGAGGTGCCGGTCGTGCTGACCGACATCGACCAGGAGCGCGTCGACAAGGGTGTGGGCTATGTCCACGCCGAGATCGAGAAGCTGCTCGGCAAGGGCCGTATCAACCAGGACAAGGCCAACCGCCTCAAGGCCCTGGTCACCGGTGTGCTGGACAAGGCCGAGGGCTTCGCGGACGCCGACTTCATCATCGAGGCCGTCTTCGAGGAGATCGGCGTCAAGCAGCAGGTGTTCGCGGAGGTCGAGGCGGTCGCCCCGGCGCACGCGATCCTCGCCACCAACACCTCCTCGCTGTCGGTGACGGAGATGGCGTCGAAGCTGAAGAACCCCGAGCGGGTCGTGGGCTTCCACTTCTTCAACCCGGTGGCGATCCTCCCGCTCCTGGAGATCGTGCGCGGCGAGCAGACCGACGACGCGTCGCTGGCCACCGCCTTCGCCGTCGCCAAGAAGCTGAAGAAGACCGCGGTCCTGGTGAAGGACGCCCCGGCGTTCGTCGTCAACCGCATCCTCACCCGCTTCATGGGCGAGATCCAGAACGTCATCGACGAGGGCACCCCGGTCGAGGTCGCGGAGAAGGCGGTCGAGCCGCTGGGCCTGCCGATGTCTCCGCTGGTGCTCCTGGAGCTGGTCGGTCCTGCCATCGGCCTGCACGTCTCGGAGACCCTCAACCGGGCCTTCCCGGACCGCTTCACGGTCTCCCCGAACCTCGCGGCCGTCGTCAAGGCGGGCAAGCGCGGCTTCTACGTGTACGACAGCGGGAAGCCGGAGCTGGACCCCGAGGTCGCCGCGCTGCTCAAGCAGGGCGATGTGGTCCTCAGCGAGGAGCAGGTCCGTGACCGCGTCCTGGACGCCGTCGCCCAGGAGATCGGGCTGATGCTCGACGAGGGTGTCGTCGCCGAGGCGCAGGACATCGACCTCTGCCTGATCACGGGCGCCGGCTGGCCCTTCCACCTGGGCGGCATCACGCCGTACCTGGACCGCGAGGGTGTCTCCGAGCGCGTGAACGGCAAGAAGTTCCTGGCGCCGGGCGTGGCGTCCGTCCCGGCGTAACGGCCGGCAGCACAAGGGGGCCTCCGCGATCCGCGGAGGCCCCCTTGTGCATGTCGTGGACAGGGTCAGGCCGCGTCGATCCACTCGGTGAGGGTGGGCAGCGGGGCCGGGAGGGCGCCGATCGGGCGTCGGGGGGCCAGGGCGGCCGCGGAGGCGGTGCCCAGGGCCTCGATGGCGTCGAAGACGCGCTCGCAGTTGCCGCCGCCGCGGTGCACGAAGAACTCCTCGACCCGGGCCCGGTGTTGGGGCTGGACGGTGAAGTCGCGGGCGATGGCGGCGATGATCTCGTCGACGGCCTGGTCGACGGTCCGGCAGACCGGGCCGAAGCCGTCCTCGGCGAGGTTGAAGTAGCCGCGCTTGTAGTGCCGGCCGTAGAAGTCCTCCTCGTCGAAGGGGACGTAGACCAGCGGGATGCCCATGTAGGCCACGTCGAAGAACACCGACGAGTAGTCGGTGACCATCAGCGAGCACTCCTTCATCGCCTGCTGCACATTGCGGGTGTGCGGGTCGGCGACCTGGATGGACGGCGAGGAGAACTGGAAGGTGTGCAGGTAGGGGCGGATCTCGTAGTGCGGGAAGAATTCGAGGTCCACGCCGAAGTGGTCCAGGGCGCGGCCGAGGCGGGGGTCGGAGAGCAGCGTCTTGTAGAAGCGGTAGTACTCGGACTGGGTGAAGCTGGTCCGCGCCGGTCCGGCGGACTTCTTGTAGGACGCGGTGACGATCCACTGCCGCCAGGTGGGCATCAGCAGGATGCGCGGCTTGTCGCGGCGTTCGCGCTGGAGGGCGTCGAAGCGCGGGAAGCCGACCGGCTGGGCGCGGTCGCCGTAGCCGGCCTCCTGGGCCATGAAGTCGCGTTCCTGGCGGCCGGCGGTGACCAGCAAGTCGTAGCTCGCGATGCGCTGGTCCGCGCCGGAGGTCACGTCGTTGTAGGTGACGCCGTGCTGGAGGAACACCCGCTGGTACTTGACCAGTTCGCCGAAGCGGTGCAGGAAGAGCGCCTTCTTGTAGCCCTCGGGGACGAGGTAGGACTCGGAGTCGTAGGAGCCGATGAGCTTGGTCGCGTGGAGCAGGTACATGCGGTGCTTGAAGGAGCCCAGCTTGAGGACGTTCCCGTACGGGGCGACCTTGGCGTGGTCGGCCGAGGCCGCGTCGATGACGTAGTACACGTTGCGGCGCTTGCGGTGGGTCCGGGCCCACTTGAAGAAGTGGTACGAGTTGTCCTGCGCGGTGTCGGAGCGCTCGCCGACCAGCCAGATCTCCTTGCCGTTGAGGAAGGGATAGGTCAGCCAGTAGGCGAGGCGCATCCGCCAGCCGGGGTTGCGGGTGCGCAGGATGCGCAGTTCGCGGCCGGCCCGCCACATCGCGTGCTTGAGGCGGGCGGTGCGGCCGGGGGCGACCAGGCGCAGATGCAGGGCGTCCTGGGCGCCGATGGTCAGCATGTAGGGGTACCGGCCGACCTTGCCGGGGCCCTTGAGCCGGTGCAGGGCGAGGCGGGCCTTCATGACGACGTTGCGGTGCCGGGTGCCGTCCGGGCGGTGCACCCGCAGCCGGAAGTCGCCGACGCCGAAGCCGGTCTCGGCGAGCCGGGCGGCGGGGATCTCGGCGTACCAGCCGGCGTACAGGTCCCGGCCGCCCCGCGCGTTGCTCAGGTCGCGGCGGTAGACCTGGGTCAGCGGGACGGTGACCTTGGTGCCGCGGACCTGGTGGACGAGTTCGAGGCGGTTGCCCATCGGGCCGCCGAGGTCCAGGCCGGGGAAGGCCATGCAGCCCTCCAGGACCAGCACGTCGTCCCGGGTGCGGACGCTCTCCACCACCACGTTGGGATCCCTGACCCGGGCCGCGCCGCTGTGCAGCCGGCCACCGGGGAAGGTGCGGTAGAACCCGTCGTCGTCGATCTCCACGACCGGCGGGGCCGCGGCGAGGGCCGGTTCCGGGTCGGCGAACAGCTCGAAGTTGCCGGTACGGGCCGCGTAGTGGTCGAGCTGCTGGGCGGGGCTGGTGACGAACTCGGTGATGACGTCGTCGGGGATCTGCGCGTAGTGCCGGTGCAGGTCCGGGAACATCCCGGCGAGCTGCGAACGGCCCATCACGTTGCGGGCGTTGCACAGGAAGCCCTTGTAGGTGCGGGTGGCGTAGCGCTGGAACATCCGGCGGATCTCCGGGGGTTCCTCGGCGCTGTAGTGCAACAGGAAGTGGTTGAGCCGCAGGTGGTCGCGGTAGTTGGCGGGCTTGCTCCACAGCGAGTCCATGATGGACGAGCCGTCGGGGCGGCCCCGGTACCAGTAGACGGGCCGGTCCACGATGCTCAGCGAGCCGGCCCGCAGCATCGCGGGCAGCGTCAGCCAGGCGTCCTCGAAGTGCACGCCCTCGCCGAAGCGCAGGCCGAGCCGGCGCAGCAGGGCGGTGGCGAAGAGCTTGTTGCAGGCCGAGCCGCTGAAGATCATGTCGGGGATCTCGGCGAAGTCGGTGACCAGCCGGTCGCCCTGCCCGAAGTACTCCTTCCACGGGCCGTAGGGCCGGTCCGGGAAGTTGACGAGGTCGCCCATGACGACTTCCGAGCCGTCACGGTGGGCGGCTTCGAGCATCGCGGCGAGGGCGTCCTCGCCGAGGATGTCGTCGGAGTCGAGGAAGGTGACGTACGGCGCGACGACCCGGTCCAGGCCGGTGTTGCGGGCGTTGCCGAGGCCGCCGTTGGGCTGGTGGACGACGGTGACGTTGGCGTAGTGGGCGGCGAACCGCTCCAGCATGTGCGGGGTGTCGTCGGTGGCACCGTCGTCGACCAGGATCACCTGGGTCTCGGCGAAGCCGCGCTGGGCGGCGAGGGAGCCGAGGCAGTCGTCCAGGTACTTGGCGACGTTGTAGCAGGGGACGACGACGGCGAGCTGGAAGGGGCCGGTGAGCTGCCCGATCGGCGGGTGGATCCGGTCGCGCCACCACATCCAGGGGGCGTTCGGGTCGTTCTGCTCGGTCTCGAAGGTGCGCCGGCCCGCGGTGGCGGAGCGCAGGGCGAGGTTGCCGCTGACGGTGCGGTAACCCTCGTACTCCTCGCCGTCCCGGTCGAAGCCGAGACCGTCCAGGGTGATGTCGCGGACGCTCAGCGCGGAGCGGGAGCGGCTGCGCTTCCACTCCAGGATCACCGAGACGTTCCACACCGTGCTGTCGGCGAGGTCGTCGCCGAGCAGCTTCACCAGGTCGGCGCTGCCTTCGAAGGTCAGCAGGCGCTCGTCGACCGAGACCTCGCGGATGGGGACGACCACATCCTTCTTGGTGTGCCGGTTGCGGACCGCCAGGGAGAGGGAGACCGGGTCGCCGAGGGCGATCCGGCCGAAGCGGTTGACCAGTTCGCCGGTGTACGACAGCTCGGTGCCCGCCACCCGCCAGCCGGTGAGCCGGCCGAACAGCGGGAGCTGGGTGACCGGGGCGGCGGCCAGGCCCAGTTCGGTGACGTCCAGCATGCGGCGGGCGTCGGGCAGGTGCAGATGGTCGGCGGACCAGTAGACCCGGCCGCCCTCCTCGACAAGGTGGGAGGAGAAGACGCTCTTGCGCTGGGTGTAGTCCAGCGTGGTGAGGGCGGCCTCGATCTCCTCGTACATCAGGAAGTAGCCGCGCACCCGGTCGACCGGGCCGCACAGCCCGAAGGCCTCCTCGCTGAGCGAGAACAGGTAGGAGCTGACGATGTCGGCGAACCGCTGCTGGAACCCGGCGTCGCCCTCGGCGAGGGCGCGCATGTACAGGCGCAGGTCGTGGGTGAGGAACTTGGCGTCCTTGCGCACCTTCAGCTGCCACAGCCCGCGTTCCAGCAGGAACCGGTCGGTGGCGCGGTGCACCGCGATCCGGTCGGTGATGCTGCGCAGTTCGCCGGTGCGGCCGGTGATGGAGGTGCCGTCCGGCTCCCACATCCAGCGGTAGACGGGCTCGGTGATCACCGTGATGCCCCGGGCGAGGCAGCCGGCGACGGTGGAGAAGTAGGTGTCCTCGTAGAAGACGCCCTCGGGGAACCAGACGCCGTACGAGCGCAGGAACTCCACGCTGTAGAGCTTGGCGGCGGCGATCGGGTCGGAGAGCAGGAGCGGGAACTCCTCCAGACCGGCGACGGTACGGCCCATCGCGTAGACCTCGGGCGCCCAGGGCTCGGTGTCGCCGGTGGCCCGGTTGACCCGGACGGCCTGGCCGGCGGTGATGTCGCTGCCGGTCTCCAGGGCGCTCGCGACCAGCCGTTCGCAGGCGCGGGGCGGGAGTTCGTCGTCCGCGTCCAGGAACGTCACCCAGCGGCCCTCGGCCTGGGCGATGCCCCAGTTGCGCGGGGCGCCGACCCCGCCGCTGTTCTCCTTGCGGCGCAGCACCCGGACCCGGGGGTCGGTGCCCGCGAAGCTTGCGACGACCTCGATGGTGCCGTCGGTGGAGGCGTCGTCGACGACGATCACCTCGACCGGCTCGTAGGTCTGGTTCAGGGCCGACTGGAGCGCCTTGCCGATCGTGGTGGCCGCGTTGTGGGCGGGGATGACGACGGTGACCCGGAAGTTGCCGTCGTCGTACTCGGCGTGGGTGGTCTCTGCTCCGGGTCTCATCGGTACTCCTCCCGGCCCACCGGGATCCTGCGGGCCGCGCCCCTGCCGATCTGGGTGAGGGGCATGGTGTCGCCGTGCGGTGCGGGGACGTGCGGGAGCCCGTCGAGCACGGTGTCGGGCTTCGGGTACGGCTGGAAGAAGGGGTCGTCCTCCGGCGCCGGGGCCTGGTAGCGCTCGTCGGCGAGCAGGGCGTCGGCCGCGCGGCGGTGGCGGCCCCGGTGCAGCTGCGGGGCGATGGTGCCGGTGGCGCCGGAGGCGGGGCTGAGCTCCTCCATGACCTTGGTGAAGTCGCGGGTGGAGAGCCAGAACTTGTACATGATGACGAGTTCGAAGAGCAGCAGCAGGGCGGCCGAGACGGCGGTGGTCCACAGGATCTGGCCGATCAGCGGGCCGACGATGAAGACGAACATCTGGAACTCGATGCCGCTGATGAGGTGCGGGCGGATCCGGGTGCGCAGCATGGCCCGGCGGATCCGGGTGTACCAGGGGAACTGGTCGCGGAACTGCTCGTGCAGGTCGACGACGTTGCCGGTGCCGGCCTCGGCGCGGAGGGTCTCGGCGGAGGTGTGGGGGTTGTCGCGGAGCAGGTCCTCCATGAAGACCACCGGTGGGCCGTCGGGGGTCTCCCGCTCATTGACGGAACGTTTCTGCACAGCCTCGGCCTCGGCCTCGACCTCGGCAACAGCCACAGCCTCGGCCTCGGCCTCGGCGCGGTTTCGGGTGACCTTCTCGATCCTGGTCCGCATCGACATGCGCATCTTGTAGATCTGCAGCGCGTCGACGTAGCGGAGCATGTCGAGGAAGACCACGACGAGGGCGGCCACCAGGTAGCGCTCGTCGTCGTGCGGCAGGAACTGGCCGCCCATCAGGGCGAGGGCGCAGAACAGCACCCGGATGCGGTCGAAGACGTAGTCGAGCCAGCCGCCGAAGACGGTGCCGTTGCCCTTGAGGCGGGCCAGCTTCCCGTCGATGCAGTCGAGGATGAAGCTCAGGTGGTAGAGCAGCGCCCCGATGATCAGGGACTGCCGGTCGCCCTCCAGGAAGAAGCCGCCCGCGGCCAGGCCGATGAACAGCGCCGCCCAGGTGACCCGGTTCGGGGTGATGAAGCGGAAGCGCGCGACGACCAGCAGCAGTCGGGTGGCGACGGGGTCGACGAGGAAGACCGTCCACCAGGCGTCTCGTTTCTTGCAGGTCAGTTTTTGGACAGCCCGCAGCGAAAGCCTGGCCATAACCCCCCAGTCACCCCTTAAACAGGACACATTGGCCGGTTGATTTCACAGGCCAATCACATAAGCGACCCGAACTTTAACAATCCTTCACTTACGTGTCGACGCGCATTGACCTGCCATTGACCGCGATGTTGATCACAGGCAACCCGTACAACTATTTGCGATCTTCACATCGGGGAACCGTGGGCCGCTCTTGGGGCAGACTTGGCCCAGAGCTTGCGAACGGTTCGGTCAGGGGTCGGAAAGGGTGGGAATCCGGCCATCCGGTTGGCCGTTCGACAGGCCGGGCTCAGTCCCCCACCGGGCGCCAGCCGTCCAGTACCAGCCCGTCCCGGCTCTCGTCCCGGCGGGCCACCAGCAGCCGCCCACCGGGTGTACGGGTCGCCACGGCGAGCCGTCCGGCACGGCTGACGGCCGCGGCCGGAGCGCCGTAGGAAGGCGCGCCGACGTCCTGCCACCACACCCCCGTGTCCGGCCGGCCCGCGGGATGCGCGCCGAGCGAGCAGGTCCCGTCGGCGCCCCGGCCGACCAGCACGGAGTAGCCCCAGCCCGCGAGTTCGGCGCCCCGGGCCGCGGACGGCGCGCCCGAGCCGCTCTCCGGGTCGTCGAGCGGGTCGTCCAGCGGGTACGGGCCGGGGGCACCCGGCCGCCAGAAGCAGGTCCGGCCGGTACGGGCGTCGCGGAAGAGGACCGCGCCCGGCTCGGCCGCCGGGGTCAGGCTGCCCGGGCGGGCGGCGAACGGCAGGGTGCGGTCCTCGCTCCAGGTGCCGTCCGCCCCGGGGCACCAGCGGAGCACGGCCGAGGTGTCCCGGGCCCGGGCGAACAGTTCGACCCCGCCGTGCTCGGCGGTCACCGCGACCAGGTCGTCGGCGACCCGCAGCCCGCTCAGGTGCTGCCACGGCGTCCAGGTGCCGTCGGCCGACCGGCGGCGGTGACTGACGCTGTGCCCGAAGTTGCGCACGAAGACCTGGAGGTCCCCGGCCGCGTCGAAGGCGGCCGCGGGGAAGCCCACTTCGCGTCCCTTGCGCCAGGCGGCGGCGTTCGGCCCGCCGAGCGACTGCCAGGGGGTGAGCGGTCGCCCGGTGCGGTACTGGGCGGCATGCACCACCTCGACGTCCACCCCGCCGTCACCGCGCGCGGTCCTGCGCAGCCCGAGCAGATGAGGCAGCCCGTGCGGATCGCGCACCACCAGCAGACCGGGCAGCAGACCCGGTCCCTCCAGCAGCTCCGGGCCACGCCACCGGCCGCCGGGCAGCTCCTCGTACCAGCGCACCACACCGGCGGCCGTCGGCCAGAAGGCGGTGAGCCGGCCGTCGAAGCCGGCCGAGAGCCAGTTCACCGGCGCCGGGTGGCGCGGGGCGCCGTCGCCGCCCGGGCCCTGTTCGGCGCGCAGGCAGTCGACGTACAACGGCCGACCCGTCCCGGCCTGGTGGGCGCGGGCCGCGGCAAGCGCCACGGCGGCGGTCTCGGCGTGCGTGTCCGGCACCCCGTAGGAGGGCATCCCGCTCGCCTCGTCCAGGCCGGTGTGCACGGGGTCGGGGTCGAGGGTGTGCAGCCGTTCCGGATCGAGTGCGCGCAGTTCCTCCCGCAGGGCCGGCAGCGCCTGCCGGGGGTCGCTGTCCAGCACCCGGGGGCCGCCGCGCACCCGGCAGCCCCGGCTCTCGGCGGCGGCGAGCGCCCGGTCCAGGGCCGCCCGGCCGTCCTTGCCGCCGGGCCGCAGGCAGACCACGGCGATCTCGCTGCCGGGCGCCTCCCGTTCGACCACGGCCACCGCGTCCCGGGGTTCCGGTACGACGACGGCGACCAGGTGCCCGCGGCCGTCCGGTGTACGGCCCGCGGGCCCCGGCCCGGTCCGGCCGGACCTGCGCGTCATTCCTTCACGTCCTTCTCGTGTCCGTCGCCTCGCGCGTTCACAGCGGGCTCCAGTCGCCCAGGCTCAGCCCCGGGCCGTCGTCCTGGCGGGCCAGCGCGAGCCCGCCGTCCTCGGTCAGCGCCAGCAGCACGACCCGTCCGAGGCCGTCGCGGGCCAGTACGGGATCGCCCTGGCAGACGGTGCCGGTGTCGGTCCACCAGACGCCGTGGTGCTCCTCCTCGGCACCGCACGCGCCCAGCACGAGCCGGCCCTCGGTGTCGCGGTGGGCCAGCACCGTGCAGGGGTGTCCGTCGAGGGTGGTGGCGAGCGCGGCGTGCCGTCCGTCACCGGGGTTCCCGCCGAGCGGCACCGGCCAGGAGCCGGGACGCACGGCGACGGCACCGCCGCCCACCGCGTCGGTGAGGTAGTAGGTGATCCGGCCCGGCGAGGTCTCCAGACCGCAGGCCGCCCCGGGCAGCGGTACGACGCCGAGGTCGGGGCCCCGCTCCGGTGCGGCGCCCGGCCCGGACTGACACCAGGTCAGGGCACCGGTGCGGGTCGGGGCGAGGACATGCACCTGCCCAGTGGCGGTGGCCACCGCGGCCGGGGTGTCGAGGACGGCCGCGACCTCGAGGTCCAGCCAGGGCTCCCAGCGGCCCCGGGCGTCCTCGCGCCGCAGGGCCAGCCGCCCCTCCGCCGTGGCCACCAGGACGTGCAGGGCGCCCGAGGCGTCGACGACCGCGGCGGGAGTGCCCATCTGGGCGGTGCGTTCCCGCTTGGCGTGCGGGTTGCCGGCGGACCGCCACTCGCTCAGCGGGCGGCCCGCCTGGTACTGGATCGCGTAGACCAGGTCCACGGCCGGCGGCGCGTCCCCGGTGCCACGGGCCCGGCGGCCGACGAGGTGGGCGTACCGGTTGCGGCCCTGGGCGACGGTGAGTTCGGTCATGTTCTTGACCGGCAGCACGTCCGGGCCAATCCAGTCGGGGCCGCCCGGGCGGGTCTCCGTCCAGCGCAGCACGGCGCCGTCGACCTGCGCGTAGGCGATGAGCCGGCCGTCGTGCCCGGTGAGGAGCCAGGGCCCGGACCGCACCGTGCGGCCGGCCGGGGTTCCGCCGGTCGCCCGCACCCCGGCGACCCGGTCGCGCACGGGAGCGGCCATCAGCGCAGGGCCTCCGGATGGCGCCGGCACCAGCCCGCCCAGGCCGAGGCGACCATGGTGCGGGCGTCGTGGCGGGCCGTCCAGCCCAGTTCCGCGCGGATGCGGTCGGCCGAGGCGACGACCCGCGCCGGGTCCCCGGCGCGGCGCGGCGCGTGCACCGGGGCGGCCGCCGGGCCGTAGCCGGTGACCTCGCCGATCAGCGTGATCATCTCGCGGACGGAAACCCCCTCGCCGCGCCCGATGTTGACCGTCAGGTCGCTGCCGGGCGCCCGGCCGGGCAGCGCGCGGGCGGCGGCGAGATGGGCGGCGGCGATGTCCTCGACGTGGATGAAGTCCCGTACGCAGGTGCCGTCCGGGGTGTCGTAGTCGTCGCCGAAGATCACGGGGGCGCTGCCCTCGGTGAGCTTCTCGAAGACCATCGGGACGAGGTTGGAGACGCCCGTGTCCGCGAGGCGCGCGTCGGCCGCCCCGGCGACGTTGAAGTAGCGCAGGCAGGCGGTGGTCATCCCGTGCGCCCGGCCCGCGGCGCGCACCAGCCACTCCCCCGCCAGCTTGGTCTCGCCGTACGGGTTGAGCGGGGCGCAGGGGGTGTTCTCGGTCACCAGGTCCACGTCGGGCATGCCGTACACGGCGGCGGAGGACGAGAACAGGAAGTGCCGTACGCCGGTGCCGGCGGCCGCCTCCAGCAGGGTCTCCAGGCCGTGCACGTTCTCGCGGTAGTAGTGCAGCGGCCGTTCGACCGACTCCCCCACCTGCTTCTTGGCCGCGAGGTGGACCACGCCGTCGATCCCGAGGTCGGACAGGGTGCGCCGCAGGAGGGTGCCGTCGAGCACCGAGCCCTTGACGAAGGTCACACCGTCGGGGACGCGGGCGGGGTCGCCCGTCGAGAGGTCGTCGTACACCGCTACGCGCTCACCAGCGGTGAGCATCGCGCGGACGACATGGGCGCCGATGAAGCCGGCACCGCCTGTTATCAGCCACGTCATGGCGCGCATACTATTTCTTTGGCTGCTGTTTACAAATACATCACGGGTTGTGCATGATCGTGCGGTCATCCGCCCCTTGTGCGGTTTCGACCGGGCAGCACCACCGGACCGGCCTCCCCCCACCCGAGTCCTCACGCCACAGCACCGCCCCGCCGGGGCACGATCTTTGAGGATTCGAAGCAGGATGAGTCATGTCCCGACGCCCCAGCTCAGCGACACCGCCGTGCCCCCCGGGCAGGGTGGCGGGCGCAAGCGCGAGCGCACCGGCGGACGCCGAAGGGGCCGCCGGCTCCTGATCTCGCTGGCCGTCCTGGTCGTGGCCGGAGCGGGCACCGCCTACTGGCTCTACAGCGGTATCGACGGCAACATCAAGGGCGTCGACATCGACAGGGCGATCGGCGACGACCGTCCGGAGAAACTGCCCACTTCGGGACAGAACATACTGATCCTCGGTTCGGACTCACGGGCCGGCGCCAACGCGAAACTGAACACCGGCAAGGTCTCCGGGGCCCGTTCGGACACCGCGCTGGTGATGCACATACCCGAGGGCCGCAAGCAGGCCGTCGCGGTCAGCATCCCCCGCGACACCCTGGTGACCCGCCCGAAGTGCACCAGTCCGCACGGTTCCACGGTCGCCTCCGCGCAGCGTGTGATGTTCAACTCCATCTACTCCCAGGTCGGTCCCGCCTGCGTGGTCAAGACGGTGGAGCAGATGTCCGGGGTCCGCATGGACCACTACGTCGAGGTCGACTTCGCCGGCTTCAAGGACCTGGTGGACGCGATAGGCGGGGTGACCGTCACCGTCGGCCAGGACATCCACGACACCTCCAGCGGCCTCGACCTCGCCAAGGGCACCCACAAGCTGGACGGCACCCAGTCCCTGGAGTTCGTCCGCACCCGGCACGGCATCGGCGACGGCAGCGACCTCGGCCGTATCGGCCTCCAGCAGCAGTTCATGATCGCCCTGCTCGCGGAGATCCAGAAGCAGGACCTGCTGGGCAGCCCGGTCAAGGCGTACAAGATCGCCGACAAGCTGACCGCCGCGCTCACCACCGACTCCGAACTCGCCTCGCTCACCAAGCTCGCGGAGTTCGGCCGCAGTCTGAACGGCGTCAATCCCTCCACCATGGAGACGATCATGCTCCCGGTGGCGTACGACAAGGTCGACCCGAACCGCGTGGTGGCCGCCGAGCCGCAGGCCTCGGCCCTCTGGAAGGCGATCCGCGCCGACGCCACGGTCCCCGAGTCGGCGAAGAAGTCCCCCGCCACCGGCGGAAGCTGACGTTACGTCAGACCTCGCGCCAGGCCTCGAGGGCCAGCCCCGGTTCGTCCTTGCGGCGGGTGAGCAGGAGCTGTCCGGTGGACGGGGACAGGGCCGCCGCGGTGACCCGGTCGTCCTCGTCCGTGGTCAGGGCGACCGACGCGTCGGCCGGGAGCTGCGGCCCCGACTCGGTCCACCAGGCACCGGCCCGCTCGTCCTCCGTGGGGTACGCGGCGAAGGCCACCCGGCCGCTCGCCGAGCGCTGGGCGAGCAGGGTGCAGTCGTACCCGTCGAGTTCGCAGCGGACCGCGGCGACCGGGCCGGGCCCGGCGGAGGTCAGCAGGGTGTACGGCTTGCCCCCGGGACGCCAGGCGCACAGGTCGCCGGCCTCGTCGCTGTAGTAGAGGGTCGTGCTCCCGGGGGAGGTGGCGAGGGCGGTGAGGGTGGCCGGACGGACCGGGGTCTCCAGTGTCTCCAAGAGCACGGGCGGCTTCCCCGCCTCCTCCTGGCGCCAGTGCACGATCCCGCCCGGTACGGCCGCGTACACCTCGACCCGCCCCGACTCACCGGTCACCGCCGCGAGTCCGTCCTCGACCAGCCGGCCCTTCAGGTCGCGCCAGGGCTCCCAGCCGCCCTTCTCCTTCTGGGCGACCATGCTCACCCCGCGCCCCCGGTTGCGGACGAAGACATGGGCACGGCCCTGGGCGTCCACGGCGACGGCCGGGGCGCCGGTGACGTCGCCCTTCTTGCTCGGGTGGCCGATCGGCTGCCAGTCCAGGGCGGACAGACGCGGGCGGTAGTGGGTGGAGTGGACCAGACCCGACTCGCCGTTCACCGTGGGCCGCCAGGCGACCAGGTGGGCGTATCCGTTGACGCCCTGGCCCACCGAGAAGCCGGGGTGCAGCCGCTGGTCGCCGCCCATCTTCCGAGGGGTGCCCCAAGAACCGCCTGGGCCGCGTTCCGCCCGGCACAGCACGGCGTCGCCCGACGGCAGATAGACACTGAGCCGGCCGTCACGGCCGCGGAGGAGCCAGTCGCCGTTCACCGCTTCACTCTAAGCGGGGCCCTTCGGGGCAGTGGCCGGGGCCCCGGGCGTGCGAGGCTGGGGGCATGGATGACGAAGCTCCCCTGCTGGTGATCGTCGACGGCGCGAACGTCGTCGGGTCGCGGCCGGACGGCTGGTGGCGGGACCGCAAGGGGGCCGCCGAGCGGCTGCGCGACCGGCTGGCCGAGCGGGGCCTGCCCGGCCACCCGACCCCGGTGGAACTGGTGCTCGTCGTCGAGGGCGCGGCCCGCGGGGTGGACTCGGTGCCCGGGGTACGGGTGGAGCCGGCGTCCGGCAGCGGCGACGACCGGATCGTCGAGCTGACCGCCGAAGACCCCGGCCGCCCCCGCCTCGTCGTCACCGCCGACCGCGAACTCCGGCGCAGGGTAACGGAGCTGGGCGCCGAGGTGATCGGCCCGAGCGCCCTCCTCCACTGACCCGGACGTGCCCGCGCCCGTCGGTCCCCGGTCCTACTCCGCCGGCACCCGTGCGTACAGCACCGCCCCGTCCACCTCGTCCACCTGTTCGTAGCCGGCCGTGAGGAGTCGGCGCAGGGTGGGGACTCGGTCGGGGCCGTAGGGCTTGCCCCGGGAGTCGTCGATCACCAGGGTCGGTGCCCGGTCGGCCAGTTCCGCGCGGAAGACGGGCCAGGTGCCCCCGACGGCGTACTTCTCGCCGACCTGCGGGCCGTCCCGGCCACCGCTGAAGTTGGTGAGGAGGCCGGCGGTGAGATAGCGGGTGGCGGGGGTGCGGTCGGCGAGCCAGTACGTCTCCGGGTGTATCCCCCAGACCAGCACCCGGTCGCCGGGGCCGGTGCGGTGGGCGAGGGCGAGCGCGAGCCGCTGGGCGTGCGCGAGTTCGGGACGCGGGGCCAGCAGTCCCCAGGTCAGGAACAGGACGCAGACACAGGCCGAGGTGCGGATCGCGGCCGAGGTGCGCTCCCTGGGCAGCACCTGCAGCGCGGCCGTCGCCAGCAGGGCGAGCGGCGGGGTGAGTTGCAGGAAGTAGTGGCCGAAGAAGTGGAAGCCGAGGGTGACGGCGGCCGCCGACGCGGCCAGCCACAGCCACAGGTCGGCGGCGCCGGTACGGGCGATGCGCAGAGCGCGGGCGACCGGCGGGAGCAGCCCGGCGCAGGCCGCGGCGAGGATCGCGGTGTTGGTCAACGCCCGTGCCAGGACGTGGAGTTCGGAGCCGGTGAAGGAGGCATAGGCGCCGGAGCCGGTGACCGTCCAGAAGGCGAAGCCGGCTGGGTCGGTGAGCAGGGCCGTGCCCAGTACGGGCAGGGCGACGCCGGCCGCCAGTCGGAGCAGGCCGGCGCGCGGGCCGCCGTACCGGTTGAGGAGATAGACCACCGGCAGCAGGACCGCGCCGCCGGTCTGCTTGGTGAGTAAGGCGCAGGCGACGGCGGCTCCGGCGGCGCCCCAGCGGCGGCGGTCGGCGCACCACATCGCGGCGGCCGTGGCGGGCAGCATGAACACCTCGAAGGTGGCCGCCTGCGCGTCCTCGGGGTTGAGCCCGACCGAGACCAGCAGGTACAGCACCCCGGCGGTACGGCCCGCGCGGTCGCCCCACCGCCGTCGGGCGATCGACGCGAGCAGGACGGCGGTGGCCAGCTGCGCGAGCACGGCGAGCACCCGGACCGGGGTGAGCGACCCGGATCCGAAGACCGCGAACGCCCCCTCGTACAGCCAGGGCAGCAGCGGCGGCTTGCGGTCCACGACCGTCTCGTACAGCTGGCCGCCGCGTGCCAGTATGCGCGCCTGTACGGCGAGAAAGCCCTCGTCCGGGTTCCACAGCGGCCGCCGGAAGGACGGCATCCGGGTGACGCAGGCCAGCACGGCGAGCAGCGGCAGCAGCCGCGGCCAGTACCCCTTCCGTACGACTACGGACCGTGCCGGGACGAGGGGGGCGACAAGCATGGGGAGCACGCTATCCGGCCCCGCGGTCCCACCTGGACGGGACATACGGGGCCGGAGTGGCGAGCCTGATGATTACGGAGCGTCGGCGGGGGTCCGCTGCTGTCCGGCGAGGCGGCTGTGCGAGCGGCCGTAGAGGAAGTAGACGACGAAGCCGATGACCATCCAGATGGCGAACCGCAGCCAGGTCTCGGCCGGCAGGTTGAGCATCAGCCACAGCGAGGCCAGCACGGAGACGATCGGCAGGGCCGGCACCCACGGGGTGCGGAAGGACCGCTCCAGGTCGGGCCGGGTGTTGCGCAGGATGATCACGCTGATCGCGACGATGATGAAGGCGAAGAGCGTGCCGATGTTCACCAGCTCGGCGAGTTCGCTGAGGCTGGTGAAGCCGGCGACGATCGCGATGACGACGCCGAGCAGGATGGTCGGCCGGTACGGGGTGCGGAACCTCGGGTGGGTGTGCGAGAAGAACCGGGGCAGCAGCCCGTCCCGGCTCATCGCGAAGAACACCCGGGACTGGCCGAGCAGCAGGATCATGCACACGGTGGTCAGGCCGACGGCCGCGCCGAAGCTGATCAGACCCGCGAACCAGGGGTGCCCGGTGGCCTTGAACGCGTCGGCGAGCGGGGCGTCCACGGACAGCTCGCTGTACTTCTGCATGCCGGTCACCACGATGGCCACGGCGACGTACAGCAAGGTGCAGATGATCAGGGAGCCGATGATGCCGCGCGGCACGTCCCGCTGGGGGTTGCGGGTCTCCTCGGCGGCGGTGGCGACGACGTCGAAGCCGATGAAGGCGAAGAAGACGACGGACGCGGCGGTGAAGATGCCCATCACACCGAAGTCGGAGGGCGCCCAGCCGAACATCAGCTGGATCAGCGGAGCCTTGAGGTTGCCGCCCGCCGGGACCGGCTGCTCCTTCGGGATGAACGGCTCGTAGTTGCCGCTGTGGATGAAGAAGGCGCCCGCGATGATGACGACCAGGACGACGGCCACCTTGATGGCGACGACGACCGAGGTGACCCGGGCGGAGAGTTTCATGCCGACGACCAGGATCGCGGTCAGGACGAGGACCAGGGCGGCGGCGAGGATGTCGAAGCCGAAGCCGTGGGCGCCGTCCCGGCCGCTGAGGTACTCGGGCAGCTGCCAGCCCGCGTTGTCCAGGAGCGAGTGGATGTACCCCGACCATCCGACGGCGACCACCGCCGTGCCCAGTGCCAGCTCCAGCACCAGGTCCCAGCCGATGATCCAGGCCGGGAACTCGCCGAGCGAGGCGTACGAGAAGGTGTACGCGGAGCCGGCCACCGGGACGGTGGAGGCGAACTCGGCGTAGCAGAGCGCGGCGAGGCCGCAGACGACGCCGGCGACGATGAAGGAGAGCGCGACGGCCGGCCCTGCGGTGTTCCGCGCGGCTGCGCCGGTCAGGACGAAGATGCCGGTGCCGATGATGACACCCACGCCGAAGACCGTGAGGTCCAGCGCCGACAGCGACTTCTTGAGGGCGTGCTCCGGTTCCTCGGTGTCCTTGATGGACTGTTCGACGTTCTTGGTCCTGAAGAGCGTGCTGGCCACGTGCCTACCTCCCACGTTTGTCGTCCTCGACATGATCGAGAGGGCCGGGGATGCGTATGCCCCGGCAAGGGCAGGTTCACGCAGATGGGTCGGTCTCGCCACCGGAGGGGTGAGCGAGACCGACCCATCGGGGTGGTTCGGACGCGCCCCGGCCAGGGGCGCTTCACATCAGTCCCGTGCCGGTTCCACCGAGCTGACATCGGTCGGCTGGCCGTCCAGCTTGGCCACCAGACCCGTCACCTGACGGGCGATGTCCGGGGCCGTCAGGCCGATCTCCGTCATGACCTCGGCCCTGGACGCGTGGTCGAGGAAGCGGGGCGGGATGCCGAAGTCGCGCAGGGGGACGTCGACGCCCGCGTCGCGCAGGGCCTGGGCGATCGTCGCGCCCACGCCGCCGACGCGGATGTTGTCCTCGACCGTGACGACCACCCGGTGCCGCTCGGCCAGCGGGGCCATCGCCTCGTCCACCGGCTTCACCCAGCGCGGGTCGACGACGGTGGTGGAGATGCCCTGCTTGTCGAGGAGGCCGGCGATCTCCAGGCACATCGGGGCGAGGGCGCCCACGGAGACCAGGAGCACGTCCGGGGTGTCGGTACCGGGCTCGCGCAGCACGTCCATGCCGCCGACCTTGCCGACGGCGGCCACGGCGGGGCCGACCGCGCCCTTCGAGAAGCGGACGACCGTCGGCGCGTCGTCGACCTCGACGGCTTCGCGGAGCTGGGCGCGGACCTGGTCGGCGTCGCGCGGGGCGGCGAGCCTGAGACCGGGGACGACCTGGAGGATCGACATGTCCCACATGCCGTTGTGGGAGGCACCGTCGGTGCCGGTGACACCGGCCCGGTCCAGGACGAAGGTCACCCCGCACCTGTGCAGGGCCACGTCCATCAGCACCTGGTCGAAGGCGCGGTTGAGGAAGGTGGCGTACACGGCGAAGACGGGGTGCAGTCCGGCCGTGGCCAGGCCCGCCGCGGAGGTGGCACCGTGCTGCTCGGCGATGCCGACGTCGTAGATCCGCTGCGGGAAGGTGTCGGCGAACTTCTTCAGGCCGACCGGCTGGAGCATGGCCGCCGTGATGGCGACGATGTCCTCGCGCTCCTTGCCGAGCTTCACCATCTCGTCGCCGAAGACGGAGGTCCAGTCGGCGCCGGAGGCCTTGACCGGCAGGCCGGTGTCGGGGTGGATGGGGCCGATGCCGTGGAAGCGGTCGGCCTCGTCCTGGAGGGCGGGCTGGTAGCCGCGGCCCTTCTCGGTGAGGCAGTGCACGATCACCGGGCCGCCGAACCGTTTGGCCCGGGCGAGGGCGGACTCCAGGGCCTCCATGTCGTGGCCGTCGATCGGGCCGACGTACTTCAGGCCCAGGTCCTCGAACATGCCCTGCGGGGCGATGAAGTCCTTCAGCCCCTTCTTGGCGCCGTGCAGGGTGTCGTAGAGCGGCCTGCCGACGACCGGGGTGCGCTCCAGCAGGTCCTTGCCCCGGGCCAGGAACCGCTCGTACCCGTCCGTCGTACGCAGGGTCGCCAGGTGGTTGGCGAGGCCGCCGATGGTCGGGGCGTACGACCGCTCGTTGTCGTTGACGACGATGACCAGCGGGCGGTCCTTGGCGTCGGCGATGTTGTTCAGCGCCTCCCAGGCCATACCGCCGGTGAGGGCACCGTCACCGATCACGGCGACGACGTGGCTGTCGTTCTTGAGCAGCTGGTTGCCCTTGGCGATGCCGTCGGCCCAGCCGAGGACCGTGGAGGCGTGGCTGTTCTCGATGACGTCGTGGTCGGACTCGGCCTGCGAGGGGTAGCCGGACAGGCCGCCCTTCTGCTTCAGCCGGGAGAAGTCCTGCCGGCCGGTGAGCAGCTTGTGCACATAGGACTGGTGGCCGGTGTCCCACAGCACCTTGTCCTTCGGCGAGTCGAAGACGCGGTGCAGGGCGATGGTGAGCTCGACCACGCCCAGGTTGGGACCCAGGTGTCCGCCGGTCTTGGAGACCGCTTCCACGAGGAAGCTCCGGATCTCCTCTGCCAGCTGGACCAGCTCCTCGGGGCTGAGCCCGTCCAGATCGCGCGGTCCCCTGATACGGGTCAGCAGCGGCACCCGTGCCTCCTTGCAGTAGAGCTGATCGAGCTGTTGCCGGGCTCGTCGAGTCTAATGTTCCGCCCGGGCGGAACGACTCCGGCCCTTGGGTCATGGGTCACGCGATCGGCTGTACCCATCATGAGCCCCACCTATGACACGACTGTGCCCGGCACTGTCCAGTGCCGGGCACAGTCGGAAACCTCAGGGGCGCTCGGCGTCAGCCGCGCCCCGCCGCCTTCTGGCTCTTACGGGAGACGGAGTCGATGACAACGGCACCCAGCAGAACACCACCGGTGATCATGTACTGGATCGACGTGTTCATGTTGAGCAGGTCGAGGCCGGTCTGGATGGACTGGATGACCAGCATGCCCAGGAGGGCGGACCAGACGGTACCGCGGCCACCGAACAGCGACGTACCACCGATGACGGCCGCCGCGATGGCGAGCATCAGGGTGTTGCCGCCACCGGCGTTGAGCGTCGCGCTCGCCGTCTGACCGGCGAAGAACATACCGCCGATGGCCGCGAAGCCACCGGAGATCGCGAACACGGTGATCCGGACCATCGGCACGCTGATACCCGCACGGCGGGCCGCCTCGATGCCACCGCCGACCGCGAAGACCTTGCGGCCGTAGGTCGTACGACGGAGCACGAAGTCGACGATCACCAGCGACGCGAGGAAGATCACCAGCGCGTTGGAGACACCGGACGCGTTGTTCAGCACCGCGGCCGCGACGAAGGACGCGATCGCGAGCAGCGCGATACGGACCAGGATCTCGCTGGTGGGCCGGAACGGCACACCGGCCGCGCGGCGCCGGCGCTGCTCGTTGAACTGGCCCACCGCCGAGAGCACCACACCGAGGCCGGCCAGCAGGTAGGCGCCGATGATGGCCTGGTCCATGAAGAAGGAGCTCTGGCCGAGGACGTGCACCGGACCGCTGTCGGCCGGGATGTTGATCGTGCCACTGGAACCCAGCAGCCACAGCATCAGACCGTTCCAGCCGAGGAAACCGGCCAGGGTGACCACGAACGCGGGTACGCCGATCTTCGCGAAGAACCAGCCGTGCAACGCGCCGATACCGATGCCGGTGATGATCGTGAGGATCAGCGCCAGCCACTGGTTCATTCCGTGGTTGACCACGAAGACGGCGAACACCGTGGAGGCGAGTCCGCTCACCGAGCCGACGGACAGGTCGATCTCACCGAGCAGCAGCACGAACACCAGGCCGATGGCGAGCATGCCGGTGGCCGCGAGGAAGTAGCTGATGTTGGAGAGGTTGTCCGCGCTGAGGAACAGGCTGTTCTTCACCTGGAAGATGGTCCAGATGATGATCAGTCCGACGACCACCGGCAGCGAGCCCAGCTCGCCGCCCTTCACCCGGCGCTTGAACTCGGTGAGGTAGCCCTTGAAGCCCTCTTCACGGACCAGCAGGCGCGGGTCGACGACCGTGACCGGCGCGGCCGTGGGGTCGTCGGCGGGGGCCACCGTGGTGGGGGCCTCGGTGGTCTCGGCCGCCCCGGCCTTCTCGATCTTGGGCGACTCGTCGCCCGCTACGGTCTTGTTCGACGTCTCGCTCACTTTGCCGCCTCCGGGGTGCGACGCTCCGAACGACGGGTCACGGCGTTGTCCGTGGCACCCGTGATCGCCGCGATGATCTCTTCCTGGCTGGTGCTCTTCACGGGGAAGAAACCATTGTTCTTGCCGAGTCGCAGCACCGCCACGGTGTCCGCGACCGCCTTCACGTCGGCCATGTTGTGGCTGATGAGAATGACGGCGAGGTTGCGCTCGCGGAGCCGCTCGACCAGGTCGAGGACCTGCGCGGTCTGCTCGACACCGAGGGCCGCGGTGGGCTCGTCGAGGATGACGACCTTGGGGTCGCCGATCAGGGCGCGGGCGATGGCCACGACCTGACGCTGACCGCCGGAGAGGCTGGCGATCGGGATGCGCACGCTCGGGATGCGGATGGAGAGCGTGCTCAGCAGCTCGCGGGCCTGCTTCTCCATCGTGACCTCGTCGATGACGCCGCGGTGCAGCAGCTCACGGCCGAGGAAGAGGTTGCCGACCACGTCGAGGTTGTCGCAGAGGGCGAGATCCTGGTAGACGGTCGCGACGCCGAGTCCCTGGGCGTCGTGCGGCTTGTTGATGCTGACGGAGTTGCCCTCCCATTCGATGACGCCCTCATCGATGGGGTGCACACCCGCGATCGTCTTGACCAGGGTCGACTTTCCTGCGCCGTTGTCGCCCACCAGGGCGACCACTTCTCCGGCGTGGACCTCCAGATCGACTTCGGTGAGGGCCTGGACCGCACCGAATCGCTTGGAGATTCCGCGCAACGCCAGCACGGGCGTAGCGGACACGTGAACCATCTCCTTCGCCGCCTGACCGGCGGGGATGCCGCGCTTGTGTGATCAGGCGCGGAGGGCCGTGCGGTACCTCAGGTTGGTCGGTGTACGCACGTGGTTAACAAGATGAACATGCGCGAATCCGCTGCGCTTGGCAACGGGTCCGTCCGACGCCCGCTCCGGCAGCGGGGTATGAAGGCCGGAGCGGGCGTCGGAGGGGTTTCGCGAGACCGCCGGACGGACGGGGCCCTTGCGGAAGGACCGGGTGCGTCGGGCAGCCGGGGCCCGGGTGTCGTACTGCGATCACCCGGGCGCTGACGGCCGGAGCCGGACGGCTCCAGGGCTGGACTACTGCAGGCCGGCGGCCTTGCAGGCCTTGGCGAACTCGGCGGTGCAGATGTCCGCGACGGTGTACAGCTTGTCCTTGATCACGGTGTCCGTGATGTTGGCCTTGGTGACCGACACGGGGGTCAGCAGCTGGGAGGGCACCTTGTCGCCGGAGCCGCTGGTCTGCGTGGTGGTGGCGAGCGAGGAGATGCTCTTGCCCTGCAGCAGGTCCACGGCGATCGTGGCGGCGGCGTCGGCCTCCGGCTTGAACGCCTTGTAGACGGTGGAGGACTGGGTGCCGGCGACGATGCGCTGGATGCCCGCGAGCTCCGCGTCCTGACCGGTCAGCGGGATGCCGCTGATGCCGGCGCCCTTGAGGGTGGTGGCGATACCACCGGCCATGCCGTCGTTGGCGGAGTAGACGCCCGCGATGTTCTTGGCGCCGAGCTGCGTGATGGCCGCCTTGACCTTCTGCGCGGCGACGGTGTCCTTCCACAGGCCGGACTGCTCGTAGGCGATCTTGACCTTGCCGTCCAGGGCCTTGTGCGCACCCGCCTTGAACTGGGCGGCGTTCGGGTCGGCGTCGTCACCGTTGATCATGACGACCTTGGACTTGGTGGTCGCCTTGGAGCCGAGGGCGTCGAGGAGGGCCTGGCCCTGGAGCTCGCCGACCTTGACGTTGTCGAAGGAGACGTAGGCCGAGACCTTGCCCTGGGCGAGGCGGTCGTACGCGACGACCTTGACGCCCTTGGCCACGGCGGCGTCGATGGAGGACTTGATGGCCGCAGAGTCCTGGGCGGAGATCACGATGACCTTGACGCCCTTGGTGACCATGGTGCTGACCTGCTGGGCCTGCTTGGCCGCGTCACCCGCAGCGTTCGCGTAGTCGACGGTGCAGTCGGCACACAGCGACTTGACCTGCGCCTCGAAGTACGGGTGGTCGAACTTCTCGTAGCGCGCGGTCACGCTGTCGGGGAGCAGCAGACCGATGGTCTTGCCACCGGAGGAGCTGCTGCTGGACGAGTCGCTCTTCTTGTCGTCGCCGGCCTTGCCACAGGCGGCGACGGACAGCGCCATGGAAACCGCGGCGGTGCCGATCACGACTCTACGCATCGTTGCGTTCATTTGGGGGTGCCTCCCTGACAGGGCCGCAACGCTGCGGCCGAGGTGGCTGGAAGTCAACTCGGCCGTGACTTCGACGTCAAGAAGTAAATACTTAACGAGATGGCAACGGCGCCATTCGTTCTCTAAGTGAAGGCAGGTGCAACGGCAGGCAACGAGCCGTCCAAAAGGGTCGAATCGCCCATCTCGCTGAGCGCGAGAGCGAGCGCGCCGAGCACCTCCGCACGGCCGCCGAGCGCCCCCGGAAGCACCGAGAGCTGCCGGGCGGCGCTGGGGATCGCGTAGCGCCCCACGGACTCCCTGATGGGCCCCAGGACCAGCTCTCCGGCCTCGGCGAGGTCGCCGCCGAGGACCACCCGGCTCGGGTTCAGCAGGTTGCAGAGATTGGCCACCCCGCTGCCGATGTGCCGGCCGACGTCGGCGATCACCCGACGGCAACCGGGGTCACCGTCCCGGGCCAGCCGTACGACGCCTTCCATGGTCAGGTCGGTGCCGTGACCGGGCTGGAGCAGTGGCAGCACATAGCGGGCCGCCGCGAAGGTCTCCAGGCAGCCGCGGTTGCCGCAGCGGCAGACCGGGCCGGATTCATCGAGTGTAATATGTCCGATTTCGCCTGCCGTGCCGCCGGGGCCCCGGTAGATCTTCCCGTTGATCACCAGACCGGCGCCGACACCGCTCGCGACCTTGATGTAAGCGAGATCACGCACGCCCTTGCCGCTGCCCCAGACCAGCTCGCCCAGGGCTCCGAGGTTGGCGTCGTTGTCCACGTGCACGGGGACGCCGAGACGGAGTCTGAGCTCCTCGGCGGGTCTCGCGCCGATCCAGCCGGGCAGGATGGCGCTGGAGCCGAGGGTGCCGGACTCGACGTCGATCGGGCCGGGGACGCCGACGCCCACGCCGGCGATCTTCGAGCGGTCCACGCCGGTCGCCGCGATCAGGCGGTTGACCAGCTCTTCCGCCCGGTCGAAGCCCTGACTGGACGACGCGTCCACGTCGAGGGGCTCGGACTCCTCGGCCAGCACCTGGTGGGCGAGGTTCCCGATCGCGACGCGCAGGTGGGTGTGGCCGAAGTCGACCCCGATGACGATGCCCGCGTCACCGCTCAGACTCACGCTGCGGGCCCTGCGGCCGCCCGCCGACGTGGGCGTGACCTCGACGGTTCCGCCGTCCTTGAGCTCGCGCACGATGTTGGAGACCGTCGCGGCCGACAGGCCGGTCGTGCGCGCGATCTCCGCCTGCGTGAGCGATCCGGCCAGACGTACGGCCCGTACGACACGTTCCAGGTTGGCTCGGTGCAGCGACGACTGCGACCCCGGAGTCTCCATCGACCCATCCACTCCCGCCATCGGAGGCGGCCACGGCGCCGCCAACGTGACCCAGATCACGTCACTGAGACCGGGCCACTTACAAGTTATGAACTCCAAGCTCTGCTGAACGGGTTACCGCCGTCAAGTCCTTGACAGAAATCGTTGGCGGTTCGGGGGTCGCCTGGGGGACATGCTTTCGACATGTCTAGGCCACTGGTCAGCAGGTGGCAGAGGGGGTGGCGGGTGACCGTGGTGGCGCGGGTGCGGCGCCGTCGTGGCTGGTCGCGCCCACGCGGCGGAGCCGCATAGTGAACACAGCCCCGCGCCCGCGTCGCGGTGGCCGCCTGGATCAAGGCGCCGTACTTTCGGGTTGCGAACGTCCGGGTTACTTCAGGGCGCCCGCCGTCAGGCCCGCCACCACCTGGCGCTGGAAGATGATGTACGCCGCCAGGACCGGGAGCATCGCCATCACCAGGCCGGCGAACAGGCCCGACCAGTCGCCCTTGTATCCCTGGCTGACCGCCAGCTGGACCAGGCCCTGGGTGAGGACGCGCTTGTCGGGGTCCGTGTTGAGGACCGTCGGGAGCATGTACTGGTTCCACTGGCCCAGGAAGTTGAAGATCCCCACGCTGATCAGGCCGGGCTTGGCCATCGGCAGCATGATCTGGAAGAACGTGCGGGTGTGGGAGGCGCCGTCGACGAAGGCCGCTTCGGCCACCGACGTGGGCAGGGTACGGAAGAACGCCGTGAGGAAGAAGACCGTGAACGGCAGCGAGTACGCGATGTAGACCAGGATCAGGCCGTGGATGGTGTTCAGCAGGCCCATGTTGTTCACGACGTAGAACAGCGGGACCAGCGCGAGCATGATCGGGAAGCTCATGCCGCCGACGAACAGGAAGTAGATGAAGCGGTTGCCCGGGAAGTCGAAGCGGGCCAGGACATAGGCGGCCATCGAACCGAGCACCAGCGTGCCGATCAGCGAACCGCCCACCACCAGGACGGTGTTCAGGAAGTAGTCGCTCATGTTGGCCTGGGTCCACGCCCGCGACCAGTTGTCGAAGTGGAGCTTGTCGGGGAGCGCCCAGGGCGAGCTGAAGATGGACCGGTCGTCCTTGAAGGACGTCATCACCGCCCACAGCAGGGGGGTGACCACCATGAACGCCCAGATGACCAGGACGCCGTGGGAGAAGACGTTGAGGACCCCGCCCTCGCGCTTGCGCCGGGGCGGCTTCGGCGCGGGAACCTCGATCTTGGTGACGGTGGTGTCGGTCTCGGTCGTCGTCATCGCTTCAGTACTCCAGCCGCTCGCGACGGCCCAGCCGCATCACGATCCCCGCGAAGGCGAGCGTGACGACCAGCAGGGCGACGCCGATGGTGGTGGCGTAGGCGGCCTGACCGTCCCGGAACGCCTTCTGGTACACGTACAGGACCATCACGGTCGTCGAGTAGTCGGGGCCGCCCGGTCCGGTCGTCATGATCTGTACGACTGCGAACGACTCGGCCCCGAGCGCGAGGATCCCCATGTAGACCCAGCCGGACTGCACGGTGTCCCAGAGCAGCGGCAGGGTGAGGCGGAAGAAGGTCGTCGCGCGGCCGGCGCCGTCGAGGAGGGCGGCCTCGTAGAGGTCCGTGGGGATGGACGCCATGCCCGCCGAGAAGAGGACCACGAAGAAGCCGACCGTGGACCAGACCAGCACGGCCATCACGCACCACAGCGCCAGGCTCGGGTCGCCGAGCCAGAGCGGCTGGATATTGTCCAGACCAATTCCCCGCAGCAGTGAATTGATCGCGCCGCTGTCCGGGTTGTACGCGAAGGCGAACAGCAGCGAGACGATCGCGATCGACAGCACCTGCGGAAAGAAATAGACGATCTTGTAGAAGGAGGAGCCCCGGACACCGGTGACGACCGGGCCGCCCTTCCTTCTGCGACCGCCCACATTGATCATGAAGGCGAAGAACAACGCCAGGCTGATCGTGACCAGCGGCAGCACGACCGCGAACATCAAGCTGTGCTGCAAGGACTTCCAGAAGATGTCGTCGTGGAGCATCCTCTGGTAATTGTCCAGGCCGACCATCTTGAATTCGGGGCTCAGGCCGGTCCAGTCCGTGAACGAGTAGTAGATGGACTGGATGAACGGCCACACCACGAAGAGCGCGTACAGTCCGAGGGGCAACGCCAGAAACCCCACAATGAACCGGTACTTGCCGTGCTGCATCGCCACTCCGGTGCGGTCAGGGGTTTCTGGTCACTGGTGCTTGTAGTGCTTGATCGAGTCGTCCTTGGCGGCCTCGTCGGCAAAACCCTGGATTTTCTTGATGGCCTCCGCCGGGGTCAGCCGGCCCGCCATCATCTCGCCGAGACCGGACACGCCGATCTTCTCCTTCTGGAGCTGTACATACCAGTCCTGGAGCCGCGGGTTCACCACGTTCGACCCGGCCAGCTTCAGGGCCGCGACACCGGAGGTGAGGCCCGGGGTGAGGGTGATGCCGTCGGTGCCGCCGTTGTACGCGGTCAGCGACTTCACCTTCGAGGTGAAGTTCTTGGAGGACGCCTCGCTGAGCATGATGCGCAGCTGCTCCATGCCGCCCTCGCCGTTCGCGGCCTTGGCCGGGACGATGAACGGCTCGCCGCCGGAGGCCCAGATGGTGCCGAACGGCATCTTGTCGTTCTTGTCGATGCCGGTGGGCGCGGAGACGGCGAGGTTGAAGTCGGAGGGGATGACGTTCGCCGACTCGTTCTCCACCCAGGAGCCGTTCGGGATGAACAGCGCCTTGCCCTGGGCCCAGGCGGTCTGCGACTGGATGTGGTCCAGGCCGGGGGTGCCCCGGAGGATGTAGCCCTTCTTGTAGAGCTCGTAGTAGGCCTCGAAACACGCCTTGACGGCCGGGTGCTTCCAGGCGTTGGGCTCCAGGTTGTCGATCGCGTCCAGGACCTCGACGCCGCCGACCTTGCCGATCATCGGGTACAGCGAGAAGGGGAGGTAGTACGGGTACTTGCCCGCGTACGTCCAGCCGGCCATGCCCTTCTTCTTGGCCTTCTCGCAGACTGCGATCATCTGGTCCCAGGTCTGCGGGTACTCCGCGTCGAGCGAGTCCAGGGCCTTCTGCGAATACCAGACGCCGTAGACCGTGTAGGCGTAGTACATGATCCAGACCGGGTCGCCGTCGAACTGGCCCATCTCGACGATGCCGGGGCGCAGCGTGTCGCGGACCTTCTTGTTCGGGTCGTCGTACGACGGCGCGTCGAGGAGCGGGGTGAGGTCGGCCAGCTGCTTCTTGCCGACCAGCACGCCCATGTCCATCTGCTCGGCGCCGGAGTTGTCGATGAGGTCCGGCGGGGTGCCCTGGTTGAAGCGGGGCTGCAGGGTGGACTGGATCTTCTGGGTGGCGGCGAACTTGACCTTGGCCTTCGGAAAGTCCTTCTGGTAGATCTTCACCGCGTCCTCGGCGTACTCCTTGCCGAAACCGCCGTCGAAGAGGACGAACTCCATCTGGGCGGTGTCGTTGACGCCGAGCGGGTTCTTGGCCGTCTTCTTGCCGGCCTTGTCCTTGGACTGGCCGCCTCCGCCACTGCTGGCACAGGCGGAGAGAAAACCGACGGTGGGGACCGAAATCAGGCCCAGCGCGGCTGACCGTTTGATCAGATCGCGGCGGCCGACGCCTTCGGAACCATGACTGGCTGCGGATGTGGATCCCATGCTCAAGTCCTCGCCCTCTCCAGGACTCAGGCGGTGAACCGGATCCTCCCCGGCACCGCGGTCGGGTAGTGCTGGGCCGTGCAGGAAGTCACTCAGGAAACGCCGACAGGTATAGTCCACTTCACGCCAGCGGGGCAAGATCGAATGCAAGGTTGGCCATGGGTCTTTTCCTAGTTGAGACCTGTCGGAAATCTGAGCGACCTGGGTACGCCTTACCGGAAAAAGAGCCGACATAGACCCCTGAATGCCGCAGCCAACACCCTTGACATCACGGACCACTTGACCACCTACTGGTTCCTGCGCCACGCATCTGACAACGTTGTCTCATGTGGCAGGGAGGGTACCCGTTGTGATGCAGCGGAGAACGCAGCGAAGAACAGGACACAGATCTGGTACGGCGGTCGTGATCGCGGCCGCCGTAGTCATGACCCTGGGCTCCCAGGGGGCCGCGGTCGCCCTGCCGGCCAAGGCACCGGCCGCCGCGACGCAGTTCGCATCCTCGTTCGAGTCTGGCGATCCGTCACCGGACTGGACCGACACGGTCGACACGGACCCCGCCGGCGCCCCGCGCGCCTCCGGAGTCGACGGCGGCTACAGCACCGGCATCCCCGGCAATGTCACCGACCATGTGACCGACATGCGGGCCAGCGGCGAGAACACCGGCGCGGGCGAGGTCAAGGAGAACCTCGTCGACGGGGAGCCGGGAACCAAGTGGCTCACCTTCCAGCCCACCGGCTGGGCGGAGTTCGACTTCGACAAGCCCATCAAGCTGGTGACGTACGCCGTCACCTCGGCGAACGACTACGCCGAGCGCGACCCCGCGGACTGGACCCTCCAGGGTTCGGCGGACGGCAAGGACTGGAAGACCGTCGACACCCGCACCGGCGAATCCTTCGCCGAGCGGTTCCAGACCAGGTCGTACGACCTCTCGGCACCCGCCGAGTACCGGCACTTCCGGCTCGACGTCACGAAGAACAACGGCGCGCCGGACATCCTGCAGGTCGCCGACGTCCAGTTCTCCACGGGCGGCAGCGGCGGGCCGGTGCCCCAGGACATGCTCTCGCTGGTCGACAAGGGCCCGAGCGGCTCGCCGACCGCGAAGGCACGGGCCGGCTTCACCGGGACCCATGCGCTGCGCTACGCGGGCCGGCACACGGCGAGCGGGCGGGCGTACTCGTACAACAAGGTCTTCGACGTGAACGTGAAGGTCCGGCGGGACACGCAGTTGTCCTACCGGATCTTCCCCTCGATGGCCGACGGCGACCTCGATTACGACGCCACCAACGTCTCCGTGGACCTGGCTTTCACCGACGGCACCTATCTGAGCGGCCTCGGGGCGGTGGACCAGCACGGGTTCGCGCTGTCCCCGCGCGGACAGGGCGCGTCGAAGGGGCTGTACGTCAACCAGTGGAACGACGTCTCGTCGGTGATCGGTTCGGTCGCGTCCGGCAAGACCGTCGACCGGATCCTGGTGGGCTACGACTCCCCCGCCGGCCCGGCCAAGTTCCGGGGCTGGATCGACGACGTGAACATCGGGCGCGTCGCTCCCGAGAAGCCCAAGGCGCATCTGTCCGACTACGCGCTGACCACCCGCGGCACCAACTCCAGCGGCAGCTTCTCGCGCGGCAACAACTTCCCGGCGACGGCCCTGCCGCACGGCTTCAACTTCTGGACGCCGGTGACCAACGCGTCCTCGGAGAGCTGGCTGTACGAATACGCACGGGCGAACAACGACGACAACCTGCCGACGATCCAGGCGTTCAGCGCCAGCCATGAGCCCAGCCCCTGGATGGGCGACCGGCAGACCTTCCAGATGATGCCGTCCGTCGCCGCCGGCACCCCGGACACCGGCCGGGAGGCACGGGAGCTGGCCTTCCGGCACGAGAACGAGACCGCGCGGCCGTACTACTACGGGGTGCGGTTCGAGAACGGCCTCAAGGCCGAGATAGCGCCGACCGACCACGCGGCCGCGCTGCGCTTCACCTACCCGGGCGACGACGCGAGCGTGATCTTCGACAACGTCACCGAGCAGGCGGGCCTGACCCTCGACAAGGAGCACGGGATCGTCACCGGCTACTCCGACGTCAAGTCCGGCCTGTCGACCGGCGCCACCCGCCTGTTCGTCTACGGCGTCTTCGACAAGCCGGTGACCGGCGGCGACTCCAGCGGGGTCAAGGGCTACCTGCGCTTCGACGCCGGCTCCGACCACACCGTCACCCTGCGCCTGGCCACCTCCCTGATCAGCGTCGACCAGGCCCAGGACAACCTGCGCCAGGAGATCCCGGACGGCGCCACCTTCGACACGGTCAAGTCACACGCCCGGAAGGCCTGGGACAAGCTGCTCGGCAAGGTCGAGGTGGAGGGTGCCACCGCGGACCAGCTGACCACCCTCTACTCCAGCATGTACCGGCTGTACCTGTACCCCAACTCCGGCTTCGAGAGGGTCGGTTCGAAGGACCAGTACGCCTCCCCGTTCTCGCCGATGACCAGCCAGGACACCCCGACGCACACCGGCGCGAAGATCGTGGACGGCAAGGTGTACGTCAACAACGGCTTCTGGGACACCTACCGCACGACCTGGCCCGCGTACTCGCTGCTGACGCCGAGTCAGGCGGGCCAGATGGTGGACGGGTTCGTGCAGCAGTACAAGGACGGCGGCTGGACCTCGCGCTGGTCCTCCCCCGGCTACGCCGACCTGATGACCGGCACCTCCTCGGACGTGGCGTTCGCCGACGCGTACGTCAAGGGCGTGAACTTCGACGCGAAGGCGGCCTACGACGCGGCCGTGAAGAACGCGACGGTCGTCCCGCCCTCCTCCGGCGTCGGCCGCAAGGGCATGTCGGCCTCTCCCTTCCTCGGCTACACCAGCGACGACACCCGCGAGGGCCTGTCCTGGGCGATGGAGGGGTACGTCAACGACTACGGCATCGCCGAGATGGGCAAGGCGCTGTACAAGAAGACCGGTGAGAAGCGCTACAAGGAGGAGTCGGACTACTTCCTCAACCGCGCCCAGGACTACGTGAACCTCTTCGACTCCAAGGCCGGCTTCTTCCAGGGCAAGGACGCCCAGGGCAGGTGGCGGGTGGACTCGTCGGCGTACGACCCGCGGGTGTGGGGCTACGACTACACCGAGACCAACGGCTGGGGTTACGCCTTCACGGCCCCGCAGGACAGCCGGGGCCTGGCCAACCTGTACGGCGGCCGGTCCGGACTCGCCGACAAGCTGGACGAGTACTTCGCGACACCCGAGACGGCCTCCACCGACTTCGTCGGCTCCTACGGCGGGGTCATCCACGAGATGACCGAGGCCCGGGACGTCCGGATGGGCATGTACGGCCACTCCAACCAGGTCGCCCACCACGTCATCTACATGTACGACGCGGCCGGTGAGCCCTGGAAGACGCAGGCGTACGTCCGCGAGGCGGTCTCCCGGCTCTACCTGGGCAGCGAGATCGGCCAGGGCTACCACGGCGACGAGGACAACGGCGAGCAGTCGGCCTGGTACCTGTTCTCGGCCCTCGGCTTCTACCCGCTGGTGATGGGCAGCGGCGACTACTCGATCGGCTCCCCCCTGTTCAAGAAGGCGACGGTCCACCTGGAGAACGGCCGGGACCTGGTGATCCGGGCGCCCCGCAACAGCGCGACCAACGTCTACGTGCAGGGCGTGCGGGTCGACGGCCGGATCTGGACGTCGACCTCGCTCCCCCACTCGCTCATCTCCAAGGGCGGGGTCATCGACTTCACGATGGGCCCGAAGCCGTCGACGTGGGGCACGGGCAAGAACGCGGGCCCGGTCTCGATCGCCACGGACGACAGGGTGCCGGCTCCGCGCGCGGACGTCCTGAAGGGCGACGGCTCCCTGTTCGACAACACGTCGGCGACGGAGCAGGCGGTGACGTCGGTGGACCTGCCGGTGTCCCGGTCGGTCAAGGGGATCCAGTACACGCTCACCTCACCGGCGGACCACACCAGGGCCCCGACGGGCTGGACCCTGCAGGCCTCGGCGGACGGCACCACCTGGCGCACCGTGGACCGGCGTTCGGGTGAGTCCTTCGCCTGGAACCTGCAGACCCGGGCGTTCACGGTCCGCACGCCCGGGACGTACGCGCACTACCGCCTCGTCCTGGACGGCGCGTCGACGCTGGCGGAGGTGGAGTTGCTGGCCTGAGACACGGCACGGAGGAACGAGAGGAGGGGGCGGGCCCGTTCGGGTCCGCCCCCTCCTCTCGTTCCTCTTTCGTTCCTCCGTGTCAGCCGGTGGCGAGGGTGAACACGTGCAGGTCGGTGTTCTCGGGGAGCCGGACGCTCTTGATGCTCTTGCCCGCCGGCGCCTCGAACGGCTTGGTCGCGAAGACGTAGGTCGCCACGGGGTCCTTGTCGGCGCCCGCGACATTGCGGTACGGGGTCCTCGCCACGGTCTCGTTGCCGTACTGGACGGTGCCGCCTCCGCCGCCGACGGTCCAGTCTGTGAAGGAGAGGTCGGCGGTGCCGGTGCTGCCGTCGGTGTAGGTGACGGTCGCCCGGGCGGACTGGTTGCCGTTGGTTGCGCTGCCGAGGAAGGACAACTTGGTCGCGGGAGTGGCGAGTTCGATGGTCTGGGCCGCTGCCGTCGCGTTGTCGGGGCGGCCCGCGGGGGCGTTCGGCCAGGTGTAGGCCAGACCGTCGACCGTGCCCTGGGCGCCCGCGGTGAGGCCGGCCGCCGCGAGGGCCTGGCGGGAGTAGCTCCAGCCGCCGCCGTCGAAGTCGCCCTCGTCGTGGTCACCGACGTCGTCCGAGACGCCGGTGTTGTCGTAGGCGGCGAGAAGGGTGCCGGGCGCGGCGACCGTGAGGGACACCGGCTGCTCGTACGACGTGTCGCCCGAGGTGACGGTGACGTTCACGTCGTAGAAGCCCTGTGTGACGTCGTCGGCGGCCGTGAGGGTGATGTCCTGCGAGCCGTCGACGACCGTGCCCTGGGCGGGGGTCGCCGTGACTCCGGTGGGGGTCTCGACGCTGTAGCGGACCTCGGGTCCGGTGCCGCCGCTCAGCGACAGGGCCCGGATGTCGACCTTGGTGGTGGCGCCGGGGGCGAGGGTCGCCGTGGTCGGGCCGACGCCGATCTGGTACGGCTGTTCGCCGGCGCGGAAGGACGGCGGGGCGTCGGCGGGGTCACTGCCCCAGGTTCTGTTCGGGGTGGTGGCGAGGGTGTAGTCGAGGGTGCCGCCGTTCCTGACGATCGAGGAGGAGAGCCAAGGGCGGTCGCTGGTGCGGCCGTTGACCTTCAGGGACTGGATGTACGGGGCGTCGGTCGCCGCGCCCTTCGCGCGGATGGAGATGTCGTTGCCGTGCGGGCGCTTGATCTCGATGCGCTCGAACAGGGGTGAGGCGAGGGTGAGTTCGGCGCGGGAGGGGACCTGGGGGTACATGCCGAGCGCGGAGAAGACGTACCAGGACGACATCTCGCCGAGGTCGTCGTTGCCGGGGATGCCGGCGGGATCGGTCGTCCAGAGCTGTTGCATGGCCGCCCTGACCGTCTCCTGCGTCTTGTAGGGCGCGCCCGCGTAGTCGTACAGGTAGGGGACGTTGACGGACGGCTCGTTGTCGAGCTCCGACTTGTCGCCGCCGCTGCCCGTGAAGGCCCAACTCCCGTCCGCCTCGTGGAAGAAGGAGTCCAGGCGGGCCAGTGCCTTGTCCGTGCCGCCCATCGCCGCGAAGAGGCCCGCCGGGTTGTGCTGGACCATCCAGGTGTACTGGGCGGCCGTGCCCTCGACGAAGCCGTTGCCGGTGCCCGGGGTGAAGCCGGTGACCCAGCTCCCGTCCGCCTTGCGGTTGGCGATGTAACCGCCGGTGGGGTCGGCGGCGATGTTGAAGTTGTTCTGCCACCACTGGGCGCGCTTGGCGAAGTCGTTCGCCGTGCTCTTCTTCCCTGCTGCCGTGGCGAGTTGGGAGAGCGCGAAGTCCGCCGTGGACATCTCCAGCGTCTCGGCGGCGCCGCCCCAGGCGTTGGAGACGGACGGCATGTAGTGCAGCTTCAAGTACTTGTCCAGGGACGGGCGCTGGCCCGCCGAGAGCACCGGCTTGCCCGAGGAGGACAGGTCCTGCGCGGTCGGTACGGTCGCCGCCTGGACGAGGGAGTCGAGGGCGCCGTTCAGGTCGAAGTCGGTGCCGCCGAAGGCTCGGATGCCGGCCAGGGCGGTGGGCGAGGGGTCGCCGTTCATGACGTGGGTGCCGCTCGCGCCGTGCAGCCAGCGGTCCCAGATCCCGCCGTTCTGCTGGGCGAGTTCGTAGAGGGACTGCGCGATGTCCGAGCCGGTGCGGGGGTTGAGGAGAGTGAGCAGTTGGACCTGGGAGCGGTAGATGTCCCAGCCGGAGAAGGTGCCGTACTGCGCCTCGTGGCCCCGCCCGACCTTGTGCACCTTGCCGTCGCTGCCCGTGTATCGGCGGTCGGCGTCGCTGATGACGTTCGGGTGCAGGAGGGAGTGGTAGAGCGCGGTGTAGAAGGTGGTCCGCTCGGCGTCGGTGCCGCCGCCGACCCTGATCGCGCCGAGCTGGTCGCGCCAGGCCCGGTGCGCCGCGTCCTCGACGGCGTCGAAGGAGCGCTTCGGCGGGTTCTCCGCGGCGAGGTTGGCCCGGGCGCCGGCCTGGCTGACGTACGAGATACCGACCTTGACGCCGACCGGGCCGGTGCCGGGCTCGAACTCGACGTAGCCGCCCGCGCCCTTGCCCGCGACGGGACGGCCGCCGTTGGTGAACCCGCCCGTGCCGCCGGTCGTACTCGTCGACCCCGGGGTCAGCCTGTCGTCCTGCCAGGTGCCGGTGGTCTTGAAGGCGCGGTCGAAGGTGGCGGTGAAGTACAGGGTGTAGTAGGCGCGTTGGCCCTCGGGGTCGAGGTAGCCGCAGAAGTCGCCGGAGGTGACAGAGCCGGAGACCGTGCGGGTCGCCGGGTCGATGGTGACCGACGAATCCGTGGAGCCCACCTCGGAGTTGGCGGTGCGGATCAGCAGCGAGGCGGGCTTGTCGGCCGGGTAGGTGAAGCGGCCGGAGCCGGTGCGGGCCGTCGCGGTGAGGTCGGCGGTGACGCCGGAGGCGAGGCCGACCTTGTAGTGGCCGGGCTCGGCGGTCTCGTCGGCGTGACCGAAGTCCGAGGCGTAGACGGCGTCCTTGGTGTCGCTCGCCGGGGACGAGGTGACCTCACCGGCGTACGGGAAGAACGGGATGTCTCCGCTGCCGCCCGCGCAGCCGGTGCCGGACATGTGGGTGAGACTGAAGCCGCGGATGCGGGTGGCGTCGTACTGGTAGCCGCCGGGCGCGGCCGTTCTGGTCGCGTCGCCTCTGGTGTTCTCCGGGCTCCAGGAGAGCATGCCGAATGGCACGACGGCACCCGGGAAGGTGTCGCCGCCGTTCTTGGTGCCGATCAGCGGATCCACGTATGCGGTGGGGTCCTTGACCAGTTCGGGTGGCCCGCTCGCGGTCGCCGCGAGGGCGGGGGTGGCACCGCCGGTCGCGAGCACCGCGGCCAGCAGCAGGGACATGGGACGGAAACGCATGACGCGGCCCCTCCTCCTCCGGACGGGTCGCGCACCACAGGTCGCACAAGCCGCAGGGACAGTATCCTGCGCCACCCGTAGCACGGAAGACCGCGTGTGCCCCGACAGGCACGGCTCCGGTTCACCCGGCCGGGCTACCCGAAGCGGGTTGACATCGTTGTCGGTTGAGGCGGTAGAGTCATGTACAGGACCATCAGACAACGTTGTCGTGCTCCACAGCGTCACACAAGCCGAACAGCACAACGCTCACGAGGCAGTTCGAGCCACTTCCCCCCGGGCAGGCACCCCACCCCCCTCCCTGCCCGGCTCGCGGACCCGGTGTGCACCGACACCGGGTCCGCCCAGAGCGGATCAGCCGCGTCAACCGACCTGACAGGGCAGGGCGGTCGCGCTGTCCCCGCCGTCGCCCTGGACGACGTAGCCGAAGGTCGTGCTCTGCCCGGGACTGAGCGAACCGTTCCAGTCGGCGTTGTGGACCATCACGTCCTGTCCGCTGTAGGTGGCGTTGCCGTTCCAGAGGCTGGCCACCGACTGGGCGCCGGGGAGCGTCCAGTCGACCATCCAGCCGAGCATCGGGACGTCACCGCTGTTGGTGACAGTGACCTGGGACTGGTAGCCGCCGGGCCAGCTGTTGGTCGTGGTCCGGGTGGCGGTGCAGGTGCCGGGCGGGGGTTCGGTGGGGTTGCCCGGGTCGTGGATGCCGGTGACCTCGCCGTTGCCGCCGTCGAAGACGACGTCCGAGCAGGAGTAGAAGGTCTCCGTGCTGTCCGAGCGCTGCCACACCATGTAGATGATGTGCCGTCCGGTCTTGTTCGCCGGAAGCCGCCCGGTCCACGAGTAGTTGGCCTCGACGGTGCCCGGGGTGCCGTTGAGCGGCGGGTGGTCGACGGTCAGGAACGGCGTGTCCTCCATGTCGTCCCAGGTGAGCGGTCGGGTGGGGGTGTAGCTGTCCTTGGTGACGTAGACGTAGAACCAACCCGGGTGCGCGGCCCAGGCGTTGTACGAGAAGTCGACGGTCGCGCCGGAGGTGAGGTGGGTGACCGGCCAGTCGTCGCGGGGCAGGTCGAAGCCGGTGAAGTTGGGGTTGCCGCCGCTGCACAGCTCGCCGTCGGGCACGAAGCCGCGGGTGCGGCCGGCGCCGTCCGAGCGCAGCACGGAGAACCAGTTGTAGAACGGCGTGGTCCCGCTGACCTGCTGGGCCGCCTTGCACGCCGGGTTGACGGGCTTGATCTCACCGGTGTCGGTGAGCGCGTCCTGCCAGCACAGGAAGGTACGGCTGGCGGGCTTCATGGGGGTGCCGTGCGCCTGCGCCGGGGCACCGGCGGCCAGGATCAGGGCGAGAGCGGGGACCGTGGAGAGCAGGGCGAGGAGGGTGAGGAAGAGCGCCCGGCCTCGGGTGGGGAGGGGTAATCGGGGCAGACGCACCCCGGAGTTTGTCATATCCATGACAGATCAGCCTCTGTGTGGGGTGAACGGTCGCGCGCGGGTCACGGTGATGAGCACAGCGGGGTGGGAGCGAGCCCGGCACCGACGGGTTCCGGTCCGCCGGAACGGAATGGGAGCGCTCCCACCCCACTCCTCTGTGAAGCTAGCGCGGACGGGGGCCGGTGTAAACGCCCGGCGGCACCTCCCCTTTCACTGAACAGGAGCGCGAGCAGACGGGTTTCGCTGAACAGGAGCGCGAACAGAGGGGTTTGCTCCGCGGCGCGCCACAGTGGGCCCACAGACTTGACCCAGTTTTGGCCAAGCGCGCTATGTGGTGACTGGCGTTTGGTCATGTTCACTTGTCGCGTCCATAAGGTTGGTTCTTGACGTTTTCTGAGACAGGCGGGTGGTCGTGCGGACGTCCGCGTGCCAAGGCGGTGTGAGAGCGACCGTTTCATCACGCGAACCAGGGCTGCCGCCCCGGCCGAATCTCGACCTTCCGATACCGACCGTCGCGCTGTCAGGGCGCTGCGATGGAGGAAGAACTCATGAGAAGACAGATCCGCGGTGTGCTGGCCGCGTTCACCGGAGCGCTGCTGCTCGCCACCGGAGTCACCGTGACCGGCGGCCAGCCCGCGCAGGCCGATGACAACGGTGTCGGACTCAAGCCCCTGCTGGGGTGGAGCAGCTGGAGCTTCGTCCGCCGCAATCCGACCGCGGGGACCATCGAGGCGCAGGCGAAGGCGCTCAAGACCAGCGGGCTGGCGAAGAATGGTTTCGTCTACGCCAACATCGACGACTTCTGGTACCAGTGCCCGGGCAGTCAGGGGCCGGACGTCGACCAGTACGGCCGCTGGGTCACCGACCCCACGAAGTTCCCGCCCCGGGGCGGTGAGAACGGCATCCAGGTCGTGGCCGACTACGTCCACTCCCTGGGGCTGAAGTTCGGCCTGTACGTCACTCCCGGCATCTCCCAGCAGGCGGTCTCCAAGAACACCGAGATCCAGGGAACCCCGTACCACGCACGGGACATCGCCACCACGACGACGGAGAACAACTACAACTGCGGCGGCATGGTGGGCATCGACTACACCAAGCCCGGCGCGCAGACCTTCATAGACTCGTGGGCCGGGCAGTTCGCCGGCTGGGGCATCGACTACCTCAAGATCGACGGTGTGGGCACACCCGACCAACAGGACGTGCAGGCCTGGTCGGACGCGCTGCGGAAGACGGGTCGGCCCATCCATCTGGAGCTGTCCAACAACCTCGACATCAACAACGCCGCCACCTGGAAGAAACTCTCCAACGGCTGGCGCACCGGCGGCGACGTCGAGTGCTACTGCGGTCCGGACGGCAGCAGTTACCCCCTGACCACCTGGGCCTCCGTCGCCTCCCGGTTCGACCAGGTCGCCGCGTGGGCACCGTACGGCGGTCCCGGCGGGTACAACGACTACGACTCCCTGGAGATCGGGAACGGCGCCGACAACGGCCTGACGCCCGACGAGCGCAGGACGCAGATGAGCCTGTGGTCGCTGGCCGCCTCCCCGCTCATCCTCGGCACCGACCTCACCCGTCTCGACCCCGCCGACCTCGCGCTGCTGAAGAACACCGATGTCCTCGCGGTCGACCAGGACGGCATCGACGCCAAGCGGATCTCCACGGACGCGAACTCCCAGGTGTTCGCCAAGACCGAGCCCGACGGCGATGCCGTGGTCGGTCTGTTCAACACCGGGTCGGCGCCCCGGGAGGTCGCCACGACCGCGTCCGCGCTGGGTCTGGCCAAGGCGCGCGACTACTCCCTGCGGGATCTGTGGAGCAAGCGGCTGACCGAGTCCGCGGGCCGGATCGCCGCCGATGTGCCGCCGCACGGCGTGGTCCTGTACCGGGTCCACGGCACCCACCGCACGGTGACCGGCGCGGCTCCGGACGTCTCCTTCGGGCTCGACTGGGCCCCCGCGTCGAGCGACAGCACGACGCGCACGGTGACCGCTGTCCTGTCCGACAACGGTTCGCGGTCGATCACCGACGCCGCCCTGACCCTCACCGGGCCGTCCGGCACGAAGATCACCACGCGTGACGTGACCCGGGCCCGGACGGTCCGTGGCGGCCACACGCTGAAGGCCACCTACTCCGTCTCCATCCCGCCCTCGGCGAAGCTCTTCGCCTCCAGCGACTTCCAGGGGAGCGCGAGCTACCGCTTCCGGTCGGACGGGAGGACCCGGCTCACCGCCGGTGACACGATCACCGTCAACCACCAAGTGACGGCCCCGTACAAGACGTTCGCGTCCACCACGGCGAGCTTCAGCCAGTCCGGCACCCAGCTCGGCATCCGGGCCCAGGGAGCGGACCTCTACAACGGCACCAACGAGTACGGCACGGTCTATCTGCCGGGAGCCGAGCACGACGGTTCGGTGACCACCGTGAAGCTCGACTCCCAGTCGAACACGGACGTCTGGGCGAAGGCCGGGATCATGGTCCGCAACGACATCACCCAGCCCAACACCTCCCCCGGCTACCTGGCCCTGGTCGCGACGCCCGGCAACGGCTACCTGCTCGACTGGGACAGCGACGGCGACGGGAAGCTGGACTCCCAGGACTCCACCGGCACCGCCGCCTACCCCTCGTGGCTGAAGCTGGTCCGCAACGGCACCACCTACAGCGGCTACTACTCCACCGACGACGCCACCTGGAACCTGGTCGGCACCGTCACCGTCCCGACCGCCGCGGCCACCCAGGACGTCGGCCTGACCCAGACCTCGCACGCCTCCGGCACCACCGGCGAGGCCGACTTCGACACCTTCACCACCAGCCCCTGACCGTCCCCTTCGACGGCGGCGTCCGCACGGCCCTCGGTGCTCTCCTAGACCGGCGCCGTGCGGGCGCGTATCACCGTTCCGGCGGGCGGGAGTCCGGCCGTCGGGAGTTCCAGCGTGAACTCCGTGCGGCCCGGCACGCTCGCCACGTCGAGACGGCCGCCGTGGGCCGTGGTGATGGCCGTGGCGATGGCCAGGCCCAGGCCCGAGCCGCCTTCCAGGACTCCGGCGCGGGTACGGGAGGTGTCGGCCCGGGTGAAGCGTTCGAAGACGGTCGGGAGCAGGTCGGGCGGGATGCCGGGGCCGTCGTCGCGGACGCGGACCACGCAGGTGACGGGGGTGGATTCGACCGTCGCGGTCACCGTCGTCCCGGCGGGGGTGTGTACCCGCGCGTTGGCCAGCAGGTTGGCCACCACCTGGTGCAGGCGGGCCTCGTCGCCCTTCACGAACGCCAGGCCGTCGTCCAGGTTGAGTTCGAGCCGCCAGAGATGACCGGCCCCGGCCGCCCTGGCGTCCCACACCGCCTCCGCGACCAGCGCGGCCATGTCCACCTCGGCGGACTGCAAGGGGCGGCCCTCGTCCAGGCGGGCCAGGAGCAGGAGGTCCTCCACCAGGCTGCGCATCCGCACGGACTCGGCGTTGACCCTGCGCCAGGCCAGGTCCGGCTCGATGCGGTCCGTACCGCGGTTCATCAGCTCCGCGTACCCGGCGATGGACGCGAGCGGGGTGCGCAGTTCATGGCTGGCGTCGGCCAGGAAGCGGCGCATGCGCTCCTCGCTGTGGCGCACCTGTTCCTCGCTGCGCTGGCGTTCCGCCAGTGCGGCCTCGACGTGGTCGATCATGCGGTTGAGGGCGGCGCCGACCTGGCCGGCCTCGCTGCCGGGGTCGGTGTCCCGCTCGGGCACCCGGGTCAGTCCGGTCACCTGGCCCCGGCCGAGGGGCGCGTGGGAGACCTCGACGGCGGTGGCGGCGACCCGGCCGAGCGGGCGCAGCTGTCGTCGTATCACCACCGCGCACACGCAGCCCGCGACGGTCAGGCCGACCGCCGCGACCCCGGTCTCGACCTCCACCAGGCCGCTGATGGTGTCCAGTACGTCGTCCATGGGGAGCCCGGCCAGGACGCGGATGCCGCCGGCGTTCAGGGCGGTGACACGGTAGGTGCCCAGGCCGGGAACCGCGCGGGTGTGCGTCGAGCCGTCCGGCGGGACGCCCTTGAGGGCGGTGGTCTGGGCGGTGCTGAGGGAGCGCGGAGGCGCGTCCCGGCTGACGACGGCCGCGGTGATGATGTTCCCCCCGGCGTCGAGGCGGGCGGCGAGCAGGCCGGCCGGCTGGCCGGTCTCGTTGAGGAAGGTCAGGTCGCGGGTGAGCTCCGGGTGCAGGGCGGCGCCGCCCACGCCGCGTTCGGCCGCGTCGCTCACCCGGTCGTCCAGGTTGCCCATCAGAGAGGCGCGTTGGGCGAAGACGGTGGTCAGGGCCATCGCGGCGCAGACGCAGACGAGAACGGCGGTGATGAAGACGAGCAGGCGCGTGCGCAGCGACCGGCTGCGCGGCCGGGCGGTCATCTGCCGTCCTCCACGGGCCGTACGACGTACCCCATGCCGCGGACGGTGTGGATCATCGGCGTCCGGCCCCGGTCGATCTTGCGGCGCAGGCTGGAGATGTAGACCTCGACGAGATTGCCGCCACCGTCGAAGGAGGTGCTCCAGACGTGGTCGAGGATCTGGGCCTTGCTCAGCACCTGGCGTGGATGGTCCAGGAGCAGGCTGAGCAGGTCGAACTCCTTGGCGGTGAGCCTGATCGGGGTGCCGGCGCGCTGCACCTCGCGGGACTCGCCGGTCAGCACCAGGTCGCCGAGGACGCGTACGGAGTCGTCGACGGAGGGCTGTTCGGTGCCGGCCCGGCGCAGCAGTCCGCGCAGCCGCAGCACGACCTCCTCCAGGGAGAAGGGCTTGGTGACGTAGTCGTCGGCCCCCGCCTCCAGGCCGTCGATACGGTGCTCGACGGCGTCGCGGGCGGTGAGCATCAGGACGGGCAGCCTCGGCATCTCGTAGCGCAGTCTGCGCAGCACCTGGAGGCCGTCGAGGTCGGGCAGCATCCCGTCGAGCACCACCGCGTGCGGGGCGCAGCCCCGGGCCAGCCGCAGGGCGCTCTGTCCGTCGAGCGCGGGGTAGGGTCGCCAGCCCGCCTCCGCGACGGCGGCGGAGAGCAACTCGGTGAGACCGGGCTCGTCGTCGACGATCAGGACGCGGACGCGGCCGGTTCGGGACCCTGCGGTGGCAGACATGTACCAAGTCTGTGCCGGTCTCCTGGGGGAATGCTGTGTTCCCGCTGAGCCGAAGCCGTGGGACAGGACGGGCGCGGGGGCCGCAATACGGACGCCAGGACCGGGGGCGACCGGCCGCGGCCAGGTCCTCCGGGTGGGCTGTTTGCGCCAACTCCTCTGACCGAAGCGGGCGTTGGCACCCTTCGGCCACCGTGTTCCCTTGAGCCGCCGCCGACCCGGCGCCCACGCTGAACAGGGGTACACGGACGCGAGGGCCGGCAGCACCCCGGTCATCGCGACCTACGCCAAGGGCGCCGAGACCCCCGAGGGCGCACGCCGGACGCGGCGCTGCCCGGGATCGACGGCGCGGCGCTCAGCGCGCGGAAGTCGACCGCGTTCTGGTCGGACATCGCCCCGCCGCTGGGCACCGAGCCGACCGCGAAGGCAGCGAAGCATCTCGGTGACGGCATCGACAAGATCTGGCTGGACGCGAGGGTGAAGGCGTCCCTCGACGTGAGCGTGCCGCAGATCGGCGCGCCCGAGGTGGGGCAGGCGGGCTACGACGGTCCGGGCGTCGACCCGACTGATCGAGGTCCCTCCGGCGAGGGTGCCATCGCGGCCCGTCTGGTGGAGATGTACGCCCGTGCCGAGCACGAGGTGTGCCTTTCGGCACTCCGCCGTACCTCGCCCCGCCAGCACCGCAGGTAGCGAACGCTGCGGCGGCGGGTGAGCGACCTGCAGGAACGGCTCGGGGCGGCGAGCCGTTTCCAGCTCGGGCTGCGGGCGGCTCAGCGCGGCTGGCTGTAGCGGAGTAGCGGAACAGGGCGGGGCCGCGCTCCCTCCACCAGGAGCGCGGCCCCGACTGCCGTACCGGGTCCGCTACTTGCGGAGCAGGCTGCGCAGCACGTACTGCATGATGCCGCCGTTGCGGTAGTAGTCGGCCTCACCGGGGGTGTCGATGCGGACGACCGCGTCGAACTCGACGCCCGTGTCGGTGGTGACCTTGACCGTGCGCGGCGTGGTGCCGTTGTTGAGCTCCTCGACGCCGGTGAAGGAGAAGGTCTCCTCGCCGGTCAGGCCGAGGGACTCGGCGGTGGCACCCTCCGGGAACTGCAGCGGGAGCACGCCCATGCCGATCAGGTTCGAGCGGTGGATGCGCTCGTACGACTCGGCGATGACGGCCTTCACGCCCAGCAGCGCGGTGCCCTTGGCGGCCCAGTCGCGGGACGAGCCGGAGCCGTACTCCTTGCCGGCCAGGACGACCAGCGGGATGCCCTGCTCGATGTAGTTGCGGGAGGCGTCGTAGATGAACGCCACCGGCGCGTCCGCCTGGGTGAAGTCGCGGGTGTAGCCGCCCTCCGTGCCCGGCGCGATCTGGTTGCGCAGGCGGATGTTGGCGAACGTACCGCGGATCATGACCTCGTGGTTGCCTCGGCGGGAGCCGTAGGAGTTGAAGTCACGACGCTCCACACCGTGCTCGGTGAGGTACTTGCCGGCCGGAGTGTCGGCCTTGATGGCGCCGGCCGGGGAGATGTGGTCGGTGGTGACCGAGTCGCCCAGCTTGGCCAGGACACGGGCACCGGCGATGTCGGTGACCGGGGACGGCTCGTGCGCCATGCCCTCGAAGTACGGGGGCTTGCGCACGTAGGTCGACTGCGGGTCCCACTCGAAGGTGTTGCCGGTCGGGATCGGCAGCGACTGCCACTGGGCGTCGCCGGCGAAGACGTCGGCGTAGGACTTGTTGAACATGTCCTCGCCGATGGCGCTCGCCACGACCTCGTTGACCTCGGCCTCGGTGGGCCAGATGTCCTGGAGGTACACCGGCTTGCCGTCGGTGTCGGTGCCCAGGGCGTCCTTGGTGATGTCGACCTTCATCGAGCCGGCGAGGGCGTAGGCGACGACCAGCGGCGGGGAGGCCAGGTAGTTCATCTTGACGTCGGGGTTGATCCGGCCCTCGAAGTTCCGGTTGCCGGAGAGGACCGAGGTGACCGCGAGGTCGTGGTCGTTGACGGCCTTGGAGACCTCCTCCGGCAGCGGGCCGGAGTTGCCGATGCAGGTGGTGCAGCCGTAACCGACCAGGTTGAAGCCGACCTTGTCGAGGTAGGGGGTCAGGCCCGCCTTCTCGAAGTAGTCGGTGACGACCTTGGAACCCGGGGCGAGGGTGGTCTTGACCCAGGGCTTGCGGGTCAGGCCCTTCTCGACCGCCTTCTTGGCCACCAGGGCGGCGGCGACCATGACGTACGGGTTGGAGGTGTTGGTGCAGGAGGTGATGGCCGCGACGGTGACCGCGCCGTGGTCGATCTCGTAGGTCGAGCCGTCGGGGGCGGTGACGGTGACCGGGTTGGTCGGGACGCCGTTGGCGGTGGCCGGGGAGTCGGAGGCCGGGAAGGATTCCTTGCCCGCCTCGTCGTCGTCGGCGACGTAGTTGCGGACGTCGCTCTTGAACTGCTCGGCGGCGTTCGCGAGGACGATACGGTCCTGCGGGCGCTTCGGGCCGGCGATCGAGGGGACGACCGTGGCGAGGTCCAGCTCCAGCTTCTCGGAGAAGTCGGGCTCGGCCTTCGGGTCCAGCCAGAGGCCCTGCTCCTTGGCGTACGCCTCGACGAGCGCGACCTGCTGGTCGGAGCGGCCGGTCAGGCGCAGGTAGTTCAGGGTCTCGCCGTCGATCGGGAAGATCGCGGCGGTGGAGCCGAACTCCGGGGACATGTTGCCGATGGTGGCGCGGTTGGCGAGGCTCGTCGCCGCCACACCCTCGCCGTAGAACTCGACGAACTTGCCGACCACACCGTGCTTGCGGAGCATCTCGGTGATGGTGAGCACCAGGTCGGTGGCGGTGGTGCCGGGCTTGAGCTCACCGGTCAGCTTGAAGCCGACGACGCGCGGGATGAGCATGGAGACCGGCTGGCCGAGCATGGCGGCCTCGGCCTCGATGCCACCGACGCCCCAGCCGAGCACGCCGAGGCCGTTGACCATGGTGGTGTGCGAGTCGGTGCCGACCAGGGTGTCGGGGTAGGCCTGGCCGCCCCGCACCATGACCGTGCGGGCCAGGTGCTCGATGTTCACCTGGTGGACGATGCCGGTGCCCGGCGGGACGACCTTGAACTCGTCGAACGCGGTCTGGCCCCAGCGCAGGAACTGGTAGCGCTCGCGGTTGCGGCCGTACTCCAGCTCGACGTTCTGCGCGAAGGCCTCGTGGGTGCCGAACTTGTCGGCGATGACGGAGTGGTCGATGACCAGCTCGGCCGGGGCCAGCGGGTTGATCTTCGCCGGGTCGCCGCCGAGCTCCTTGACGGCCTCACGCATGGTGGCGAGGTCCACGACACAGGGAACGCCGGTGAAGTCCTGCATGATCACGCGGGCCGGCGTGAACTGGATCTCCTGGCTGGGCTGGGCCTGCGAGTCCCAGCCGCCGAGGGCGCGGATGTGGTCGGCGGTGATGTTCGCGCCGTCCTCCGTGCGGAGCAGGTTCTCCAGCAGCACCTTCAGGCTGTACGGAAGGCGAGCCGAGCCTTCCACCTTGTCCAGCCGGAAGATCTCGTACGACTCGTCGCCCACCTGCAGCGTGCTGCGGGCGTCGAAGCTGTTCGCCGACACGACAGTCTCCTTCATTGATGTGCGCGTACCACCGTCAATCCTGCCGCCACGCCGGCTTGGCCGATCCAGTAAGGTCAGGCTAAGTTAGGCATGCCTTACTAGAGGTGGCGGCTACGGTGCGCCTAGGCAGATATCTCGATGTCGAGATAACTCTAGTACACGGGCGCGGGATGGTCATGCCCGGACCCGCTCTCCGCTGTCCCCGTGGCGTGTCCGGGGCCGGCTCGCGGGGGTGCGTCACCGCGCCCCGAGCGGGCGCCCGTAAGTCAATCCGGGTTCCGCACCCATCAGTTCGCGGAGCGGGGGTAGCCGACGAGGGAAGCGAAAGGAGACGCAGTCATGCCGCTCACCTTCCGGAAGAGCTTCCGGATCCTGCCCGGAGTGCGCCTCAACATCAATCGGCACTCATGGTCCATCACCACCGGGGGCAAGCACGGACCCCGGCACACGCGCAGCAGTACGGGACGCCGGACGACGTCGATGGATCTGCCCGGACCGTTCGGGTGGCGGCGCACCTCCAGGGAGCGCCGCCGGTGACGTCCGCGGGGCGGGCCGGAGACCGGGCGGTCCGCCCCGCGGCGCCGTCCGGCGGCCCCGGGCCCCAGAAGGCCGCCGCCGGGGAGCAGTCGACGGCGGAGGCGAGAGGGGCCGCCGGGTCCTGTTCGGTGCGCGATGCGCGCGGCGCCTCCTGGAGCGTGCGGGCCGCCTTGTTCACGCGGGCGACGGTGAAGGCCGTGCCGCCGACCAGCCGGACGCCTCCGTCCGGCCCCGGACGGAGGGGCAGGGAACCCACAAGGCGGATCGTCGGCGTGTCGCACAACATGTCAAAGAGCATCAAGCCGGGCATCCCGCGAGATAACGCCGAAGTGCTTGCCGGCCAGGCCGTCGCCCACCCCCGGACGGACGCCCGCCGCACCCTCGCCGAGCAGGCAGTTCGGGCTCCGGTCCACCCGGTCGGCGGACAGCCCGCCGGTGCCGACGGAGACCTCGGTGACCGCTCCCCGGCACTCCGGCCCGCTCGTCGCGTGCATGCCGTCGGCGAAGGGGCCGAGCCCGTCGACGGACCGGTTGTCCTGGATCGCCACCTGCGACGGACAGGATTTCCACCTCGCCTCCGTGATTTCGACGGCGGCCTTGAATCGGTCGGCACGGGCGCCCCGCGGTTTCCGGTGTTCGGCGACGAGTACGGAATCTGTTCGCAGTGTTCCGGAAACCGTGAGGGCGGCGCCGATACGGCCGACCGGACCGGGCGGCACCACGACGACCTCGAAGTGCTTTCCGGTGGTGGAGTGTTCGTCCGGGAGAATTTCCGGGCGGGTACGGATGAAGATCTTGAGTTGTTCCGGAGGGCGGATGGCGAGATCCGCTCCGGCGCCGGTCACGCCTGCTTCTTCGCGGGCCGGGAGAAGGTCCGGACCGTATCCGACTCCCCACGGATGGGCGGAGAGAGAAGTCGGCGGAGTGATCTCCGGGGCTTCCCGAGTTCCGAGGAACAGGGCTGTCTCGATGGCCGCCTGAGACATTTCCCGCACCTCCGACTTGAGCCTGATGAAACGTACCGGTGGTGTGCGCCGGGCGCTGCACCGGCGTACAGAGGAAAAACCTCCGGACAACGACCGGCGGAATTCATGACCAATCGTCGGAAATCGCCTCGATGCCCCCTCCTTCCCACCCCTGCACGCATCGGAACAACGGTCGACGGGCCGAACAGTCAGGCCCCCTGACAGCGCATCACCCGAACGGACCCCCCAACGGGCACCATCTCATATCTGAGATAGCCTCAACCTCATGGCAGACGACTACCTCGTACGCATCGGCAGGCTCATCCGTGACGCCCGGCAACACCGCGGCTGGACACAGGCACAGCTCGCGGAGGCGCTCGGCACCAGTCAGAGCGCTGTCAACCGCATCGAGCGCGGCAACCAAAACATCAGCCTTGAGATGATCGCTCGAATCGGCGAAGCCCTGGACAGCGAGATCGTCTCACTGGGCTATGCGGGCCCGATGCATCTGCGCGTGGTGGGCGGCCGCCGGCTGTCCGGCGCGATCGACGTGAAGACCAGCAAGAACGCGTGCGTGGCCCTGCTGTGCGCCTCGCTGCTCAACAAGGGGCGCACGGTGCTGCGCCGGGTGGCCCGGATCGAGGAGGTGTACCGCCTCCTGGAGGTGCTCAACTCCATCGGCGTGCGCACCCGCTGGATCAACGAGGGCGTCGACCTGGAGCTGGTACCGCCGGCCGACCTCGACATGTCGTCGATCGACGCCGAGGCCGCCGTACGCACCCGCTCGATCATCATGTTCTTCGGCCCGCTGCTGCACCGCATGGACCACTTCAAGCTGCCGTACGCCGGCGGCTGCGACCTGGGCACGCGGACCATCGAGCCGCACATGATCGCGCTGCGCCGGTTCGGGCTGGACATCGCGGCGACCGAGGGGCAGTACCACGCACAGGTCGACCGCTCGATCCGGCCGGACCGCCCGATCGTGCTGACCGAGCGCGGGGACACGGTCACCGAGAACGCGCTGCTGGCCGCCGCCCGGCACGACGGTGTCACCGTCATCCGCAACGCGTCCTCCAACTACATGGTCCAGGACCTCTGCTTCTTCCTGGAGGCGCTGGGCGTCCGGGTCGAGGGCATCGGCACCACGACCCTGACCGTGCACGGCGTCCCCACCATCGACGTGGACGTGGACTACTCCCCCTCCGAGGACCCGGTCGAGGCGATGAGCCTGCTGGCCGCGGCGGTGGTGACGGAGTCGGAGCTGACCGTGCGCCGGGTGCCGATCGAGTTCCTCGAAATCGAACTCGCCGTCCTGGAGGAGATGGGCCTCGACCACGACCGCACGCCGGAGTACGTCGCCGACAACGGCCGTACCCGCCTGGTCGATCTCACGGTCCGCCCCTCCAAGCTGGAGGCGCCGATCGACAAGATCCACCCGATGCCGTTCCCGGGCCTGAACATCGACAACGTGCCGTTCTTCGCGGCCATCGCGGCGGTCGCACAGGGCAAGACCCTGATCCACGACTGGGTCTACGACAACCGTGCGATCTATCTGACCGACCTGAACCGCCTCGGCGGCCGCCTCCAGCTCCTGGACCCGCACCGGGTGCTGGTGGAGGGCCCGACCCGCTGGCGTGCGGCCGAGATGATGTGCCCGCCGGCGCTGCGCCCCGCCGTGGTCGTCCTGCTGGCCATGATGGCGGCCGAGGGCACGTCCGTACTGCGCAACGTCTACGTCATCAACCGCGGCTACGAGGACCTCGCCGAACGCCTCAACACGATCGGGGCCCAGATCGAGATCTTCCGGGACATCTAGATCCGCGATGCCGCCGCGCCCCTGTCGGACAGGGGTGCGGCGGCGTCTCCGGGGCTTCTCCGGGGCTTCTCCGGACTCAGGTGCTGAAGATCACCGGCATGCTGGTCCAGCCGTTGCGGATGTGGTTCATGACCGGTGTGGGGTCGCCGGCGAGTGTCACGCCCGAGAAGCGGTCGAGCAGTGCGTCGAGCACGATCGGTGCCTCGGCGCGGACCAGGCGGGCTCCCACGCAGTGATGGATGCCGGCGCCGAACGCCAGGTGCTTGACGCTCTCGCCCCTGGTGACGTCGTAGCGGTGGGCGTCGGGGAACACGGACTCGTCCCGGTTGGCCGCCATGTACATCAGGTAGACATGCTGCCCGGCACGGATCGGGCGGCCGTCGATCTCGACGTCCTCCGTGGCGGTCCGCAGCATCGCACGCGCCGGTGTGACATAGCGCAGGGTCTCCTCGACCGCCGCCGGGACCAGCGAGCGGTCCCGGCGGAGCAGCTCCCACTGCTCGGGGTGGAGGGCGAGCTGGTGGACCAGGCCGGCGAGCAGGGACCGGGTCGTGTCGTTGCCGGCGGCCAGCATGGTCATGGCGAACATGACGACGTTGGCCTCGGAGACGTTCGTCCTGTCGAGTTCCGCGGTCAGCAGGACGGTCAGGAGGTCGCCGTCGCCGGGGTCCCGGCGCTTGGCCTCCAGGCTCTCCACGATGAACCGTTGCAGGCTCTGGAACTCGGCGGCGGCGGCCCGCAGTTCCTCGAACGTCACGTCGCCGGCGAGTTTCTCCAGTTCGTCGCTCCAGAACCGGACGCGGTCGAACTCCGTGTGGGGCAGCCCGATCATCCGGATCGCGGTGTTGATCGGCACCAGGCCGGCGCGGGACACCCAGTCGACGACGGTGTCCGGGGCTATCCCGGCCACGAGCGCGCGGACGTCCGGCGTCAACGCCTCCCGCACCCGCCGTATCGCCTCCGCCGAGAACGCCGGGGCCATCACGCGGCGCAGCTCCGCGTGGCGCGGCTGGTCCGTCGTACCGACCTGCTCGCCGCCCTTGGGGAAGAAGCTGTCGGTGATCAGCTCGTCCCCGGCCTGCGCCTGGTACTTGACGTCGTTGAGGAAGAGGCCCTTGGAGCTGACGAAGACATCCGGCAGGCCGGCGATGGTCCGGATGTCGGCGTGCCGGGTCACCACGAAGGAGTCGAGAGGTTCGTGGTAGTAGAAGGACGCGTCCTTCTGCATGCGGGCGAAGGCCGGCCAGGGATCGTCCACGTAGAAGGCCGGGTCCTCGATCGGGACGGTGGGTGAGCTGTCGGTCATCGTCGCACTCCAACTCCGGTCGGCGGTGTCGCGTGGTCACAACGGGTCCGCGGGGGCACCCGGGTCAGAAGCTCAGGAATGTCCTCAGGTGTTCCAGCGACTCGGACCCGGGACCGGCGTTCACGAGGAAGTTCCCGAGGAACTCGGGAACGGTGAGGTCGGGGAGCCGGAGCTCGTTCGTGAGCGAGTTCCACTCACCGCGGTGCAGGCCGTCGTCGGTCTCCCCGCGTACGCCCACCTTGCGCACGACGTAGCCACGGGCGGCGTACTGGTGTACGTCGATGACCGCGCAGCGCAGCAGTGTGCGGTGGGACGTGGTGGGGAGGGAGATCACTCCGTAGCCGGCGTCGGCGAGGACGTCCAGCACCTTCGGCGCGCCGACCAGGCGTGCCGCGACCACGGCGACCCGGCCGCCGCGGCCGTCCGGAGCGGCGCCGTGCGCGATACCGGGCGACGCGCTCATCCGGCCAACCCGCTCTCCAGGTCGCGCCGCAGCGAGTCCGGTGTCGCGCCGGGCAGGTCCATTCCGACGCCGATCATGCGCGGTGGCCGCAGTCCGCGTGAGCGGATCTCGGCCTCCAGCTCCTCGATCCACACCCCGCGTCCGGGGGCCACCGTCCACGCGTCGGACCTCCCCGGCTCGCCGCGCCAGCCGGGGGCGCTCGTGATCAGGTCGATCCCGCTGGAAGGACTGCCGTCGATTCCGATCACGACCACCTCGGTGTCGGCGGCCGACGGGTCCGCGGCCAGCTCGTCCACGACCGCCCGTGCGAGCTCGCGGCAGTGTTCCCGGTAGGTCGGGGTGTCGTACTGCTCCCTCGACTGCCACCAGCGATCCGGCCCGGCGAAGGTGAATTCCGGGCAGGGCATCTGCACGATGCGATGGTTACGCCGCCGGAGCAGGTCGATCACCGGCGACACCACTCCGGGACAGATCGCCCCGTCACTGACTTTCGCGTTCTGGTTCAGCAGGCAGTGGGACACCAACGCGATCGGCACGGCCCGTCCCTCCATGGGTGCGTCTTGTCGGTCGTGGTGCGCGAGCGATGGCGTCCGCCGCTCAACGGCCCGGCGTCGGACGCCGGTTCAGCCGGACCGGGACCTCGATCGGTCCCTGCACCCCGGACGGCGGGCCCCAGCGCACGGCGCCGGTCGGCTCCGGGGTACGGAATCGCGCCGCCAGGGCCCCGAGTACGGCCGTCAGTTGACGCTCGGAAGCCGTGGCGCCTATGCAGTAGTGGAGGCCCGCGCCGAAGCTGAGGTGCGGGCGTGTCGGTTCCCGCAGCGGCTGGTAGGCGTCGCCGTCGATTTCGGCGTCGCGGTTGGCCTGCACCGCGCACAGGAGGACCGGCCGGCCGGGTTCCAGGGTGCGGTCGGCCAGCGCCAACTCCGCTTCGGTGAAACGGATCTGGATCGGCGCCGTCGGCATCCAGCGCAGCAGCTCCCGTACCGCCGACCTGGCGGTCGTCTCGTCGTCCGCCGCCGCCGACCAGGTCCACGGATGGCCGGCGAGCGTGGCCACCAGCTGGCCGAGCGCGAGGCGATACGGCTCGAACCCGATGAGGAGCGACATCCTGGAGCGCGTCCAGTCGGTGCGTCCGGCTGCCATGACGCCCTCCCGGCGGGCCAGCCGGCCGAGGAAGTCCTGCACCTGCTCGACCGCCGACTTCGCCTGTGCGAGCGTCTGCGCCGGCGTCAGCCGGTGGATGAGCGCCAGATCCCGCACCGGCTGTGCGATCTCGCGATACGTCCCCTTGTCGATGTCGAGCAGCCGTGCCGCCTGAGCGTGCACGATCGAGTCGGCGACGTCCGTCACGAACTCGCACTCACCGTCGAGTTCGGCGGTGGCGGCGAGTGCCTCCGCGGCGGCGAAGGACGGGTCGAAGGCCGGACCGCGCAGGAGCGGCCGCATGCTCTGCCGCAGCGCGTCGTGGTCCTCGGCCCGGGAGAAGATGAGCAGCGAGGCGAACCAGGCCCCGATCGCGTCGTCCGTCACCCCGGAGTACCGAAGCTGCCGCCAGGGGTCGTGCACCAGGGTCGGCTGCCGCAACAGCCGGGCGACCGTCGCGTGATCGCAGACGACGGGACCGTACATGCTGTCCAGGAGCCGGCCCTCGGCGCGCGCCAGACGCAGACGGTGGTCGTCGAAACGGAAAGAGGGGGAGTCGACTTCGATGAACGAGCAGGGAGTTTCGTCTCTCTCTGCCACTTGCAATGCCATCTTGTGGCCTCACTCGTGCGGTGCCCGCATACGCGAGCCATTGTGCGCACGGCGTCCGGCCGTCAGCGACGTCCCCGAACGGGCGTCCCTCATCCCCGCGCGAAGGGGAACCGCCGGACGCTCTCGGCGCCCTCGGCCCGGGCCCGGGCGGGCTCCGCACGCACCGTGCCGATGGCCTCCGCGAGGCAGACCGGTTCCGGATACCCCATGGCAACTCACCGCCGGTTTCCGTTGATTGACCGATCCAACCTGCTCATGAGTCTAGGGACACGCGATGCCCCGCGCGTAGTGTGAGACAGCATGGGGGAACTGCGTGCGGACTGGAGACTCAGGCTGCGACGCGAGGACGCGCACGGTCCCGTCTGCGGGGCCGGTGTACTCGTCGACCAGCACACGGCGCTGACCTGCGCGCACGTGGTGCGCCGCCCGGACGCCGTGATGTGGCTGGAGTTCGCCGAGAACAGCGCGCTGGAACCGGTGGCCGCCCGGGTCATGGCGGGCGGCTGGCTCCCGGAGGGCGAACAAGGCGAGGACGTCGCCGTGTTACGGCTGGACAGCCCGCGTCCGCAGGCCCGTCCCGCTCCACTGGAAACCTCGCTCACGGCCGGTACGGAGGTGTACGCGACCGGGTACGCGGAGGGCTTCGACGACGGCATGAGCCTGTGGGGCCGCATCGGCGGCGCCAGCGGCGAGCGGGTGCAGCTCGACGCCGTCACCAAGGCGGAGGTGGTGCGCGCGGGGTTCAGCGGTGCCGCCGTGTGCACCCTGCCACGGGAGGGCCGCCCGGCCCGGGTGGTCGGCCTGGTCGTCAGCTGGCGCGGGGACATGGGAGAGCTGCTGCCCGAGGAGAACCGGCTCGCCTTCTCGTATCTGATCCCGATCGACCGCATCGCCGAACTCTCGCCCCTCGTCAAGGAGTTGAGCAGCCCGGACGCCTGGGACCACGGCTTCGAGGAGCGGCTGGGCCGGTGGTACGACGATCCGGACGAGGACCCGGTGAAGATCACCGTGGTGTCCCCGGGCAGCGGCAAGGACCGCTCGCTGCGCCGTCTGCTGCACCGTGCCGGCCTCGTCCATCGCGGCGGCGACAGCAGACCGCACCTCGCCGACCACGCCCTGGGCCGGATCTCCTTCCCGGTCGGCGAGTACCTCGCGTACTGGGACTGGCTGCTCGGCAACGCGCGCCGGCCGACGGGCGTGGCCCCCGCACCCGTCCCCGCACCCGTCCGGCCTGTCACGGTGGTGGTCGACGGCCTCGACGAGGAGCCCCGGCCAGGTCCTCTGCTCGAACTGCTGTGCCGATTACGTACGTTGGGCTTCCGGCTGCTGCTCGTCTTCCGCCACGAGGGCGGCACCGGCTGGAACACGGCCCGCGACGACCTGCTGCGGCCCGCGCTCCTCGACCACGCGGAGGCGCTGCTCGGCCGGCTGGAACTGGCCGAGTTCGGCAACGCGATCCGCCGCGACGTCATCGACAGCGCCTCCCTCGACTCCGTCACCGAGACCGCCGACTTGCGCCGGGCCGAACTCCGCCGGATCGCCGCGTCACGGGACCCGCAGCAGCAGCTCGCCCGGCTGCGCGCGCTGCTCAGAACCCTGCGCGTCGACCTGGACCGCCAGGGAGGCCGGTGATGCGGGGCGCCGCCCCGGACCGGGCCGCGAGGGAGGGCGACGGGAGGGTGACCGGCTGCCCGCACCGGAACTTCGACGGGTCCCGCTGCCAGGGCTCCGTATTGCCCACCGGCTGGTGCGACCAGTGCGGCCGCGCCGAGCAGGGCCCCGGACTGCCCGCCCTGCCCGACGATCCGCGGCGCCTCGGCCCCCGCGAGCTCCTCACGCTCCCCGACCGGGCGCCCCGCCCCGCCCAGGCGCGCCTGGTCCGTGCGAAGACGCCGCCGCGCGTCCGCATGGGCTGCTCGGCCGGCGACTGCGGTATCACCTTCGCCCCGCCCTACACCCAGGGCCCGGTGCCCATCACGGGGTACTGCCCGGCGTGCGGCGCCCGGTACTCGTACGAACCGGAGCTCACCGAGGGCGAGTTGCTGCGTGACCAGTACCGGATCATGGGGCCGATCGCGCACGGCGGCCAGGGCTGGGTCTACCTCGCCGAGGACACCCATCTCGGGGACGTCGTCGCCGTCAAGGGCCTGCTCAACCGGTACGAGCACGACGGGGCCCGGCTCGCCGACGTGGAGCGCCGCAACCTGGTCGCCATGCGCCACCCGCGGATCGTCCAGATCCGCGACTTCGTCGCCCGTGGTGACGGCACCGGGGAGATCACCGGCGGCTACATCGTCATGGACGACGTCGGGGACGGCACCCTGGAGAAGGTCGTCGAGGAGACCCGGCGCGGCGAGTCGGTCCTCGACATCGAACACGTGGCGGCGTACGGCTGCCAGATCCTCGAAGCCCTGGTGCATCTGCACGCCGGCGGCGAACGGGTCTTCGTCTACGGGGACATGAAGCCCTCGAACGTCGTGCACCACGGAGACGGCGTCAAGGTCATCGACCTCGGCGGGATGCGCGAGGAGGGCCAGAGCAGGCCGCCCGCCCATGTCACCGTCGACTACATGGCGCCCGAGACCGCGTTCTCGGGTCTGCCCACCGTCGCCCACGACCTGCACACCGTCGGCGTGACCCTGCGGGAACTCGCCCACTGGGCCGTCGACGAGGTGCCCGGCCTCGGCACCGACTCCTTCCGCCGGGTCGTCGAGCGCGCCGTCCGCGAGGACCCCGGCCTGCGCTTCGCCGACGCCCGCGAGATGGCCGGCCAGCTGCGGGGCGCGCTGCGGGAGATCCGGGCCCTGCGCGGCAAGAGCGACCCGCCCGAGCCCTCCGACTACTTCCGCCCGTCCCCGCAGCTGCTCGGTGCCAGGCTCGGCACGGTGCCGGGCATCGAACACTGGCTGGAGCGGCCCCGCCGCGACCGGTACGAGCCGCCGGTGGCCCCCGCCCTCGACCTCGGCGCCCCCACGCCCACCGAGATCGCCGGCTGTCTGCCGGTGCCGCGGCGCTATCCGGGCGACCCGCAGACCGCGCGGTTCGAGGTGAGCAGCGGGTACGACCCCGGACTGCTCCTCGACCAGGAGGACGAGAAGCCGGCCTCGGTGGAGATCTGCCTGCACAACGTGCGTGTCCTGCTGGGCCGGAACACCACGGAGGACCTGGAGCTGGCCCAGGTGGAGCTCGACACCGCCGACTCCATCCCCGGACCGTCCGCGGTGCGCCGGTGGCGGCTGGAGTGGCACCGCGCGCTGCTCGCGCTGCGCCACGCCGGTCTGCACGACACCCCCCAGCAGGTCGCCGACGCCCAGGCCCACTTCCTGCGGGTCCACCTCGAACTGCCCGGCGAGTACGCCCCCAAGCTGGCCCTCGCCTACTGCGGGGAGCGGCTCGGCGACCACGGCACCGGGCCCACCGCCAGGGAGCTGTACGAGGCGGTGTTCGCCCGCAACCCCGCGCACGGCGGCGCCGCGCTGGGGCTGGCCAGGCTGGCGCTGCGCGCGGGCGACCGGCGAGCCGCCCTCGACGTGCTCGGCCGGGTGGGGCCGGGCACCCTGGACCACACCGTCGCCCGGATCGCCTCCCTGCGGATCCGCGCGGCGCGGCTGCCCGGGGACGTCGGTCCCTCGCCGAAGTACTTCGACGCGCTGCCGGCGCCCGCCGAGGTCGACGCGGCGCTGGCCGAACTGCCCGGCCTGGTGGGCCGCGGACCGGGCGCCGGCGAGCCGAGCCTGTCCGAGGACGAGGCGCTGCGGCTCAGGACCGAGCTGCACGAATGGAAACTGGACGCGCTGCACCACCAGAGCGACCGGGCCGCCGCTCCGGGCGCGGGCGCCGGCCGGCTCGACGCCCGCCGGCTGAGACGCCTGACCCCGCCGGAGCGCGAGCAGCGCAGGCGGATGGAGTCGCTCTACCGGCAACTCGCCGCCCGGCACCGGGAGTCGGCCATCACCCACGAACACCTCGTGGACCTCCTGCACGCGGTGCGGCCACAGACCCGGATCTGACCGACCGACACGCCGGAGACGCACGACACGACCGAACCGAAGGACACCACGGAAGCGCACAGCACGACCCAACCGCACAGCACGGCACGAGACCGCACGGCACGGCACGGCACGGCACGGCACGGCACGGCACGGCACGGCGGAAACGCCCAGCAGGACCGAACCGCACGGCACCACCGAACCGCACGGCACGACGCAACCGCACGGCACGACGCACCCGCACGGCTCCGGTCACGCGGTGCCCGCGGCGATGAAGGGAAGGAGCGGTGACGTAGGACATGAGCAGCCACACCCGGCCGTCGCAGCCGGGCATCCGGCTCCACGTCGACCTCGACGGCGAGCTGCGCCCGCACCGCAGCGCGAAGATCGAGGCCCATCTGCGGGTCGACGTGGCCGCCGACGGCGCCCCGACCGACCTGCCCGCGGTCGAACTCGCCGTGATCATCGCGGTGGACGTCGCCGAGCCCAACCGGGCGGCCGTACGGCACGCCCTGCCGGCCGCGCTGCGCGCCCTGCCCGACCGGATCTCCTTCGCCGTGCTCGGCGGCGGCCCCGAGCCGGTCCGGTGCTATCCGCTCGGCGACGACGAGTGGGCCGTCGCCGACCAGAACCAGCGGCGCCATGCCGCGTTCGCCACGGGCTCGCTGCCGCTGCACCGGGACGGCCCGCGCCCGGCCGGGTACGCCCCCTGGGCGGCCGGGGCACGGGCCCTGCTCGCCGGCCGCCCGCTGTCCGTACGGCATCTGGTGCTGATCACCGACGGCAGCAGCGCCGCGGGCGAGACCCGTCTGGAGGAGGAACTGGACGCCTGCGCCGGCCAGTTCACCTGCGACGTGTTCGCGGTGGGCGCCGACTGGACCCCCGATCCGCTGCTGGCCCTCGCCGAACGGCTGCACGGCACCGCCCAGTTCGTGGACGAGGGTCTCGGCCGGGCGGTCACCGACGCCATCGCGCGGCTGCGTCGCGTACGCACGTCCCAGCTGCCGATCGAGGTGACCCTGCGGCCCTCGGTGCGCCAGGTCTCGCTCAGCGAGAAGGCGCCCCGGCCGCACCGCCTCGTCGGGCTGCCCCGGTCCGGGCGGCCGCACTGCTGGAGCTTCCCCACCCACCAGTGGGAGCAGGGCAGCCGCGACTACCTGCTCACCCTGGTCGCCAACGCCGACGACGACCCGCTGGAGACCGAGTTGCAGTTCGCCATGGTCTCCGTGAACGACGTGCACGCGCCGGTCGTCGCCCGCTGGCACCTCCCCGGGCAGTCCGCGCCGCCCACGCCGACGGCGGGCGGCGGCAGCGTGCGCAGCCTGAACGCCACCGCCCGGATGCGCGGCGCGCTGCGTGAGGGGCTCACCGCGCTCCAGGAGCACCGGCCGGGCACCGCCCGGGAGTGCCTGGCGCAGGCGGCCCAGCTGGCCGCGCGGTTCGGCACGGGCTGGGTGCTGGACGAGATCCGTACGGTCGCCGACATCGAGGACGCGGACGCGGGTCGGATCCGGCTGCGCGCCGTCGACGCCGACGCGCTCGGCCCGATGATCCTGCGGGCCGGCTCCCATCCGGGCGCGCCCGTGGCCGGCGCCGTCGACGCCTCGCCGGGCCCGCGCTGCGGCACCTGCCGCAGCCGCGCCGGGAGCGAGGCCCGTTACTGCATCGTCTGCGGGGAGAAGCTGCTGTGACGACCGTACGGACGGCCTTCCCGCGGCGGTACTCCCCCGCCGCGTTCTGGCGCGGGCGGCTGAGCCACCGGGGGACCCGCCGGCTGCTGGAGACGCATCTGCTGGTGTTGTTCCTGTGCGCCGCCGTGGCCGCGACGGCCCTGTTCCTCTCCTACCGGGGGACCCAGCGCGGCGCCGCGGCCCTCGCCGCCCGCGAGGCACCGGCCGTGCAGGGGCTCGCCGCCGCCCGGCTGGCGGCGCTGCGGGCCGACCAGGAGGCCCACGCCCTGGTGACGACACACCTCGTCGACGTGGCGGGCTCGGGCGAGACCTACCGGTCCCAGCTCTCCGCCGCCGACCAGGGGCTGTCCCGGATCGCCGACCGCACGGACCAGGACCTCGGCACGGTCAACGGTCTGCTCGCCACCTACGGCAACTCGCTCAACCTCGGTACGTCCATGTACCGCGACCAGCCGCTGATGCGGGAGCAGAAACTCGACGAGGCGCACTCGCTGCTCACCCGCAGCAAGGTCGGGCTCGCGCCCCGGCTCGACGCGCTGCAACGGGTCCAGCTGCGGCACGCCGAGGCAACGGCCACCATGGGGCAGTGGCAGCGGGCCGGCTGGTGGATCGCCGAACTCGCCCTGGCCGCACTGTCGTTGACCCTGCTGTCGGCGCTGTTCGTGCTGCGCGACCGGTGCGGCCGCGACTGGAACCCGTATCTGCTCGCGGCCTTCGTCCTCACCGCGCTGCTCGCCGTGTTCCCGCTGCTGACGACCACCGCCACCGAGGACCGCCTGGACAGGGCGCTCGGCGATCTCGGGCAGATCACCAAGGTGTCCCGGCACACCGGCCCGGGGCTGGCCGAGGCGCAGCAGAGCGTCGCGCAGAAGTCGGAGGAGGTCCGGCAGGAACTCACCGACGGCGGCTGGACCGACCGGATGTACCGGGGCACCGTCGTCGGCGGCTTGCTGGTCGTCGTCCTGCCCGCGCTGGGCCTGGGGCTCCGGCTCGACAGCGACTACTGGAGGCGGCGGTGACCCGGCGGTTCAAGGTACTGGTCGTGCTCGTGGTCCTGCTGCTGATCGCGGCCGGCGGGCTGGTGGTGGCCTGGGCACGGCACGACGACAGGGAGCCGGTGACCATCCTGGGGACCTGGACCGGGGAGCAGGCGGAGCAGTTCAAGGCCGTGTTAAGGGACTTCGGCATCCCCTTCCGCTACCAGGGCACCGCCGCCCAGCGCGAGGTGCTGCTCTCGAAGGTGCAGTCGGGTGAGCCCCCGGACATCGTGATCATGCCGGGCATCGGCGAACTCGCCGAGTACGCCGACCAGAACCGCCTCAAACCGCTGAACGGGCTCTACGACGCGCGGCAGTACGGCGCGCCGTGGAACGCGACCGGCACCGTCTCCTCGTCCGTGTACTGGGTTCCGGTCAAGGCGGACCTGAAGAGCATCGTCTGGTTCCGGCAGGACAGGACGCCCGCCGGCTCGCCCGCGCCGCTGCGGAGTTGGTGCATCGGCATGGGGGACGACGGCGCCTCCGGCTGGCCCGGCACCGACTGGATCGAGGACCTCGTGCTGCAACGGGCGGGCCCGGACGTCTACGAGAAGTGGGCGCTGAGCACCGGCGACACGCAGTGGTGGCGGAGCACCGCGGTGCGTTCCGCCTGGCAGGCCTGGGCCGGTCTGCTCGGGCAGGACCGGACGAGGGCCCGGCACGCCCTGCTCACCGACCACCGCGGCGCTCCGGACAGCGACGGGCTGCTGTTCGACGGCTGGGGCGGATGCGGCCTGGAGCACCAGGGGTCGTTCGCGCGTTCCTTCTACAAGACCGAGGCGCCGCACGCGAACCTGACGGACTCCGCTCCGCTGCTGCCCGGCGGCGGCCGGGTCCGGGCCCACGAGGTCACCGGGGACTTCGCGGCACTGTTCAGCGGCCGTTCCGAGGCCCGCGAGCTGGTCCGGCGGCTGGCTTCCAAGGAGGGCCAGCAGGAGTGGGCCCGCTCGACGGACTTCTTCTCGGCGAACCGGCAGGTGACCCCGCGGAACCACGAGGTGGATCACGAGATCGCCACGCGGCTCCGCGAGGGCCCGCGCTGCCTGGACGCCTCGGACGTCATGGCACCCGCCGTACGGGACGCCTTCTACGAGGCGGTCCTGCAGACCATCGCCAGGGTCGCGGCCGGCCAGGACCCCGCCGTCCCGGGCCTCCTGCGGGACGTCCAGCGGGTGCAGGACGCGCAGGGCACCCCCAGCAGGGCCGCGCCACGGACGGTGTGCAGTCCGCGCTGAACGACCAACCGGCCACCGACACGCCACACTTGGCGACCGGCTGTGACTCACCCGCGGCTCGCACACGGCCCGCGCTCGACTTGCCCACGAGTCGCAGGTGACTCGCGGGCGGCTCGCGGGTGGGGTGCCGGCCTAGCGCAGTGCTCCCTCGACCGCCGTCAGCCAGGCGTCGACCGGGCCGGCCGTCAGCAACCCGCTGCCGGCTCCGGCGAGTTGGCCGGCGGCCGGGCGCAGTCGGTCCTGGCAGCGGCGCAGGGCCCGGCGGTCGCCGAGCTCCAGGGCGACGGCCGCCACGACACACCACAGCGCCTCCTGCACCAGGTCGGCAGGAGGCTCGGGCAGCGCGCGCAGCGCTGCGCGGGCCGTCCTCTCGTCGTCGGCGGCGAGGGCGAGCCCCGGGCGGATCCAGGGGAGGTACGGCCCCCAGTCGGCGGCCGGGTCCAGGGCCGCGCGGACGCTGTACGGCCGCCCGGCCAACCGGAGACAGAGGAGCGCGAGCGGGAGCAGCCCGGCGCGTACCCCGGGCATGCCCGGCCCGTCCAGCAGCCGGTCGACCTCGCGGTAGGCGGCCTCGGCGCGCTCCGCGTGCCCGGTCGCGGCCAGCCGCAGCGCCCGGTAGCCGTCCGTGAACACGCCCACCAGCGGCAGTTCGTGGCGGTCGGCCAGCCGGTCGGCCGCCTCGGCGTGTGCGTCGGCGGTGGTGAGGTCGGCGAGGCCCGCGCGGGCCTGCACCCGGATCAGGTGGCCGAGCACCTCGTAGGTGACCAGGCCGTGCCGGCCGGCCAGGGCGATCAGTTCGGTGCCGAGGGCGTCGCGGCGCCGGGCGAGGCCGGCCCGGGTGCAGGACTGCATGAAGACGCCGTTGAGGGCGAAGGCGAGCAGCGCAGGATCGTCCAGGCGGCGGGCCAGGCGCTCCGCTCCGGCGGCGGCCTCGGCGGCACGGGCCGATCGGGTGCCGCGTGACTCCAGGGCGACCGTGGCCAGCAGCCGGCAGCGGGCGGTGTCCTGGGCCGGGGTCGCGGGCAGCCGGGCCAGCGCGCGTTCGGCGGCCTCGACCACGCGGCGGGCGTCCGCCGGGTCGTCGGAGCGGGTCCAGATCGCCGGGACGTCGTAGGCGCCGATGACCCGTGCGGTCAGTTCCGGGTCGCCGGACTCCTCGGCCGCGGTGATCGCCGCGAGGCGGTGCTCGCGGGCGGCGGCCAGTCCGCCGGATCCGGTCACCGCGAGGGTGCGCAGCAGGCCGACGGTCGATTCGAGCCGGGCTCGGGCACCGGCGGCGACGGTACGGTCGTACGCCTCGGCCGCCCGGGACCACACCCGTGCCGCCGCGGCCTCCCGCTCCGCGTCCAGGGCGGGGTCCTGCGCGAGGATGCCGGCCTCCAGTCGCCGCAGCGCCGGGCCGGGGTCGAGCCCCAGCTGGTCGGCGAGGGTCGCGCGGGCCCGGCGCAGCACCGCGAGGGCGTCGCCCTGGCGACCGGTCCGGTAGAGGGCCAGCGCCAGCAGCCGCCAGCCCTCCTCGCGCCACGGGTGCCCGGTGAGGTGGGCGTCCAGATCGGGCACCGCCTCGGCCGCCCGGCCCCCGGCGAGCAGCGCCCCGGCCCGCTGCTCCACCGCCCGCAGCCGCAGCTCGGCCAGCCGGGCCCGTTCGCCGCCGCACCACTCCTCGTCGGCGAACTCGGCGTAGGCCGGACCCCGCCACAGCTCCAGCGCCGCCCGGAGCCGCCGGGCTGCCTGCACGGGCTCCTCCTGTACGGCGCTCTCCAAGGCCGACTCGAACCGCCAGGCGTCCACCGCCTCCGCTTCCGCGCGCAGCGCGTAGCCGGGGCCGTCGGTGACGAGCAGCCGGGCCGGGGTGCGGGGCGGGCGGTCGGGTTCCAGGGCGCGGCGCAGGTCGTTGACGAAGGTACGGACGGAGCCGACGGCGGTGGGCGGCGGCTCGTCCCAGAGGTCGGCGACCAGGCGGGCCACCGGGACGACCCTTCTGCGGGCCACGATCAGCCGGGCCAGTACGGCCCGGTGCCGGGGCCCCTTCAGAGCGAGCGGTCCACCGGCACGCTCCGCCGTAACGCTCCCGAGCACCCCGAACTCGACCTGCTCCGTCCTCACCCGCCCCACGGTAGTTCCCGACCCACGCGAGGTCCCGCCGCACGGGAGGTCCCGCCCCACGCGAGGTCCCGCCCCACGGGAGATCTCGCCGCACGCTCGGTCCCGGCCGAGACTGGGTCCCCTCCCACGGCGGACCCCGGCCCGCGGCAGCTACCGGCCCACGCTCAGCCCCCACCCCACCACAGACCCCGACCCACGCTCAGCCCCTCAACGGCAGGCCCCGGCCACCGGCAGCTCCCGGCCCACCGCCGATGCTGATCGGCTGCTGATTCGGGCGCGGGAGTGTCGGCTCATGAACATCCCCGGTTTCACCGCACACCGTTTCCCGGTCGCCGACGGCGTCTCCCTGCACGTGGCCGTCGGCGGTGCCGGCAGCCCGGTCGTCCTGCTGCACGGCTTCCCGCAGACCCATCTGATGTGGCGGCAGGTTGCCGCCGGCCTCGCCTCCGATCACACCGTGATCTGTCCCGACCTGCGCGGCTACGGCGCCAGCGACAAGCCGGCCGACGCGGACGGGCTGTCGTACGCGAAGCGGACCATGGCCGCCGATGTCGTGGCGCTGGCCCGGGCCCTCGGCCACGAGCGCTTCGCGCTGGCCGGGCACGACCGGGGCGCGCTGGTGGCGTTCCGGGCCGGCCTGGACCACCCGGACGCCGTCACGCACCTGGCCCTCCTCGACGTACTGCCCACCCTGGACATGTGGGAGGTACTGCACGGCACCACCGCCGCCGTCGCCTTCCACCTCTACCTGATGGCCCAGCCCCCGGGCCTGCCCGAGCAGTTGATCGGCGCCGCCCCTGACCTCTTCTTCGGTCACTTCCTCGACCTGTGGACCCGCGACCCCTCGGCGATCCCCGCCGACGTCCGTGCCGTCTATCTCGCGGCCTGCCGGGCGGCGGTGCCCTCGATCGTGGCCGACTACCGGGCCTCGGCCGGCGTCGACACCGAGCACGACCTGGCCGACCGGGCCGCCGGGAACGTCCTGGGCCTGCCGGTGACCGTGCTCCAGCAGGACTGGGGCGCCGCCCTCGGCTACGACGCGGCCGCGCTGTGGCGGGCCTGGGCGCCGGACCTGGAGCACCGCACGGTGGACTGCGGGCACTTCATGGCGGAGGAGGCACCGGACGAGGTCACGTCCGCGCTGCGGAAGCTGCTGACCCGGTGATCCGTGGAGGGGCACCGGCCTGCTCTGCCGGCACGGCGAGGGATGCGCCGGGTCCCGCACCACCCGGCGGCGGCCCGGCACCGCCGGGGTGCCGGGCCGCCGCCGGGAACGCGCCTCAGCCCTTCTTGAGGGTGACGTCCTGCTGCTGGACGGCGTGGAACGAGGGCAGCGGCAGCCCGCCCTGGGGGCGCAGTTCCATGATCGTGGCCTCGACATGGGCCGCACCGGTCTTCAGCTTCTCCGAGGTCACCTTGCCAGTGTTCTTCCAGTGGTGCTTGGCGCCGTCGCACACGGCCATGGTGCCGCCGACGCCGTGGCGGTAGTTCGGCGCTTCCTGGCTGACCGACGAGCTGACGAACACCGGGCCCGTGGCGTCGGTGCAGGTGTAGGTGCCGGAGAGGGTGACCGTGCCGTCGTCGGCGAGACGGCCGGTGGGATCGACGGTCACAGACTCTGATGGGGCGGCGGTCGCGGGGGCGACGGCGGCGCAGAGCAGGGCTGCGGAGCCGAGGGCCGCGGCGAGGGCGGGGCGTAGGGGCATGACATCCTTCCCAGGTCGTGGGGTGGGGCATGCCCTGGATACCGGGCGCCCGGCCCGGGAAGCGTGACCGTCACTCCTTCGGTGGCGCGTCCACCACGCCGAAGACGCCGGTCGCGTCGCGGACGTGCGGCGGTCGTCGTGGGAGCGTCCGGGAGTTGTCCGTGTGTTGTCACAGGTCGCGGCAGGAGGTTCCGCGGCGTTCACGACGGGAGCATGGTCTGGTCATGCCGGTCGGCGACCGTGCCGGAGGCAGACCCGTGGAGGTGCGCCATGTGTTCCCACCCGTTCCCGAGCGCGACGGCCGACCGCGGCCTCCCGCACATCGTCGCCGCCCACCCCGAGCAGGGCTGGACCCTGTTGTGCGACGGGGCGATCGTCTTCGACGACACGGGCGAGCTGCGCCCCGACGGCAGTGTGACCGAGCCGCACCGTGGCCCGGACGGCCGGCTCGCCGTCGCCGCCTGACCCTGCGCGGGCGGGGCCCGGACCGATCATCGGAGGCTCGGCGGACGCCCCGTCGGCCCCCTCCCCCGGCCCCTTCGACGCGCTCTCCGGAATCCTGACTCACGTTCAGGCGCGTACCTGAGGTGACCAGCAGCGATGCCGGGGACCTAAAATGATCAACGTGTCCGAGCAACACGCCCCGAGGTCCCTCATCGTCACGCTCTACGGCGCGTACGGCCGCTTCCTGCCCGGCCCGGTGCCTGTCGCCGAGCTGATCCGGCTGCTGGCCGCCGTCGGCGTGGACGCGCCCTCCGTACGGTCGTCGGTGTCCCGGCTGAAACGCCGCGGTCTGCTGGCCCCGGCCCGCACCGCACAGGGCGCCGCCGGATACGGACTCTCCGCCGAGGCACGCCAGTTGCTGGACGACGGCGACCGCCGGGTGTACGCGGCGGCGCCGCCGGAGGACGCGGGCTGGGTGCTCGCGGTGTTCTCGGTGCCCGAGTCGGAACGGCAGAAGCGGCATGTGCTGCGGTCCCGGCTCGCCGGACTCGGCTTCGGCACGGCCGCCCCCGGGGTGTGGATCGCCCCGGCCCGGCTGTTCGAGGAGACCCGGCACACCCTGCACCGGCTCGGACTCGATCCGTACGTGGACTTCTTCCGCGGCGACCACCTCGGGTTCGCGCCCACCACCGAGGCGGTCGCCCGTTGGTGGGACCTGACAGCGATCGCCAAGGCGCACGAGCAGTTCCTCGACGACCACGAGCCGGTGCTGCGCGGCTGGGAGCACCGGACGGACACCCCGCCCGAGGACGCCTACCACGACTATCTCCTGGCCCTGGACTCCTGGCGCCATCTGCCGTACACCGACCCCGGACTGCCGACGAGCCTGCTGCCCGCCGACTGGCCGGGCACCCGTTCGGCCGCCGTCTTCCGGGCGTTGCACCAGCGGCTGCGGGACCCGGGCGGCACCTTCGCCGGGCTGTGAACGGACCGGTGGGCAGATCGCCGATTGTGAAATGTTCATTGCACGACCCCGTGACCTCTTGCGTACCACGAGTCACTCAGCTAAACCTCAGCTTCCTTAACCACTCCTCTCAGACTTCTTACCTACTCTTCGACGGGTCGTACGCGAGTTTGAGTAGGTAGGGAAGAGGTCTGTTGCGCATGACCACCACGCCAAGGGCTCAGGGGGCCACGGTCTGGCTGACGGGGTTGCCGAGCGCGGGCAAGACGACGATCGCCCGGCTCCTGGGCGATCGGCTCAAGGCCCAGGGACACCGCGTGGAGGTCCTCGACGGCGACGAGATACGCCGCTTCCTCTCGGCCGGCCTCGGCTTCTCCCGGGCGGACCGCAACACCAACGTGCAGCGCATCGGACTGGTCTCCGAGGTGCTGGCGCGCAACGGCGTGCTCTCCGTAGTCCCGGTCATCGCCCCCTACGCCGACAGCCGCGAGGCGGTCCGCAACCGGCACGAGAAGAGCGGCACGCCGTACCTGGAGGTGCATGTGGCGACCCCGGTCGAGGTGTGCAGCGAGCGAGACGTGAAGGGTCTGTACGCCAGGCAGGCCGCGGGCGAGATGACCGGGCTGACCGGTGTCGACGACCCGTACGAGCCGCCCGTCGACCCGGCGCTGGTGCTGCACACCCAGGACCAGACCCCGCAGGAGTCGGCGGACGCGGTGCACGCGCTGCTGAGGGAGCGGGGGCTGGCATGAGCACCTTCACCCTGTCCCACCTGGACGCGCTGGAGTCCGAGGCGGTCCACATCTTCCGTGAGGTGGCCGGCGAGTTCGAGCGGCCGGTGATCCTGTTCTCCGGCGGCAAGGACTCCATCGTCATGCTGCACCTCGCGCTGAAGGCGTTCGCCCCGGCGGCGGTCCCCTTCTCGCTGCTGCATGTGGACACGGGACACAACTTCCCCGAGGTCCTCGAGTACCGGGACCGTGTGGTGGCCGCACATGGGCTGCGCCTCCATGTGGCCTCCGTACAGGACTACATCGACCGGGGTGTGCTGCGCGAGCGGCCCGACGGGACCCGTAATCCGCTGCAGACGCTGCCGCTGACGGAGAAGATCCAGAGCGAGCGCTTCGACGCCGTGTTCGGCGGCGGCCGGCGGGACGAGGAGAAGGCCCGCGCCAAGGAGCGGGTCTTCTCGCTGCGGGACGAGTTCTCCCAGTGGGACCCGCGCCGCCAGCGCCCCGAGCTGTGGAACCTCTACAACGGGCGGCACGCCCCCGGCGAGCACGTCCGGGTCTTCCCGCTCTCCAACTGGACCGAGCTGGACGTCTGGCAGTACATCGCCCGCGAGGGCATCGAGCTGCCGGACATCTACTTCGCCCACCACCGCGAGGTGTTCCGGCGGGGCGGGATGTGGCTGACCGCCGGCGACTGGGGCGGCCCCCGCGAGAACGAGACCGTCGAGAAGCGCCGGGTGCGCTACCGGACCGTCGGTGACATGTCCTGCACGGGCGCGGTGGACTCCGACGCCGGCACGCTGGAGGCCGTGATCACCGAGATCGCCGCCTCCCGGCTCACCGAGCGCGGCGCCACCCGGGCCGACGACAAGCTCTCCGAGGCCGCGATGGAAGACCGCAAGCGCGAGGGGTACTTCTAGGCATGACCAGCACGAGCATCGCCGGCCCGGCCGGTCCGGCCGTCGACACCCTGCGTTTCGCCACCGCCGGCTCGGTCGACGACGGCAAGTCCACCCTCGTCGGACGGCTGCTGCACGACTCCAAGTCGGTCCTCACCGACCAGTTGGAAGCCGTGGAGCAGGCCTCCCTCAGCCGCGGCAAGGACGCCCCCGACCTGGCCCTTCTCACCGACGGGCTGCGCGCCGAGCGTGAGCAGGGCATCACCATCGACGTGGCCTACCGCTACTTCGCCACCCCGAAGCGCCGGTTCATCCTGGCCGACACCCCGGGGCATGTGCAGTACACCCGGAACATGGTCACCGGCGCCTCCACCGCCGAGCTGGCGATCATCCTGGTCGACGCCCGCAACGGGGTCCTCGAGCAGACCCGTCGGCACGCGGCCGTGGCCGCCCTGCTCCGGGTCCCTCATGTCGTCCTCGCGGTCAACAAGATGGACCTGGTCGGCTACGAGCGGGCCGGGTTCGAGCGGATCGTCGCCGACTTCACCGCACAGACCGCCGAGCTGGGCCTTCCCGAGGTCACCGCGATCCCGGTCTCCGCGCTGGTCGGCGACAACGTCGTCGACCGGTCCGCGGCCATGGACTGGTACGGCGGGCCGGCCCTGCTGGAGTTCCTGGAGAGCGTCCCGGTCGCCGCGGACGCGGCCGACGCCCCGGCCCGTTTCCCGGTCCAGTACGTGATCCGGCACGGTGACATCCGTCATTACGCGGGCCAGCTGGTCTCCGGTTCGCTGCGGGTCGGCGACCGGGTCACCGTCCACCCGTCCGGGGAGACCTCCGAGATCGCCGCGATCGACGTGCTCGGCACCGCGGTCGGGGCGGCGCACGCCCCGCAGTCCGTCGGGGTGCGCCTGGCCGACCAGCGCGACGTGTCCCGCGGCGACATGATCACCGCCGGGCCGGAGGTGCCCGTGCTCACCCAGGACGTCACGGCGGCCGTGTGCCATCTGGCCGACCGGCCGCTCAGGGTCGGCGACCGGGTGCTGCTCAAGCACACCACCCGGACCGTCAAGGCGATCGTCCGGGAGCTGGCGGGCGCGGCCGAGCTCACCGCCAACGACCTGGGCCGGATCACCCTGCGCAGCGCCGAGCCGCTGCCGCTGGACGCGTACGCGGTCTCCCGGCGCACCGGTGCGTTCATCCTGATCGATCCGGCGGACGGCGCGACGCTGACCGCGGGGATGGTCGACTTCGTCTGAGTCCCTCTTCGGTCGCAGAGCCCCCGGCGGGTGTCGGGGGCTCTGCGCGTTCGGACGGTCACAAGGTCACGGCGCGTCAATAAGGCGGTAACAGAGCGGGCGGCCGTGAAAGACGGCCCGCCGGCCGGGGTAAGCAGCCTGTTGTCGGGCCGATGGTCCGGTTCGGGGCCCGCCGACGGGCTCCGGGACGGGGCCCGTACCATTCCTACAGTTGAAAGCAGGACAAGCAGTGATCGCCTGCTCCATGAACGGAATCGCCGTGTACGAACCACCTTCCGCCGCCTCCTGGCGCATCGCGCTGCCGCACACCGTCGCGGCCGTGCCGGTCGCCCGTGCCCTGGTGCGTACGGCGATGGAGGAGGCGAGCCACGCGGCCGACCCCGACACCGCCGAGCTGCTCACCGCGGAACTGGTCGCCAACGCCGTCGAGCACACCGCAGGCAAGGGGCCGATAGAGCTGGTCGTCGAGCTGCTGCCGGGCGGCTGCAAGGTCGAGGTCCACGACCCGGACCCGGCGCCGCCCGGCCATCTCACCCGTCCGGTGATCGAGGAGCCCGACCCCATGGACGAGGGCGGGCGCGGTCTGCTGCTGATCCGCGCCCTCAGCGCGTCCTGCGGGCACCGCCCCACCGAGTCCGGCAAGGCGGTGTGGTTCAGGCTTCCTGTAGTACCGCGTCAGTGGCGTCCGGCGTGACCGCGCCGCTGGTCGAAACAGCCAGCGTGGACCTCCGGCGTCCGTAGCCGACGTAGACCAGCAGGCCCACGGCCAGGAAGACGGCGAACTGGATCCAGGTCGTCCACCCGGTCTCGTACATCAGGTACAGGCAGAAACCGACGCCCAGCAGCGGCACGACCGGGTAGAGCGGCACCCGGAAGGTGCGGGCGAGGGCCGGTTCGCGGCGGCGCAGGGCGATCACCGCGATGTTCACCACGGCCATGATCGCGAGGGTGCCGATGGTGCACAGGTTCATCACCGCGTCCAGCGAGGCGAAGGCCGCCGGCAGCGCGAAGACGCCCGCGACGATCAGGGTCCCGGCGACCGGGGTGGCGGTCTTCGGGGAGACCTTCTCGAAGACGCGCGGGATCAGCCCGTCCCGGGACATGGACATGAGGATGCGGGTCTGGCCGTACATCACCGCGAGGACGACGGAGGCGATGGCGACGACCGCGCCGAAAGCGATCACACCGCCGCCGATCGTGGACCCGGTGACCTGGTTGACGACGTAGGAGAGGGCCGCGGGACGCCCGGCCACCCGGTCGCCGCCGATGGCGCCGGTCGCGGCCAGCGCGACCGCGCAGTAGAGCAGGGTGACCACGCCCATGCAGACCAGGATCGCGACGGGGATGTCCCGGCGCGGGTTCTTGGCCTCCTCGCCGGCCGTGGTGATCGCGTCGAAGCCGATGTAGGAGAAGAACGCGGCGGTGGTGCCCGCGCCGATGCCGCCGAGCCCGGCCGGGGAGAACGGCACCAGGTTGCCGTCCTTGAAGGCGCTGAAGCCGATCACGCAGAAGGCGAGCAGGATGACGAGCTTCACGGCCGCCATCGCGGCGGTCGCCCGGGCGCTCTCCCGGACCCCGCGCACCAGCAGCACGGCGGCCATCGCGATGACGATCACGGCGGGGAGGTTCACGATCCCGCCGTCGCCGGGGCCCGCGGACAGGGCGTGCGGGAGCTGGAGGCCGGTGAGGCTGTGCAGCAGTTCGTTGACGTACTGGCTCCAGCCGACGGCGACGGCCGAGATGGAGATGCCGTACTCCAGGAGCAGGCACCAGCCGACCAGGAACGCGGTGGACTCGCCGAGACCTGCGTAGGCGAAGGAGTACGACGATCCGGAGACCGGGATCGCGCCGCCCAGCTCGGCGAAGGAGAGGGCGGTGAAGACGCAGGTGACCGCGGCGAGGACGAACGAGATCACGACGGCCGGGCCGGCCTGGGCGACCGAGTCGGAGAGCCCGACGAAGATGCCGGTGCCGACGATCGCGCCGATGCCGAAGCAGATCAGCTGGAAGAGGCCCATGGTGCGGCGGAGGCCGTGGCCCGCGCGGTCGGCGCCGGATTCGGCGACCAGCAGGTGCGGGGACTTGATGCGGGGCATGCGGGTGGTGCTCGTTTCTGGTGGTGCGGGTGCGATCCGGGTCGGTCGCCGGGGCGGCCGCGGCAGGGGTGGCGCCGGGCCGCCGGAAAGAATAAGGCCTGGTGAGGGCGGAGCGGTACGGCGGCGGTCAGCCGAGTGTGGCCACCAGTACAGCCTTGATGGTGTGCATCCGGTTCTCGGCCTCGTCGAAGACGACCGAGTGCTCGGACTCGAACACCTCGTCGGTCACCTCCAGCTCGGTCAGTCCATGGCGCTCGTAGATCTCCCGGCCGACGTCGGTGCCCAGGTCGTGGAAGGCCGGGAGGCAGTGCAGGAACTTGACGTCGGGGTTGCCGCTGGCGCGCAGCACGTCCATGGTCACGGCGTACGGGCCGAGCAGCGCGATCCGCTCGTCCCAGACCTCCTTGGGCTCGCCCATCGAGACCCAGACGTCGGTGGCGATGAAGTCGGCGCCCCGCACGCCCTCCTTCACGTCGTCGGTGAGCGTGATCCGGGCGCCGGACGCGTCGGCGAGCCGCTGGGCCAGCTCGACGATGGTGTCGTCCGGCCACAGCAGCCGGGGCGCCACGATCCGCACGTCCATGCCGAGCAGGGCGCCGGTGACGAGGTAGGAATTGCCCATGTTGTAGCGGGCGTCGCCGAGGTAGGCGAAGGCCATGCCGGTGAGCGGCTTGTCGCTGTGTTCGGTCATGGTGAGCACGTCGGCGAGCATCTGGGTGGGGTGCCACTCGTCGGTGAGCCCGTTGTAGACGGGCACCCCCGCGAACGCGGCCAGCTCCTCGACCACGCCCTGGCTGTGCCCGCGGTACTCGATCGCGTCGAACATCCGGCCGAGGACCCGGGCGGTGTCCTTCACCGACTCCTTGTGGCCGATCTGCGAGCCCGCCGGGTCCAGGTACGTGGTGTGCGCGCCCTGGTCGGCGGCGGCGACCTCGAAGGCGCAGCGGGTGCGGGTGGACGTCTTCTCGAAGACCAGCGCGATGTTCCTGCCGCGCAGGTACGGCGTCTCGGCCCCGGCCTTCTTGGCCGCCTTCAGCTCGGCGGCCAGCTCGACCAGCCCGCGGAACTCCTCCTGGGTGAAGTCCAGCTCCTTGAGGAAGTGGCGGCCGGTGAGGGCGGTCGGGACTGTCGCCATGGGGGCGCTCCAGCAGTAGAGATCGACGCGGGACTTTTGGAAGTCTATACGATGTTTCACATTTCTATACAGGCAGCTCCGGTCCTCTACACCTCCGGTTTTCCACGTCTCCGGTTTTCCACGTCTCCGGTTTTCCACGGCTCCGGTCTCATACGGCGTCCCGCTCCACCGGGCAGCTCATGCAGCGCGGACCGCCCCGCCCCCGGCCCAGCTCGCTGCCCGGGATCTCGATCACCTCGATGCCCTGTTTGCGCAGATGGGTGTTGGTGGTGGAGTTGCGCTCGTAGGCGACGACCACACCGGGTTCGACGGCGAGGACGTTGCAGCCGTCGTCCCACTGCTCGCGCTCGGCCGCGTGCACGTCCTGGGTGGCGGTGAGGACCCGGATCTCGCTGAGACCGAGGGCGGCGGCGATCGCGCGGTGCATGTGCTCCGGCGGATGGTCGGTGACCTTGAGCTCCTTCTCGCCGGCGCCCGGTTCGATGGTGTAGGAGCGGAGCATGCCGAGCCCGGCGTACTGGGTGAAGGTGTCGCCGTCGACCATCGTCATCACGGTGTCGAGGTGCATGAAGGCGCGCCGCTTCGGCATGTCCAGGGCCACGATCGTCTGCGCGGAGCCCGCCTCGAACAGCTTGTGCGCGAGCATCTCCACGGCCTGCGGGGTGGTGCGCTCGCTCATCCCGATCAGGACCGCGCCGCTGCCGATCACCAGGACGTCACCGCCCTCGATGGTCGAGGGGTAGGCGGCCTGCCCCTCCGACCAGACGTGGAACGTTTCGCCACGGAAGAGCGGGTGGTGCCGGTAGATCACCTCGAAGTGCACGGTCTCGCGCTGCCGGGCGGGCCAGCGCATGGCGTTGATGGAGACGCCGTCGTAGACCCAGGCGGAGGTGTCGCGGGTGAAGAGGTGGTTGGGGAGCGGTTCGAGGAGGAAGTCGTCGAGGTCCATGACGTGGAAGCGGACCGAGGTGGGTTCCGCGTGCCCGTCCAGGAACTCCCGCTTGGTCATGCCGCCGACCAGCGCCTCGGCCAGCTGGGGTGCGGGCAGGTCCTCGAAGGCCGCGCGCAGATGGTCGGTGGCGAGCGGGCCGTACTCCTTCTCGTCGAAGACACGGTCCAGGACGAGGGTGCGAGCCGCCGGGATGGCCAGCGTCTCGGTGAGCAGGTCGCCGAAGAGATGGACGGCGACCCCGCGGTCCCTGAGCACGTCCGCGAAACCGTCGTGCTCGGCCCTGGCCCGGCGTACCCAGAGGAGGTCGTCGAAGAGAAGGGCGTCCTTGTTGCTGGGGGTGAGCCTTTTGAGCTCCAGATCCGGCCGGTGCAGGATGACGCGGCGCAGCCGCCCGGCTTCGGAGTCGACGTGGAATCCCATGACTCCATCCTGACCATCGCGGACCGGGTTCACCCCCAGGTCGACCGTTTCTTATTCTCGTCCCCTTGACGACAAGCGGAACGGGGGCGATTATTGTCATGCTGACTCTAAATCACGAGGGGGACTTCATGGCCGACATCACCCGGCGGCTGGGCCGGCGCCATCTGCGCGGAGCCCCGACGGCGCACATCAGACATCACCGGGGCGGAAAGCTGCTGCACGACGGGCCGGGCATCAGCTTCTGGTTCCGCGCGCTCACCGCGGCGATCTCCGAGATACCGGTCGACGACCGCGAACTGACGATGACCTTCCACGCCCGTACGGCCGACTTCCAGGACGTGTCGGTGCAGGCGACCGTCACCTACCGCGTCGGCGACCCGGCGCTGGCCGCCGCCCGCCTCGACTTCTCGATCGACCCCGACACCGGTGTCTGGCGCGGCACCCCGCTGGAGCAGCTGGGCACCCTGCTCACGGAGACGGCCCAGCAGCACGCGCTGGCCGTGCTGGCCCGCACCCCGCTGGCGGCGGCGCTGGTCGACGGGGTGACGGCGGTCCGGGAGCGGATCGCCGAGGGGCTGGGCGCGGAGCCCCGGCTGCCGGCCACCGGGATCGAGGTGGTGGCCGTGCGGGTGATGGCGCTGCGTCCGGAACCGGAGGTGGAGCGGGCGCTGCGCACCCCGGCCCGCGAGCAGATCCAGCAGGAGGCCGACCGGGCCACCTACGAGCGGCGGGCGGTGGCCGTCGAGCGGGAGCGGGCGATCGCCGAGAACGAGCTGGCCAGCCAGATCGAACTGGCCCGCCGCGAGGAGCAGTTGGTCGAACAGCGCGGCACGAACACGCGGCGCGAGGCGGAGGAGCACGCGGCGGCCGACGCGGTGCGCGCGGAGGCGGAGGCCGCCAGGTCCGTGAAGCTGGCGGAGGCGGAGGCGGCGCGCACGGTACGGCTCGCGGAGGCGGAGGCGGCCCGGGCGGTGAAGCTGGGCGAGGCCGAGGCGGCCCGGGCGGTCACGCTCGCGCGGGCCGAGGCCGAGGCGGCCCGGGAGGTCGGCGAGGCCCGGGCCGCGGCACAGGCGGCCTGGCTGCGGGTGCACGGCGAGGTGGACGTGGCCACGCTGCACGCCCTCACGGGCACGCGGCTCGCCGAGAACCTGCCGCGCATCGACAGCGTGACCGTGTCGCCGGACGTGCTGACGGGGCTGCTGGCGAAGCTGGGCTCGGCGGAGGGGTCGTGAACGCGGCCCACAGGTCCCCGGCAGGGAACGGCACGGGGGGCGCGGCCGCCCGGAGGGCCGCCGAATCGGCGGCACCCCGCCCGACCACCCCACCGAACCCCACCGCCCAACACAGCCGAACCCCCACGGGGAAAGCAACCAGGAGCACAGCCGCCCACCGGGCCGCGGAACCAGCCGCACCCCGGACGACCACCCCACCGAACCCCACCGCCCAACACAGCCGAACCCCCACCGCGAAAGCCACCAGGAGCACAGCCGCCCACCGGGCCGCAGAACCAGCCGCACCCCGGACGGCCGGGCCGCCGGGGCCTGCCGTCGGGCTCGGTCGGCGCCCGGAGGCGGCGTCATGAGCCTCGCGCCCCGCGTGGTCCTCGTCCACCGCACCACCGAGTACGACGAGTTGGTGGCCCACCACGGCACCCACGGGCAGGCCGCCTTCTTCCTCTCCACCCGCGGGCGGGACATCGAGGAGATCGCCGAGCGGCACCGTCGGACCGGGCGGGCCCTCGCCGAGGTGACCGCGGCGATTCCGCTGACCTGGCGTCAGGCCCGGGTCGAGCGGGCGGACCTGGACCGTTTTCTCTTCGGGCCCGAGGACGTGGTCCTGGTGGTCGGCCAGGACGGGCTGGTGGCGAACGTGGCCAAGTACCTGGACGGCCAGCCGGTGATCGGCATCGACACCGACCCCGGCCGCAACCCCGGTGTGCTGGTACGGCACCGGCCGGAGCACGCGGCCCTGCTGCTGGCCTCGTTCGAGGCCACCCGTGCCGACGAGCTGACCATGGTCGAGGCGGTGGCCGACGACACCCAGCGGCTCGTGGCGCTCAACGAGATCTATCTGGGAACCGCCGGTCATCAGACCGCCCGATACCGCCTGGGCCTCGAGGACGACGGGGGTGTCGTCGAGGCCCAGGCCTCCTCCGGGGTGCTGGTGGGCACCGGCACCGGGGCCACCGGCTGGCTGCGCTCGCTGTGGCAGGAGCGCGGCGCCCGGCTGACGCTGCCCTCCCCCACCGAGGACCGCCTGCTGTGGTTCGTCCGGGAGGCCTGGCCCTCGCCGGCGACCGGGACCTCCCTGGTCGCCGGCGAGCTGACCGCCTCGGCGGCCCTGACGCTCACGGTCGAGTCGGACCGTCTGATCGCCTTCGGCGACGGCATCGAGACCGACGCCCTGGAGCTCACCTGGGGGCAGACGGTCCGGGTCGGAGCCTGTGCCCACCGGCTCCGGCTGGTCGGCTGACCCCGGTGCCGGCCGGCCTCACAGCCGGGGGTCGACCGGCTCCGACTCCAGGGCCAGCACCCCGAACACCGCCTCGTGGATCCGCCACAGCGGTTCGCCGTCCGCGAGGCGGTCCAGGGCCTCCAGACCCAGGGCGTACTCGCGGATCGCCAGGGACCGCTTGTGGTTGAGGAAGCGGCCCCGCAGGCGGGTGAGGTTGTCGGGGCGGGTGTACTCGGGGCCGTAGATGATCCGCAGGTACTCGCGGCCCCGGCACTTGATGCCGGGCTGGACCAGCCGGCCCTTCGGGTCGCGCACCACCGCGCCGAGCGGCTTGACGACCATGCCCTCGCCGCCCCGGCCGGTCATCTCCAGCCACCAGTCGACGCCGGTCCGCACCGACTCCGGGTCCCCGGTGTCGACGTACAGGCGCCGGGTGGTCCGGAGCAGGCCGGTCGGGTCGTTCTCCACCAGCCGGTCCAGGAGGGCGAGTTGCTCGTCGTGCGGAAGCGCGGCGAGGCTGCGGCCCTGCACCGCGAGGATCTGGAAGGGGGCGAGGCGCACCCCGTCCAGGCCCTCGGTGGTCCAGCAGTACCGGCGGTAGGCGTCGGTGAACGCGGCCGCGTCGGCGGCGCGTTCACGCTGCCGGGTGAGCAGGCCGCCGACGTCCACACCGCGCGCCGACGCCCCCTCCAGGGCGGCCAGCGCACCCGGGAACACCGCGCCGGAGGCGGCGCCCACCGCCGCGTACTGGGTGCGCAGCAGGCCGCCTGCCTTGAGCGACCAGGGCAGCAGCTCGGCGTCAAGCAGCAGCCAGTCGGTGGCCAGTTCGTCCCAGAGCCCGGCCGCGTCGACCGCGGCGCGGATCCGGCCGAGGATCTCCTCGGTCACCGACTCGTCGTCGAGGAACGGGCGTCCGGTGCGGGTGTAGAGGGAGCCGGTGGGGCCGGGCGCGACACCGAAGCGCTTGTGCGCCACCTCGGCGTCCCGGCAGACCAGGGCCACCGCCCGCGAGCCCATGTGCTTCTCCTCGCACACGACCCGGGCGACCCCGTCCTCGGCGTACTGCGCGAAGGCCTCGGCCGGGTGCTCCAGGTAGCCGTCGACGCGCGAGGTCGCCGTCGGGGCCATGGTCGGCGGCAGGTACGGCAGCAGGCGCGGGTCGATCGCGAAGCGGCTCATCACCTCCAGGGCGGCCGCCGCGTTCTCCTCGCGGACCGCGATCCGGCCCTGGTACCGGGTCTCCACGACCCGCCGGCCCCGCACGTCCGCCAGGTCGAGCGGGCGTCCGTCCTGGCCGCCGGGCGCCTCGGAGCGCAGCGGCCGGGCCGGCTCGTACCAGACCCGCTCGGCAGGTACGTCGACCAGCTCCCGCTCCGGCCAGCGCAGCGCGGTCAGCTTGCCGCCGAAGACGGCGCCGGTGTCCAGGCAGATGGTGTTGTTCAGCCAGCTCGCCTCCGGGACGGGCGTGTGGCCGTAGACGACGGCCGCCCGGCCCCGGTAGTCCTCGGCCCACGGGTAGCGCACCGGCAGGCCGAACTCGTCGGTCTCGCCGGTGGTGTCGCCGTACAGCGCGTGCGAGCGGACCCGGCCGGAGGTGCGGCCGTGGTACTTCTCGGGCAGCCCGGCGTGGCAGACGACCAGCTTCCCGCCGTCGAGGACGTAGTGGCTGACCAGACCGTCGATGAACTCCCGTACCTGCTGGGCGAACTCCTCGCTCTCGCCCTCCATCTGCTCGATGGTCTCGGCGAGTCCGTGGGTGTGCTGGACCTTGCGGCCCCTGAGATACCGCCCGTACTTGTTCTCGTGGTTGCCGGGCACGCACAGGGCGTTGCCCGAGCTCACCATCGACATCACCCGGCGCAGCACGCCCGGGCTGTCCGGGCCGCGGTCGACGAGGTCGCCGACGAACACGGCGGTTCGGCCGTCGGGGTGCACGCCGTCGGCGTAGCCCAGCTTGCCGAGCAGCAACTCCAGTTCCGAGGCGCAGCCGTGGATGTCGCCGACGATGTCGAAGGGGCCGGTGAGGTGGGTCAGGTCGTTGAAGCGCTTCTCGGTGACGACGGTCGCCGACTCCGCCTCCTCCACACCGCGCAGGATGTGCACCTTGCGGAAGCCCTCGCGCTCCAGGTGCCTGAGGGAGCGCCGGAGTTCGCGGATGTGGCGCTGGATGACCCGGCGGGGCATGCCGGCGCGGTCGGCGCGGGCCGCGTTGCGCTCGGCGCACACCTCCTCGGGGATGTCCAGGACGATCGCGATGGGCAGCACGTCGTACTGCCTGGCCAGGTCGATCAGCTGGCGCCGGGACTCCTGCTGCACGCTGGTGGCGTCGACGACCGTACGGCGGCCGGCCGCCAGGCGCTTCCCCGCGATGTAGTGCAGCACGTCGAAGGCGTCCTTGGTGGCGCCCTGGTCGTTCTCGTCGTCGGAGACCAGTCCCCGGCAGAAGTCGGAGGAGATCACCTCGGTCGGCTTGAAGTGGCGGCGCGCGAAGGTGGACTTGCCGGAGCCGGAGGCGCCGACGAGCACGACCAGGGAGAGGTCGGTGACGGGAAGGACCCGTCCAGTCGTCTGCTCGGTCATGCTGCCTTCGCCTCCTTCACGGCGGGAGCGGTGGTGTTCAGCTGGGCTGTGCTCATCTCGAAGACGGCCATCTGGGTGGGCGGACCGACCTCTGGGTCGTCCGGGCCCACGGGCACGAACTCGACCTCGTAGCCGTGGAGTTCGGCGACCCGGGCGGCCCAGGCGCGGAACTCCTCGCGGGTCCACTCGAAGCGGTGGTCGCCGTGCCGGACGTGTCCGGCGGGGAGGGTCTCCCAGCGGACGTTGTACTCGACGTTCGGCGTGGTCACCAGGACCGTGCGCGGGCGGGCGGCGCCGAACACGGCGTACTCCAGGGCGGGCAGCCGGGGCAGGTCGAGGTGCTCGACGACCTCACTGAGCACGGCGGCGTCGTACCCCTTGAGCCGCTGGTCGGTGTAGGCCAGCGAGCCCTGGAAGAGCTTGACACGGGACGCCTGGCGTTCGCCCATGCGGTCCAGCCCCAGCCGGCGTGCGGCGATGGTGAGCGCCCGCACCGACACGTCGACGCCGACGATCTCGGTGAACGACGGGTCCTTCAGCAGCGCCTGCACCAACTGGCCCTGCCCGCAGCCGAGGTCGAGGACCCGGGCGGCACCGGCCCGGCGCAGCGCCCCGAGGATCGCCTCGCGGCGCTGTACCGCGAGCGGCGCCGGCTTCTCCTCCGTCTCCGTCTCCTCCTCGACCGCGTTGTCGATCTCCTCGACCTCGCTGTCGTCGGTCTCGGCGAGCCGCACCAGCTCCAGCCGCTCCATCGCCTGCCGGGTCAGCGACCAGCGGCGGGAGAGGTAGCGGGTGGTGATGAGCTTCTGCTCGGGGTGGCCGGGCAGCCAGCCCTCGCCCGCCCGCAGCAGCTTGTCGACCTCTTCGGCGGACACCCAGTAGTGCTTGGCGTCGTCGAGGACGGGGAGCAGGACGTAGAGGTGGCGCAGCGCCTCGGCGAGGGTCAGCTCCTCGGACTCCAGGACGAGACCGACGTACCGCGAGTCGCCCCACTCCGGGAACGTGGTGTCCAGGGCGACCGGTTCGGCGGTCACCGTCCAGCCGAGCGGCTCGAAGAGGTGTCGTACCAGGTCGGGGCCGCCCCGTGCGGGCAGCGCCGGAACCTCGACGCGCAGCGGCCTGGTCTGCTCCGGGGCTTCGGGGCGGGCCCGGCACACGCCGCGCATCGCGCTGGAGAAGACGTTGCCGATCGCCACGGCCAGCAGCGAGGAGGCCGCGTACGGGCGGTCGTTGACGTACTGCGCGAGCGCCGCGTCGGGTGCCCCGCCGCGTCCCTTGCCCTTTCCGCGCCGGACCAGCGCCACCGCGTCGACCTCCAGGAGCAGGGCCGCCGTGCAGCGCTCGGCGTCCGCCTCGGGGTAGAAGACGTGCGCGATGCCGTAGGAGGTCGAGAACGTCTGCGCGCTGTCGGGATGCTTGTGCAGCAGGAACCCGAGGTCGGTCGCGGGACGTTCGGGGGTGCCGGTGGTGGTGAGCGTCAGGAACACGGTGGGTCGCCTCGAAAAGGGTCAGGAAATAGTGCGAAAGCGCTGGTCGTGCGCTTGTGCGCGGTTCCAACGTACAGAGGGTCGCCGTGCGGGGCCGCCGAATTTCTCCCGCGTTACCGGTCGGCCCGCTGCCACGCGCCGACGCCGAGCTTCCCCGTCGTCCCGAGATCCAGGCCCGGGGTGACCACGACGGGCGCGGCGCCCGGCTTCGCCAGGACCCGGACGTAGGGCACGTTCACCGCCGTGCCCGCCAGTGTCGTGTTGCGCCAGATCAGGCCGGAAAGGGCGGCTTCACCGGGCTTCAGGACGAGGGGCCCGGGCGGGTCGTCGAAGCCGGTTCCCGTGGCGATGGCGGCGCCGCCGTGCAGGATGCGTATGCCGTCGACGGGCTCGCGGTTGTCGTCCAGGAGGCTCAGCTGCGGATAGCCGTCGAGCGAGTAGTCCCGCTTTCCGCAGTTCTGCAGGTGGAGCCCGACGACGCGCAGGCCCATCGCGGCGTCGCCGTCGTCGGCCCACAGCCGCACGCCCGAGGAGGGACAGGCACCCGTCTCGGCCGGTGCCTCGTCGGCGGGCACCTTGGTGACCTTGGCGACCTTCACCTTGGTCACCGGGGAGGCGCCGGGGGCGAGCACGCCCAGGTCGACGGTTCCGCTGGTGCTGCGGCCCGGCCGGACCCCGGGCACGGTCACCTCCTTGTTGTCCATGACGGCGCCGGTGTCCGTCGTGAAGTCGAAGAGCACGGTGTAGGTCATGGCTTCGTCGCCGTCGTTGCTGACCTGGTAGGCGGCGGAGATGCCGGAGTCACCGGGCACGGTCAGCGGGTCCGCGTGCACCCGGCCCAGGGCGGCGGACGGGGTCGGGCTCGGGGAGGCCGCGGGGATGGTGACCGAGGTGATCCGGACGCCGTCCACCGGCGGGTCGGTGACGGTGGCGCGGGGTGCCGGGACGTCCGCGCCGGCGCCGCGGCCGGTGTCCGCGTGCTCCGCGCCGCACGCCGTGGCCAGGAGAAGGGCGGCGGCGGGGGCGAGGAGACGGGGGTGAGGTCTGCGCATCGGGCCACCTCATCAGGACGAACCCCGAACGAGTGTGGTGGAGGCCATAGTTCCGGTCACAGCCGCGTCACAGCCGGTCGCATGCGCGGCCCGGGGCGGCTACGACAGCCGCGACCGGACCTGTGCGGAGACCGGCTCCAGGTGGTCCAGGTCGGACCGTCCGAGGGCCTGGACTCAGCAGCGCCGCGGCCGGTCGCGTCGACGACGAGCACGCCGGCCGCGGCCACGCCGACACGGCTCCTCGGACCCCGCTGGACCACTGCTCATCTGCTCATGCACAGCCTCGGAGGCCGCTAATGACCAGATGTACATTAGGGCCCGTGACCACCACGACGTCAGGCGGCGAGCCGCCCGCCCGGAAGCGGGTGCGGGCGCCCGAGGCACATCGAGAGGCGATCCTCGAAGCGGCGCGGGCCGCGTTCGCCGAGCGGGGATACGCGCGGGCCACCATCCGGGAGATCGCGGGCCGGGCCGGGGTCACCCACGGTCTGGTGATGCGGCACTTCGGCTCGAAGGAGCGGCTGTTCCTGGCCGCCGTGCCCGGCACCCGGGACCTGCCGGAGCTGGTGCCCGGACCGCCCGGGACCCTGCCGGACCGGATCGCGCGGGCGTTCGTCGAGCGCATGGAGCGTGCCGACGGCGGCGATCCGTTCCTCGCGCTGATCCGCGGCGCCGCCTCCGACGAGAGCGCGGCGACCGCCCTGTACACGGCGATGCGGCAGAGCAGCACGGAGGCCTACCGCACGGTGCTGACCGGGCCCGACGCCGACGAGCGCATCGACCTGCTCGGCGCGCATCTCATCGGGGTCGCCTTCAGCCGGTATGTGCTGCGCACCGGGCCGGTGGCCGAGATGGCGCCGGAGCGGCTGGTGCGCTACCTGGCGCGGACCCTGCGCTGCGCGCTGGAGCCGCTCGACGAAGCCGAAACCGAAGCCGAAGCCGAAGCCGAAACCGAAACCGTAGCCCTAGCCAAAGCCGTAGCCGAAGCCGAAGCCGTAGCCGTAGCCGAGGAAGGGAACTCCCCGTCATGACGTCCACGCTGCCGCCGGTCCCGCCGTCCCTGGCCGGGCGGATCGTCGTACCGGACGACGCGCGGTACGAGCGGTTGCGGCACTGCTATGTGCACCGCGGCGCCCCCGCCGCCGTGCTGCTGCCCGAGGACGCCGGACAGACCGCCGAGGCGCTGGGGTACGCGCGCTCGCTGGGCTCGGTGGTCTCGGTGCGCAGCGGCGGGCACGGCATCAGCGGCCGCTCCACCAATGACGGCGGCGCTGTCGTCGACATGTCCCGCCTCGACGAGGTGCGGATCCTGGACCGGGCCCGGCGGCGGATCCGGGTCGGGGCGGGTGCCCGCTGGGGGCGGGTGGCGCAGGTCCTGGCGCCGCACGGGCTCGCCGTCAGTTCCGGGGACACCGGTGACGTGGGCGTGGGCGGGCTGGCCACGGCCGGCGGCATGGGCTGGTTCGCGCGACTGCACGGGCTGACCGTCGACCATGTGACGGCGGTCGAACTCGTCCTGGCCGACGGCAGGTCGGTGCGGACGGACGCCGAGCTGGAGCCCGACCTGTTCTGGGCCGTGCGCGGGGCGGGCGGGAACTTCGGCGTCGTCACCGCCGTGGAACTGGAGGCGTACGAGACGGGTGACGTGGTCTTCGCCGACCTCGTCTTCGACGCGGCGGACGCGGCGGGGTTGATCGAGGCGTGGGGTGCGGTGCTGGAGGCGGCGCCGCGCGAGCTGACCAGCTTTCTGACGTTCATGCCCGGCGGCCCGGGCCGCCCGCAGCTGGCCAATGTCACGGCGGTGTATGCGGGAAGCGCCGAACACGGCGCCGCCGAACGGGCGTTGACACCGCTGCTCGGCATCGGCCCGCCGCTCCGGCAGCGGGCGGTGCTCGCGCCGTACCCGGCGCTGGTGCCGGTGAGCGGCGCCGCGCACCATGGGCAGCAGCAGCTCAGCGCCACCCGCTCCGGCCTGCTCGACCACCTCACCGCGGACGCGGCACGGGCGGTCGCGGACGCCCTGGGGTCGGGGCAGGTGCTGATGGAGCAGTTCCGTTCGGTGGGCGGGGCGGTCAACGACGTGGATCCGGCGGCCACCGCCTACGCCCACCGCACCCAGAACTTCTCGCTGCTCGCCGCGACCGTCCCCGAACGGGAACGGGAGCTCGACGTGCACTGGGCGCGGCTGGCCCCGCACCTGAACGGCTTGTATCTCAGCTTCGACACCCGACGCACCCCGGACGTGCTGGCGGAGGCGTTCCCCGAGCCGGCCCTGACCCGGCTGCGCGCCCTGAAGGACCGCTACGACCCGGAGAACGTCTTCGACCGCAACTTTCCGCTGAAGTAGCGGGATTCAGGACGCGCCGTGGGTGCGCGCGCCGTCCATCGCCTTCTGGTACGACGCCGCGGCCAGCTCCTGGAACTGGGCGAGCCGGGGCACGTGCGCCGACTTGGTCAGCTCGGCGTGCAGGAAGGTGAGGTCGGACGCGAGGCCGACCATGCCGAGGGCGGCCTTCAGGTACGGCTCCTGGTGGTCGGAGTCCTGGCGGGGCGTGCCGGGGCCGTAGGCGCCGCCGCGCGCCGAGGCCACCACGACCTTCTTGCCGGACAGCGGGCCCTTGCCGGTGGCGGGGTCGGCGATCAGCGGCGCGATCAGTACCCGGTCGAACCACGCCTTGAAGGTCGACGGCACCGAGAAGTTGTACATCGGCACGCCGAGCAGGATGGTGTCGGCGGCGAGGAGCTCCTCGATCAGCGGCCAGGTGATCGCCCAACTCGCCTGTTCCTCGGGCGTGATGGCCGCCTCCCGGGCCGCGGCGAGGTCGCGCACACCCTCCTTCTCCAGGCGGTGCATCACCTCGATCTGCGCGTGGTCGACGTGCGGCACCGGGCCGGCGGCCAGGTCGCGGTAGATGTAGCTGCCCTCGGGGTTGGCCTTGCGCCAGGCTTCGGCGAACTCGCCCGAGATCTGGCGGGAAACCGAGCCCACGCGCGGGCTGGAGTCGAGGTGGAGCAGTGTGGCCATGGCGGAAAACCCCTGTCTGATCAGGTCGTTCATGTCGGTCCGTGATTCATTGAAAGGCCGGCCAGGGCCGCTGTCCCGTAATCTGGCGTGGCAGTTCGTAACCGGAAGCGTTAGCGAGGATGACGGTGCTGGACGTACGGAAACTGGTTCTGCTCCGTGAGGTCGGCGCCCGGGGCTCCATCGCCGCGGCCGCGCAGGCCCTCAACTACACGCGTTCCGCGGTCTCCCAGCAGCTGTCCGCGCTGGAGTCGGAGACCGGTACCGCGCTGCTGGACCGGGGCAGCAAGCGGGCCGAGCTCACCCCGGCCGGCCGGCTGCTGGTGGCGCACACGGACAGGATCGTGAGCCAGCTGGAGGCGGCCGAGGTCCAGTTGCTGGCCCGGGACGGGGAGATCGGCGGCGAGCTGCGGGTGGGCGTCCCGCTGCACGAGGGGCCCGCGCTGCTGGTGCCGGCGCTGAACCGGCTGCGCGAGGAGCATCCGCAGCTGCGCATCACGCTGCACGGGGTGGCCCCGGACGAGGGTCGGCAGACCGTGCGGCTCGGCCGCCTCGACGCCGTGCTGGCCGCCGGCTACCCGCAGGTGCCCGAGCCCCGGGTGCCCGGTCTGTACGAGGAGGAGGTGCTCAGCGACCGCATCCGGTTGATCGTCGCCCCCGGTCATCCGCTGGCCCAGGGTGAACTCCCCCGCCGCCTGGCGGAGTTCGCCGAGGTGCCCTGGCTGCTCGACCGGACCTCGCGGCTCGGCCGGCTCGCCCTGCACGCCTGCGCCGGGGCCGGCTTCGTGCCCGACATCGTCTCCGACATCGGGGACATGCAGGCCGTGTTCGGGCTGGTCTCGCTGGGCTGGGGCGTGGCGCTGGTGCCCGATCTGGTGCCGACCCGGCCGGGCCTTCCGGTCGCCCGGGTGACCCCGGACGGACCCGAACTGACCCGCCGCATCACCCTCGTGGTGCGCGAGGGCGCCGTGCGGAGCCCGCAGGTGGCGGCGCTGCTGCCGGCCGTGCGGGAGGCCGCCGCCGAGCTGACACGCCATCAGGACGCGGCCGGCCAGCGGGGGTAGCTGCCCAGGAAGCGCACCTCCACGTCCAGCGCCTCGACGTCCGCCATGGCCAGCCGGAGCCGTCTGCTGTCGATGTGCGCGTCGACGTCGAGGAACACGTGGTAGCGGCCGAGGCCCTCGCCGGTGGGCCAGGACTGGATCCAGGACAGGTCGACCGCGCGGGCCCGGAAGGCCTGCAGCACGTCGGGGAGCAGCATGGGGCCGCCCTCGCCCAGGGCCAGCAGCAGCGAGGTGCGTTCGCGCGCGGTGCGGGCCGGGTGGTGCCAGCGGGGTGCCACCGACACGAAGCGGGTGACCGCGCCCGCCTCCCGGCCGAGGCCGGCGGCGAGGATCCGTAACCCGTACAGCTCGGCGGCGGCCGGGGCCGCGACGGCCGCCCGGCCGGGGGTGCCGGTCCGGGCGACCTCCTGGGCGGCCGCCGCGGTGGACGTGGCCGTCCGGGTGCGGGCCTCGGGCAGGTGGGCGCGCAGCCAGTCCTCGCACTGGCCGAGCGCGTGCGGATGGCTGAGCACCTCGGTGACGTCCGCGGGGCCGGTGCCCTCGGGGGCCATCAGCGCGAACCGCACGGGTACCTCGACCTCGGCGTTGATGTGCATGTCCGCCGCGGCCAGCTGGTCCATGGTGGCGGGTACGACCCCGCGCACCGAGTTCTCCAGGGGCACCACGGCCGCCTCGACCTCCCCCCGCCGGGCCGCCTCCAGGGCGGCCGGGACGGTGGGGAACGGGCGGTGCGGGCCCCGCCGGCCCGGGGGGACCACCGACAGCAGCCGGCGTACGGCGGTCTGGGTGAAGGTCCCCTCGGGGCCGAGATAGGCGTAGGTCATCGCGGACCGCCGGCTCTCTCAGCTCTCGATGACGCGGTGGAAGGCGACCGTGTCGAAGATGTCCGCCATCCGCACCGCACGCCCGTCGCGCAGCACCCAGGAGTGCGTGAACGGCAGCGTCTCGGTGTGGCCGGACAAGGAGACGACGTCCCGGTGGCCGAAGACGACCACCCGGTTCCCCTCGCGGACGAACTCCTCGGGGTGCAGCCGCATCCCGCCCAGCACGGTCGGCACATGCGCCAGGAACTCCTTGACGCCGGCGTGCCCGTGCTTGGTGCCGCCGAGACCGTACTTCGCCATGCCGTCGGGGTGCACCCACTCGATGTCCGGGTCGAAGGCGTCGAGCAGCGCGCCCACGTCCCCGGCGGCGAAGGCCGCGTAGGCGGCGTGGATCGGGGCCAGTGGATCGGTGGTGTTCTCGGTCATGTCCGTCTCAGTCCTTGAGGTACTCGGGATACAGCGCGGCCACGGTCCGTCGGATGCCCTCGCGCCAGGGCACCCGGCACGGGCCGGTGATCGAGCGGCGCAGGGTCGGGTCGAACTGGTAGGTCTCCCGGGTGACCTCGCTCGGCACCAGGTTCGCCTCTACCCCGGTCAGCTCCTCCAGGTACCGGACGCAGTCGGTGATGCCCACCGACTCGTCACCGCCCCAGTTGGTCAGGGTCACCGGCACGCTGGCCGCGTTCCACAGGTGCGGGACCTGCTCGACGAGGTCGTCGGTGTACAGCAGGGAGCACCAGTTCTGGCCCTCGACGGGGACCGGGATGGGCTCGCCGGCGAGCATCCGCTTGAAGTAGAGCATCGGGACACCGCCGTAACCGCCGGGCCCGTAGGCGATGTTGAGGCGGGCGACGACGGTGGGCAGACCGAGGGTGCGGGCGAAGGCGCGGACCGTGCCCTCGGCGGCGATCTTGACCACGGGGTAGGCGGGCAGCCAGTCGGCCCTGCCGTCCAGCGGGTCGGTCTCGGTGTACTTGTGGTCGAGGGTCTGGCGGGCGTAGAGGGCGCCCGTCGACACGTACAGGAACGCCTCGGCGGTACGGCAGTGGGTCATCAGGCGTCCCGCGGCGACCGAGTTGACCTCGACGGCCGCGTTGAAGTCACCGTCCTCGCCGCGCCGCACCGCCGAGTGGAAGACATGGGTGAAGTCCTCCGGCAGGCCCTTGAGCGAACCGTCGCCGGTGTCGTCCATGTCCCAGCGGAACGTGCGGATGCCGTGCCGGGTGAGGTCGTCCTCGGCACCGGGGGTGCCGAAGCGGCCGAGCGCCCACACCTCGTTGTCCTGGGCCAGGGCCTTGGCCACCGGCCCGGCGACCTGCCCGGTGGCGCCGGTGACCAGGATCTTCTTGCCGTTCACTGATTCTCTCCCTGTGATCAGGCGTCGCCGAGCGCGCGGTCGAGTTCCTTGCGGAGGATGGACTGGAAGGTGGCCACGTGCTGCGGGCCCATCAGGGTGTAGTGCTCGCCGGGTACGTCGATGTAACGGTTCTCCTCGGTGGTGTGCTCGTCCCAGCGGCGCAGCTCGTTGGCGAGCCAGTCCTCCTTGGTGCCGCGCAGCGGGATGGCGTAGAAGACGCTCATCGAGCGGACCTTGCCGCCAGGGGCGTAGCTGCGGCCCAGGTTGGTGAGGCCGTCGGCGAGTTCCGCCCAGGCCTTGAACTTCTCGAAGGTCAGGTCGAGTTCGGCGAGCCGGCCCTCGGGCGCATGGTCGATGAAGTACGCCAGCTGCTCGTCCCTCTCCACATCACGTAGCTGCGACGGGAGTTCGAGGGACTGCTTCTTGTCGATCAGCTCCAGGAAGAAGGCCAGGTTGGCGGCGGTCTCCACGAAGTCCAGTTCTTCCATGCGGTACTTGATGTGCGGGGGCAGGTTGAAGCTGCCGACGAAGTCCACGCGTTCGCCCTGGTCCTGGAGCACCTTGGCGATCTCGAAGGCGACGGCACCGCCGTAGGAGTAACCGGCCACGGCGTACGGACCGTGTGGCTGCCGTTCGCGGATGGCCCGTACGTACGTGTCGACCATCTCGGCGAAGCTCTCGAAGGGGGTCTCGCCGGGGTTGAAGCCTCGGGCGCGCAGGGCGTAGAAGGGCCGGTCGCCGACGAAGTACTTGGCGAGGTTGACGAAGACGAGGACCTCGCCGACGCCGGGGTGCACGCAGAACAGCGGGGTCTTGTCGCCGCCGGTCTGCATGGGGACGATCGGGTCGTACTCCTGCTCGCCGCTCGCGGCGCCGTCGAGGTGGGCGGCGAGGGCACGGACGGTCGGGGCCCGCAGCACGGTGATGATCTGGAGGTCAGCGGCGCCGAGGCGCTGGGCGACCAGGGAGCGCAGCCGCAGGATGTCCAGCGAGGTGCCGCCGAGGTCGAAGAAGTTGGCGGTGGCGCTCAGCTTCCGCGGGTCGGTGTCGAACATCTCGGCGTAGATGCCGGCGAGGACCGTCTCGGTGTCGCCCTCGGGCGCGTTGTAGCCGCCGAGCCGGCGCAGCACCAGGTCGTCGACGGCGGCCCGGACCTCGTCGTAGGCGCCCGCCTCCAGGCGCCTGCGCATGAGCGAGCGCTGGATCTTGCCGAGGCTGGTCTTGGGGAAGGCGTCCGCGGGCAGCGGCAGGATGAGGGCGGGCCGGAAGCCCCAGTGCATCACCACGCTGCTGCGGACGGCGGTCAGCACCCGGTACAGGGCGAGTTCGTCGCCGTCGGCGCACTCCGGGTGGAAGGCGATGACCAGCTGCTCGGTGTCGCTGCCGGGGGCTCGGGTCGGGAAGGCGGCGACATAGGAGCGGGCCACGTCGTCAAGGCCTTCGAGCACCGACTCGATGTCGTGGCTGAAGTAGTTGACGCCGTTGACGATGATGCTGTCCTTGCTGCGTCCGACGAGGGTGAGCCGGCCCTCGTCGAGGCGGCCCAGGTCACCGCTGCGGAACCAGCCGTCGGGGGTGAAGGCGTCCCGGGTGGCCTGCTCGTTGTTGTGGTAACCGGCCGTGATCATCGGGCCGTTGAGCTGGAGCTCCCCCACCTCCCCCTCGGCCAGCTCGCGATGGTCCTCCTCGTCGGCGATCCGGATGCGCAGCCCTTCCACGGGCCGTCCCAGGTTGGCGAACTCCTGGCCCTGGTCGGCGGCCGGGAACTCGACGGAGTAGATGCTGCCGGCGCAGGTCTCGGACATGCCGAAGGCGGGCCAGAGGGCGTCGGGGCGCAGGCCGTAGGGGGCGAAGCGGCTGAGGAAGGTCTCGCCGGTGGTGCGGACGACGGCCTCGCCGCCGCTGATGATGTGCCGCAGCCGGGACAGGTCGAGGTCCCGGCCGTCCTCCTCGTCGAGCCGGTCGGCCTGCGGATTGATCAGCCCCAGCAGGAAGTTGGGGGTGAAGGTCATGGTGACGCCGAAGCCCGATATGAGCCGCAGGAAGTTGAGCGGCTCCTGGAGGACGACGGGTGCCTCGACGTGCAGCTGGGTGCTGCCCGTGGACAGCGGCAGCATGTGGCACTCCAGCAGGGCGGCGACGTGGTCGAAGGAGACCCAGTTGAGGGTGGTGTCCGCGGCCGTCAGCCGGTGGTAGCCGTTCTTGCCGGCCATGGAGGCGAGCAGATTGCCGTGCGAGAGCATCACCGCCTTGGAGTTGCCGGTGGAGCCGGAGGTCAGCACCAGGACGGCGGTGTCCTTCGGATCGGCCTCGTGGAAGGCGTCGGCGGGCTCGGCGTACAGCTCCTCCAGTGCGACGACCGACAGGCCCTCGGTGCGCGGGAGTTCGGCGGCGAGGGTCTCGCTGGTGACGACCAGCGGGTGGTCGAGGAGGGTGTCGACGTGGGCGAGCTGGGCGGCCCAGCGCTCCGGGTCGCCGCCGAGCGCGGCCATCGGGCAGGGCACGAAACCGCCCAGCTGGCAGGCCCAGAACGCGGCGAGGAACTCCTTCGGCCGCTCCAGGAGCAGTACGGCCTTGTCCCCGGCGGTGAGCCCGCGGCCACGCAGGCCGCCGAGCACGGAGCGGGCCGCGTCGAGGAGTTCGGGATAGGTCTGGAAGGACGCGTCGGGGTCGGTCGCGGTCCGGGGGTAGCGCAGCCCGGATGTGGCGTGGTTCCGGGCGGCGTCGCGCAGCAGGTCCACGATGGTCCGTGTGGACGATACGGCTGTGGTCATGGCGATGCCTTCTCTTCCTGTCGCGTCGATGGCCGGTGTGTGGTGGCCGTGGACGGGTGGCGGCCAGGGCGGGTGGCGGCCACGGGTAGTGGCCGGGCGTGCCGTGGCGGTTCGGCGGATCGAATGGCGTACGGCGTGCCGGGCAGGGCCGTACGGCACACCGTTCAACTGAGGAAACCGGGCAGGTCAGCCGGGGAAACCGGGCAGGGAAAAACTCCGGGAAACCACACCGGAAGCGCGCCCAGGCTCAGAGACTTCTGCAGGGCAGCACGGCGGAACCTCGGAAACAGAAATCGAGCGTTCCGGAACACCGACAGAGCAAGTACCTGTACATCGTCCCCCACCGACCAGGCCACTACCGAGAGCCACGGCACCGGAGCTCTGAATACCCGCCGAGAATAGAAACCGGCACACCGGGTTGTCAAAGGCCCCAGGAAACGAGAATGTAAAAACCGGTTGGTGTAGGAAAGTACGGTACCGGCGACTCACTCCCGCAATTCCACCGCTTACTCCTCGGCATTACGGCCCGGAAGGCCCGGAATTGGGCGGGTGCAATTTTTTCTTACGGCCGGTGTCAGAAATATCGACGGCTCGGAAAGCAACCGCCCCCGGCCCGGCAGGGGTCGGGGGCGGGAGGCCATGAGGGTTACGACAGCTGCGACTGGACCTGGGCGGAGATCAGCTCCAGGTGGTCCAGGTCGGACAGGTCGAGGATCTGGAGGTAGAAGCGCTGCGAGCCGATCTCCGCGTAGCGGCCGATCTTGTCGACGACCTCGGCCGGGGTGCCGGCCAGACCGTTGGTCTTCAGCTCGTCGACCTCGCGGCCGATCGCGGCGGCGCGGCGGGCGATCTCCTGGTCGTCCTTGCCGACGCAGACCACGAGGGCGTTGGAGTACGTCAGGTCGTCGCCCTTGCGGCCGGCCGCCTCGACCGCGGCACGCACCCGGCCGAACTGGGCCGCGCTGTCCTCGACCGAGGCGAACGGCATGTTGAACTCGTCGGCGTACCGGGCGGTCAGCTTCGGGGTGCGGGTGGCGCCGTGGCCGCCGATCAGCACCGGGATCCGCGCCTGGGCGGGCTTGGGCAGCGCGGGCGAGTCGGTGAGGTCGTAGTAGGTGCCGTGGAAGTCGAAGGTGTCACCGAGCTTGGTCTCCCACAGCCCGGTGACGATCGCCAACTGCTCCTCCAGGCGGCCGAACTTCTCCTTCGGGAAGGGGATGCCGTACGCCTTGTGCTCCTCCTCGAACCAGCCCGCGCCGAGGCCGAGTTCGACCCGGCCGCCGGACATCTGGTCGACCTGCGCGACCTGGATGGCGAGCACGCCGGGCAACCGGAAGGTGCCGGCGGTCATGAGGGTGCCGAGGCGGATCCGCTTGGTCTCGCGGGCGAGGCCGGCCAGGGTGATCCAGGCGTCGGTGGGACCGGGCAGGCCGTCGACGTCGCCCATCTTCAGGTAGTGGTCGGAGCGGAAGAAGGCGTCGAAGCCGAGGTCCTCGGTGGCCTTGGCGACGGTGAGGAGGGTGTCGTAGCTGGCGCCCTGCTGGGGCTCGGTGAAGATGCGAAGGTCCATGCGTCCATCCTGCACGGCCGTGGTCCCGTCAACCGCATAGGCACCGGCCGTCGCGCGCGTCCCCGCCAAGGTGAATATCGTCAACGGCGGGGGCGCGGGGCGCGGCGGGCCAGTGACCGGCCTCTGCGGTGATCGTTGGCTGGGGGGAGCCGGGCCGTCCGGCACCCGCGCCGGACGGTCCTCGCCGTCGCGCGTCGTCGTGTGGCCCGCCTGCGGTGGGCCGGGGGGCCGAGGAGGCCGTCTTGTCCGAAGAGTCCGTTCCACAGCAGGGTGGCCCCACCGGCCGGCCGAAGGGGCTGCTCCAGCAGATGGAGGAGCTCATGGCGGCGTTGAACGCGGATCTGTCCGCGTTGGACGAGGATCTGCAGCGGGCCCCGAAGGCAGAGGCCGACCTGGGCTAGCGGGCCCCGAAGGACGAGGCCGACCTGGGCTAGGGTCTCCTAGCCGTCGCGGACTTCCTCTCGTGCTGCCAGTTTGCGCAGCATCTCCAGGACGCGGTCGCGGGATTCGTCGGCCGCGTCGATGGCCTCCATGCACTGCCAGTACGTCGCCTCGTCGGCCGCGGCGCTGGCCATGCCGACCAGCGTGATGCCGACCTCGGCAAGGAGGCCGCCGAGGCAGAGAAGCGTCGCACGGGCGTCGTCGAGTTCGGTGAGCTGGGCGGCACGCAGGGTGCCGGGGTCCAGGTCAGGGGCGCCCAGGATCCCGCAGCCCCGGCCCGCCAGCTCGGTCAGGCCGAGGGCCTCGCCGCGCAGCTCGGGCGGTCCTGACACCGCCAGCCGGCTGCCGATCGCCTGGGCCAGGGCCTGGGCCTGCCACACCTCGGTCATCATCTCCGGTACGCCCGCACCGCTCGCCAGCGCCCGTCTGCTCGCCATGATGAGCCGCATCGCGTCCATCCGTCGCCCCGTCCCCGTCGGTCCGAACTGCCTTGCAGCATTCAGTAGTTCACTACCCAGAGTGAGGGCAAGTGAGACGTGGAGCCAGAGGAAGAGGGAAATCTGTGGACAACAATTCGGATTCGGGCGGGATTTTGGCTACCCAGCGTTATATCGGAGTACCGAAGCCGCTCCATGACCTCGCGTCAGGCCGGCGGGAACCGCTTCTCGTTGCGTTCGATCTTCGCGTCCAGCGCGGCCAGCGGGTCGATGTCCAGGACCTCGCAGAGCTGGAGCAGATAGGACAGGACGTCGGCGACCTCGTCCGTGACCTGGTGGGCGGTGTCGGGGTCGTCCATCACGCGGGCGGACTCCTCCGGGGTCAACCACTGGAAGATCTCGACCAGTTCGGAGGCCTCCACGCTGAGGGCGGCCACCAGGTTCTTGGGCGTGTGGTACTGCCGCCAGTCACGGGCGGCGGCGAACTCGGCCAGCCGGTGCTGGAGCTTGGCCACATCGAGGGGTTCTTCGTCGGTCACGCGTCCAGGTGTACCACTGTGATCGCCCCGGCTTCGGCGGCACAGGCCGCGTCGCTCACCGCGCCGACGAAGCGGATGTGGCCGCGCTCGCCCATCATGACGGCGGTGCGCAGGAGTTCGGCGCGCTGGCGGGGGTCGAGGCAGCGGTCGAAGCCGTCGGCGAGGACGGTGAGGCCGCGCATGGCGTCGGGGACCTCACCCGGCGCGTCGACCTCCAGGACGCCGGGGCCGGTGAAGAGGACCAGGGCGAGGGCGAGGTAGCGCAGCTCGCCGTCGCCGAGCCGCGCCAGCTCCGAGCGGTGGCCGGCGCCGCGGTCGAGCAGCGCCCGTACCGTGCCGTCGCCGAGCGGCTCGGCGAGCAGGTCGGTCACGGGGCCGGCGCAGCCGGTGCGTACCGCGTCGACGAGCAGTCCGTGCCGGCGGCCGCATTCGGAACGGGTGCGCCACAGAACGTCGGCGAGGTTGTCGCAACCGCGCAGCAGCCGCCCCGAGCCGGTGAGGACGGGGGTGCGCATGTCCTCGGGGCGCGGGTCGCAGGCGAACACGGACCGCAGGGCGACGACCATCTGCTCGGCGGCGGCGAGGACCTGGCGCTGACCGTCGGTCTTCCCGGCGACACGCAGCGGCAGCAGGGCGGTACCGAGCCGGTCGTCGGGCAGCGGGGCCCGGGTCACCGGGGAACTGCCCGCCGTGTGCCAGGCGGCCTGTACGGCGCGGCGCCCCGGGTCGCGCAGGGCGGTCTCCAGCAGCACGAGGCCGCCGGCGGTCAACCGCTCGCCCACGATGCGGAGTTCGGGCTCGGCCTGCACGGCGACATCGAGCCGCACGGGGCCCTCGACGCCGTCGGCCGTACACCCGATGCGAAACCCCCGCCGCCGCTGCGCGTCGGGCCGCGCCCGCTCCGGCACCAGCGCGACGGGATCGGGAAACACCTCCGCGAGCGAGGCCCCGCCGCCCAGCCGCGCCAGCGCCTCGTAGGCCGCGAGCACAGCGGACTTCCCACTGCCACTGGGCCCGGCGAGAAGAGTGACCCGCCCCAGCGGAAAACTCGCCCCACGATGGCGCGCGAAGGCAGAGAGCCGAAGCTCGGTGACCCGGGGACGAGGGTCGCGCCGGGGGGTGGCCACGGGGGCCGTGGGGGCGGGAGGGGCGGAGGGGGCGCCGGCCGGGCGGGCGGCCGATGTCGCGGCGGTCGGACCGGCGGTCCCCGCGGCCGGTGGTGTCGCGCGGTGGGCCGACCGTGCGCGAGGGACGGTCTCCCCCGGTGCGGCGGGCGTCGGGGGGCGTGGCCCGCCGGGACGTTCGGACGGAGGGCCGCCGGGACGTTCGGACAGAGGCCCGCCGGGACGTTCGGACGGAGGGCCGTCGGGGGGCGTCGGGGCGCTCGGTGGTGCCGGTGACAGCGCGGCTTCACGGGACGTCGGTGTATCGCCTGGGGCGGGACCGGCGGACGGAGCGGGGCGGGACGCGGACGAGGCGGAGGACACGGCCATATGCGGACCGTAGGGCTCCGGGTGACCGGTGAACCGTTCCGCCGTCGGGACCTTCCTACGATCGGGGGACGAGGACGCACCTACCCCATGACCGACGCGCCGACCACCGAGCCGTAGATCACGACCGCGCCTTCCGCCCAGCAGGCCGCGTCGACCGCCATCCCCTCCGCCAAGGAGACCCAGCCGACCGCCATCCCCTCCGCCAAGGAGACCCGGCCCACCGCCCCCCTCCGCCAAGGAGACCCGGCCCACCGCCCCCCCCCTCCGCCAGGAAGGCCGCGCCGACCACCGCACCCCTCCACCGAAAAGACCGCGGCAACCGCCACCCCTCCGCCGAAGAAACCCGGTGGCCGTACCGTCCCTCCGTCGAGAAGGCGGGGGCGTGCGTGTGGCGTCTCGGTCGGCGGTCGGGGGGCTTTCAGCCGCCCGAGACTCCCGCGCCCTCCATCAGCCCGCTGACCTCCGTGCCGGGCGGGGTGAGGAGGAAGACGTTGCGGTCCACCCGGTGCATCCCACTGGCCAGGCCGAAGACCACGCCCGTGCTGAAGTCGAGGACGCGCTTGGCGGTCTCCGTCTCCGCGCCGGTCAGGTCGAGCAGTACCGGTATCCCCGCCATCAGCGTCTCGGCCACCTCACGCGCGTCGGCGAAGACGTTCACCCGCAGCACGACGAAACGGCGCCGTGTCTCGGTCTCCGCGTCCGGGAGCGACCGGTGGCCCACCGCCGACGGCCACGCGTCACGGCCCCGCAGCGGCACGACCTGGGCGAGCCCCTCCCACTGTTCATCGGTGACGTCGTAACGGCTCACCGGCTCCCCCTGACCTGACTCGCACTCGATGCCTGCACCAGCCAATTCTTACGCCAAGTCACCCGTTCGGCCCAACAGCGACACGAAGCGCGAAAGACTGTGGGCGCTCATGTCCGGAACAGCGTTCTTGTCACTATTAGGGCGATTGCCGCGCATTGGGGGCTTCTTACCGCCCTCACACCGGACTCTTCTCCTCCTGCGACGCCCCGCTCACCGCCCGGGATTACGGTCCAGGGCGTGCACTTGGCAGAAACACAGCAGGTGGCACCCGACCGGCGGACACAGTCGGCGGTGTCCGCCGCCCCGGGGGATCCCCGAGATCCCGGAGGTACCGGAGTCCCCGCCCCCTGGCATCGCGTCCTGACCCTCCTCGCCGACATCGGTCTGTTCATCGGCACCCGGTCGGTGTGGACGCAGGCGGCCACGCACCACCTGGTCCTGGCGGCCCTGATCTCCGTCTGCTACGCCTCGATCCTGGTGACCGGCGTACTGACGCTGACGGTCCGCAGGACCCGGTCGCTGGCCCGCCTGGACCTGCTGGTCCTGGTCACGGCGGTGACCCTCGCCCTGTGTGCCTGGGCCCTGAACCACAACGGCGGCGACGAGGGTGTCCTCACCACCCAGGCCGCCAGGGAACTCGTCGCCGGCCACGCCGTCTACGGGCAGCCCTGGCCCTGGCTGTTCCACGGCACCGGCATCGCCGTCACGCCGACGATAGGCGGCGGCTACGACTACACGTACGGCTATCCCCCGCTGGCCCCGCTGCTCACCGTCCCGCTGCTGTGGCTGGGCCACTCCGGCGCCCCGGCGACCGCGGTGTGCACGGGTGCGCTGATCGCCGGCACGGTCACCCTGTGGCGGATGCTCCCGGCGCCGTGGCGGTCCGCGGCGACGCTGGCCTGCCTGGGGTTCGGCTTCCTGTCGACGTACGCCCGGGTCGGCTATCCGGCGATCATCGGGCTGGCCCTGCTGATCCCGGTGGTGGTGCGCTGGCCGCGGATCGGCGCGGGCGGCCGGCTGGGCACGGCCGGGATCGCCCGGGCCGCGTGCCTGGGTGCCGCGTGCGCGGCGCAGCAACTGCCGTGGTTCGTCACGCCGTTCCTGCTGGCCGGGATCTACGCGGTGCGGCGCGGGGAGCTGGGCGGCCGGGCCGCCGCCCTGCTGGTCCTGCGGATCGTCGGCGTCGCCGTGACGGTCTGGCTGCTGATCAACACGTACTTCATCGTGTCCGAGCCCGGCCGCTGGCTGGGCGGGATCGCGCTGCCGCTGACCCAGGGCGCCGTGGTGCACGGCCAGGGCCTGGTGGACGTCACGCTGTACTTCACGAACGGCAGTGACCGCATCGCCTGGTACTCGCATGCCAGCATGCTGCTCGCGGCGGCCCTGCTCGCCCTGTTCGTGCTGTTCGTACGGCGGCTCGGCCCGGTCGCGACCGTGCTGCCCTGGCTCGCCTTCTTCCTGGCGACCCGCTCCCAGGACGGCTACTACCTGCTGATGACCCCGCTGTGGCTGGCGGCCGCGGTCACCGCGCCCCTGTCGGAGTTCGACCGTGCCTGGCAGCCGCGCCCGGCCTTCCTGACCGGGCCCCGCCGCCGGCCCCTGCTGGTCGCGACGGTCGTCCTGCTGTTCGTCCCGGCGCTGGCGAGCGCGGCCCTCGCGGTGTCCGGCAGGCCGCCGCTGCGGATGGAGGTCACCGCCCTGCGCCGGGCCGAGCGGTCTGCCGCGGTGGTCCGGGCGATGACGCTGAAGGTGGTGAACACCGGGAGCGCCCCGCTCACCCCGCACTACACGCTCACCACCGGCCAGGGCATGAGCAGGTACTGGCTGCTGGTGCGGGGTCCGGCGACGATTCCCGGGCACGGCACGGCGAGTGTCGAACTCCGGCCGCCGAACGGCCGGTTCGGCATCCCCGCCAAGCCGAGCACCCGGATCCGGCTGCGCGCCTTCACGGCGGATCCGCAGACGTTGTCCAGCCAGGACGTCAAGCTGCGCAGGACGGTCGGCTAGCAGCCGCTCACGCGCGCCCCCGCGGGACGCGGAAGGACCGGTCAGGCCGCCGCGCGCGTGAAGCGGAGGGTGGCGGTCACCGTGGTGGGGCCGCCCATCATGCGCATCTGGTTGAAGGTGACCCCGAACTCCTCGCGCACCACCGTGAACTCCGCCTCCAGCGTCAGTCCGTCGGCGTCGGCCGAGACCAGCTTCGCGGTGACCTTCTGCGGCCTGCTGATGCCACGGACGGTCAGCTGACCGTCGACGTCCACCACGTCACCCGCCTGCCGCTCGGCGCCACGCACCGCGAAGGTTATCTCCGGGTGGTTGGCGGCATCGAAGAAGTCGGCCGAGCGCAGGTGGTCGTCCCGCTTCTTGTTCTTGGTGTCCAGGGAAGCCGCGTCGATCGCCAGCGTGCCGGTGGCGGTGCCGTCGGCGGCCACCTCGCCCCGGCCGGTGACGCCCGTGAAGGTGCCCTTGACGGTGACCAGGCCCCACACCGACTTGTGCCGGACGGCGACGGCGGAGGCGGTCGGGTCGAGCTGCCAGAGGCCGGTTTCCACGGTGACGGTCATGGCCGTGCTCCGATCGATTGATGGTTCAAATTTGGATGACTGCGGTACGGCTGCACGCTAGCCCAATATCCAAATTTGGACAACAGGTAGACTCGATGCCATGGCCGCCGCCCAGGAACACCCCGCAGAGCTGCCCGAATGCCCGTCCCACGCGGGCGGCGGGCTACTCCCGGACGAACTGCGCGCCTGGATGCTGCTGCTGGCCGCGACAGGGGCGGTGGAGCAGCGGCTGCGGTCGGTCGTGAAGGGGGCGCTGGACGTCTCGCACGACGAGTTCCTGATCCTGTGCCTGCTGGCCGAGCAGCCGCGCGAGGGCCTGCGGATGACCCGGATCGCCGCACTGCTGGGCCGCCCCAAGACCCGCCTCACCTACCAGATCGCCTGCCTCCAGCACGCCGGCCTGGTCACCCGCAAGGCCGTCTGCGACGACAAGCGGGGCATCGAGGTCGCCCTCACCGACAAGGCCCGGGGCCTCCTCAAGGACGCCTCCGCCACCCTCGCCGAGACGGTCGGGCAGGCCTTCGCCCACGTCATCGGACCGGAGCAGCGCGAGGCCCTGTGCGCGCTGATGCCGGAACTCGCGGACGACGCGCTCTGACGGCATGCATCCGGTCGCTCCACCCGCGGGAGGCTCAGGTCACAACCATGGAGAGGGCAAGGTCACAGCCCCGTCACCCGTGCACTTCTGACGCTCTGCCCTAGCATCCGAGCATGACGGTCCTGCCTGACGACGGGCTCTCACTGGCCGCCGAGTTCCCTGACGCGACACACGAGCAGTGGCAACACCTCGTGGCGGGTGTACTGCGCAAGTCGGGCAGGGAAGTCTCGGGCGAGGCCGCTGAGGACGCTCTGTCCACGACGCTGGAGGACGGGCTGCGCACCCGTCCCCTCTACACCGCGCGCGACACCGCGCCCGACCCCGGCCTGCCCGGCTTCGCGCCGTATGTGCGCGGCGGCCGGCCCGAGGGCGGTACCGGGGGCGGCTGGGACATAAGGCAGCGGCACGCGGCCGCCCCCGACGGCGCGGTCCTGACCGACCTGGAGAACGGCGTCAGCTCACTCTGGCTGCTGGTCGGCCAGGGCGGTATCCCGGTGTCCGGCCTCGCCCGCGCCCTCGACGGCGTCTACCTCGACCTGGCCCCGGTCGTCCTCGACGCCGGCCGCGAGGTGGAGGAGGCGGCCGCTGAGCTGTTCCGGCTGTACGAGGAGAAGGGCGTCGACCCCAAGGCCGTACGCGGCAACCTGGGCGCCGACCCGCTCGGGTTCGAGGCGCGTACGGGCGAGTCCCAAGACTTCGCGCCGGTCGCCGGGCTGGCGCGGCGGTGCGCCGAGGAGTTCCCGGGGCTGCGCGCGCTGACCGTGGACGCGCTGCCGTACCACGAGGCGGGCGGCTCGGCCGGGCAGGAGCTGGGCGCCTCGCTGGCCACCGGGGTGGCCTACCTCCGGGAGCTGACCGAGGCCGGCCTCGGCATCGAACAGGCCCTCGGACAGCTGGAGTTCCGGTACGCGGCGACCGCCGACCAGTTCCTGACGATCGCCAAGCTGCGCGCCGCGCGCCGGCTGTGGGCGCGGGTCGCCGAGGTCAGCGGGGCGGCCGGCGCGGGCGCCCAGGTGCAGCACGCGGTCACCTCGCCCGTGATGATGAGCCGCCGCGACCCGTGGGTGAACATGCTGCGCACCACGGTGGCCACGCTCGCCGCCGGGGTGGGCGGCGCCGACGCGGTCACCGTGCTGCCGTTCGACCACGCACTCGGCCTGCCGGACGCGTTCGCCCGCCGCATCGCCCGCAACACCTCGACGATCCTGGTCGAGGAGTCGCACCTGGCCCGGGTCATCGACCCGGCGGGCGGCTCCTGGTACGTGGAGCGGCTCACCGACGAACTCGCCCACGCGGGCTGGGAGTTCTTCCGGTCGATCGAACGGGACGGCGGCCAGGCGGCCGTGCTGCGCTCCGGCCGGCTGCGCACGGACCTCGCGACGACCTGGGCGGAGCGCTCCAAGAAGCTCGCCAGGCGCCGCGAACCCATCACCGGCGTCTCCGAGTTCCCGCTCCTGGCCGAGAAGCCGCCGGTGCGCGAACCCGCCCCCGAGCCGCCGTCCGGCGGGCTCCCCCGGGTCCGCCGTGACGAGGCCTACGAGGAGCTGCGCGCCCGCTCGGACGCGCACCTCGCGGCGACCGGCGCCCGCCCCCGGATCTACCTGGCGACGATCGGCCCGGCCGCCGCCCACACCGCCCGCGCCGGTTTCGCCGCCAACCTCTTCCAGGCCGGCGGCATCGAAACCGTCACCGAGGGCAGCTTCGAGGAGAGCGGCGCCACCGAGGCGGTGCTCTGCTCCAGCGACGCGCTCTACGCCGAACAGGCCTCGGGAACCGCCGAGTCGCTGAAGGCGGCCGGTGCCCGGCACGTGTTCCTCGCGGGCCGGGGCGAGTTCGCCGGTGTCGACGCGTACGTCTTCGCGGGCTGCGACGCCGTGGCCGTGCTGTCCGAGACCCTTGACCGCATGGGAGTGTCCTGATGGGAATCCCCGACTTCTCCGGCATCGAGCTGGGGACCCCCGTCGCCGAGGGCGGTGACGCTCAGTGGCGTACGGCCGTCAAGCACGCCACCGGCGGCGAGGCCCCCGTGTGGGAGACCCCGGAGGGCATCGGGGTCAAGCCGCTCTACACCGGCCGTGACCTGGAGGGCCTGGACTTCCTGGGGACGTACCCGGGTATCGCGCCGTATCTGCGCGGCCCCTACCCGACGATGTACGTCAACCAGCCCTGGACCATCCGCCAGTACGCGGGCTTCTCCACCGCCGAGGAGTCCAACGCCTTCTACCGGCGCAACCTCGCGGCCGGCCAGAAGGGCCTGTCCGTCGCCTTCGACCTGCCCACGCACCGGGGGTACGACAGCGACCACCCCCGGGTGACCGGTGACGTCGGCATGGCGGGCGTGGCCATCGACTCGATCTACGACATGCGCCAGCTCTTCGACGGCATCCCGCTGGACAAGATGACCGTGTCGATGACGATGAACGGCGCCGTGCTGCCGGTGCTCGCGCTCTACATCGTGGCCGCGGAGGAACAGGGCGTACCGCCCGAGAAGCTGGCCGGGACCATCCAGAACGACATCCTCAAGGAGTTCATGGTCCGCAACACCTACATCTATCCGCCGAAGCCGTCGATGCGGATCATCTCCGACATCTTCGCCTTCACCTCGCAGCGGATGCCCCGCTACAACTCGATCTCCATCTCCGGCTACCACATCCAGGAGGCCGGTGCCACGGCCGACCTGGAGCTGGCGTACACCCTCGCGGACGGGGTCGAGTACATCCGGGCGGGACGCGAAGCCGGCCTGGACGTGGACGCGTTCGCGCCCCGGCTCTCCTTCTTCTGGGCGATCGGCATGAACTTCTTCATGGAGATCGCCAAGATGCGGGCGGCCCGGTTGCTGTGGGCCAAGCTGGTCTCGCAGTTCGAGCCGAAGAACACCAAGTCCCTCTCCCTGCGCACCCATTCGCAGACCTCGGGCTGGTCGCTGACCGCGCAGGACGTCTTCAACAACGTCACCCGTACGGCCGTGGAGGCGATGGCGGCGACCCAGGGCCACACCCAGTCGCTGCACACCAACGCCCTGGACGAGGCCCTCGCCCTGCCCACCGACTTCTCGGCGCGGATCGCCCGCAACACCCAGCTGCTGATCCAGCAGGAGTCGGGGACGACGCGGGTCATCGACCCGTGGGGCGGCAGCGCCTACGTGGAGCGGCTGACCTACGACCTCGCGCGCAAGGCCTGGGCGCACATCCAGGAGGTCGAGCAGGCCGGCGGCATGGCGCAGGCCATCGATGCCGGTATCCCGAAGCTGCGCGTGGAGGAGGCGGCCGCGCGGACGCAGGCGCGGATCGACTCCGGGCGGCAGCCGGTGATCGGCGTCAACAAGTACCGGGTGGACAGCGACGAGCAGATCGAGGTCCTCAAGGTCGACAACTCGTCGGTGCGCGCCCAGCAGATCGAGAAGCTGCGGCGGCTGCGGGCGGAGCGCGACGACGTGGAGTGCCGGGCCGCGCTCGACGCGCTGACCCGGGCGGCCGACGGCGAGGGCAACCTGCTGGAGCTGGCGGTGAACGCGGCCCGCGCCAAGGCGACCGTCGGCGAGATCTCCGACGCCCTGGAGAAGGTGTACGGCCGGCACGCCAGCCAGATCCGTACGATCTCCGGTGTGTACCGCAACGAAGCCGGCGAGTCCCCGAACGTGGACCGCACCCGGGCCCTGGTCGACGCCTTCGACGAGGCCGAGGGGCGCCGCCCGCGCATCCTGGTCGCCAAGATGGGCCAGGACGGCCACGACCGCGGCCAGAAGGTGATCGCCACCGCCTTCGCCGACCTCGGCTTCGACGTCGACGTCGGCCCGCTGTTCCAGACCCCGGAGGAGGTCGCCCGCCAGGCGGTGGAGGCGGACGTCCACGTGGTCGGCGTGTCCTCGCTGGCGGCCGGCCACCTCACCCTCGTACCGGCGCTGCGCGAGAAGCTCGCCGAGGAGGGCCGGGCGGACATCATGATCGTGGTCGGCGGGGTGATCCCGCCGCAGGACGTGCCGACCCTGCTGGAGATGGGCGCCACGGCCGTGTTCCCGCCCGGGACGGTGATCCCGGACGCGGCCTACGACCTGGTGAAGCGGCTGTCGGCGGAACTCGGGCACGACCTGTGATCGATGTCGACGCCTACGTGAAGGGTGTGCTCGACCAGAAGCGCGCGGTCATCGCCCGCGCGATCACCCTCGTCGAGTCCACCCGGCCGCAGCACCGGGTGCTGGCGCAGGAGTTGCTCACCGAGCTGCTCCCGCACAGCGGCCGGGCGCGGCGGATCGGCATCAGCGGGGTGCCGGGCGTGGGCAAGTCGACGTTCATCGACGCGTTCGGGACCATACTGACCGGGCTCGGCCACCGGGTCGCCGTGCTCGCCGTGGACCCGTCGTCCACCCGGACCGGAGGCTCGATCCTCGGCGACAAGACACGGATGGAGCGGCTGTCGGTCGATCCGGACGCCTTCGTCCGCCCCTCCCCCAGCGCGGGCACCCTCGGCGGGGTCGCGAAGGCGACCCGCGAGTCGATGGTGGTCATGGAGGCCGCCGGGTACGACGTGATCCTGGTGGAGACCGTCGGCGTCGGGCAGTCCGAGACCGCGGTCGCCGACATGGTCGACTCCTTCCTGCTGCTCAGCCTGGCCCGCACCGGCGATCAGCTCCAGGGCATCAAGAAGGGCGTCCTGGAGCTGGCCGACGTCATCGCCGTCAACAAGGCGGACGGCCCGCACGAGCGCGACGCACGGTCCGCGGCACGGGAGCTGGCGGGCGCGCTGCGGCTGATGCACGGCAGGGACGCGTTCTGGACCCCGCCGGTGCTGAGTTGCAGCGCCCGGGAGGCGACTGGCCTGGAACTGGTCTGGGAGCGGCTCGAGCAGCACCGGGCGCTGCTCGACTCCACCGGGCGGCTCGCCGAGAAGCGCCGCGAGCAGCAGGTCGGCTGGACCTGGTCGATGGTGCGGGACGAGCTGCTCGGCCGGCTGTCCGCCCATCCGGCGGTGCGGGCGGCCGCCCCCGACCTCGAACGGCAGGTCAGGGACGGCACGTTGACGGCGACGCTGGCCGCCGAGCGGATCCTCAAGGCGTTCGGGGAATCCCCCGACGCGCCTCAGACCAGCTGATCCTGGAGCGCCTCGCGAGCCCGGGCCACCCGGGACCGGACCGTGCCCACGGGGCAGTCGCTGACCTCGGCGGCCTCCGCGTACGGCAGCCCGACGAGCTGGGTGAGGACGAACGCCTCCCGCCGCTCGTCGGGCAGCGCCGCCAGCAGATCGAGCAGCGCGACCCCGTCGTCGAAGCCGGGCAGCCCGGACGGCTGGGCCCGCTCGACGGCGAGCTGCCAGTCGGGGACGTCCGCGGGGCGCGGCCGGGCGGCGGCGTAGCGGTGACTGTCCACGACCGCCCGGCGGGCGATCGACAGCAGCCAGGAACGGGCCGAACAGCGGCCCTCGAAGCGGTGCAGACTGCCCAGCGCGCGCAGGAACGTGTCCTGGGCGAGGTCGTCGACCGCCTGCGGGTCGGCGCACAGATGGGCGACGTACCGCAGCACGTCGCGGTGGAGGGCCCGGACGAACGCGTCCACGGCGACCGTGTCTCCGGAGCGGGCCGCGAGCGCCCAGGCCGTGATCGACTCGTCGCGTTTCTCATGCGGCGCGGGGCGTGCGGGCAGGACGGAAGTGATCACTCGGTGTCCTTGTGAGAAAGGTGAGGGGGGAGACGGCCGGCCCTGCGTGCGTGCGCGGGCGTACGGCCGCCGTGTTCGTCCGGGGCACGCGCGGGCGGCCCCGGAACACCGGCTGTCGTCAGGCGACAGCTGTCCCCACGGGCGGACCCCGGGAAGTGATCGCGTGAACGAGGAGCAGCAGCCGCGGCGCCCGGTCCGAGCGGCGGCACAGCGGGCGGGGGCGCGGCCGCTCGGGTGCGGCGGGCAGGGCGAGCAGCAGGCGCAGCGGTGTGGTGAGGCGGCCGGCGACGGCCCGCAGGATGCGGAAGGCGGCGCGTTCGCCGTGGCCGAGCCAGAGTCCGCACAGCAGCGCGGCGAGGAGGTGGGCGGCGAGCATGCCGGTGGAGGCGGTGCCGCCGGTGCCGAAACCCAGGTACGCGACGGGGGCCAGGTGGCCGGGACCCATGTGCATGCCGGCCATGTCGCCGGTCATGTCCATATGCGTGGCGGCCATGGGGACCCGCTGGGACGTGAACGCCTGGGCCGTGGAGAAGCCGCTGTGCAGGGCCGTCTGGACGCCGACCGCGGCGGACACGACCAGCGGCAGGCCGCGTTCACGTGTGGCCAGGGACCAGCCCAGGGCGCCGGTGGCCAGGAGGCCGGCCGCCAGTGCCCAGCCGGGCACCGGGCCGCCGGACATCATGACGTGGCCCAGGGCGGCGAGCAGCACGCAGACGGCCGCGAACACCGCGGCCCGTACCGTGCGCGCACACCACCCTGCCGTCATGGCGCATCATCCTGGCAGCCGGCGCCGGTCCAGCAGGGAGGCGCACGGCGATCCACAGGTGGCGTGTCCAACTCACAGGTGGGGCGGGCCTGCTCACAGCCGGCGCGTGCCGCCCACGGGGCCCTGCCCTCATATTGGCTTGCCGCCGGTCGGTCCGCTCGGATAGGAAACTCGCATGCTTAAGGGCAGCAAGGTCGGGCTCAGGGCCCGGCACGAGGAGGACATCCCGGTCCTGCAGGCCGAGCTCCACGACGACGTGGTCAACCACGCGCGGGCCCAGAGCCGGCCGTGGCGCCCGATCACGCCCGGCTCGAAGGCCGCGCCGTTCGTGGTGGACGACGAGGAGCAAGGGCACGTCCCGTTCTCCGTGGTGGAGCTGGACGGCGGCACGCTGGTCGGCAGCGCGGTGCTGTGGGGCATCGACACCCACAACCGGTCCGCGCACGTCGGGCTGGGGCTGCTGGCCTCCGCCCGCGGCAAGGGCTACGGCACCGACGTGGTCGCCGTGCTGTGCCACTACGGCTTCGTCGTGCGCGGCCTGCACCGGCTGCAGATCGAGACACTGGCGGACAACACCGCGATGCTGCGCTCCGCCGAACGCAACGGCTTCGTCCGCGAGGGCGCACTGCGCTCCGCGGCCTGGGTGATGGGCGAGTTCCTGGACGAGGTACTCCTGGGCCTCCTCGCCGAGGACTGGAAACCGGCCGCGGGGAGCTAGCCCGCCACCAGGCCCCGACGGGCGCGGCCGACCGCTCGCCGGTGTTCACACCGGCCCCCCGCGGATCAGCCGGTGTGGAGGGCGGTGTGCAGGGTGCGTACGGCCATCGAGATGGCGGCCTCGGCGGCGTGCGTGCCGCGCAGGGCGTTGAGCATCACGAAGTCGTGGATGATGCCCTGGAAGCGGACGGCGGTGACGGGTACGCCGGCCTCGCGCAGCTTGTTGGCGTACGCCTCGCCCTCGTCGCGCAGGACGTCGGCCTCGGCGACGATGACCAGCGCCGGGGGCAGGCCGGTGAGCTGCTCGGTGGTGGCGCGCAGCGGGGACGCGGTGATCTGGGCGCGCTCGGCCTCGTCGGTCGTGTACTGGTCCCAGAACCAGAACATGCCGTCGCGACGCAGGAAGTAGCCCTCGGCGAACTGGTGGTAGGACGCCGTGTCGAAGCTCGCGTCGGTGACCGGGTAGAACAGCACCTGCTGGAGCAGCGGGAGGCCGCCGCGCTCCTTGGCCATCAGGGTCAGCGCGGCCGTCATGTTGCCGCCGACCGAGTCACCGGCCACCGCGATCCGGGTGGCGTCCAGGTCCTTGGTCGCGCCCTGCTCCACGACCCACTTCGCGACGGTCCAGTTCTGCTCGATGGCGACCGGGTAGCGCACCTCGGGCGCGAGGTCGTACTCGGGGAAGACCACGGCGGCGTTCGCGCCGACGGCCAGCTCGCGGACCAGGCGGTCGTGGGTGTGGGCGTTGCCGAAGACCCAGCCGGCACCGTGGATGTAGATGATCACCGGCAGGGTGCCGGTGGCACCGGCGGGCTTCACGATGCGGGCCCGGACCGTGCCGGTGGGGCCGCCCGAGACGGTGATCCACTCCTCGTCGACGGCCGGCTTGGCGATGTCGCCGGACTGCACCTCGTCGACGGCCTTGCGGCCTTCCGCCGGGGCGAGGTCGAAGAGGTAGGGCGGGTTGGCGGTGGCCTCGACGAAGGCCTGGGCGGCGGGTTCGAGCACCGGCTTGACGGGCGTGAAGGCTTCGGACATGCGAGTCTCCTGGGATTGCGTGGGGCGCACCGGTCGTTCCGGCGCTGTCACGCCTCACCGTAGGAGCCCTGTGCGCCGGGCAGTTGTCCCCGAGCGCACTTCCGGCGTCCCCGCAGCGCACGCTCGGGTGCGGGAGCCCGGCCGTCAGGGGCGGCGGACGTCGCGAGCGACGGTCATCTGCGATCGAGATGACTGACATCCCGGACCATCGCCCTGCGGAGGGAAGCATGGAGGGTGGCGGAGCGCTTGCAGGATAAGAGAAGCACCTCCTCTGAGGAAGGTCCCCGTGTCCCAGTCGTCGTCCGAGATACGCTCCCCGCTCCGGAAGCCCGCCGCCGAGCCCGCCCACGGAGTGCCGGGCTGGCTGATCGCGCTGTTCGCCGTCGCCTCCGGTATGACGGTCGCCAACCTGTACTACGCCCAGCCGCTGCTGTCCGAGCTGCGCGGTGTCTTCCACATCGGCGAGGCCACCGCGGGTCTGCTGATCACGCTCACCCAGGTCGGCTATGTGATCGGCATGGTCTTCCTGGTCCCGCTCGGTGACCGGCTGGAGAAGCGGAGCCTGATCACCGCGCTGCTGACGGTCACCACGCTCGCCCTGGTGGCGGCCGGTCTCGCCACCGGGTTCCCCATGCTGCTGATCGCGTCCCTGATCAGCGGTGCCACCTCGGTGGTGGCCCAGATCCTGGTCCCGTTCGCCGCGAGCCTGGCGCCCGACCACGCGCGGGGCCGGATCGTCGGCCGGGTGATGAGCGGCCTGCTCACCGGCATCCTGCTGTCCCGGACCCTCAGCAGCCTGGTCTCCAGCGTGGCCGGCTGGCGGGTCGTCTACCTCGGCTCGGCCGTCCTGATGGCGCTGCTGGGCGTGGCCCTGCGGCTGGCCCTGCCCCGGCACGCGCCGACCACGTCCGTGCCGTACCACCAGGTGCTGCGCTCCACGGCGGCGCTGGTGCGCACGCACCCCGCGCTGCTGCGCCGCGGCCTCTACCAGGCGGCGATGTTCGGTGCCTTCAGCGCGTTCTGGACCACCGTCTCGTACGTCCTGACCGGGCCGTACTTCCACTACTCCGCCGTCGGTGTCGGGGTGTTCGCGCTGGTCGGAGCCGCCGGTGCGGCCGTGGCGCCGCTCGCCGGACGCTGGGCGGACCACGGGCTGACCCGGAAGATGACCGGTGCCGCGTTCGCGCTCGCCGCGCTGGCCTTCGTCATCGCCGGCTTCGGTCAGCACAGCGTGCTCCTGATCGCCCTCGGGGCCGTCGCGCTGGACGCGGCCGTCCAGACCAGCCTCATCCTCGGCCAGCACACCGTGTACCAGCTCGACCCCCTCGCCCGGGCCCGCCTCAACAGCGCCTTCATCGCGATCTTCTTCATCGGTGGCGCCCTCGGCTCGCAGTTCGGCTCGATCGCCTACCGGGCCGGCGGCTGGAGCGCGGTCAGCCTCTTCGGGGCGGCCCTGCCGGTGCTGGCGCTGCTGTACTGGCTGACCGAGCGCCGGCAGAGCGCGAAGCGCTCGGCGTAGCGCCGGCAGAGCGCGAAGCGCTCGGCGTAGCGCCGGGCGGCCCGTCCCGGGGGACGGCGGGCCCGGTTCCCCGCCGAGCGTCCGGCCGACACTCCCCCGGTCCGCGCCGCAGGGAGCCGGCGCCTGCCTAGGATGCAGCGAAGATCACCGCCCCGCCGAGACGGGGCGCTGCGCCGGCGGGAGCGGATGATGGACCTACGGCAGATGGAAGTCGTCGTCGCGGTGGCGGACGCGGGCGGGTTCACGGCGGCGGCGCGGCGGCTGCACGTGGTCCAGTCCGCGGTCTCCGGCACCGTCCGCGCGCTGGAACGCGAACTGGGCACCCCCTTGTTCACCCGGACCACCCACCGGGTCGGGCTCACCCCGGCCGGGGAGGCGTTCGTCCCGGCGGCACGGCAGGCGCTGCGCGCCGCCGAGCTGGCCCGCGAGGCGGTCGACGCGGCGAAGGGGGAGCTGCGCGGCCGGGTGACGGTCGGCACGATGCAGGGGGTCTGGGCGAACCTGCACCATGCGCTGGCCGCGCTGCGGGCGGAACACCCGCGGGTGGTGGTGCGTCTGCGGCAGGCCGCGGTCATCGACCTCCGTCAGGCGCTGCGGGAGGGCACGGTGGACCTGGCGGTGGTGGCGCTGGACCGCCAGCAGCAGCGCGGGCTGGTGACCAGACTGCTGTCCCACGAGGAGATGGTCCTGGTGACCTCGCCCCGCCGGAGCCTCACCGCGAGCGGCCCCGGCGGCAGCGTCGACCTGGCCGACATCGCCGAGCTGCCGCAGGTGGAGTTCACCCCCGGCTGGGCGATCCGCGACGCGGCCGACCGCGCGTTCCGGGCGGCCGGTGTCGAACGCGCCGCGACCTTCGAGGTCAACGACATCGTGGCCGCGTCCGAACTGGTCCGGGGCGACCTCGGCGTCTGCATCATGCCGCCGACGATCGCCCACCGCTTCCCGGACCTGGCCACCTACCGCTTCGCCCGCCACGCACCGAGCTGGAAGGTGATGGTGGTACGGCCGCCCGGCGAGCCCCCGGCCGCGGTCGCGGCACTGCTGCGGCACATGACCTGACCCGGCACTCCGGCCGGCGCACGCAGGCCGGCTCGCCGATCCCGGACGCCGCGGCGACGCCACGCGCACGGGCCCACGGCACGGCGCACACGAGAGACCGGCACCATGCGCGAGAGACCGGCACCCCGCGCACGAAAGACCAGCACCACCCACACGGAAGACCGGCGCCACGCGCACGCGAGAGACCGGCACCCCGCACACGAGAGACCGGCGCCACGCGCACGCGGCACCTCGGTGCTGCCCGCAGGACACCGGCCCCGGTTCCACGGGCCATCGGCCCCACGGGACACCGGCACCACCTCGCGGCGGGTTCCGTGCCGCGAGGTGCCCGGAGGTGCGGGAGCCGTCAGAAGGTGTCGGCGTCGGGGATCACGTGCATCGCGGCCTCCTCCGCCGACGCCCCGGCGCCGTCCAGGCCGCGGTCGGAGGCGAACAGGTCCGTCTCGGTGTTCTCGTGGGCGCCCTCGTCCGGTGCGACGAGCCGTCCGGCGCGGCCGTCGCCGACCTCGTCGTCGAGGAGTTCGCCGTCCGTGTCCCAGGCGTCGCCGATGTCGTCGCCCTCCAGGACGGCGATGTCCGGGACCTCCTCGGCGAGCCGCTCGTCGAGCGTCTCCCCGCGCTGTCCCTCCGCAGCCGTGACGCCCGTGTGCTCCACGGCCCAGGGCCGCTCCGGCGGCGAGTAGCCCTCGTCCAGGGCCTCCTCGCCGGCCCGGTAGTCCAGGGTGTCCGACGCGTCCAGCAGACCCGCGTCGTCCTGCACCTCCGAACCGTCCGGCTGGTAGACGTCGTCACCCATCGCCTCGTCGGTCATACGTGCTCCATCGTCGCTCGGGCCATCGGTTCGATCCGGCCGTCATCGGAAAGGTTAAGAGGTCCGGGCTGCGGCCCGGGGGCGTTCTCGGCGGCCGCCCGTCGCCACTGCGCCGGTGACCTGCCGTACGTCTCTCGGAAGGCCCGGCTGAAGTGGGAGGGGCTGGTGAAGCCCCAGCGGGCGGCCACCACGGCGATGGACCGGTGGGCCGACCCGGGCCGGGCGAGTTCCTCGCGGGCCGCCTCCAGCCGCCGGGTCCGCAGCCAGGCGCCCACGGTGGTGCCGTGGCGCTGGAAGAGAAGGTGCAGATAGCGCAGCGAGATGGCGTGCTGGTCGGCGATGTCCCGCGGGGTGAGTCCGGGCTCGCCCAGCCGGGTCCGCAGCGACGCGGTGATCCGCTCCCACAGGGCCGGCTCGGGCTGCCGGCCGGCCTGGTCGAGGGCGACGGTGGCCAGGATCTCCGCCGCGGTACGGGCGAGTTGTTCGCGCCGGGCCGGGGCGGCCCGGGTGACCTCGTCGACCAGTCCGTCGAGGAGCGGCAGCAGCAGGGCCGCCGCGCCCCCTTCGGCCTCGTCCACCACCGTGGCCGTCAGGGCGTGCAGGTGCCGTTCCTCCAGGCGCAGCAGGGCGCGGGGCACCATGAGGATCCGCGCCCGCTGGGGCTCCGGGAGCAGGATCCGGAACGGGCGGCTGGCGTCGTGGAAGGCCAGTCGGCCGGGGCGGAGTTCGGCGGTGCGGCCGTCCTGGAGCAGCAGGGCGGTGCCGGTCAGCTGCCTGCGGACCAGGATGTGGCCGCGCGGGTCGGCGGCCACCGCGCGGGCGCTGCGCAGGATGGTTCCGGGCCCGGACTCCTCGACGGCGATCTGGAGGGCGCCCAGGCGTTCGGCGGTGAGCTCGCCCGTCCAGGGACGGCCCTCGTCCACCGTGACCTCCAGGTCGACGAAGGTTTCCGACAGCGCCCGCTGCCAGGCCGCGGGACGGTCGCCGGGTGCCAGGTCCCGGACGGCGCGGGACACCGCCGTCAGCATGGCGTCCCGCCCGCCCGGACCCGGTCCAGCCAGTCCGTCGGTGACAGTCCGAAGGTAGTGCGGAAGGCCTTGCCGAACCCGGCGGAGCCGGTGAAACCCCAGCGGCGGGCGACCTGGCCCAGGCTGGCGGCTCCGGGCGGCCGGGCGGCGAGTTCCCTGCGGCACTCGTGCAGGCGCAGTACGCGGATCCACTGGCACACCGAGGTGTCCTCGGTCTGGAACAGCCGGTGCAGAGAGCGGACCGAGATGCCGTGGGCCGCGGCGATGACGGACGGAGTGAGTCCCGGGTCGGACAGATGCCAGCGGATGTACGTCTTGACGCGCAGCAGCAGGACGCCGTCGGCGCCCGGAAGTTCGGCGGGGTCCTCCCCCAGCTGGTCCGCCGCGGTGGCGGCCACCAGGTCGATGACGCTCTCGGCCAGCCGCTCGGCCGTCGGCGTCGCATACGACTCGGAGGTGTCCGCCAGCCGCTCCAGCAAGGGCGCGAGCAGCGCGGGGAGCCCGCCGCTCGGGCGTATCGCGCGGCCGGTGAGCCGGCGCACGTCGGCCTCCGGAAGATCCAGCAGCCGGCGCGGGACCGCGAAGATCTTCAGCCGGAAGCGCGCCGGGAAGGTGGTGCGGAACGGGCGTACGGTCTCGAAGATCCCGATGTCGCCCGTGCACAACTCGGTGGTCCGGCCGTCCTGTTCGACCAGGGCCCGGCCGGTGCTCTGGACGGCGACGAAGACCTGGTGTCCGTCGCCGCGGGCGATGAAGCGCGGCGCCCGGTGGACCTGGCCGGGGTCGGCCTCCACCGTGGTGATCTGCAGGTCCCCGAGCCGGTCGGTCCGCAGGGTGGCGTCGTAGGTACCGCCTGCGGTGGCGATGTCCATCCCCACCAGGGTGCCGAGCACGGCGTCGTGCCAGTAGTCCAGGCTCTCGCCCGGCGGCACCGAGCGGGTGGTCAGGACCCTGGCCCGGGCACCCGGCAGGGCGGCCGGAAGGCCCCCGGGCCGGGCACCCGCCGAGGCGGTCGGACGCCGGCGTCTCTCCTCGTAGGAGCCGATCGCGGTTGGCATGTCCTCAGCTTCGCCGGGCGGGGGGCCTCGGCGCATCAGTCGGCCGACTGGTCCTCGGCCGGTTCCGTGCCCGTCAGGACAGCCGGGTCCGCAGGAAGGCGCAGCCGGTCCGGATCGCGGCGCGGGTGGGCACGCTGTCGGCGAGGGCGTGCAGCGCCACGAAGTCGTGGATCGTGCCGAGGAAGCGCACGGACAGCGCGTCGACACCGGCCTCGGTCAGCCGGCGCGCGTACTGCTCGCCCTCGTCGCGGGCCACGTCGGCCTCGGCGGTGACGACCAGAGCCGGTGGCAGTCCCGCCAGTTGCTCCGTACTGGCCCGCAGCGGCGCGGCGGTGGGTTCGGAGCGCCGGGCCGGGTCGGGGACGTAGCGGGCCCAGTAGGCGCGCAGCGCCCGGCGGGTGAGCAGATAGCCGGTGGCGAACTGGCGTTGCGAGGCGCTGTCGCAGCGGGCGTCGGTGAGCGGGTAGTAGAGCAGTTGCGCGGCGATCCGCGGCCCGTGCCGGGCCTTCGCCAGCATCGTCACGGCGGCCGCCAGCGTGGCCCCGGCGCAGTCGCCCGCCACCGCCAGCCGGCCCGTGTCCAGGCCGAGTTCACCGGCCCGGCCGGCCGCCCAGGCCAGCAGGGCGTAGCACTCCTCCAGGGCCAGCGGGTAGCGGACCTCGGGGGTGCGGCTGTACTCGGGGACGAGTGCGCACACGCCCGCGCCGGTGACGAGTTCGCTGATGAGGCGGGCGTGGGTCTGTGCGTCGCCGAGGGTCCACCGGCCGCCGTGCAGATACAGGACGGTCGGGAGCCGGCCGGTCGCCGCCGCCGGGCGGACGGTCCAGAAGCCGAGCAGCCGTGCCGGGCCGACGGGGGCCACCTGGAAGGCCGCGTCCACGCCGAAGTCCCCGAACCGGTCGGCCTGGGTCTCCCGCAGCGCCCGCCGCGCCGCGTCCGGACCGAGGTCGTCGAGGGAGGGCGGCGCGGCGGAGGCGGTGACGAGCCGCTGCACCACGCTGTCGAGGACGACGGCCGTACTCGCCGGTCCGGGCCTCATGGGCGCTCCTCCGGCCGACCCGCCGGCCCCCTCACCGGTCCTGCACCAGGTCGCGCAGCTGATGGCGGCTGCTGATGCCGAGCTTGGGATACACCTTGTAGAGGTGCGAGCCCACCGTGCGCGGGGAGAGGAAGAGCCGTTCGCCGATCTCCCGGTTGGACAGGCCGCTCGCCACCAGCTGGACGATCTGCCGTTGCTGTGCGGTCAGCTCCTCCAGCGGGCCGCCGGACTCGGGGGCGGGTGCGGCTCCGCTGGCGCGCAGTTCGCGGCGGGCGGCGGCCGCGAGGGGGCCGGCGCCGAGGCGTTCGGCGGTCTCCAGGACGGTGGTCAGCTGCCCGCGCGCCTCCAGGGTCCGACGGCAACGGCGCAGCCAGTGGGCGTAGTTGAGGCGGACGTGGCCGCTCTCCCACGGCCAGCGGTTCGCCGCGTGGTTGACCAGGGCGAGCTGGAAGTGCTCCTCGGCCTCCGTGTCCGGACCGAGTACGGCGGTCGCGTGGTGCAGGAGCAGCGTCATCCGGGTGCTCGGCCGGTCCCCCTGATCCGTGCGCACCCGTTCCAGGATCGGCAGGGCCTCGGCCGACCGGCCGGTCCGCTGGGCCGTGACGGCGAGTTCGGCGATGCTCCGGGGCGACAGGAAGGGGTGCAGCGGCGAGCCGTCGGCGGTGAACAGCTCGCGCAGCCGCCGCCAGGCGTCCTCCCAGTCGTCGCGCGCCATGGCGGCGAGGCCGTGGGCGCGCAGCAGACGGGCGTGGGTGGCCCGGTTCTCGTCCAGGCAGACGGCACGCCAGACGGCCGGGGTGAACCAGGGCTCCGCGGGGAGGGTGCCGCGCAGCGCGCGCAGGGTCAGCGCCTGCGTCTCCAGGTCCGCCCGCAGGCGTGGCAGGCGCAGCACCGTGGCCTCGGTCATGGCGTTCTGGATCACGGTCTGGGCCTCGGTGAACCGGCCGACGGCCAGGAGGTTGTCCACCAGGCCGAGGACCGACCAGCCGCGCAGGCCGAAGGCGTGGGCGGTGCGCAGCCGGTCGTCGGCCAGACGGGACTGCCCCAGGTGCAGGTCGGCCTCGTCGGCGTGGTGGGCCACCGCGGCGGCCGCCGGCCGGCCGGCCGGCGCGTCGTGACCGCCGAGCGGCACGCGGGGCGGCCGGCCGAGGCCACGCAGCTCACCGGTGGCGGTCTCGGGCCGGACCACCACGGCGACCAGCGCAGCCAGAGCCCGCCGGGTACCCGGTGTGTCCAGCTGCCCGAGAGGCCCGGCCGCACCGAGGTACCCACGCCCACCCCCGTCGGCCCGCCAGGCACCCGGTACGTCCGGACGGCCGAGCGACCCAGCCCCACCGAGGTGCCCTCGCCCGCCGCCATCACCCCGCTGGACACCCGCCGCATCCACCTGCCCGAAGAACCCGAGCGCACCACGATGCCCTCGCCCGCCCCCGTCGGCCTGGTGGGCCCGTTCCAGCAGGGTGGGCAGGGCCGCCCGGTGTTCGGGCAGGCCGGACTGGGCGGCGACGCCCGCCGCCTGCCCCACCAGCGCGAGTGCGAGCGGCGCGCCGATCAAGGGGAAGTGCTCGGAGGCGGCGGCCAGCAGTTCGAAGGCCTCGCGCTGGGCGGCCTCGTGGCAGAGGACGGAGGCCAGGGCACCGGCCGCGACACAGACGAACTCCGGCTCGGCGGATTCCCGGAGGAGCCGGCCGTACAGGTCGCGTACCCAGCCGGGGTCGCCCACCGCCTGCGCGGCCGTCAGGGCCTCGGCCAGCCGGCGGGCGTGTTCCGGCCGCCGTGGGCTGAGCCGGGCCGCCTGTTCCAGGGCGCGGGCGGCCTGTACGGCGTCCCCGTGCCGCCAGGCGGAGGTCTCCAGCGCGGCGGCGACGAACGCGTCGGCGCCCACGGTCGCGGCGGCCAGGTGACGGGCCCTGGCCTCCGGCAGTACGGCGACCTCGGCCAGGTCCCGGTGGGCCTGCTGGCGCTCGCCCGAGGGGGGCCGCAGATACGCGGCCGACCGCGCCAGCGGATGCCGGAAGACGAGCCGGTCCTCGACCAGCGAGACGAGTCCGGCCGCCTCCGCCGGGGCCCACACCGCGAGGTCGCCGGTGTCCAGGGCCGCCATGACGGCGGCGACGGTCTCGCCGGGTCCGGCGGCCGCCGCGTACAGCAGGGCGCGCCGGGTGCCGGCGGGAACCGCGTCGAGTCGTACGCCGAAGACGGGCTCGGCGGGTGCGTGCCGCACCGCTCCGGCGGGGCCGGGCGCGCCGCGGCTCAGTTCGACGAGGGCCAGCGGGTTGCCCCCGGCCTCCGCCAGGATCTCCAACCGGTGTCTGCCGGCGGGTGGCGCCGGCTGCCGGTCGAGGAGCGCGGCGGCCGACGCGTCGTCCAGCGGTCCCAGGCTCAAAGTCTCGGTGCCGGGAGGCAGCCCGGGCAGGGCGGTCTCGTGGCGTGCGGCGAGCAGCACCGTCAGCGGGCGGCCGGCCAGCAGTCGGGCGGCGGCGAACAGCGCCTCCAGGGTGGCGCGGTCGCACAGGTCGGCGTCGTCCACGCACACCAGCACCGGCCGGGCGGCGGCGAGCCGGTCGAGCAGCGCGGTCAGCGCCGCCCGCAGCGTTCCCGCGTCCGGCCCGTCGTCTTCGCGGAGCACGGCCGTCAGCACCCGCTGGGACGCGGCGGGCAGGGCGGCCGTCTCGGCCGGCACCGGCGGCGCCAGCAGCTGGTGCAGGCAGGCCCGGGTGTGCTGTGGGTCGCCGGCCCAGCCCTGTGCCGAGAGCACCGACACGCCCTCACCGGCGGCCAGTTCACGGACGCGCCGCAGCAGGGCCGTACGTCCGATCCCCTCCTCGCCGAGGACCAGCAGGGTCTGGGGAGTGCCGGGCTCGCGTGTCACGCACCGCAGGATCCGCTCGGTCTCGCCGTCCCGGCCCAGAACGGAGGCCTCGGCGGCGATCGCGGACTGCTGAGGTGACTGGACCGTCATGCACATACTCCCGTGGCGGTGAACGTTCTCCCTGGCCAGAGCCATCATCACGGAGACCGGGCGGCCACGCTTCTGTCACATGACCAGTCACCCGCGGCCGCCGCCCCGTGGACCACCGCTGGCAGGATTGCCCCATCGGGAGCCCGACCACCACGACCACCTCGACCACCACGACCACCTCGATGACCACGACCACCTAGACCACCTCGATGACCTCGACCACCTCGATGACAAGGACCGCTCATGCACACCGGCACCGACCGTCCCACCGATCCGGTCGTCCTGGGCCGGGCCGCCGAACTGGCCCGGCTGGACCGGCTGCTGGGAGCGGTGGACGGCGGCGGCCCCCAGGTGCTGGTGCTGACCGGGGAGCCGGGGGCGGGCAAGAGCACCCTCGTGGACCGGGCGGCCGAGCGCGGGCTGGCGCTGGGCTTCGGCATCCTGCGGGTGCGCGGCAGCGAGGGCGAGGCCGGCCTGGGTCTGTCGGGCGTGCACCAGCTGCTGCATCCGCTGCTGCCCGGCGACGGTCTGCCCGCGGCGCACCGGGAGGCCCTGGACCAGGCCTTCGGCCCGGGGGCGGCGGAGTACGAACTGAAACTGGACCAGCTGTCGTTGTGCGTCGGTGTGCTCGGGCTCGTCACCGGGGCCGCGGCACGCCGGCCGCTGCTCCTGCTGGTGGACGACGCCCAGTGGCTGGACCTCGGCTCGGTGGACGTGCTGGCCTTTCTGGCCCGGCGGCTGGAGGGCAAGCCGGTGGTGCTGCTGCTGGCCGCCCGTGAGGAAGGTGTGCCGGCCCGGTTCGACCGGGACTTCCCGCAGGTGACCGTGGGCCCGCTGAGCCGGACCGCGGCCGGACAGCTGCTGGACGCGCAGCCGGATCCGCCGCGGGGCAAGGCGCGCGCGGAGATCCTCCAGCAGGCGGCCGGCAATCCGCTGGCCCTGGTCGAGCTGCCGCGCGCCCTGGCCCGGGGCCGTGCCGCGGGCGCCGGAGGAGGTGCCGGGGGCGCTGTCCTTCCGCTCACCGCGCGGCTGGAGAACCTGTTCGCCGCCGAACTGCCCGGCCTGCCGGCGCCCACCCGGCAGGCCCTGCTGCTGGTGGCCGCGGCGGGCACGGCGGAACTGACCGACGTCATCCGTGCCGCCCCGAAGCTGGACTTCGTCCGGGCCCTGGACCCCGCCGAGCGCGTCGGCTTGGTCCGGGTGGCGGACGGCCGGGTGCTGCCGAGGCATCCGCTGGTCCGCTCGGCCGTCTACCACGCGGCCTCCTTCCACGAGCGCCGGCGGGCCCATCTCGCCCTGGCCGCCGCGTTCACCGGGGAGCCGGACCGCCGCGCCTGGCAGCTGGCCGCCGCGGCGACCGGCCAGGACGCCGCGGTCGCCGACGCCCTCGCCGAGAGCGCCGAGCGGGCCCGGGGCCGGGGCGGTCACGCGGCCGCCGCGACCGCGCTGGAGCGCGCCGCGGAGCTGACCCCTGATCCGGAACTGCGCGCCCGGCGGCTGCTGACGGCCGCGCGGTCGGCGATGTTCGCCGGTCATCCGCAGTGGGTCGGCGAGATGAGCGGCCGGGTCGGCCACCTGACCGAGGATCCCCGGCTGCGCGCCGAGGCCTCGCTGCTGGGTGGCTGGGCCCTCGGGGTCACGCTCCGCCACGAGGACGCGCTGGCGCTGCTGCTGGGCGTCGCCGAGGCCACCGCCGCCTCGGCTCCGGGGCTGGCCCTGGGCGCCCTGAGCACCGCCGCGACCTCCGTCTACAACTCCGGCGCGCCCTACCACCGCGCGGAACTCCGCCGGATCGGCGACCTGATCGACGGGGACGGCGACCCGGCCGGCCGCTCCTGGGCTCTGGCGGTCGCCGACCCCCATCGTGAACGGCCGCTGCTCATGGGCCACCTGGCGGAGGGGCTGGCCGAGCTGGCCCGTGAAGAGACCCTCGGGAACCTCACCGCGATGGGCGGCACGGCCTGGATCCTGGACGAGACCGAGCAGGCCGTACGCATCCTCGGCCGGACCATCGACGTCCTGCGCCGCGCGGGCAGCACGGGTACGAACGCGACCGTGACCCAGGCGCTCGCCCTCGCCCTGTTCGAGAACGGCTCGTGGACGGCGGCCGAGGAGGCGGCCGACGAGGCGTTCTGGATGGCGACGGAGGCGGGCGCCGACAACGTGACCGTGGGCGCCCGCGTCCTGCGGGCCACGCTGTGCGCGCTGCGGGGTGACCCGGCGGCGGCCCGGACCCGGGCGATGGAGGCGGTACGGGAGGCGGATCTGCGCAAGTCCCTGAGTCTGCAGGTCCGCCACCGGCACGCCCTGGGGATGGCCGCGTTCGTCGCCGGGGACCACGTCGGCGCCTACGAGCAACTGCGCGCGGCCTTCACCCGCGACTTCCGCCCCGCCCCCGTCCACTACCACGCCTCGCTCTACTACCTGGGCGACCTGGCGGCCGCGGCGGTCCGCGCCGGGCGGGCGGACGACGCGCGTACGGTGGTCGACGGTGTGGCGCAGGACCTGAAGCCCGCCCCCTCCCCGCGGCTGGCCGCCGTACTGCACCGGGCCACCGCCCTGCTGACCGACACCGACGACGCCGAGCGGCACTTCCGGGCCGCCCTCGACGGCTCCGGCACCGACTGCTGGCCGTTCGAGAAGGCGCTGGCCCACCTCGACTTCGGCGAGTGGCTGCGCCGGCGCCGCCGCGGTTCCGAGGCCCGCCGGCATCTCGGCGCGGCGCTGGAGTGCTTCGAGCGGCTCGCCGCCCGCCCCTGGACCGAGCGGGCGGCGGCGGAACTGCGGGCGGCGGGTACGGCGGTGGCCACGGCCCCGGCCGGTGAACTCACCCCGCAGGAACGCCAGATCGCCGAACTGGCCGCCCAGGGCCTGACCAACCGCGACATCGCGGCCCGGCTCTACCTCTCGCCGCGCACGGTCGGCTACCACCTGCACAAGGTCTTCCCCAAGCTGGGCGTCACGGCCAGGGCCCAGCTCCGGGACGCCCTCACCGCGGAGGGAGACGCGGGCGTCTGAGGCCGCGCACCGGGCCGGTTCCGCCGCCGTGACCGTGGTGAACGGCAGCACCGGCCGGGAGGGGAGGGCGGCGTCGCGGTAGGTCTTGTGCGTGACCGCGCGGCCCACGGGGAGGTGGAAGGCGTCCGGCGGCAGCAGGGCGTTGTGGGCGTCGACCGAGGGGCTGTCGTTCGACACCTCGGCCACCAGGCGGTGGCCGGGCGGAGGGTGACCGCGCTGCTGATCGGCGTCGGGTTCGCCCCGACCGCCGGCCTGGTGACAGCTGTGGCGCCGAACAGCCTGGCCCCGGCACCTGGGGATGGCCGGCGCCACCACGACCACGCTGCGCGACCTGGGCTTCGCCCTCGGCAACGCGGGCTCGGCGTGCACGGCGAATCTGTCCGGCGCGACCGGCGCGACCGGCGCGACCGGCACGGACCTGCCTGCCGGCCGGCTGGCCGGCGGCGGGCGGCGGGCGGCGGGCGGCGGGCGGCGGGCGGCGGGCGGGATCGGCGTGTCGCCACCCCGCACACCGGGAACGCCGTACCGAAGCCGCTGACCTGGGCGGCCGGCCCGTGTGCCGCGGGCCCCGGGGCGCCCGAACGTGGCCGTCGCCGCGGCGACGGCCACATGATCTGAGTCGGCGCCGCGGTTCCGCGGCGGCCGAGGTATCGGCGGAACCGCCTCCTGATCGAGTGAGGTCGGCTGGGGTTCGGTAGCACCCCGAAGGGGCGCGGGGCTGCATCGGTATGCGGCTCCGCCGCGATGGAGGTCCCCGCTCCGGCGAAGCCGAGAGTGGGGGAGCGACCGGCCGCGACGGCGCCGCAGCCGATCGACGGCACATCACGGCGCGACCCGCTCACCCCCGTGAACCGGGGGCGCCAACGCGTGCGGTTGTCGTCCGTCGTGTGGCACGGGATGCTGAGGGAGCACGAAGGGAAGCGGTGCCATGGATCGTTTTCCGAATGCCGCCGACGTCGAATTCCACAGTCCTCTGGACCTCACCAAGGCCGCTGCCGCGGTGCTGGACGCGGAAGGCCGTATCTCGGGGTGGAGCACCTCGGCCCAGCGTCTCCTCGGTCATCCCCCGGAGGAGGTGCTCGGCCGGCCGGCCGACCGGCTGCTGGCGACGGCCCCGGGGCCTCGACTGTCCGCTCTCTGTAAGACACACCGGCCCCGCAGCACGGTCCTGGACCTCCGCTGCCGGGACGGACACACCCTGCGCGCCGCTGTGACGTTCAGTTCGCTCACCCACCAGGGCGCGGCCGCCACCGTCGTGGTCGCGGCGGACCTGGCGGCCCTGCGCGGCTGGGAGGCCCAGCTGGCGATGTTGCAGGGACTGGCGACCGAGTCCTCCGTGGGTCTGACGATCTTCGACACGGACATGCGCGTCGTCTGGGGGAACAGCTCCACCGATCAGGAGCTGGCGGGGGTGGCCCAGTACGTCGGCCGGCCCGCGTCGGATCTCTTTCCCGAGGGCGAGTTCATCTCCCGCCATCACCCCCCGGACGAGGACCAGGTGATGGAGCAGGTGCTGAAGACGGGCGAACCGGTCCTCGGCATGCACTATCGCGGACGTGCCCCCGCCGACCCGGTGCGCGAGCACGTCTGGTCCTGCTCGTACCACCGGCTGGTGGACGCCAGGGGCGAACCGCTGGGGCTCTTCGAGGAGTCCCTGGACATCACCGACCGCTACCGCGCCCAGGAACGGCTGTCGCTGCTCGTACGGGCGGGAAAGCGCATCGGCGCCTCGCTGGACGTGCGGCGTACGGCCGCGGAGCTGGCCGACGTGGCGGTGCCGCAGCTGGCCGACGAGGTGCTGGTGGATCTGCCGCCGGCGGTCATCGAGGGACGGCAGCCGCCGACCGGTTCCGCGCCGGGGCACAGTCTGCTGCGGATGCACGGCCGTACCCCGGAGGAGTTCCGGACCAGTCCGGTCTCCTATCCGCCGTCGTCACCGCAGGCCCTGAGCCTGGCCACCAACCGCCCCGTCGTCGAAACCGCCCCATCCCCGGGAGAAGGGTTCCCGGCCCGCCGGGGCTCCGACCTCTTCGTCCCGCTGATCGCCCGCGACGCGGTCCTGGGCCTCGCCACCTTCCGGCGCGCCGACAACCCCGACCCCTTCGGGCCCGAGGAGCAGACCCTTGCCGTGGAGCTGGCCGAGCGGGCCGCCGTCGGCATCGACAACGCCCGCCGTTACACCAGCCAGCACGCGGCGGCCCTGGTACTGCAACGAAGCCTGCTGCCCCAGCATCTGCCCGAGCAGAGCGCGGTCGAGGTGGCGTACCGATACCTGCCCGCCGACAGCCGGGTGGGGGTGGGCGGGGACTGGTTCGACCTGATCCCGCTGTCCGGTGCCAGGGTGGGGCTGACCGTCGGCGACGTGGTCGGCCACGGTGTGCACGCGGCCGCGACCATGGGCCGGCTCCGCGCCACCGTACGGACCCTGGCGCTGCTGGACCTGGACCCGGCCGAGTTGCTCACCCGGCTGGACGGCCTGGTCGCACAGGACGCGGATCCCGAAGCGGCCGACGGGCTGACCGACAAGGCGCTCGGGGTGACCTGCCTCTACGCGATCTACGACCCGGTCGGCGGCCGCTGCGTCTGGGCCAGCGCGGGCCATCCCCCGCCGATCGTGGCCGACGCCGGTGGCAGGGTGACCCTGTCCTCGCCGACGCCGGGCCCGCCCCTGGGCGTGGACAGCCTGCCGTACGAGAACGTCGAGCTGAGCCTGTCCGACGGCAGCGTGATGGCTCTCTTCACCGACGGTGTCGTGGAGGACCGGCGCACCGACATCGACAGCGGGATCGACCGCCTCGCCCACGTGCTCACCTGGCAGCGCTGCCCGCTGGAGGAACTGTGCGACCGGGCGATGTCGACCCTGCCGCCCGGGCCCCAGGCCGACGACGCCACGCTGCTGCTGGTGCGCACCCGGCGGCTCGGCAGCGACCACGTGACGGACCTGCGGCTGCCACCGGAGCCGGCCATGGTGGCGAACGCCCGCACGGACACCGAGCGCCAGCTGGAGACCTGGGGCCTGTCCGAGCTGTCCTTCACCGCCGCGCTGGTGGTGAGCGAGCTGGTCACCAACAGCATCCGGTACGCCACCGGTCCCGTGATGCTACGGCTGATCAAGGACCGCAGCCTGCTCTGCGAGGTCTCCGACAACGCGCACACGGCACCTCACCTGCGACGCGCCCGCCGGGACGACGAAGGCGGCCGCGGCCTGTTCCTGGTCGCCCAGGTGTCCCAGCGCTGGGGCACCCGCTACACCGCGTCCGGAAAGACCATCTGGGCGGAACTGGCCATCCCCTGACGCCCGGCCGGGGACCGGTACGACCGGCCGATGACTTCAATTCTCAAGTGGGATACGAGATGCAGGGCCAGGCTTCGCGTCGAGCCAGGCGACCGACAGTTGAATGTTCATGTGATCCCGGAGTACCATGGAGGTTGAATATTGAACTTTGCGGGATCTCCGCGCGAAAGGAAGCGACCCATGAGCGCACTGCTGACCCCCACGGTGGACGTGCGACCTGCCGGCCGGCGCCTGGCCAGCCAGTTGTCGTGGCTCGACTCCAGGCACTCCTTCTCCCTCGGCACCCACCGGCCGGACCCGGCCAACACCCACCACGGCGTGCTGCTGGTCAACAACGAGGATCGGGTGCAACCGGGCACCGGATTCGACACGCACCCGCACCAGGACATGGAGATCGTCACCTGGGTTCTCCAGGGCTCCCTGGTACACCAGGACTCCAGCGGCCACTCCGGCGTGATCTACCCCGGCCTGGCCCAGCGCATGAGCGCCGGCACCGGCATCCTGCATTCGGAGAAGAACGACTCGTACCGGTCCACCGGCGAACGCCCCACCGACCCGGTGCACTTCGTCCAGATGTGGGTCGTACCCGACGAGGCCGGCGTCACCCCGGGCTACGAACAGCTCGAGATCGACGCCGAACTGCTGGCCGGCGGACTGGTCACCGTGGCCTCCGGCATGGACAGGCACCGGGACGCCAGCGCCATCCGGATCCAGAACCGGCACGCCGCACTGCACGCGGCACGGCTGCTCCCGGGACAGCGGGTGACGCTTCCCGAGGCCCCGTACCTGCACCTGTTCGTGGCACGCGGTTCCGTCGACCTGGAAGGCACCGGCGCCCTCGGCGAGGGCGACTCGGTACGCTTCACCGCCGCCGGCGGCCACCGGGTCAGCGCCACCACCCCCGCCGAGATCCTCGCCTGGGAGATGCACGCCACGCTCACCCTGTGACCTCACCACCGCACCCTGGAGGTTCAGTTCAGGCCCTGCGGGCCGCCAGGATGCGGTTCATCCGGGCCTCCAGCTCGGCGCGCTCCTCGGCCGCGTACTCCGCCTGGGCCCGCTGGTAGCGGCGCTGCACGCGCCGCATCCGGTCCTGGGTGTCCTGTTCCACCTGGTACCGCTGCGCCTCGTGCTCCATCCGCGCGCAGGCGTGCTGCACCTGGAGTTCGTCCGCGTACAGCCGCTGGCTCGTCTCGAACCGCCTGCCGAGCATCTTGTCGTAGACCGTCGCGCCGCTCATGAGCTTGGCCAGGACGGGCATCGCGTCGAAGGACACGAGCAGCAGGTGCAGGACGACGGTGAGGAAGAACGCGAACCCGTCCGACTCGGCGACCTCCTTGAGACCGTGGGCGCGGGTGAGGATGCCGTCGGTGTCCAGGTCGGCGGCGCGCTGCGCGGTCTTGGCGTCGATGGCCCGCTGGAGCTTCGGCTGGTAGGCGTTGGCGGCGCTGTCCTGCTCGGCGGCCAGGGTCTGCCCCTTGGCCGTCATCTCCTTCAACTGCCTCTGGTACGGGGCGAGTTCGGTGGCCGCGGCGGCGGTGGCCGCGCGGGCCCGCTTGCAGGTGAGGGTGACGTCCCGGCCGTTGGCCGTCCAGATCCAGTACTTCGGTCCGCACAGGCGCTGCTCGGTGGCCAGTTTGTCGTCGTGCTCCCTGGACAACTCGTCGACCTGGGCTTTCAGGGTGGCGGCGCGGGCGGTTCCGGTCTTGATCTGGCGGGCGAGTTCGGCGGGTGATCCCACCACCTTCAGCTGGTAGCGGCCGCACTCCGCGCGATCGCTGGTGGAGGCGCCGTCGGTGGGGTTGCAGGAGACGAGCATGCCCCGGTAGTCCGCGACCGTCTGCTCGTTGCCGACGGCGATCTCCTGGCGGATCTCCTTGTCGAAGATCTGGAAGAGGATCGGTTCGGCGATGAACAGGCCCAGGAGGATCGACAGAAAGAAGCGGAGCATCAAAGTCCACTTCTTGACCGAGGTGCCGTGGGTGCTGGACACCAGCCAGCTGTCCAGCGTGAGGACCACCCAGAACCAGATCAGGGCCACCAGGACCACGGCTATGCCCGGCAGGTCGGAGCGGAAGCTGGTGAGGGCCAGGGCCATCGAGACCGACCCCACCAGAGCGGTGTTGAACACCAGCGCCCCGTACCGGGTGTAGCGGGGGCGGTCCTCCGGAACCCAGGCCAGCAGCCCCTCGTCGACGCCGATCAGCTTGCGCAGCCGGGCCGCCGGGCCGCCGGCGGGTGCCACCGGGCGGCGCTCGGAGCCGGCGTCGCCATGGCCACCGACGGAGGCCGGGTCGGCGGGGCGGAGCGGGGTGTCAGTCGACAAGGCTGGCCTCCTGGTCGGTACCGCCGAAGTCCATCACGGCGTCCTCGGCGTCGTCGGTGTCCCGCCCGGCGGCGGCCGTGCCCTCGTCCGCGGCCCGGGAGCCGTCGTTCAGCTCGCCCTGCACCTCGGCCTCCACCTCGCCCTCGCGCGAGGGCCGGCCCGGGCCGTTGACGTTCCCGACGCTGTTGATGAGCGTGCCGGGGTCGTACCCGGTGCTGTCGAACAGCCCTCGGGCGATGCCCTGTTTGTACAGGTCGGCGCGGACCGCCAGCTGCTGCTTGGCCCACTCGCGCTCGTCGCGCTCCCAGCGCTGGGCGTCCACGCGGCCCTCCTCGTGCTTGAGTTGCTGGTCCTTGTGCTCCAGGTTCCAGCGCCGGGCGTCCTCGGCCCGCTGGGCGGCGGCGTCCTCGCGCTGGTCCACACGGTTGAGCTGCCGCTGGGTGTCGGCGCGTTCGATGCGCCAGCGCTCCTCCTCCCGCCGCACGGCCTGCCGCCGCATGTCGTACTCGCGGTCCTCGCGGGTCCATTCCTCCGAGCGCCCGAGCCGGTCCCGCTCTGCCTCGTGCAGGCGCCTGGAGAGTTCGTCGGCGCTGATCTCACCGCTGCGGAAGGCCAGGTAGGCCGCGCCGAGCGGGTCGGTGCCGAGCAGGCTGATGTCCTCCTGGATCTCCGCGCGGGTCGAACGGTTGCGCTGGCCACGCAACGTGAGGTCGTGCTCCTGCTCCTCGGACTCCGAGGACCGCCTGAACCGGCTGATCAGCGAGTCCCGCCGCTGCCGGTTCTCCTCCTCCATCATCGCCAGCGCGTGCGCGTTGCGCGCCTCCCGCTCGGCCTTCAGGGAGCGCAGCTCCTCCTGCTTCAGCGCCAGCTCCGCGCCCAGGATCTCCCGCCGCAGGGCGGCCTCCTGGACCAGGTCGGCCTGCTCCATCTCGGTGAGGTGCGCGGCCTGTTCCTCCGGGGTACGGACCTCCACCTGCCCGCAGCGCACCTTGAGGCCGGACACCTCGGCCGGCCGCATCTCGTGGTACGCGGTCAGCCGGGCGTCGATACGGCTGCGCACCGACGCGGACTCCATGATCGGCAGGTCGCTGCCGTCCTCGGTGAGTCCGGGCACCGCCAGCAGCTGCGCGAGCAGCAGCGCCTCCACCTCCGTGACGCCGTCCCGCACGACCGCGCACGGGTCGACGACGTTGCTGAAGTACGTCACCCGTACGGTGAACTCGCCCGCCTGCGCGGAGGGGATCCGGGTCTCCACGACCACGGGCACGTCGGCCCGCTGGTCGACGACCGTGACCGAGCTGGCCGAGACCACCAGCGGGTCGTCCGCGCGCAGCTGTCCGTGGTCCTCCACGTACTCCTCGCCGACCCTGAACACCCGCACCTGGTGGGCGGCGATCCTGGGCAGGTCGCCCTCCTCGCGCCGGGCACGCTTCTTCAGGATGCCGCCGCGCTTCTCCGGCCGTCCGTACTCCCGCTGCTCGACGAGCGGATAATTCTCAGCCATGAGTGTCAGTCCTCCGTGCTCAGTACAGCGGTAAGGAAGAGGTCGATCAGTTCTTCGTCCGGCTCCACGGGCGGTACGGCCGCCTGCCGCAGGGCCGTGGACAGTCGGGGCCGCTCACCGGGCGCCAGCGCCGCGCCGACGGCCCGGCCGAAACGCTCGGCCACCGTCTTCGGCTCCTGCGACACGGCGGGGAGCTGGCACAGGGTGGCGTACAGGCTGCGCAACGCCAGTCTCCGGCGGGGCAGGTTCTCCAGGACGCCCGCCCACAGCTGGCCGAGCCGGTCCGTCTGGCGCGGATCGTTCTGCAGCAATGTGGCGCACACCAGTCGGCGGGTGCGGGCGTCCCGCGCCCGCAGGACGGTGAGCACGCTGTCGAGGGTGTGGTCGTTGAGCCGTCCGCTGCGGGTCTCGCGCTCGATCCGCAGCCGGTAGGCGAGCGGCCGGAACACCGCGCCGGTGTCCTCGCCGCACTCGGCGAGCACCGCGACCAGCCCTGCCAGCGCGTAGGCCGCCTCCACGGGCCGGCCGTCACGCCGTGCCATCAGCTGGAGCAGGCCGTGCACGGCGTCCGTGGGGAAGAGCACGCCGAGCGCCCCGCTGAAGGCCGCCGTGGCCGTCGACCGCAGCGCGGGACTGATCGAGCGGGCCCAACCACGGGCGATGCCGAGGGCGGTGGCGGCGAGGTTCTCCTCCAGGCACATGCACTGGAGCACCAGGTTCGCCGTGGACTGTCCGGAGCGGCCGGCCGTTCCGGCCGCCCACGAGTGGAGGTAGTTGTCGGCCACCTCGTCGAAGGCGGGCCGGGCCAGCAGCGCGAGCCCCTGTGCCACGGACAGCTGGAGGGCGAGACTCGGCTGGCCGGACACGAGTTCCGTCAGCCAGTCCCGGACGCCGTCCCAGAACAGCGTCGAGCGCCTGGTCCACAGCTCCTCCAGCACCCACTGCCGGTACTGGGGCTGCGGAAAGACCAGCGCGGTGCGGGTGAGCGCGCCGTCCTTGCGCTCCTCCGCGGTGATCAGGGCGTTACGGGTCAACGACTGCCGCCGGTCCACGACGCGGCGCGCCGCCTCGGCCCTGTCCTCCTCGGTGAACGGCGGCGGAAAGGCCGGCTCCAGCCAGTGCTCCAGCCGTTCCTGGCAGGTCTCTACCTCGCGGTAGCCCGCGCCGGTGACAAAGGCCAGCGTGGTCAGCTCGGCCCACTCCTGCGGCGTACGGTCCAGGTCGAACCAGCCGCGCACCGGCTGGGCGGCGCTGCTGCCGTACTCCTGCCAGACCTCGGTCGGCCGGGCACCGCCCGCGATCCGCTCGGCGGCCGCGGTGACCTCGGTGATCCTGCACCCGCCGGGCATCAGATCGACGGCGCGCCGCATGGTGTCCCCGTCGCACTTCGCGTTCGCCAGTCTGGCCCGCAGCACGGCCGCGAGATCGGGCAGCGCCCAGGGCACGTACCGTACGGACTCGACCCGGGCGGCCGGGTGGACGGTGGTGACGACCAGGTGCGCGCCCTGCTCCCGCACGGTGTCCCGGACCCGCCGCCAGTCGAAGTCGGCCGTCGCGGACGTCTCCTCGCCCATCCAGTCGAGCAGGACATAGCCGACGCCCCGCTCGAAGGCGACCCGTCCGCCGGCCAGGTCGTCCAGGCTGCGCCCCGGGGAGAGCACCACGTGGTCCGACCCCTCGGCGACGGCCTCCACGAGCGCGACCGCCCCGGAGCGTTTGCCCGTGCCGGGCGGGCCGACGAGGACCACGACCCCGGCCTCCTCCAGGGCCTGGAGGGCCTCTCCGAAGCAGTCGGGCTTCACATACGACCCGATGAGCGCTTCCGCTTCGCCCGCGTCGAGGCGGCCGACGGCACGGCGGCGGGCGTTGCCGGAGTCGGCGGCACCGACGCCGAAGAGGGCGCCGGAGGCGTCGAGGGCTCCGTAGAAGTACTGGTTGACGTTGTTCTGGTGAACCTGGCCGGGGCGGCTCTTGGACGTGGGCTGATGGCCGGCCTCGGCCTCGGTCTCGGGGGCCGTCTCCGGCTTCACCGGTTCCGCCTCCGGCTCGGAGTGCGGTTCCGGTTCAGGTTCCGGTTCCGGGTCGCCCGAAGGCGCGGACTCAGGGGTGTCCTGGGACATCTGCTCGCTCGGCTCGCTCGGCGAGCCCTCTTCGCACGGTTCCTCGTTCATCCTCAGCCGTCACTCAAGGTCACTTGGAGATCCCAAAGACGGCCCCCTGAGCATGGATGGTTCCGGTGTAGACCTGAACCACCGTGTCTCCGGGAGCAGTTGGCGCATCCAGGGGGCGCGCGTCGACAGCTTCACCACCCCCCGCGCTCACCGCCTCCGCGGCACGGCCCGCGCCAGCCGCTTCCGAACCGGCAGCCGTCTCCGCCGCTTCCGAACCGGCAACCGTCTCCGCCGTTCCCGAACCGGCGGCCGCCCCGAGGTCGAGGGCGCCCGTGTCGTACCCGGGCACCCAGATCCACGCCCGCCCGCTGTGCTCCTTCTCCACCACCCGCACCTCGCGGAACTCCTCCGTCCGGATGGTCGTGAACGCCTGGGCGATCACCTCGTTGAAGACGGTCGGCGACACCGCGACGGCGAGGCAGGCATCCGGCGCGGCCGCGAGGGCCGCCTTCAGCACCGCGCTGTCCAGCATGCGTCCGACCTCCACGGGCGCGCGGCCGACGAAGCCGATCGGGCCGGGCGAGGCCGTGCCGAAGTGCACGGCAGCCCGCAGCCGCAGCCACGACTCCCGCTTGCGTCCGTGGTTGAAGGCGCGCAGCCCGGCGTCGAGCCGGCGCATGAACGGGTCGACGAGGTCGGGCTCGGACGCCCCCTCCGGGAGCACCGCGAACACCGAGTCGCCGCCCTCCTGGAGCTTCCAGCGCTCCCAGTCCAGGCCGACCTCCGCGGCCGACTCGCCCAGCAGCCGCTCGATGGCCTCCTGAAGCTGCCGCTGGGTCACCGCGTCGACGCCGCCGTACCCTTTCGCGTCGACCGCCAGCAGCGGTCGGCGCCAGAACGTTTGCATGATCAGAATCCCCGCTCACTCAGTGACAGCGCACCCATGCGTCGACGGACCATGAGCAGTGAGGGGCGCGCTACGGTACAGGCCGACGTCCGCTCCCCCACAGGCGGACGCCGGTAGGCCAGTGGTACACGCCCCGCGCGCCGCGAACCCCGTCGAAATACGGGATGCGGAAAGTTACGGGAACTTACAGCGGAAGTCCCAAGTTGTGGCTGGGTTCGGAAGGGGGGAGCACCCCAGGCTCCTGGGCCCGGCTCCGCCCCGAACCCCGTCCGCTCACCCCTCGGGCGCCAGGTCCCCCAGGTCCCTGAGCCGCGGCAGGTCACGTATGACGGTCGAGGCGTAGCCGGTGGTCAGCAGGCCCTCCGTGCGCAGGTCGCGCAGCGCCTTCTGGACGGTCGTCTCGGCGGCGCCGGTGAGCGCGGCCAGTTCGGGCTGGGTCAGACGGCAGCCGAGGACCGTACCGCCCTCGCCGGGACGTCCGTACCGGGTGGCCAGCTCCACCAGGAGCCGGGCGAGGCGCACCTTGACCGGGTAGCCCCGGAAGTCCAGGCGCCGGCGGTTGGCCCAGCGCAGCCGGTCGGCGACGATCCCGGTCAGCGCCAGGTGCACGTCCGGGCGCCGGGCCAGCAGGGCGTGCAGCGCCTCCGGCGGCATCACCCGCGCGGTCACCGCACCGCAGGCGGTCACCGTGGCCGAGCGCGGCGCGCCGTCCATGGCCGCCATCTCCCCGACGCTGTCGCCACCGACCCGGACGGCGAGCAGGGTCTCCTCGCCGTTCTCCACCCGCGCGGTCACCTTGGCGAACCCGGAGAGCAGGAGCAGCACATGGCGGTTGCCGTCGCCCTCGCGCAGCATCGTCTCCCCCACCTCGAACCGCGTGGCCGCACCCATGTCGAGCAGTTCCGCGCGGGCGTCCGGGGACACCGCCCCGAGCAGGCTTCGCACAGGCCATTCTCCCGAGCCGAGTGCCATACAAGGCTCACCCCCGAGGTCTTCCGCACGGTCGACGGACAAGCGTCACAGTCAGGTTCACCCGCCGGCCCGGAGGTGTGACGGGATGTGCCTCCAGGACGCCTGTCCGCCCTGACGGCCCGTCCGGCCGCGGCCCGGGGGTGTCCCGGACCGGGCAGGCAGCGCGGGCGGCGACTATTCGGAGTCAGGGTGCATCTGTACCCACCGGCCGCCGATGAACTTCATCTCCACACCGGAGTACGGCTGGGGCGGCGGAACCGGCCGCTTGCCCAGGTGCGGCGGCTTCGGCGGCTTCGGACGGCCGACGGGCTGTGTCTTCACAGCGGCCGGCTTCCTTTTGGCGTCGCGCTTCCGCAACGCCTCGATCCGTTTGAGGAGTTCGGCGCGGCTGATGTCCTTCGGCGCCCGGGTGAGACGGGGCGGAGCCGCCGGACGGGCCGCCGGACGGGCCGTGGTCGTCGTCCGGCAGGCGCGGTGCACCGGCTGTCCGTCCGTGGCGAAGACGAGCTTCTTCGTGGCCACCGGCTGTCGGCACACGACACACCGCTTGAGCGCGGGCTTGGACCTGAAAGCGTCGGACACGATCCCCCCGGACAGTGCTGTTCTGCTGGGACAGCAGGATAAGCATGCCGAAGACACCGTGGGAGAGTTCGGACGAAAACCGCTGTCCCGCCACGAACGCGACGAGGACGGCGACGCCTCCGACCGCACCCGGCCGGCGGCCCAGGACCCGCCGGTCTCCGCGGATCCCTTCCCGGGACGGAACGGCGGCTGTCCCCCTCCGGATCCGGGAGGTGCCCCGCACGCGGTCCCGTACGAGGGGGCGGAGGCATTGCCGGCCCTTGGGTCCTGGTCATGGCCGGCTCTTCCGCCGGGCACGCTCGTCGCCCTCGCGGTAGAGCACCAGGTGCTCGTGGAACAGGACACCGTCACGGACGTCGCCGGTGGCGGTGAAGCCGGTGTCGTCGACGTAGTCGAGGTGGTCGCCGGTGACGGTGTAGCTGCCGGTGTAGGCGCTCGGGCGGTTGCCGCGGGCTTCGTCGTAGCGGCCGTTCGGGAGCAGTTCCTGGCGGATGAATCCGTCGGCGGTCACCCACATGCCGACGTACGGATGCGGGTCGCGGGGCGTGTCGTCGCTGGTCATGTTTCCACGATCGGCCCGGCGGGCGGTGCCGACCAGGCCGCCGTCTCCCCAGGTGAGGCCTTCCTGGGTGCCGCGCACCCAGCATCGCGAGCCGGCCGGATCGTGGGTGCCGGACACCTAGGGACAGAGCGGCCTGGTTCCGGCGCCGCCGGGCCACGAACCTGATGGTCAGGCGGCTGCCGTAGCCGCCGGACACTCGTCTCGAGGAGCACGCGATGACCATCACCGGCGCCGGCACCGTGAACTGGAACCCGGAGGCCCTCGACGAGATCCTCTCGAACGACGAGAGGCGGCCCGTCCTGTTCACGAATGCCCGGATCCTGACGACGGACCCGTTGATCGGGGCCATGGTCGGCGCCGACATCCTGTTCGTCGGCTCGCTGATCGTGGGTGTCGGCCCTGGCATCGTCACCGCGGCCGGGGACGACAACGCCATCGTCGTCGACGGCACCGGTACGACCATCGTTCCCGCCGTCGTGGACACCGTCGCGCTGACCGGCGGCCGCGGCAGCCGCTCGGAGTACGTCGCGACGCTGGCCCCGGGCAACACCACCGACTTCCTGGTGGTGCCCGACGAACTCGCCGACGACGTGCCGAGCGCGGTGGCCACGCTCCTGTCCCGGCCGGAGCAGGTCCGCGCACTCGTCGCGGCCGGGCGCCCGGTCCTGTGGGCCGGTGCCGCCGTCCCCGGCCGGGCCACCGCCCCCAGGACGGGCATCCCGGCCGCCGCGGACCTGACCGGCAGCCCGCGCGTCGGGGTCTGGATCGACCGGAACGGCTTCCTGCACCAGGAGCTCACCGCCGACGGCCGCTACGACGAGACGCGGGGCGGGCGCCCGCACGCCTATCAGGGTCGCTACTGGATCGACGGCGACCGCATCGACTACCTGGACGACCTCGGCTTCTGGGCCTACGGCGCGTTCCAGGGCGACGAACTCCACCACGCGGGCTACGTCATGAAGCTCGGCTGACCTGCCCCGCCCCCACCCCCCGTCGTCATACCGAATACCGAAAGAAGACCCCCTCATGAACCTCAACGGCACCACCAGCGCCGCCGTACTCGAAGAGCTCCGGCGGCGGCCCGCCGACCGGCGGCACATCCTGTTCACCGGCGCGACCGTCGTCACCATGGACCCCGGCCTCGGCGTCGTCGACGGCGGCGACCTCCTCGTCGAGGGCGACACGATCACCGCCGTCGGCCCCCGCCTCGACGCACCGGACGCCGTGGTCGTCGACGCCACCGGCACGATCCTGGCCCCCGGCTTCGTCGACACCCACCGGCACGCCTGGGAGGCCCAGCTGCGCCGGATCATGCCGGACGTCGACGACCTCGGCGGCTATGTGACGGCCACCCTGGCCGGCTACGCCACGGTCTACCGGCCCCAGGACATGTACACCGGCACCAGGCTGGCGGCCCTGACCGCGATCGACAGCGGCATCACGACCATGCTCGACTTCTCCCACAACTCCCGTACCCGCGAGCACTCCGACGCCGCCGTCGAGGCCCTGCGCGACACCGGCATCCGCGGCGTGCACGCCTCCATGGGCCCGCACTTCGGTGACTGGGACCGGCAGTGGCCCGGCGACCTCACCCGCCTCAAGGACCGGTACTTCAGCAGCGACGACCAGCTGCTCACGCTGCGCCTGGCGACCCTGGCCACCGACGAGATCGCCGGACCCGCGCTCGCCTACGGCCCCGAACTCGCCCGCGTCGCCAAGGAGCTGGGCATCGGGGTGAGCGTGGACGCCGTCTTCGGCACCGCCTCCTCCGACGCGGTCCTGCGCTGGGCCAAGGACGGCATCCTCGGCCCCGACGTCACCCTCATCCACTCCACCGGACTGACCCCCGAGGCATGGCGGGAGATGGGCGAGTCCGGCACCACCGTGGCCCTCGCACCGACCTCCGACGCCCAGATCGGCCTGGAGACCGCGATCCCCGCCGTCGACGAGGCGCTGTCCGTCGGTATCCGCCCCGGACTGAGCATAGACGTCGAAGTCGCCCTGGCCAGCGACATGTTCACCCAGATGCGGACCCTGCACGCCATCCAGCGGATGCGCGCGGTCAACGCCGCCTACGGCACCGGCCGGCAGCCCTCCCGCATCACCACGCACGACGTCCTCGACTTCGCCACCCTCCAGGGCGCCCGCACCAACGGCCTGGCAGGCGTCACCGGTTCACTCACCCCGGGCAAGAAGGCCGACCTCCTGGTCATCCGGGCCGAGGACCTCAACAACATGCCGCTCAACGACCCGATCGGCACGATCGTGCTGGGCTCCGACGCCCGCAACATCAGCGCCGTCCTCATCAACGGCGAACCCCGCAAGTGGGACGGACGGGTCCTCGACGTCGACCTGACCGCTCTGCGCGGCGAGGTGCACGCCTCCCGCGAGTACGTACTGAACACCCCGGCCGTCTGAGCGTTCTCCCGCCGGCCCGAGGGCCCCGCGCACGTCAAAGGACTCCACCATGGCAAGCCTGGAACTGATCGCCGTCGTCGCCGTCGGTGTCCTCCTGATGGGCTGGCTGTCGCGTCGTACGGGCCTGAGCGAACCGCTGCTGCTGCTCGGCGCGGGCGGCCTCGTGGGACTGACACCGCCCGTCGCGTCGTTCACCCTGTCCCCCGAGGTCGTCCTGTTCCTCTTTCTGCCCGCCCTGCTGTACTGGGAGGCGCTCACCTCCTCGGTGCGCGAGATCCGCGACAACTTCCGCAGCATCGCCCTCCAGTCGACCGGGCTGGTCCTGGCAACGGCCGTCGCCGTCGCGGCCGTCGCCCATGCGCTGGGCTACGGCTGGCCCGTCGCCTTCGTCCTCGGTGCCGTCCTGGCCCCGACCGACGCCGCGGCCGTCGCCGCCGTCGCCAGGGCCATGCCGCGCCGCATCCTGACCGTGCTGCGCACCGAGAGCCTGCTGAACGACGGCACCGCCCTGGTCCTGCTGGCGGTGGCCGTCGATGTCGTCACCGACGAGCGCCCCTTCTCCTGGTCAGGCACGGCGGTCGCCTTCGCCGGGTCCTACGCCGGCGGAGTGCTGGTCGGCGGCGCGGTCGCCCTGCTCCTGATCCCGGTCAGGCGCCGGCTGCCCGAACCGCTGCTGCACAGCGTGCTGAGCGTCGCCACCCCGTTCCTGGCGTACCTGCCCGCCGAACTCGTGCAGGTGTCCGGCGTCCTCGCCGTCGTCACCTGCGGCCTGGTGACCACCCGGTTCGGCCCTCGTGTCATCGGTTCCGACGCCCGTATCCAGGCCGTCGCCTTCTGGGAAGTGGCCAGCTATCTGCTCAACAGCGCGCTGTTCGTCCTGGTCGGCATCCAACTGCCTGCGACTGTACGGGCGTTGACATCCGTCTCCCTGGCGCAGGCGACGCTCGCCGCTGTCGCCGTGAGTGTCGCCGTGATCGGGACCCGGATCGCGTGGTTCTACTCGATCCCCTATCTCGTCAGGCTCCTGGACCGGAGCCCTCGGCAGCGCGGCCGCCGTATCACCGGACGCCAGCGGCTGCCGCTGGCGTGGGCGGGGATGCGTGGCGCCATCTCGCTGGCGGCGGCGCTGACCGTGCCCGCCACGACCGCCGGGGGGCACGCCGTCGGGCAGCGCGACGCCGTGGTGTTCCTCACGACCGTCGTCATCGTCGTCACCCTCACGGTCCTCGGTCCCACCCTGCCGGCCGTGGTCCGCAGGGCCCGCTTCCCCGAGGACACCGACAAGACCGCGGAACTCGCTCTCGCCCGCTGCCGTATGAGCAGCGCCGCGATGGACGCCCTGCCGGAGCTGGCGCGGCGGTTCGGGGTCCCCGAAGAGGACACCCTGCGCATGATCCAGGACATCGAGGACCGCACGGCCCCCGCTCCCGGCACCGCGCGACGCCAGGAGAGCGTGCGGCGACTCGAACTCGCCCTGCTCCAGCTCAAACGGGACACCCTCGCGGACCTGCGCGACGTCGGCCGTATCGACGACATCGTCCTGCGTACCGTCCAGCGCACGCTCGACGTGGAGGAGGTCCGGCTGCGGGGCAGGGCAGGTCCCTCGGCGGCGTCGTCGCCCTCCCCGGACGAGTCCTCGCATCCATGAGAGCCTCTCCTCCGTCCCACGAAAGGCATCCGTCACCGTCATGCGAACAACGGCCCGCCCGAAGCGACACGGACGGCTGCTCGGCCAGGCGGCCGTCTGGGCCACCGTCGCAGCCCTGCTCGCGGCCTGCGCCGAGTCGGCCGCGGGGGCACCGCCGCGTCCCACGGGCAGCCCCACGGTCACGTCGTGCTACGCGTATCAGCGAAACCCGGTCGAACTGCCCCGCTCGACAATGAGAACGTTCTACCCGGAGTGCGGGAAGGCCCGTGACCAGGGCTGACGCGCCCGCCCACGTCGGCCGGTTCCGCCGTCAGCCCGCGGCGGCGGTGAGCGCTCCGAGGGCACTGGCCTGGGTCCGCCAGTCGGTCTGGTTGGGGCTGGTACCGGCCCAGCGCTCGCCCAGGGCGTTGAGGGAGGTGCGGTCCTGCGCCCACAGGGTGTCCGCCTGCTTCTGGACGTAACTCCGGTACGTGGCGGCGCCGGTGGTGGTCGCCAGGTCGGCGAGGTTCCGCATGAAGATGCCCTTGAACTGTTTCTGGTTGTCGTCGCAGGACGCCGAGCCGACGTCGCAGGACTCGGTGAGCACCCCGCCGGAGGTCAGCGCCGGGCTGCTGATCGCGGCATCGGCGAGGGTCCGCGCGGTGGTGAGCAGCGAGCTGTCGCCGGTCGACTTCCACAGTTCGGTGAAGCCGCCGATGGCCAGCCCCTGGTTGTAACTCCACACGGTGGAGCCGTTGTTGGCGCAGGCCGAGGTCAGACCGTCGTTCACCAGACCCGAGGAGTTGATCATCCCACTGGCCCGGTACCAGGCGGCGGACGTCTTCGCCCGCTGGAGCCACACGGTGTCGCCCGGGATGCGCTGGTGCAGCGCGGTGGTCAGCCACAGGTACTGCCCGTTCGTCACCGCGTTCTTGTAGGTCCGTTCACGGTCCCACCACACGCCACCGCCGCAGGTGCCGGTGTCCCAGTACTGCTGGACGTAGTTGGCGATGGTGACGGCCTCGTTGAGGTACCGGGAGTCGTGGGTGTAGTCGTACGCGTCGATCCAGGCGATCGCCCACCAGCCCGAGTCGTCGATGGAACGGCTGATGAAGTCGCCCTCGATCGCGTCCGAACTGCGCGTCCCGGCCGCGAAAACGCCCTTGTTCTGGTCGAAGGTGCGCGCGACGACCCAGTCGTAGTCGTGCGTTCCGGTCGTCTTCGCGAAGTCGATGACGGAGGTGAGCGTGGCGGCCGAGTTCCACCAACTGCTCGGCCACCAGCCGTTGTAGGGGTCATACGACGTCATCAGCGCGTCCGCCGCCGCGCGCGCCCTGGTCGGCGCGGGCCTGACCCAGGCGGTGCAGCTGCCCTCGTTGTGGCTCGCCTCCCGGCCGCAGGCGCGGACCGCGCCGCCGTAGAGGAGGCCGCGCGGGTCGCGGGTGGCGTACATCGCGGTACGGGTGCCGGTGGCTCCGGAGGGGGTGCTGGTACGGCCGAGGGACGAGCCGTCCGGCCAGGTCGACCCGCCGTCCCAGGAGCGGTCGAGCCAGATCTCGTCGCCGGCGCCACCGGTGTCGATGCTCGCCCAGGCCATGGAGTTCTTCTGGTCGACGTGCAGCCGGATCGTGCGGCCGTACAAGGTCGTTGACGGCACCGGCTGGTCGTCGCCGGCCGCCTGGCCCGCGCTCGTACCGTCGCAGAGGGTGTCGCAGACGGTGGGATAGACCCAGTTCGTGCAGCCGACTCCGGCTGCGTCGCCGCAGGCCCGCACGAGTCCGCGCCGGTGGTCGCGGGGGTCGGTGATGTTGTACATCAGCGTCCTGGTGCCGGTCCAGGAGCCCGGGATGCTCGCTTTGCCGAGCAGTCCCTCCCAGGTGGCGCCGCCGTCCCAGGAACGGTCCAGCCACACCGAGTCCCCGGTCACGCCGTCGTCGATGCTGGCCCACGCCATGTCGTCCGCGTCGGACACGTGCAGTTCCAGACGGCGGCCGTTGAGGTCCTTGTCCGGTACCGGGAAGGTCTCCTGCCGGGCCTGCGAGGGGTCGAGCGTGTCACAGGCCAGGACGCAGACCTGGGTGGCGGCGGACGCGGGCGTCGCGGCCGGCACCAGGGCGGCGAACGCGAGCGCGGCCGCCAGCAGGAAGCCGAGAAGACGTGGTGTGACAACGATGTCTGAGCTGGGTGAGGACACCGGGACTCGCCTCGATTTCACGATGGGGGACGACGGTCGACGCGCGTGGCGGAGGCCGGGAGCTCTTGTCGAGCCGGGCCGGAATCGAGCACTGGTCCATACCTGTCTGCGAGGCAGTGAACCGGCTTGGCGGGGCCCTGTCAATGCCGTAAGTGCGCCCCGTTCCAAGGGAGTCGAGAGGCGGCCGTGACGGGTTGACACCCGGTTTTCGGGCGCCCATCATCGGTGGAACTTCGGCGAGGCTCCTCGTGCATCCAGCTGTCGCAACAGGCACCAGGCTTCGTGCGGCACGGTTTTGAATCGTTTCAGAACGTCCACTCCCCCAGGCACCCCCCACTCAGGAGGTCTCCATGCGCCGTCGCTCACCACTGAGCAGACCGCCGGGCCGGCATCATCTGCTCGGCCTTGCCGTCCTCGCGGCCACCGCGCTCGCCACCGGCCCGGTCCCCTCCACCAATGCCGTACCGATGTCCGCCACGGAGACCCCGACGGGCGCCCGGGCGGCGGCAGTCGACCCCTTGAACTACTCGCCGACCTCACGCACCCTCAAGCCGACCGCCGTCTACCGGACGTCCGGCAGCGTCGCGAACCCGCAGAACGTCCTGAGCGGACAGCCGACCCGGATCTCCGGCTCACAGTCGGCTGTCACCCTCGACTTCGGCAAAGAGGTCGGCGGCGTGACAACGTTGTCCTTCGGGGGTGTGAGTGACGGCGGTCAACGGGTCGGCCTGGCCTTCAGCGAGTCGTCCCTGTACGTGGGCAACAACAGCGACCGCAGCAGCGGCCGTGACGGTGAGGACGGCGCCCTGTACGCCACCGCCTCCGCCAACGGCACCTACACGGTGCCCACCGCCCAACTACGGGGCGGCTTCCGCTACCTGACGGTCTTCCTCGACACCTCGGGCTGGGTGGACCTCAAGGGCGTCAGCCTCGGCTTCACCGCGGCGCCCGGGAAATCGAACCCGGCCGACTACGCCAACTACTTCCACTCCAGCGACGACCTGCTCAACCGCATCTGGTACGCCGGGGCGTACACCGTCCAGCTCAACACGGTCGCCTCGAACCAGGGCCGCGCCTGGCCCCCGCCGACCTCGGCGTGGGACAACAGCGCGACCGTCGGGGTGGGTGACTCCGTGCTGGTCGACGGCGCGAAGCGCGACCGCACGGTGTGGCCGGGCGACATGGGCATCGCCGTCCCCACGCAGTACGCGTACTCGAACGACCTCACCTCGACCCGCAACGCGCTCACCACGATGTACGACGCACAGTCGTCCGCGGGTGAAATCCCTTGGTCCGGGCCGCCGTTCAACCTCACCGGCTCGGACACCTACCACACGTGGACCCTGCTGGGGACGTCCACGTACTACACGTACACCGGCGACCGGGCGTGGCTGGACTCCGAATGGGCCAACTACAAGCGCGGGATGACCTTCATCACGAACAAGATCGACGGCAACAACCTGCTCGACGTGACCCGCACCCAGGACTGGGCCCGGGTCGGCCAGGGCGGTGAGAACATCTCCGCCAACGCGCTGCTGTACGGCGCCCTCAAGGGCGGCGCCACGCTCGCCACGGTCGAGGGCGACAGCGCGCTGGCCGCGAGCTGGAACAGCAAGGCGGCCGCCATCAGGTCCGCCGCCAACTCCCTGCTGTGGGACGCCGCGAAGGGCATGTACAAGGACAACCCGACCAGCGGGCTGTATCCGCAGGACGGCAACTCCCTCGCCGTCTGGTACGGGTTGACCGACTCCACGGCGAAGTCGAAGAGCATCACCGCGGGGCTCGGCAAGAACTGGGGCATCTACGGCCCCACCACCCCCGAGTGGGGTGGCAACGTCTCGCCCTTCGCCGGGGGTATGGAGCTGAACGCCCGCTTCACCGCCAACGACGACTTCACCGCCCTGGACCAGATCCGCCGCACCTGGGGCCACATGCTGGACGGCGACATCGGCACCAAGAGCACGTTCTGGGAGGGCATCAAGTCCGACGGCGGCCTCGCCTACGGCGGTTCGTTCATGAGCCTGGCCCATGGCTGGTCGTCGGCGCCCACCTCCACGCTCACCTTCGACGTGCTCGGCACCGCACCGGAGTCGGCTACCGGCGCCTACCGCTTCGTCCCGCACCCCGGCGACCTCACCAGCGCCGAGGGCCGCATCACCATGCCCCAGGGCGCCGTCAACGCGTCCTGGTCCCGCAACCCGTCGGCCGGCACCTACTCGGCCACCCTCTCCAGCCCGTCCGGCAGCACCGGCCGCATCGGCGTCCCGAAGCTCGGCGGCACCATCACGGTGACCGTGAACGGCACCGTCGTCTGGAGCAACGGAACCTTCACGCCCGCCTCCGGCATCACCGGCGGGAGCCAGGACGACACCTACGTCTACCTCACGGGCGTCGCCCCCGGCAGCTACACCGTCTCCGCCACCGGCCTCGGCAATCCCTCGGCACCCACCGACCCCGGCACCGGCGCCCTGCGTGCGGGCTACACCCGGTGCGCGGGCGAGGGCGGCACCTGCTCCTTCAGCGGCACCCGCTCGGTGGCCTACGGCGCCGGGACGTACACGTACAAGACGGTGACGAGCAGTACCGCCTGCTCCAACGACTCCTTCGGCGGCGACCCGGCGGCGAACCTCGTCAAGTCCTGCTATGTCGCCGACGCGGGCGGTCCGCCCGGATACACCGCCTGCGCGGCCGAGGGCGGCACCTGCGCCGTGCCCGGCTACAACCGTGACGTCGCCTACGGCGCCAACGGCAACTTCGTCCACCAGGTCACCAACGGCTCCGTCGACTGCTCCAACGCCCACTTCGGCGACCCCGTCGACGGCGTCGCCAAGTCCTGCTACCTGCCGCCCGCCGGAGCGCCGGCCGGCGGCTGGGCCAAGTGCGCTGACCAGAACGGGACTTGCCCGTCCGCGGCGGGACAGCCGGTGATGTACGGCGCCTTCGGAGCGTTCACGGGCACGACCGCGACCGGCGACACCCCGTGCACCGACGCGAAGTTCGGCGACCCGATCCCCGGCGAGTCGAAGGCCTGCTACACCGCCACCGGCGGCCCGGCCGGTTACGCCACGAGTTGCTCGGACGAGGCCGGGACCTGTGCGTTCAGCGGACAGCAGACCGTGGCCTACGGCGCACGCGGCACCTTCGTCTACAAGTCGTTCACCGGCGGCACCGGTTGCACGACGGCGGCCTTCGGCGGCACGGACCCGCTGCCGGGCGTACGGAAGGGCTGCTACCTCACCTCCTGAGGAGGGCAACGCAACGCACCCGGTAGCCCGCCCATGCGTGATCCGGCAGCCCCCACGTGGTCCGCGGGCTGCCGGATCACTCCGGATGAGCCACCGCCTCCTTCTGCAGTTGCACCGCCGCGAGCAGGCTCAGCTTCGGCTCCGCCTCGCGCAGCGCCTTCACCGCCGCGACCGAGCCGACGTCCCCGGTGAAGCCGACGGCTGCCAGCCGGGAGCGGACCCAGCGGGCGCGCAGCTCGGGTTCGGTGGCGGACGCGGTGGACTCGACGAGTGCGGCGGCGCGTTCCAGCCCCGGGCGCTCCTCCGCCGAGGCCTCGGCCAGCGCCTGCCGCAAGGCCGCCGCGACCACGTCCGCGTCCCGGATGGCCAGCACGAAGGTGTTCCTCTTGCTCAGTCCCGCGATTCCTGTCACGAGGATCAGCCTGACGGTCGTGTTCCTTGTGTGCCAAGCGACTTGAGGAGTCTCAGAGGAGCAGAGCGGCCCCGCCGGCCGCGCACCCGGTTCCGGTGCGCCGAGTGCGCGGCGGCGCCGGTATCAGCTGCTGGGCACGGTGTCCTCGAACGTGGTGCCCGCGCCGCGGTACGCCGCCACCTTGGCGGCGACCTGGGCCGGTGTGAGGACCTGGTCCTTGACGTGCAGGACGTAGTCGACCTGTTCGTCGTACGCGCGCGCGGTGGAGCTGGTCAGGCCGCCGAAGTCGATCAGCCACTGGTTGAAGTTGATCGACATCGGTCGCTCCGGCAGGTACGCGGCGTCATGGGTGCCGAAGAGCTGTCCGTCGATGTAGTACTTGATGTTGTTGTTGTCGATGGTCAGCACCAGGTCGTGCCAGCCGTCGTAGCTCTGCCGGCCCTCGGTGTGCTGGTTGACCGCCACCCACGGGTCCGGCTGGTAGGTCTCCCAGGACGTCGTGTAGAGGATGTTCGACGACTCGCCCCAGCCGCCGTTGGGCAGGTACTCGAAGTCGTACTCGGAGTAGTCGTCCGCCATCGGCGCGGTGAGGTCGTTGATGGTGAAGAACGTCTGGACGAGGTGGTCGCCGTCCGGGCCGTACCTGGGCGCGTCGTCGAACTTGACCCGGGCCGCGTAGGTGCCGTTCCTGAACTTCCGCGCGTTGGTGACGACCTCGGTCTGCCTGGTGCTCTCGCCGGTGCCCGCGGTCGAGGTCTCCAGGTTCATGACGGAGTTACCGCTGGTGGTGGCGAAGGTGACGTTCTCGGGCGCCCAGGTGGCGCCGGACACACCGGGGCCGCCGGAGGCGGAGCGCACGCTCCAGCCGTGCCCCGAGATCTTCGGGTCGTTGTAGGCGCTGTAGTTGAAGTCGTCGAACAACGTGGCGCCGGTGGCCGGAGGGTCGGTCGGCGGGTCGGTGGGCGGGTCCGTCGGATCGTTGCCGGCGGGGGCCTGGCCCCACAGGGTGGTGCCGGACAGCTGCGCGGTGACCTTGGACCAGTCGCCGTACGAGGTCTGGGAGGCGCCGAAGGAATAGTCGTCGCTCTGGACCAGCGGCGCCCACGTCGACTGGTAGAAGCGCAGCTGCATGTCGCCGGTGTCGGCGCCCGGGGCGAGTGTGCCGGCACCGGAGGTGAAGCCGATCTCCAGGTAGCGGTCGGCCGTGGCGGTCGGGTTGGCGAGCGTGCCGAAGGTGCCGGTGACGTTGGCGCAGCCCTTGACGGCCCAGGAACAGGCGAAGCGGTAGGTGGCACTCGCCGAGTCGGCCTTGAAGTAGTAGCGGATCCTGACGCCGCTCAGCTGCACGCTGGTGGTACCGGTGTTCTTCACCTTGAACCAGGGTTCGGCCTGGTCGGCCGTGGCTCCGGGGGCGCTCGTACGGTACTGGACGCTCAGCCCGTCGCCGGCCGCGCTCGCGGTGGCGGGGAGTGCGGTGAGCGCGGCGGCTCCCATGGCCACCGCGACGGCGGCGGACGCGGCGGCGCGCAGCCGGTTCTTCGCGAATCTCATCGTTGTTCCTCTCCAGAAGGTGGGGTGATTCCGGAACGGGACAGGGTCTGGGGTGGTGTCAGGGGTGGTAGCGGACGCCGAGCGCGTCGAGTCGGGCCGAGTGCTCGGCGAGGCGGGACCGGAAGTCGGCCCAGTCGGTGGCGCCGCTCCAGGCGCGGTCGGCGAGTGCGCACAGCCGGGGGTAGGTGAGGTACTCGATGTGGGCGGGCGTCGTGACGAACTCGGTCCACAGCTGGGCCTGGGTGCCGAGCACCCGCCCGGCCACGTCCGGTTCGGCGTCCTCGGGCACGGGGTCGTGGGCGTGGGCGGCGCGCAGGTCGACGACGGTTCCGGGCTGGGCCGGCGGCTCGCCCGGGTCGTCGGACTGGGCGTAGTCGAGGTAGGTGGCCCGGTGGTACGCGCTGACCACGGGGTGGCCGCGGCGGGCCGCCGTCAGGGTGTGCGCCGAGTCGCGCCAGGTCATCACCGTGAAGTCGAGGGGCAGTTCGGCGCCGGTCTCGGCCCAGCCGACCGGGCGGCGGCCACGCCGGACGAGGAACTCGCCGATCTGTCCGAGGAACCAGCCGTGCAGGGCCTCGGGGTTCGGCAGTCCCTCGGCCACCGCCCGTTCGCGTGCGGCGGCACTCTGCGTCCACTCGGTGGTGGGGCACTCCTCGCCGCCGACGTGGATGTACGGCGAGGGGAAGACGTCCATCACCTCGTCGAGGACGTTGCGGCAGAAGTCGAGAACCTCGTCGTGGACACCGAGGACGGTGTCGCACACGCCCCAGCGCGTCCAGACGTCGAGGCTGCGCTCCGGTCGGTTGCCCAGTCCGGGGTAGGCGGCGAGGGCCGCGCGTACGTGTCCGGGCATCTCGATCTCGGGCATGACGGTGACGCCGCGAGCGGCCGCGTACCGGACCAGGCCGGTGAGTTCGGCCCGCGTGTACGCCCCGCCGTGCGGGATGCCGTCGAACTCGCCGCTGCCGGCCGGGCCTTTCTGCGACTCCGTGCGGTAGCCACCGATCTCGGTGAGCTTGGGCCGGGCCGTGACCGGCATGCGCCAGCCCTGGTCGTCGGTGAGGTGCAGGTGGAACACGCCGATCTTGTGCAGCGCCAGCAGGTCGACGTACCGGCGCAGATAGGAGACGGGCTGGAAGTGGCGGGCCACGTCCAGCATCGCGCCGCGCCAGGGGTGACGCGGGTGGTCGGTGATCTCGGAGCACGGCAGCAGCCACTGTGTGTCGGGCTGCGGTGTCTCCGACAGGGCCTGTGGGGGCAGCAGTTGACGGATCGTCTGGATGCCGCGCAGCAGGCCGGTGAGGTGCGCGGCGCGCAGCAGCACGGCGTCCGGGGCGATCGTGAGGACGTATCCCTCGTCGCCCAGGGTGCCGAGGGTGGAGTCGATGGCCAGCTTCACCTGCCCGCCCGGGGAGGGTCGCAGGGCCAGTCCGGTGGCGGGGGCGAGCAGGGTGCGCAGCAGCTCCGCGGCCTGTGCGGTCCCTGCGCCGATGTGCAGCGCGGTCTCGGCGTCGAGCGTGAAGTACCCCGGCCGCGGCACGGTCCTGGCGGGGCGGGGGACAAGGGTGAGGACGGATCGATGTGCGGGCATGGATCGTCTCCGGAAGCGGGGTCGCGTGGGGCTGGAGTGGGGCTGGTGTGGGGCTGGAGCGGGGGTCGTGTGGGAGGTCAGCCCTTGACCGCACCGGCCGCGAAGCCGGCGGTGACATGGCGCTGGAGCAGCAGGAACACCACGAGCGCGGGGGCGGCGAAGAGGGTCGAGGCGGCCATGGTGGCGCCCCAGTCGGTGCCGAAGACGTTCTGGAACGAGGAGAGCCAGACGGGCAGGGTGCGGTTGTCCTGCTGCTTGATGATCAGGAAGTTGGCGTACGCGAACTCGTTCCAGGCGGTGATGTAGCCGAACAGCGAGGTGGCCATCAGCCCCGGGGCAAGGAGCGGGAAGGCTATGTGCCGAAATGCGCCGAGCCGGGTGCAGCCGTCGACCTGGGCGGACTCCTCCAGCTCAGGGGGGATCGTGCCGATGAAGCCGCGCAGCACGATGACGGTGAAGGGCAGCGTCATCATGAAGTAGACGAGGGTCAGGGTCGGCAGCCGGTCGAGCATGTCGGTGTCCCGGGAGATGATGTACACCGGGATGATCAGTGACTCCCAGGGCGCCATCTGGGCGATGAAGACCATGAGCATGAACTGCCGGCGCCCCTTCCACCGCATCCGAGCGACCGCGTAGGCCGCGCCGAGCGCGATGACGAGGGCGAGCAGGACGGCGCTGAGCGTGACGAGGATGCTGTTGCGCCAGAACAGGCCGAAGCCGGCGGCGCCGACGGCGGTGCGGAAGTGGTCGAGGGTCCAGCTCTCCGGGATGATCCGGGGGTTGTCGGACTGGATGTCGCGGGTCGGGGTGAACGCGGTGGCGACCATCCAGTAGACCGGGAACAGGCAGACCGCGACCGTGAGGACGGCGGCTGCGTTCAGGGGCAGACGGCGGATGCGGGGCCGGGTGGTGCTCATGCGAGCTCGTCCTCCTGGCGGAACATCTGGCGGAAGTAGAGGACCAGTACGCCCGACATCAGCACGACGGTGAGCATGGAGGCCGCCGAGCCGAGGTCGTAGCGCTGGCGCGACAGGGCGGTCTGCACCGCGTAGACGGGCAGGATCGTGGTCGCGTCACCGGGGCCGCCGTTGGTCATCACCCAGATCTGGACGAACGCCTTGAACGTCCAGATCACTTCGAGCGACAGCACCAGCAGGAAGATCGGCCGGACGATCGGGAGGGTGATGGAGCGGAAGATCCGCGGACCCGACGCCCCGTCGAGCCGCGCCGACTCGTACAGCTCGGTGGGCACGGTGGTGAGGGCCGAGTACAGGGTGATCGCCGCGAACGGCACGGACTGCCATACGACGAGGACGACCACGATCGCGAACGCGGCCGGACCGTGCGCGAACCAGGGGTACCGGTGGAAGGACTCGAACCCCAGGTCGGTCAGGACCGCGTTGACGATGCCGAACTCCGAGTGGAACAGCCACTGGAAGACGGTGGTCGCCGCGATGACGGGCATCGCCCAGGTCAGCACGAGCGCGCTGAGTACCGCGGTCCGGCCGAACTGGCCGAGGCGCTCGACCATGAGCGCGACCAGGGTGGACAGGACCATGATCAGTACGACGTCGACCGCCATGAAGAGGAAGGTGCGGCGCACCACCTCCCAGAAGCGGTCGTCGCCCAGCAGTGTCTCGTAGTTCCGGAATCCGACGAACCGCGCGTCGCCCAGGATGAGCTGGCGCAGACCGAAGTCCTGGAGCGAGATCACCACGGCGCGGACCAGGGGATAGACGAGCAGGTAGAGCGTGCCGAGGACGGCGGGCGCGATCAGGAGGTACGGCCAGATCCCGCGGCCGGCGGCCGTCGACGGGCGGCGCCTGCCCGCGGCGCCGGACCGTCGGGGTGGCCGGGTGGTGAGTGGGGGGCGGGACGCGGTCTGCTCTCGGACTGCCGGCACGGCACTCCTCCTTCCCGTGTGTCGACGACGGTTCAGGAGCCGGAGTTCATCGCTGCGGTGATGGCCTCGGACGCCGTGGTGGCCGCCTTCCGCACATCGCCTCCGGTGAGCACGGCGGTCATGTAGTCCTTGATCGGGTTCTTGGCCTCGACCGCCGCCCAGCCGGGCGTGTTGGGCGTGGCGTGGCCCTCGGCCGCGCCGACCGCCATGGCCGCGGCGCCCGGGTCGGAGGCGACCGCGGAGGCCAGGGTGGTCTTGTTCGGGACGTAGCTCATGGCGAGTGCGAGCTTCTTCTGCCAGGTGTCGCCGGTGAGTTCCTTGATGAAGGTGTAGGCCGCGTCCTGCTTGGTGGAGGCGGTGGGGATGACGAGGTCGGAGCCGCCGGTGAAGACGGCGCCGGGGGTGGCGGCGGTCTTCCCCGGGATCGGGAAGAAGCCGAGCTTGCCCTTCAGCGCGGGGTTGTTCTGGATGACGACGTTGGCGCCACCGGGTGTCGAGACGACCTGGGCGACCTTCCCCTTGGCCATGACGTCCGCCTGTGGGGGGTTTGCCTCGTCGGCGTCCTTGGGACCCCTGCCGAGGGCCTGGAGCTTCTTGTAGAACTCCATGCCGCGGATCGCCTCGGGGGTGTCCAGGCTGCCCTTCCACTCGCCGCCGGACCGGGTGGCGAGGTCACCGCCCTCGTCCCAGACGAAGCCGGAGAGGGTGTACCAGTTCTGGCCGGGCAGGTAGATGCCCTGTGTACCACCGGTGTCGAGCTTCCCGGTGGCGGCGATCCACTGGTCGCGGGTCTTGATGGCGGTCGCGTCGATGCCCGCCTTCCTGAACAGGTCGGTGCGGTAGATGACGACGCGGTTGGCGGCGTAGTAGGGGATGCCGTACTGCTTGCCCTCGTAGGCGCCGGGCTCGGCGAGGCCCTTGAGCCAGCTCTTCCCTCCGAGGTCGTCGACCTTGTCGCTGAGGTCGAGCAGTCCCCCGCTCTGCGCGAACTGGGCGACCTGGGTGTTGCCGGTCTCGATGACGTCCGGGGCGTCGTTGCTGGCGAGGGCCGCCGTGACCTTCTCGCCGATCCCGTCCCACTCCTGGATCTGCACCTTCGCCTTGATCTCGGGGTGAGCGGCCTCGAAGCCCTTGACGAACTCGTTCTGGAACCGGGCCGAGACGCTGTCGCGCATCAGCCACACGTCGATCGTGGTGCTCTTGCCGGAGCCGTCGCCGGAGGTATCGGAGGAGCTGGTGCAGGCACTGAGCCCGGCCGTCATCAGGAGCGCGGACACACCGGCAAACAAGCGGAGCTTCACGGTTCACCTCTGGAGGACATGACCTGACCACCTGACCAGTGAAGTCCACTGGACAGCTCACCTCTTGATGTGGGGACGAAGGTGGCATAGACCAATTGAGGCGTCAACCCCCCATGCATCAACGGGCTTTGGCGCACGATCCAGTCGGATTCCGGACGATCACTGCACGGGGGCCGTTACACTTCCCGAACCAAGAGGGCGGTTACAGGCGACCACTGGTCAACTGGTCAACTGGGGTTGCGGGCAAGAGGGAGTACGACATGACGGCCGACGAACCGGGTGCGGTGCTCAAACGGGAGCGAGTGCGTGACTTCCTCCTCGACCTGGTCGAGTCACAGCGCCCGGGAGACGCGATCCCCTCGGAGCGCACCCTGTGTGCCCGTCTGGGAGTGTCCCGTCCGACCCTGCGCGCGGCGGTCGACGAACTGGTCGCCGCGGGCCTGCTGGTCCGGGAGCACGGGCGCGGCATGTTCGTCGCGCCCGAGAAGATCACCCAGGAACTCGTCTCCGGACAGCAGGCCATGACGGTGCCCCAGGCCTCCGGAACCTGGTCGAGCCGCCTGCTGGAGTTCTCCACCATCCCGGCGGGCGCGCGCGTGGGCCGCAGGCTGCGCATCTCCCCCGCGGCCGAGATCGTGTACGTGGCACGGCTGCGCCTGGTGGACGGCGCCCCGATGGCCATCGAGCACCTGCACATCAGGGCCGACCTGGTCCCCACCCTGTCCGCCGCGGAACTGGAGGCCGGCGACCTGTACGAGCATCTGCGCGAACAGCATGGCGTGCACGTCCAGGAGGCCGTACAGGCGATCGAGCCGACCGTCGTGACCCGGGCCGAGGCCGCACTGCTCGACGTGCCCGAACTGTCCCCGGCGTTGCTCTTCGAGCGGCTCACCTCGGACACCACGGGTCAGCCCGTCGAGTACGTCCACTCGATCTACCGCGGAGACCGCTACCGCATCGTCTCCCGGCTCACTCTCGGCCCCTCGGCCACGGTGCCGTCGGCCGGCGTCGGACACCATCCCGGCATCCCGCCCGGCGACTTCGCACACGGCGACACCATCACGTCCTCCACGCGCGGCGACATCCAGTCGGCACCGTGAGCCACGGGGATACGGCCTACGACCGGCGGGCCTACAGCTCTCCGGGCCGGCCGTAGCGGTAGAAGAACGGGCCGATCCGGCCGGCCAGCGCGCGCGTGAGACCGGAACTGTCCTCCAGCAGCCGGGCTCCCGGATCGAGGTCGCCGACGTACACGGGGTCGAAGCCGGCGTCGGCGATGAGCCGTGCGGTGACGTCCTTCGCGCCCGGCTCGGCCGCGTACAGGTTGCTCGGTGTCACGCGCTGCTCGCCGATCAGCTCGTACGCGGACGCGAAGACCGTGTTGAACGCCTTCGCCGTCGGACCGCCCACGACGGACTTGACCTGATGCGACAGCGACGGGAAGTCGCCGTCGCGCCCGGTGTAGAGGTTGGTCGCGTCGATGGTCACCTGGCCGTTCAGCCCGGTGACACCACGCAGCGCCTCGCCGACGAGGTGGCCGGGGACGGCCACGACGACGACATCGGCGTCCGAGGCGTCTCCTCCGTCCCGCCCCAGCGTCCTGACCTCGTGGCCTGCCGTCGCCCACAGCCGGGCCAGGCCACCGCCGACCCGCCCTCGTCCGATCACCGTGATGTTCATGTCGGGTCCTCTCGGGTCCTCGCTACGGATGGAGACGTGGCGGGGAAGAACGGCACCGGGCCGCTCTCCCCCGCCACGCCGGAACGAACGTCAGACGGCCTGGGCCGTGGGCAGGATGGTGATCTCGGTGAGGTTGACGTGGCGCGGGACGGCGGCCATGAAGGCGACGGTCTCGGCGACGTCGGCACTCTGCAGGACGTCGATGTCGTGGATGAGGTCGGCCATCAGCTTGGAGGCGTCGGGGTCGGTGACGTGGTCCGGCAGCTCGGTGTCGACCATGCCGGGCTCGATGGTGGCCACCCGGACCATCTTGGGACCCAGCTCGACGCGCAGCAGCCGGGTGAGGTGGCTGATGTACGCCTTGGTGCCGGAGTAGACGGAGAACTTCGTCAGGATGCGGGTGGCCGCGATCGACGAGGTGTTGATCAGGTCGGCGGGCCTGCCCGCGGCGGCGGATTCCGTCAGGTGCGGGACGAACGCGGCGATCACGTTCATCAGGCCGCCGATGTTGAGGTCGATCTGGCGCTGCCAGTCGTCGACCTTGAGCTCCTCGATGCCGGAGATCAGCTGGACACCGGCGTTGTTGAACACGAGGTCGGCCTTGCCGAAGCGCTCGGCGACCTGGTCGGCGGCGGCCTGGACGGCGGCGCGGTCGGTCACGTCGACGGCCAGGGCGAGCGCGGTGCCGCCGGCGGCCTCGATGTTCTTGACCACCGTGTCCAGGCGCTCCTTGCGCCGGGCCAGTACGACCACGGTCGCGCCGAGTCCGGCGAGGCGCTCGGCGGTGACGGCCCCCATGCCGCTGGAGGCGCCGGAGACGACGGCGACACGGCCGGCCAGGGGGGTACCGGTGAGCAGGGCAGCAGACATCACAAAACCTCGATCTCTTTGATCACAGGGGGAGGGAAAGGGGGAAGGCTCCGGGTGCCCGAACCGGTCGGGCGGGCCGAACACCCGGCGGAGGGTCGGCCTCAGGCGGCATCGGCGTCAGGCGGCGTCGTCGTCAGGCGGCGTCGTCGTGCGCGGTGGCCGCGGACTTCTCGCGCCACGGAGCGAGGTCGTCCTGCACCTGCTGGTACTTGACGTCGAGCCGCTCCAGCGTGTCGCGCCCCAGGTAGAGATGCGTGGGCAGCTTGTCGGCGGCGGCCACCTCGACGATGAGGGCGGCGCCCTTGACGGGGTCGCCGAGCTGCGCGTGGTTGGCCTGGTCGATCCAGTCGAGCGTCACGTGCGCGGGGGTGTCGTCGTAGTCGCTGATGCGGTTCCCGGCGACCGACAGGGAGCTGGCGTCCAGGAAGTCGGTGCGGAAGACGCCCGGCTCGACGACCATCGACTGGATTCCGAACGGCGCCATTTCGGCGGAGAGCGCTTCGCTGATGCCGGCGACGGCGAACTTCGAGGCGCTGTACAGGCTGACGCCCGGCTCGCCCTCGAAACCGGAGCGGGATCCGATGTGCACCAGCCGGCCCGAACCCTGCTTGCGCATCACGGGCAGCACGGCGCGGGTGACGTTGATGAGGCCGAAGACGTTGAGGTCGAACAGCGACCGGGCCTCCGCGTCGGAGATCTCCTCCAGCGCGCCGAGCAGGCCGCGGCCGGCGTTGTTCACCAGGACGTCGATACCGCCGAACCGCTCCACGGCGGCCTCGACCGCCTGCGGAATGCTGTCGTTGTCCGTGACGTCCAGGGCGACCGCGAAGACCTTGTCGGAACTCTTCAGATCGTCCGGTACGCGCTCCGGATTTCGTACGGCGACCACGACATTGTTACCGTCGGCCAGAGCCGCACGAGCGATTTCCGCGCCGATTCCGCGGGAGGCACCGGTGACAAACCACGTAGCCATGAGAAAAACCTCTTTCGTCGCTTTCCCCTTCGAGGGGGGATTTCTTGTTGACGTATTCGAGTCTGTCCCTCCACCACGGTGATATGAAGGCTGCGGTTTTCCTGGGAGTCCCGCACCCAGGATGGGGCTCAGCTGCCGTGCGCGGGGTTCGGCTGGTGCGGCACTTCGGGCGCACTGACGGAGCCCAGCAGGGCCAGCCCGTCGGCCGAGGGGGAGCCCGGCTCGGCCTGCAGGACGACGAGCTGCTGCCCCGGGGCGCTGCGGATGCTGAGGGCCTCGTGCCGCAGCTCCAGGTCGCCCACGACGGAGTGGTACACCTGCTTGGTCTCGTAGGGCGGGACCCGGGTGTACTCGCGTGCCCACAGGGCGCGGAACTCGCCGCTGCGCACCGACAGCTCACCGACCAGCTCCAGGATGCGGGGGTCCTCCGGGGTGCTCGCGGCGGCCTGCTGAAGGTCGGCGACCGCCCGGTGCCTGGCCCGCTCCGGGCTGCGGTAGAAGGTCTTCGCGGCGGGGTCAAGGAAGAGCATGCGCAGGACGTTGTCGTGCTGGGCGAAGTCGCGGTAGAGGGCGTCGGCCAACGCGTTGGTGGCCAGCAGGTCCTGGGCGTGGCCGATGATGAACGCCGGTGTCCTGGTCCAGCTCTCGATCAGCTGTCGCAGGTGCGGCCGGACACGCTCGACCCGGACGGGCGCCTTCGTACGGCGGGCCGCCGGCTGGGCCAGCCGGAAGAGCTCCCGCTTGTCCTCGTCCCCGAGTTGCAGCACCCGGGCCATGGCCTCGAGGACCCGGGGCGAGGGACTGAGTTCACGACCCTGCTCCAGCCGGCTGTAGTAGCTCAGGCTGACGCCCGCGAGCGTCGCGACCTCGTCGCGCCGCAGTCCGGGCACCCTTCGCCGGCCGGCGGCGGGCAGTCCCGCCGCCCTGGGGCTCAGGCGTTCTCTGCGGGCACGGAGGAACCGGCCCAGCCCTTCCACCGAGCCGGGGTGCGTGTCGTTGTCCATGTCATCGAGGCTAGGCGGAGAACACCCGGAAAAGTCCCGCCGACGGTGGGTGCATTACACCCAGGATTACGGACTCCACGAGGCAGGACGGTGCCGGACCACGGCCTGACATCTCGGTCGCCCTCCCCTCCTCGGCACTCCGGGGCGGGGAATCACCCTCTGCGACGATCACGCGACCTGATGCGATTCTGGGCGCCCGGCACTTCTCACCGGACGAAATCCATCTAGTCTTGCCGCATGAGCAATGGGACGCCTTTGGGTGATTTTCTCCGAGCCCGCAGAGAAGCCCTGAAGCCACATGACGTCGGTCTGCCCGAACACGGGCGGCGCCGGGTGCCGGGACTGCGCAGAGAGGAAGTCGCGCTGCTCGCCGGAGTCAGCTCGGACTACTACATCAGGCTGGAACAGGGGCGTGAGAACAGCCCGTCCCCGCAGGTCCTCGATGCCGTGGCGCAGGCGCTGAAACTGGACGCGGAGTCCACCGACCATCTCAACCGCCTCTGCCTCGCCGCCTCACAGCGCCCCCACGACTGGGGCGAGACGGACGTCAGCCCGCAGCTGTTGCAGCTGATGGAAGGATGGGATCACACTCCGGCCTTCGTCGTGGGGCCGGCCCTGGACATCATGGCGGGCAACTCCCTGGCCACGGCCCTCCACAGCGGTTTCGACCAGTTCGACAACCTCGCGCGCATGGTGTTCGTCGACCCGGCGGGACGCGACTTCTACCAGGAATGGGAGCGGGCCGCGCACTCCTGCGTCGCCGAGATCAGGGCCGCCTACGGCCATGACCCCGAGTCCGTCCGCATCGCCGAGGTCGTGGCGGAACTGTCCGCCCGGAGCGCGGAGTTCGCCGCGCTCTGGCAGCTGCACGACGTGAAGGGCAAGTCCCAGGAGGGCAAGCACCTCAAACACCCTCAGGTCGGGGACCTGCACATCAGGTTCGCGGCTTTCACGGTCAACGGGGCCCCGCACCAGCAGCTGGTGGTCTACCAGGCCGAACCGGCGAGCCCGACGGCGACCGCCTTCGAGACCCTGAGGGCCATGGCCACCCGGCCGAAGCAGGCCCGGACCGAAGCGGTGGACGCGAGCACCTGAGCTCCGGTGCGGGCTGGTACCGGCCCGCCGTCGGCAGGTCGGACGCGGTTTCCAGGGCGGAAACCGGACCCCAGGGACGACCGGCGGCATCCCGGGCCTGTGGAATCCGGCACGCCCGCCGCGCTGACCCGCCTCGCACGGCGGGGGGACATTCGCGCGCGAAGGGCACGGACGGCCCGTGTTCCGTGGCCGCAGGGAAAAGAGGGGCGGGGTCGGGAAGCCGACCGCTCAACCTCCCTTGACCGCCACCTCAGGCGGGAAGGCGCTCCTCGGACGTCAGGAAACGGGGAACCAGACCGACAGGCGCTTGGCGATGGTCGGTACATCGATGTTGTCCTGCGCGACTTCCTCGACGAACGGGCCGGCAACGGAGACGGGTGGCGGGGCGGTAGTGGCGCTGACGCCGTTGAACCGCAGGAAGACGCGCATGGCAAGCCAGGCGGTGCGTTTGTTGCCGTCGATCAGCGCGTGATTGCGGGCAACGGAGTGCAGCAGTGCCGCCGCCTTCTCGTGCAGCGTGGGATACAGCTCGGCTCCGAACACGTTCGTCCGTGGCCGTTCGATCGCCGACACCAGAAGTCCCATGTCACGCACGCTGTGCTCGGTACCGTTGACCGTGCGCGCGATGGCCAGGATCTCGTCGATCTGGATGTGGCGCACTCCGGTCACTTCAGGTAGTCCAGGATCTCCGCATCGCTGTCCATGAGCTCGGCCAGGACGTCATCGACCTTCAGCTCGGCCCGATTCTGGGCGTCGCGGATGGCCTCAATGGCAAGTTCCTGCTTGCTGCGGCGCTCCCGACGAGCACGCTCGGTGAGCTTCGCGTCAAGGTCGTCGGGGAGTCGGAGTGTCATCGCCATACAGCGATGATACCGGACTGGTATCTAGGTGGCGAGGTGATACCAGGCACTCAAGATCCCGGACCACAGCGCGGTCCTTTGTGACCCGGTCGGGCCGCCCACTCCGTTCCAAGGTGCGTGGGACCGAGGTAGCAGCGCCCGCGCCGCCGCTGAGGAGGTGCAACAGGACGCCTGAGCCGGAGTCCGTGCCGTGCCGACGGCCCGGGCCGCAGAGATCCGTGAGGACCTCCGATTTCGAGCATGATCGGAGCGGCAAAATTCTGCATTCCGCATCGCCACGTCGTCCGCGAGACCCGCGTCAGCGATTGAAACTGCAGCTCAATCGACCACCTGGAATGCAAAGCAGCAGGCCAGACGCACTTCTCGGCCGGCTCCAGAATCGCCACGCACTCCACATGATGCGTCATCAAAAAGAGGCCGTCCCAGACGAGTCACGAAGAACACCAGCTCAGGGACCGTTTTCCGGCTCATTGCTCCGCGTGCGTGCGCCGAGAGCGTCAAGACCAACAGTCCATTCCTCCTGATCACTCGCGACCGGCATTCGGGACTTCAAGGACAGCTTCTTCCTGCACCACCAGGATGTGCTCGAGCAGTCACCGCAGGAAAGGCGAGCCTTCGATGCATGCCGGAATCCGGTTGGGGTACTCGACTCGATTCGGACTTGAACAGAGGAGAAACATGGACGACGTCGCCGCTCCCGGCAGGGAAATTGTTCCCCTGTCCGGGCATCAGGCGCGTTCTGGCGCCCTGCTCGACGTAACGCTGGAAAACCTGCGGGCGTCCGCCATCGTGGTCGATGACGATGGCCTCATCGTCGCGGTCAACGGCGCGGCCCAAAGCCTGCTGGGCAGAGCAGCCTCAGAACTCGTCGGTCAGGACTTCCACGACCTGCTGCACCGGGACAGATACGGGCACTCGGTGCCGCGCACGCGCTGCCGGATAAGGAAGGCCATCCTCACGGGGGACACCAGACACGGTGACGCCGAGTGGTTCGCCTGCGGGGACGGCACTCTCCTCCAGTTGTCCTGGCTGGTCACGCCCTACTCACCCGTTCCGGGCGGGACAGGTGCGCTGGCGATGCTGTACGAGCCGAAGCCAGGGGACGTGCGCCACACCGACGGCGGGCACTCCGCGCCGCTGACGGAACTGGACCGCCTGTCCCTGCTGGCGGAGACGACCACGCAGCTCACATCCACCCTGGACGCGGACGAGGCGCTGCGCCGACTGGCGGCCCTGACCGTGCCCCGGCTCGCGGACTGGGCCGTGTTCGACCTGCTCACCGAACGTGACGAAGTGCGACGCGTTCTCGTGATGGAGCACAAGGACGGCATTCTCGTCGAGCGGGACGACCTGCAGGGCCCGATGCCTCCCGTGCCGGCAGAGTCACCGATGCCCCTGTCACGGGCCCTGCGCGGCGCCGCCTCCTCCCTCGCCGGCCCCGCCACCTACCAAGGTCCGCCCGACTCCGGCATAGCGGTCGAGCAGCAGCGTCTGTTCACCGCGACAGGTATGCACTCCGCCGTCATCGCGCCCATTCGCGGACTGCGGGACGTACTCGGCGCCCTGACCCTGGGCCGCGCCCAGCGTCATGACGCCTTCACCCCTGCCGACCTGCCGCTGCTGGAGGACCTCACCCGCCGGGCGGGCCTGGCGCTGGACAACGCGCGCCTTTACCAGCGCCAGCGCAAAGTCGCCGAGACCATGCAACGCCACCTGCTGCCCCAGCTGCCCGTCCTGCCCGGGCTGGAGATGGCCGCGCGCTACGTACCCGCTCCGGACGCCTCATCCGTGGGCGGTGACTGGTACGACGCCTTCGCTCTGGCCGCCCACGCCCACGCACTGGCCATCGGCGACGTCGTCGGACACGATCTCGACGCCGCAGCCGGCATGGCGCAGGTCCGCAACATGCTGCGCGCCTTCGCCTGGTCCCACCCCGAGGCCGCACCCAGCGCCGTCGTCACACGGCTCGACGATGCCGTGATGCACATAGCCGAGGTACCCATGGCCACCATGATCCTCGCCAGGCTCACCCTCGGGAATGACACACTGTGGCGCCTACGCTGGACGAACGCCGGCCACCCGCCGCCCCTGCTCATCACCCACGACGGTCAGACCCGCTACCTCGACGAGGCGCACGGCATACTCCTCGGAACCGGAGTCACCAGACCTCGCCCCGACGCCGTCACCGTCCTGCCACCCCAGGCCACGCTCCTGCTCTACACCGACGGACTGGTCGAATCCCCGCACCACTCCATCGATCACGGGCTTGACCGGCTGCGCCGACACGCGGCCTCCCTCGCCCACCGCCCCCTCGACTCCTTCTGCGACTTGCTGCTGGACCAGGTCCGCCCCAGCGACAACGATGACGACGTCGCCATGATCGCGCTGCGCACACCCCCTCTCGTAGGGCCCGCCTGACCCGCGCGTGAGTCAGATCGAGTGGGCGGAACGGGAGCCTGTCGAAGCTCCCGAGCCGGTGGGCTGAGGCTTCGAACGCCTCCCTCCGCCGCGCGAGAACTTCGCGCTGTGCGAGCCCCGCACTGCCCCGCCGGTGAGCGGGGCCGGAACGCGGTGTCCGCGTGCCCGGTTCGCCGCGGAGGACGGGCATCGTGGGCATGCAGGTCGGGGGCGGCCAGGAGGAGCTGTGTGGTGAAGGCGTACGGCAGGTCCTGCGGTGCTCGCGGTATCGGCGTCACGGTGCCCAGGTCGGCTCCGGCGTATGGTCATCACCTTCGACGGCGGACTCGGCACAGCACGACATCACCGTGATCGCTCTGTCTGGACTCTCGTTCTGCGGGACCACGGGGGGCGGGAAGGGCGGTGCGTGTGGAGGACGAGCAGCGCCAGGGCACCGGTCGCTGCGGACCAGGTGAGGGAGAGCAGGCCGTGGGACCAGGGGATGTGCGGGGTGAGGGCTGAGCTCAGCGCCAGCTGGTTCACGCCGTACAGAGGAAGCGCGGACACGCCCGCCACGTCCATGAGCGTGTTGAAGACGGGATTCTGCAGGCCGGTGTCGACCAGGCTGAGCATGATGATGAGGAAGAAGCCCTCCAGCTCGCCGCGGACCAGGGAGCCGAGCAGAAGACCGATGCCGCCGTAGGCAAGGCCGGCGCCCGCAAGGGCCAGCGCCAGGGGTGCTGTGTGGCGTACGGGCAGGGAGATCCACAGCAGGATCGTGGTGTAGAAGGCCAGCAGGGCGGCGGTGAGGGCGACGGCGGCAAGTTTGGCCAGCAGTATCGGCAGCCGGGGGTAGCCGGCCAGCAGCAGACGACGGTCCGTCTCCCGCGATTGGAAGGTCTCGGTGAAGGCGATGAAGCCGGCGACCATGGTGATGGCGCCCAGCGCGCTGGCCACCTGGCCGGCCTGGCTGGCCGGGGCGGAGACGGGCGTGCTGATGGCGTCCAGCCGGATGCGCACCACTTGGCCGGAGGTGCACAGGCGTGCCACGGCGATCCAGACCGGGATGAACGCGACCGCCAGAACCAGGGCCAGCCGGTTGCGCAGGTGGCCCAGCAGAGTGCAGCGCAGCAGTTCGGTGAATGCCGTCCAGGAGAGCCTCATCGGTCGGTCTCCTCGAAGTGCAGACGCCCCTGGCGCAGGTGAGCGATCGCGTCGAAGTGGTGCAGGTCGTGCAGCAGGTGAGAGACCACGATGATCGACCGGCCCTGATCACGCAGGTCGGCGGCCAGGGTCCAGAACCGCTGATGGGTGTCCCAGTCGAAGCCCTGGTAGGGCTCGTCCAGGACCAGCAACTGCGGATCGTGCATGAGAGCGATCAGCAGGTTCAGCTTCTGTCGCGTTCCGCCGCTGAGTTCGCCGGCCTGCTGTCGCCGGCAGCCGGTCAGCGCCAGCTGCTCCATCAGCTCGTCGGCGCGCTCCAGTGTCGGCAGCCGGTAGGCCATCTGGAACAACCGCAGATGCTGTCCGACGGTGAACGCGTCGTTCAGTACCGCCCGTTGCGGGCAGTACCCCACCGTCCCGGTCCGTGTCACCGTTCCGCGGTCCGGTGCGACGTGTCCCACGGCGATCTTCAGCAGAGTACTCTTCCCCGCCCCGTTCTCGCCGACGACTCCCACCAGCGTCCCGGCAGACACATCAAGATCCACCTCGCGCAGGACCTGCCTGCCGCCGTACCCCTTGCAGACTCCGCTGATCATCAGCCGTGGCCGGTGTGACCGGTGGCGCGTCGTCACTGCCTGCACATGAGCCCCTCGAAGGATCGGACAGGTGGAGCGAGCCGACCCGCAGGAAAGGCCCGCCACGGAGTCCGGGGCCGCGCAGGCTCATGTCCCCTGGCTTGCCAGGCTCATGACCGCTCAGCCGCGTCCTGCCCGGACGGCCCGGCCCTGGGGCGGACCGATCCCCCGCAAGGTCTACTGCCCGGTGTCCAACGACTCCGTACCGCCGGTGTAACGGCGGTCACCCGCTGTTCCACACCCGTCAGTTGGGCGTGACGTGCGCCTCGGTCTGCCGTTGTAGGAGGCGATGCCCACGACACCACAGCGAGACCTCAGCGCTCCCACGATCGTGATCGGAGCCGGCCCCCACGGCCTGGCGGCCGCCGCGCTACTGAACCGCTCCGGAGAGCCGGCCGTGATCATGGAACGGTCGGACCGCGTGGGAGCGAGCTGGGCGCAGCGCTATGACCACCTGCGCCTGCACACCACTCCCAGCACGTCGAAACTCCCCGGCCTGTCGGTGCCGCGCCAGGCGGGCCGGTGGGTGAGCCGGGACGACTACGTGCGCTACCTGGAGGGTTACGTCGTCCATCATCGGCTCGACGTCCGGGTGGCCACCCCGGTGCAGCGCATCGAGCGGGCCGAGCCAGGTTCGAAAGCACAGTGGCTGGTCCATACCCCGGACGGTCCGGTGCCCACCGGCGCGGTCGTGGTGGCCACCGGCCGCTGCCACACCCCGAGCATCCCCGACTGGCCCGGGCGTTCGACCTTCACCGGCGCGCTGCTGCACTCGGCCCACTACCGCTCTCCGGCCCCCTACCGCGGGCAGCACGTCCTGGTGGTCGGCGCCGGTAACAGCGGTACAGAGATCGCGAGCGTCCTGGCCGGAGCCGGAGCCGAACGGGTACGGATCGCGGTCCGTACCCCACCCAACATCCTGCCCCGCTCCAGCGCCCGATGGCATGCGGCCGGCCGGCTGACGGAGGCCCTCCCGCTCGCATGGCGCGACCGCACCTCCCTGCTCACGCAACGTCTCGCGGTGCCCGACCTGACCTCACGGGGACTGCCGCGGCCCCGCACGGGCCTGTACACCCGCAATGCCCGCGAAGGGGTCAACCCGGTGCTCGACCACGGCTTCGTGGACGCCGTCCGGTCCGGGCAGGTCGAGCCGGTCTCGGCCGTCCAGGCGTTCGACGGTCCCGACGTGTTACTGGCCGACGGCACCCGCCTGCGGCCCGACACGGTCATCGCCGCCACCGGGTACCGGCCCAACCTGCACGACCTGGTCGGGTCCCTGGGCGTACTCGACGATGACGGGCAACCCCTCGCCGTAGGGGCACAGACCCATCCCGAAGCCTCACGTCTCTACTTCGCCGGATACACCAATCCCCTCACGGGTGTCCTTCGACAGGCAGGCATCGAGGCGCGCGCCATCGCCCACGCGTTCCGCCGCGAGAAGGCGCGGGCAACCCATTTCACCCCCCAGCTCGGCGACCGCACGGCTGACGCACTCGGCAAAGGGCACGCTCCGAGCTGACGGAGCTTCGGAAGCCTGGCCCTTCAGCGGCTTGCCCCCAGAGTCATCCACATGTCGTCCGCCGCCTTCATCGACCGACGCCTGCCGCCCACCTCGACGGCAGCGCGGTCGCCCGGTTCTGGACGGCATCCGCCGACGGACCTTGCGGACCTGGCATCGCGTTGCCGGTGGGCCTCAGCGGTGGGTGAGCATGCCTTCACGCAGGCGACTCAGGGTCCGTGCCAGGAGTCGGGAGACGTGCATCTGGGACACGCCCAGGTGTTCGCCGATCTGGGCCTGGGTGAGTTCTTCCACGAACCGCATATGGATGATCTGCCGGTCCCGCTCATCGAGTTCGGCGAGCAGCGGGGCCAGGGTGTGGAAGTCTTCCACCAGTTCCAGCGCCTGGTCTTCGGCACCGATGAAGTCCTGCAGGGCGCTCTCGCCGTCTTCGCTCCCGCCGATCGCGGCGTCCAGGGAGGAGGAGTTGTAGCCGTTGGCGGCCAGACGAGCCTCCCGCACCTCTTCCTCGGACAGGCTCATCAGCTCCGACAGCTCCTGGACCGTGGGCGTGCGGCCGAGCCGGCTCCGCAGTTCCTCGGTGGCGCGGGCGAGTTCGACGCGGGCTTCCTGCAGCCGGCGCGGCACGTGCACGGCCCAGGTGGTGTCGCGGAAGAACCGCTTGATCTCGCCCACGATGTAGGGGATCGCGAACGAGGTGAACTCCACTTCGCGCGTCAGCTCGAACCGGTCGATGGCCTTGATCAGGCCGATCATGCCGACCTGGACGATGTCCTCCATCTCCTCCGCGCCGCGGCTGCGGAAACGGCCGGCCGCGTATCGGACCAGGGACATGTTCATCTCGATCAGCGTTCCGCGGGCGTAGCTGTACTCGGGGGTGCCCTCTTCCAGGACCGTCAGCTGTTCGAAGAAGAGCCGGGAGAGCTGGCGAGCGTCCTTGGGCGCCACCCGGGAGGGGTCGGCGACCTCCGGCAGCTCGCTCGTTCGTGCGTCCTGTGCCGCCGGAATGCTCATGACTGCCATGCTGTGCCCTCCCAAAGTTCGAGCCGACCGCTACCGCCTGCAAAGCGGCCGACGGCGCCGCGTCTACCCCGTACTCCCGTACCCATACCTGTGCTGTGTTGAGCGGGCCCGCCACCTGGCCGTGGTCAGCTGGGGAGGTAACAGCGAATGGTGGTGCCGTCGGGGCCGGTGTGGACGCGGACGAGGTCGGCGAGTTGGTGGACGAGCAGGAGTCCACGGCCGCCGGGCTGCGTGGGATTCGGCGGGCGGCGGCCGGCCAGGGGATCGGTCAGCTGTCCGCCGTCGTGGACCTCGCAGACGATCCGGCCGCTCTCGGCCCAGATCCGCAGTGTCCCCGAACCGGCGCCGTGGATGACGCTGTTGGTGGTCAGCTCCGCCACCGCGAGTTCCAGATCTCCCAGGCTCACGCCGGACACGCCCAGGGACCGCGCCTGGGACACGGCGAAGTCGCGGGTGTCGGGCAGTGTCTGGGCGGCGAACGGGCGGACCGCGGCTGCGAGGGGGGCGAGCAGTGGCTCGTTGTAGCGGGCGATGATCTGCTCGGGGCCATAGGCGGTGGATTGCGTCTGGCCATCGGCATCGATGACGACCGGGTGGGTCGCCAGGGCGTCGCTGAGGACCTGCTTGTCCAGCTGCCCGGCGTCGTAGGGGCACAGGATGGTCACCGCGCGCCCGGTGAAAGCGGTGTTGATCAGCGCCTCGTGCTGGACGCACGCCGGGTACTCGACGGCGGAACGACCCTGCCAGATCGGCTCGCCGATGATGCGGACCCGGCGGGCGCTCGGCTGGGCGTCGGCGAACTTGCGCAGCACGCTGGGGATGATGCGGCCGGGGTTGCGGCCGGCCTGGGTCATGTCGATGAAGCGCACCTCCGCTGCTCGCTCCCCCAGCCCCTCGCGGATCAGCTCCAGGCGATCCGGCGGAGCGGCGACGGCTGCGGGCTCACCGGCGTCCAGCCCTTCCCGCAAAAAGGGAACCGTGCCCTCGATGTACTGGTCCGTGCCGCGGTAGAAGAGAGCCGGGTGAACGAACGGCTCGTGCGAGGTGGCTGTGCTCATCACGCGGCCACCTCGATCGCGGCGATATCGGGCCAGAATTGCTCGAGGATGCGTGGCAACTGCGGCGGTGGTCGGTGAAGCACGATCCGCTGCCCCTCGGGGAGACGCTGGGCGGTGACCGCCAGGTCCGTCACACCGGCCACATCCACGAACCTCACCCGGGACAGATCCACGTGCAGCACATCCGTGCGACGCTCGACCAGCTGATTCAGCGCCTGCTGCCATACGGACCGTGTGTTCATGCTGATCTCCCCTATCGCCCCCAGCCCCGAACTGTCAGGCAACGGATCGATCTGCAGTACCGCACCACGTGGCGGCACGGCGGGGCGCCCGCCCACGCCAGGTACGACATCCACGCTCTTGCCCCCAGTTCCCCGGGCTCGGCCGCACGGCGGCTCCACCGATCACTTTGTACGATACTCGGTCAGACATCACGGACGCCCAGTCCGGCCGGGCGTGGGAATCGGGCCGGGCCTGGCCTGCGCGGGTCCCGGTGAGGCGAGCTGACGGAACTCATGCGACCGAGTGGGTGTCCTCCCGTAGTGGCGCCCATGCTGACTCCCGCTCAGGGGGAGGGCGAGCTCAGGGAGCGAGGCTGATTTCGGCCCAGACCGTTTTGCCGGGGTGGCGCGGGGTGACGCCCCAGCGGTACGCGAGCCGTTCGAGGAGCTGCATGCCGAAGCCGCCGGGCTCGGTGTTCTTGGTGACACGCATGCGCGGCCGGCGGTCGCTGTAGTCGCTGACCGCGATGCGTAGCAGCCGGCCGTTCCAGGTGAGTCTGATCAGGGGTGGGCCGGCGCCGTGGCGGATGGCGTTGGTGATCATTTCCGAGACGAGCAGTTCGGCGGTCTGGGTCATCCGGTGCTGGTGCGGCGGACCGCCGAAACCTTCCACGCAGTCGCGGACCCAGTGCCGGGCGGCCGCGATGCTCGCCGTGACAGCGGGGAAACGCGACTCGCAGGATGGGATGGTCGATTCGACGTTCACGAGGTTCCTCCAACCTGGGTGGCGGCCCTGCTCTGCCGCCGGCTGGCGCTGCGTACAGCCGGTCGCAGTCGTCTGTCGGGTTACCCCTGACCGCCTGGTGAACCATCTGTGTCCGTCGGATGACGGGCCGATCCTGTGAAGGGTTGATCGCCGCTGTCGACGGGACTGGTGGTGGCGGGCTGGAGGGCGCTGGCAGAATCATCCCGTCACACGACATGAGGCCACGCCGGTCGCTCCGCCGCCGGGGCCCGAGGGCGAGGAAGCGGGCATGGAACAGGTTTCGGATGTGGAGATTCCCCTGGACCGTGACGTGTTCCTGCGGACTTTGGTGCGTGAGCCGGCGACGTCGCCGGAGTCGGTGATCGGCCTGGAGGAGGCGTCCGGCCACGTCAGCCTCGTGGGGCAGGCCGTCGGCACGCAGATCGACGAGATGTACCTCAAGGCACTGGGAACCGACCGGCTCACGGGTGAGCAGGTCGCCGAGGCGCTGGTGGACCTCGAGCGCCGCATCAACGGTGACTTCTACGTCATCGAGCACGACGAGACGAAGATCGTGCTGGGCAACCGGGTGTGCCCGTTCGCTGAGAAGGTGGTGGACCGGGAGTCGATGTGCATGATGACGTCCAACGTCTTCGGCACCAAGGCCGCCCGCAATCTGGGCTGTGCGAGGGTGGAGCCGGGGGAGACCATCGCCCGCGGCGACGCCGGCTGCCGGGTGGCGGTGCACCTGGTCCCCGACGTGGACGTCGAGACGGTGAGCGGCCGTGAGTACTTCGGCGACCGGGCTGTGGCTCCATGACCCTCGGCCTCTTCAGGGCCATCACCAGACCGCTGCCCCATCCGGTGCTGCTGTGCGGGGCCGACGGCCGCGTGCTGGCCGCCAACCCGGCTGCCGGCCGCTGTGACGACCGGCTGCGCCCGGGCGCCAGCGTGTTCGATCTACGGCCCGACGACACCCCGCTGCTGCGTCAGCAGCTGGCCGGGTGGCTGCGCAGCGGCAGTCCCGTGCCCGGCGCGCTGGTCCTCAAGGACGCCGACGGCCGCACGCGGCGCTTCCTCTGTCACGGGGCTCGGGCCGCCTGGTGGGACGGCCCGCAGCCGGCCGTTCAGCTGCATCTCGTCGAGGCCGGGACGTCCGACCGGTTCGTCATGCTCAGCCAGCAGGTGGAGGCGCTGAACCGGGAGGTGGCCTTCCGCCGAGCCACCGAAGTGGACCGGGCGCGGCTGCTGGCCGCCGAACAGACCGCCCGGGCCCAGTTGCAGCACCTGTACGACCTGACCGCCGCCCTGGCCGCCGCGATCACCCTCGCGGAGGTCTCCCGCGCCGTCAGCGAGGCGGCGCCGGCCGCCCTGGGGGCCACCGCGGCGGAGCTCTATCTGCACTCGGCACGGCTGGTACCGCCCTTGCAGCCGGAGGACAACGGCCTTCCGGCCGGCGCGGGCGGCTGGACCGACCTGGACCGGCCGTCTTCCTCGGACCGCCCGCTCGCTCGTGAAGCCGCGGACGCGGTTCCCTTTGCCCTGTCGCTGGAGGCGGACGGCGTCCACCTGGGCATGCTGATCGTCTACGGCTCAGACAGCTCCACCGCTCCCGAGCATGTGACGGCTGTGGCCCAACAGATCGCCCAGGCCCTGCGCCGAGCGGGCCTTCACGAACACGAGCACCGGGTCGCCGAACGCCTGCAGCTCAACCTGCTGCCCCGGCTGCCACAGCTTCCCGGCCTGGAGACGGCCACCTGCTACGCCCCGGGCAGTGACCTGCTGTCGGTCGGCGGCGACTGGTACGACGTCTACGACGTGGACGCCGATCACATCGGCCTGAGCATCGGCGACGTCGCCGGCCACGGACTGCACGAAGCGACCGTCATGGCACAGATCACCGCCGCCCTGCGCAACATCGTGCCGCGCTGCGGCACCGACCCCGCCGCCGTCCTCGACGAAGTCAACACCTTCCTCGGCCGCTACCACCCGGAGCAGATGGCCACCGCCTGCTATCTGGTCTTCGAGCGCCGAACCCGCACCCTGACCTACGCCACCGCCGGCCACCCGCCGCCGCTGCTCATCCACGCCGACGGCTCCAGCACCTACCTCAACCACGCCACCTCCCCGCCCCTCGGCCCAGTCCGGGGCATCCGCTACCGGCAGGCCGACACCACCGTGACCGAGAACGACACGCTGCTGCTGTACACCGACGGGCTGATCGAGCGCCGCCGCGAAGACCTCGCCGTAGGAATGCAACGGCTGACCGAGTTGGCCCGCACCACCAGCGACCTGGACATCACCGAACTGTGCGACCGCTTCCTGCACCACCAGCCCGAAGCGGCGTTTCCCGACGACCGGGCCCTGCTCGCCGTCCGCTTCTCCCACCGGCCTGGCCGCCCCTCCACCCGGCGACAGCAGGGCGCAGGGGCGCCGAGGACGGCGTGAGCCCTTGCCCTCGGCAGGTCTCCCCTGAACCAGGACACGTGCCACGTCGCGCATTCCTGAAAACCGGTCGGCCTGCCCCGCACGCAACCAACAGCGTCAAAAGAGCGTCGGGACGACACGACGGTGATCGCCTGAGTGGCGTCCTCAGCAAAGACCGTGCGGCTGGCGTCGCGGTGGCGGTGGGCTCGGTCCAGGCAGGCTGCTGGAGTACCGCGGTGCCGGCCGGGAACGTGGTTGTTCGGGCTCGCCCAGCGCCCGTGATGTTCTGTCTTCATGGTCCAGTGGGAGATTCGGCGTGAAACTCGACGGCATACCGGCATCCCCTGCGCGCGACACCGCGCCTGACGCAGCAGCGCGCAAGCAGCGCCTGCGCCGTCGCCTGGAACGACTGATCGGCGTGGCCGCCACCGAAGGCAATGACCTGGTGCCCCTGCGCAACGGTGATGAGATCTTCCCCGCGATGCTCGGGGCGATCCGCTCGGCTCGGCACACCGTCGACATGATGACGTTCGTGTATTGGCGGGGTCAGATCGCCCACGACTTCGCCGTCACTTTGGCCGACCGCGCCCGCGCGGGGGTGCGCGTGCGACTGCTGCTCGACGGCTTCGGCGCCAAGGAGATCGAGCGGCGGCTGCTGGACCTCATGAGCGACGCGGGCGTGCAGGTGGCCTGGTTCCGCAAACCCGTGTGGCTGTCACCGTTCAAACAGAACCACCGTTGCCACCGCAAGGCCCTCATCGTCGACGAACACACCGCCTTCACCGGCGGCGTCGGCATCGCGGAGGAATGGAGCGGCAATGCCCGCAACCCTGCCGAGTGGCGCGACACCCACGTCCAGGTGCGCGGCCCGGCCGTGGACGGCATCGCCGCCGCGTTCGCGCAGAACTGGGCCGAGTGTCATGACGAACTCTTCGATGACCGCGACCGTTTCACGGAACACCCGCAGGCCGGCTCGTCGGTGGTGCAGGTCGTGCGCGGCTCCGCAAGCATCGGCTGGCAGGACATGCAAACCCTCATCCGGGTCATGCTCACCTCCGCCGACGAACGCTTCCGGCTGGCCACCGCCTACTTCGCCCCTGACGCCTACTTCATCGACCTGCTGTGCCAGACCGCACGTCGCGGCGTGCGTGTCGAGATCCTGCTGCCCGGCCCCCACACCGACCAGCGCGCCTGCCAGCTCGCCGGTCAACACCACTACACGCGTCTGCTGCAGGCCGGCGTGCACATCCGCCAGTACCAGCCGACCATGATGCACGCCAAGATCATCACCGTGGACTCGGTCGCCTCTCTCATCGGTTCCACCAATTTCAACCGCCGGTCCATGGACCACGACGAAGAAGTGATGCTCGCCGTCCTGGACGAGGAGTTCACCGCCTCCCTCGACCGCGACTACGAGGCGGACCTGCGCCACAGCGTGGGCATCGAGCTCACTCGATGGAGACGACGGGCAGTGCTGCAACGCGCCAAGGAAGCCGCCGTCACCCCGATCCGGCGCTTCCTGTGAGCCGACCGGCACCCTGACACAATGGCGAACCGCAGGATCCGCGCGAGCCGGCCGGCGCCGCACGGTGAAGCGAAGGCACGCCGTACCCGCGGTCCCACAGACCGATGGTCCTCCCGGCGGCACACGAAAGCCGCTCACCGGGGCGGTTCCCGGGCCGGTCGGCGGGGCCGCTCGGCCACAGGTAGGCGCCCCCTGGCGACCCTGCCGCAGAACGAGACGTAGCGCACTGCGAGTTGCCGCATCTGGCCGCTGAGAACCGGAAACGGCTTCGGTCACCGATGGACACGCTGCCGCGACGGCCCGCCGCATGGTCGTCCGCGCCCTTGCTCACCGCGGTCCATGCCCAGCTCTGTCAGGTAAAGCCGGCCCGCACGGGCGGCGTCGAGGGCGGAGCGCGTACAAGAAGCCGGCCTCTTGGTACAGGAGTCCGGGAGGAGAAGACCCCGCCCCTGCCCGGCGTGACTCCGGGAAGGCCCCTTTCGACGGATCGCCGAGGGCCGAACACGCAGGCACCGAGTCTCGCCTCAACTGCTCATCGGCCTTCTCGCCCGCCACCATGCCGGCGATTTCCCGTCCATGGCCGTCGCTCAAGTCGCCACCAGGCCCGCACCCGCAGGTCCCCGGCGGACACGGGAACGTGCCGACGGCTCTGTCCGCCACACGGTGGCTGAGAGAGGCAAGGGACCGTGTCTCGGGCAGCAGGCACTTGGTGCGGTACGCGACACACGCGGCCGGGTGGTGTCGCACCGTAGTGCCGGATGAGACGGCCCGAGGGCGGGGGTGAGAGCGTCCGCATCATGGAGGATGCAGACAGTCACCCTCGCAAAAGTGAGGCACTACACCCGACATGTCCCCCGCTCCGCGGGACGCCCGGCTGCCGTCCGGCTGCCGGGCCCTCGACCGTCAGAGGGTGCTGAGCATGCCTTCGCACGTCAGACGGTGCTGAGCATGCCTTCCCGCAGGCGGGCCAGGAGGCGGGAGATCAGCCGGGAGACGTGCATCTGGGAGACACCGAGACGTTCACCGATCTGGGCCTGGGTGAGTTCCTCCACGAACCGCCAGTGGATGATCTTGCGGTCGCGTTCGTCGAGTTCGGCGAGCATCGGGGCGAGGGCGTGGAAGTCCTCGATCAGGCCGAGGGCGGCGTCCTCGTCGCCGATGAAGTCCGCCAGCGCGGCCTCGCCGTCCTCGCTGCCGTTGATCGCCGCGTCCAGGGAGGCGGACTTGTAGCCGTTGGAGGCCAGTTGGGCCTCGACGACCTCGTCCTCCGGAAGGCTCATCAGCTCGGAAAGCTCTGTGGTGGTCGGTGTCCGGCCCAGTCGGCTGCGCAGTTCCTCGTTGGCGCGGGCGAGTTGGACGCGGGCTTCCTGGAGCCGGCGCGGGACATGTACGGCCCAGGAGGTATCGCGGAAGAACCGCTTGATCTCGCCGACGATGTACGGCACGGCGAAGGAGGTGAACTCGACCTCGCGGGTCAGCTCGAAGCGGTCGATCGCCTTGATGAGTCCGATCATGCCGACCTGGACGATGTCCTCCATCTCCTCCGGCCCGCGGCTGCGGAACCGGCCGGCCGCGAAGCGGACCAGGGACATGTTCATCTCGATCAGCGTGTTGCGCGCGTACTGATACTCGGGCGTTCCCTCCTCCAGGACGGCCAGCCGGTCGAAGAACGGCTTCGACAGCTCCCGCGCGTCCTTCGGCGCGACCTTGGAAGGGTCCGTGATCTCCGGCACATCCACCGTCTGCTCGGCGGTCAGCACGGTCGTCGTCGGCATCATGGCGCCCTCCCAGTCGATCAGCCTCGTCCTCGCCGGTCCCTCGTCCGGCAGGCACGCGTCTACCCCGTCCGCCGATCGGCATTCCTCGAACTGTTGTCATTTCCCGCCGGGCTCTCCATGGCTGCGTACGATTTCCTTCACCTTGGCGACCGCGAAACCCCAGCCCTGCTCGACGGTCGGCTTGGCCGGGACGGCGATCTCGTCGGGGTTGGTGAGGACGTCCAGCAGGACCGGGCCCGGACTGCCCAAGGCGCGTCGCACGGCGCCCTCCACATCGGCCGGGTCGGTCACACGGATGCCGGTGATGCCCATGGCTTCGGCTACGGCGGCGAAGTCGGGGTTGTCGAGCACGGTGCCGAACTCGGGCAGGCCGGACTGCTCCTGTTCGAGTTTCACCATGCCCAGTCGGCGGTTGTCGAAGACGACGAGCTTGACGGGAAGGCGGTACGTCTTCAGGGTCATGAGGTCGCCGAGGAGCATGCTCAGTCCGCCGTCGCCGCAGAAGGCCACGACCTGGCGCTCGCGGTCCAGGCACTGGGCGCCCAGGGCCTGGGGCATGGCGTTGGCCATCGAGCCGAGGTTGTAGGAGCCGATGAGGCGCCGCTCGCCGCGCATCTCGACGAAGCGCGAGAGCCACACGGTGGCCATGCCCGTGTCAGAGGTGAAGACGGCGTCATCGGCCGCGATCCGGTCGACGGCCGCGGCCAGCGCCTCAGGGCGGATGTCATGGGCGCGGTTGTCCAGCGCGGAGCGGATACGGCCCACCACGCCCTTGTCGTGCGACGGATCGGCGAGCCGGGCCTGACCGGTGCGCCACTGGTCGAAGCGTTCACGCGCCTTCTCCAGGTGCGAGCGGTCACGTGCGCCTTCGAACCCGGCGGGCGCGGCGGCGAGGTCGTCCAGGAGGTCGCGTACGGTGGCGCCGGTGTCTCCCACGAGCCCGACGTCGACCGGTACCCGGCGTCCGATATGGGTGGCCTCGGTGTCCACCTGGATCACGGTCCGGCCCTCGGGATACCAGTCCCGGTAGGGGAAGTCCGTGCCGAGCAGCAGCAGGGTGTCCGCGTCCTGGAGGGCCGCAGCGGCGGCGGGGTTGCCGATCAGCCCCGTCTGGCCGACCTGGAAGGGGTTGTCGTCGCCTTCGAAGCCCGCCTTGGCCTTCAGGGTGAGCACCATCGGTGCGGCCAGGCGGTCGGCGAGGGTGAGGACGTCCTCGCGAGCGGCGCGGGCGCCCTCACCGACGAGCAGGGTGACCCGTTCGGAGCGGTCGAGGAGTTCCGCGGCGCGGTGGACGGCCGACCCGTCCGGCCGGCTCACCGGGGCGTTCAGGGAGAACCGGGCCGGCCGGTCGGCGGTCAGTTCCCGCTCGCCCAGGTCACCCGGCACCGTGAGAACGGCGACGCCCCTGCGGCCCAGTGCGTGACGCACCGCCGTCTCCAGCATCTGCGGAAGCTGGTCGGGAGAGGTGATGGTCGCGCGGAACGCGGCCACATCCCTGAAGAGGGCGTCGTTGTCCACCTCCTGGAAGTAGTCGCTGCCGAGTTCGGCGAGCGGCACCTGGCCGGCGATGGCCAGGACCGGGGCGTGGCTCTTGGCCGCGTCGTACAGCCCGTTGAGGAGGTGGACGGAACCGGGTCCGACCGTGCCCATGCACACGCCGAGGGTGCCGGTGAGCTGTGACTGGGCGCTCGCGGCGAAAGCCGCCGCCTCCTCGTGCCGGCAGCCCACCCATTCCAGGCCCTCGGTGGTGCGGATGGCGTCGGTCAGGGGATTGAGCGCGTCTCCCACGACGCCGAACACCTGGCGCACGCCGAGCTCGCTCAACGCGTCCACGATGACGCGGGCAACAGTACGGGTCACGTAGTCCTCCAGGTCACACGGTGAAACGGTCGGGGTCGGCGGCCTGCCAGTCGGCCGCCCAGGAGGCGGGCGGCTCGGCGAGAAGCTGCCCTGGCGCAAGCCACTCGTACAGCTCCTCGAAGGAGCGCTCGGTGCAGGGGTCGACGCGTCGGCGGAGCATGTGCGGACGCAGTTCCGCGGGATCGGTGACACCCATGGACGCCATGATCTGCAACGCGCTGGCCACGGTCGCTTGCTGGAAACGCTGGACGCGCGTCGTCTTGTCGCCTACGTCGAGGGCGCGGGCACGCCGTGGGTCCTGGGTCGTGACACCCGTGGGGCAGGTGTTGGTATGGCACCTCTGCGCTTGGATGCACCCGACGGCGAACATCATCGCCCGCGCAGCGTTGCCGTAGTCGGCGCCCTGCACCATTCGTTTGACCAGGTCAGTGCCGGTGGCGATCTTGCCGCTCGCCCCGATCTTGATCCGATCGCGCAGGCCCACGCCCACGAGGGCGTTGTGGACGGTGTGCAAACCCTCGGTGAGCGGGGTGCCCACATGGTCCGCGAACTCCAGCGGCGCCGCACCGGTCCCACCCTCGGCGCCGTCCACCACGATGAAATCAGGCGCAGTGCCCTCCTCCAGCATGGCCTTGCACACGGCCAGGAACTGCCGGCGGGAGCCCACACACAGCTTGAACCCGGCAGGCTTGCCACCGGACAACTCGCGCATGCGAGCGATGAAGCGCACGAGTTCGCGCGGGGTGGAGAACACCCGGTGGTACGGCGGGGAGACGACCGTCCGCCCCTCGGGCACGTCGCGGACCCGGGCTATCTCGGCGTTCACCTTGGCTCCCGGCAGAACACCGCCGATGCCGGGCTTGGCGCCCTGCGACAGTTTCAGGGACACACACCTGACGTGATCGTGTGCGGCCTTGTCGGCGAACTCGGCCGCGTCGAAATCGCCTTCCTCGGTACGGCAGCCGAAGTACCCTGTGCCGATCTCCCAAACGAGGTCGCCTCCCGGACGGAGGTGATACTCGGACAGCCCGCCCTCACCGGTGTCCTGGGCGAAACCCCCGGCCGCGGCACCCCCGTTGAGCGCGAGGACCGCGTTGGCGGAGAGCGAGCCGAAGCTCATCGCCGAGACGTTCAGCAGTGCCATGTCGTACGGACGGCTGCAGTCCGGTCCGCCGATCCTCACGCGCGGCGGGTCCTTCGGCACCGGACACGGCGCCATCGACGGGACCAGGAACTCGTGACCGGGCTGGTACACGTCCCGCTCGGTGCCGTACGGCTCCTCCGCGTCGGTGCCCTTGGCGCGCTCGTAGACGATGCTGCGCACATCCCGGTCGAAGGGGCGCCCGTCATAGTTCCGCTCGATGAAGTACTGCTGCAGCTCCGGGCGTACGCGCTCCAGGAGGTAGCGGGCATGGCCGAGGACGGGATAGTTGCGCAGCACCGAGTGCCGCCGCTGCACCAGGTCCCAGGCGCCCAGCACCCCCGTCAACATGAGCGGGACGGCCGCGAACCACCAGGAGGGCGAGATCCCGAGCGCCGCGGCCAAAGCCCCGAGAGCGGTTACCAGAGTCAGGAGGACGATTCCAACGCGTGTCACACCTGGCGCATTGCCCGGTTATCGATCGCCATGCGCGCCAGCCGGGCACTGGACGCTCCCAGTCGCGGTGGCCGCCGGACGGGCCGAGCCCTCGGCCACGCTCGCGTTCGATCGCTCGCCGCAGCGGCACCTGCGCGGACCAACCGTGCCACCGCAAGAACTCGTCGTCCCAGCCGTGCCCGAGCGGGCCCCGCTTCAACTCCCGCTCCCGCCGCCAGCGTCGCACCGACCGCAACGTCGCCCGGAGCTCCTTCGCGACGGCCTCGGCCTTCTCACACGAGCGAACCGCTCGGCCGACTGGAGGCGCACCCGCTCCCGCTTCTCCTGCTGCCTGGGCGTCAGCCCGCCCCCGTGCGCACACCGCATGACCACGACGTACCGCAACGAGAACCGTCACGGGCCACGGACTCCACGAATTCAACCTGAGTAAGCTGATGCGGTGGATGAAGACTGGTTCGACGTAGACGACGATGTGAACGACCGGAATCAGAAACTGGCTGCCGTGGTGCGGGAATCAGCACGTTTCTGGCCGGAATGCCCGCCCAGTGCGACCTCTGTCCTGGTGAGCGAGCCGGACGAGACTGGCGAAGAAAGCCAGGGCGATGGTGAGCACGATCGCGACCCCTATGACGTTGCGATCGACAAGGCACTGGCCGACGGAGAACAGGTGCTACTGCTGGCCGTCGACCTTCTCGATCTGGAGAAAAATCGCGTATTCAGGACCTTGGGCGCGACCGTGGCCGGCGACCGCCTCTTCTGCAGCCAACGACACAACACCACCTATCGGCCCGAGCCCAGCGACGACGTGGAATCGCTGGAGGCGACCGGATCCCTGACGGAGCTGGGCCGCATCGCCGCCAACTGGTTCGAGGAAATCGTACGCCGCCCCGTCATCGGTCCCGTCGGTCACGGCGCACGGTCTTTCGTCACGCCGGGTACCGATCTTCCCCCTCGGTACCGCTGGATCCGCAACGGTCCCGACGCCAAGTAGGCCGGCCCGGCAACACCAGTCGTGGCCGATTGAGAAAAGCCGCGGGCGGCGCCCCGATGGACGCCGCCCGCAAGGTGCGGAGCCGGGCTTCACCCAGCTGGGCCGGGCTGTCTGGAGACAGGTGTCATTCGTCCTCGGCACCCATGGCGAACCCCTCGGCAAGGCCTTCCGCTTCGGCTTGTGCCATCGCCTCTGCCTCGGCCGATTCTGCCATTTGTTGGGAGAAGAAACGGCCGTCCTCGGCCATCTTGGCACCGGAGGCCCGGAACTGCTCGATTTCGTGGCTCTCCTGGCACCGCGCGCAGATATCGACCTCGCTCCCATTACGGCCGCGGACCGCCTCGGTGAACTGAAGATCCTTCGGGTTCGATCCGTTTTTCGCGGCTTCCATGCTGCAGTAGTCCTCGGCGCAGTAGTCTCCCTTGCCACTGGACCCGACCTTGTAAGCGGCCCAGTACATCATCTTCTTCTTCTCGTCCCACGCCACGGTGATGGAGCCGAAGGCTTTGAGTTGCCTCATACTGATCTCTCCGTCGGCCTGCAACTCCTGCAGCCGCGCCAGTACCGCAGCGCGCACCTGCCGGGACGCATCGAGGTACTGCTGCGTCTCCCATTTCTCATCCGCGGCAGCGATCGCACCAGCGGACGTGTTCTTACCGCTGATGGCCTTGATGTGCTGATCTTCGGCGTAGTTGGCCTTTGCCTCTTCCGCCTCTTCGGCTGCGCTCTCGAAGTAGCTGGGTTTGGCCTTCGGGTCGTAGTCGGAGCAGTTGTGGGAGTTGCAGTTTTCGCCGAGCCCTTGCTCGTTGGCCAATTTCTGGGATATGGGCTTGGCACCCTTGACGACGGGCTTGTTCATGGTGGGGTCGGCCCACCAGTTGTCCAGGCCGGTCGGGTCGGACCCGGTGGTCGGGTTGTTGCCGGAGTAGTCGTACCCGGCGAGCTGGGTGGGATCGGCGAGCTGCAGGACCGGGTCGGCGGAGAGGAAGCGGCCGTTGGCCGGGTCGTACTCGCGGGCGCCGAGATTCTCGAGGCTGGTGGTGGAGTCGGGGGTGCCGCCGACGTAGCCCTTGTCGCCGGGCCAGGTGGTGGGAGCGGTGCCGCGGGTGCCGCCGAAGGGCAGGTACTGGCGGCGGGTGACGGTCAGGGTCTGGTAGTCGACGGCCAGGCTGTCCGTGCCCTGCCGGTCGGGGATCAGGTACTGGATGTCACCGGTGCTGGAGCGCTCGGCGACCGGCGTGCCACCGATCGAGTAGTAGCGGGTGCCGGACAGGGCTGAGGTGGAGGTGTTCTCCACGAGTTGCTCGTCACCCAGGAAGAGGGTGGCCTGCCCCGGGTCGGTGCGCAGGACGAGGTTGCCGTCGGTGCCGTAGAGGTAGCTCGTGGTGCCGGCGCTGGTGGTGTCGGTGGCGAGCTTGCCCTGGTCGTTCCAGACCAGACTCTGGTCGCCAGTGGCGCCCCCGGTGATGGTGCCGGTGTCACCGGACAGGTCGTAGGTGTAGGACGCGGTGTTCTTGGCGGCGTCGGGACCGGTCGCTGTGGTGCTGGTGAGGGTGTGGGGCTGGTCGGTGGCCGAGCCCTGGGGCGGGTAGTTGTAGGTGGTCGTGGTGTCGTTGGCCGTGGTGCCCGAGGTGTCGTGGTCCGTCTGGGTCTTACGGTCGCCGGCCTCGTCGTAGGTCCAGGACTGCCAGTACGCGTTCGGGCCGCCGACGGACGCGCTGCTGCCAGGGGTGGGGGTGGCGGCGCACTGGTCGGTGGCGGTCCAGGCTGTGGACAGGCGGGTGGCGTAGTCGTACTGGTAGCACTGGGTGTCGGTGCCGGTGCCACCGTTCTGCTTGTCGGTGGTGGAGGTGACCAGGCCTGCTCCGGCCGAGACGTTTCTACTCTTGTCCTCGTAGGTGTAGCCGGTGTCGTCGACCACGCTGCCGGCGGTGGCGTCAGTGGTCTTGGCGTCGGTCAGCGCCCGGGTCTGCGGGTCATAGGTGAGGGACAGCGCGACCCAGGTGCCGGAGGGGCCCATGGTGTACTGCAGGGGCTGGCCGTACTCCGAGTAGCCGACGGCCGTGACGTAGTCCCAGGAAGCGGTGGCACCGTCGCTTCCGGCACTGGTGGGCCGGCCGTAGGTGTCGTAGCCGTAGTTGATGGTCTCGGCGGGCAGGCCGCCGGACGCCGGGTCGCCCTGGGAGGCGAGGTTTCCGGTGAGGGTGTAGCTGTAGCTGGTGGTGTAGCCGGCGGCGGGGGCGAGGGCGGCCTCGTTGGAGGGCAGGTTCGCCAGGGTCTCCTTGTCGGCCGCGGGTTTGGCCAAGCCGTTGTAGGCCAGGACGGTGCTGGCCACCGAGGGGCTGGTGGTGCCCTTCTGGTAAGAGACCGACGAGGTCGGGTACCCCTTCTTCAGGGTGTCGTAGGTCCAGGCGCCGATCTCGTCACCGGCGGAGGTGGCGGCGCCGCCGGTGGTGTCGTAGGCGAAGTTCTTGCGCCCGTCCAGGTCGTAGGTGTAAGTGGTCTGCTTGCTGCGGGCGTCCGTCACCGTCAGGAGCTGACCGGCGTTGTCGTACGTCGAGTGCGAGGTTCCGGTGTCCGGGTCGGTGGCGGAGGTCTGGTTGCCGAGCAGGTCGTACGTCCAGGACCAGGAGTTCCCGGCGGCATCGGTCTCGGTGGCCTGCTTCCCACTGGGGAAGTAGGTGGAGTGGGTGTCGGAGTAGTCCGAGGCCGGGTCGTTGACCGGGTCCGCCGCAGCACCCGCGTGGTACTCGTACAGGTCCGTGGTCCTGCCACGGGCATCGGTCAGAACGCTCTTGGCGATGCCGCCGGCCGGGGGGACGGTGGTGGTGACGTTGCCGCCGTAGGCGGTGGTGGTCCGCCAGGTTTCCGTGCCGAGGGCGTAGGAGATGGCCGCGGTCTGGCGGCCCGCGCCGTCGTACGCGAAGCCGGTCTCGGAGGGGATCTGCCCGTCCTGCGCCTGGACCAGTGTGGAGCCGGGGACCCCGGTGGTGTAGTAGGGGTCGGTGGTCTTGGCGGTCAGGCCATCGGTGTTGTAGACGGTGTCGGTGACGAGCCGGCCACCGTCCACGGTTCCGGTCTGGGTCTCCCGGCTGCGCAGCAGTGCGTCGTAGAGGACTTCGCTGGTGCGGTAGGTGCCGTCGTCGTTGAGAGTCTGGGTGGTGACCACCGAGGGCGCGCTGTTGGACAGGACATAGGAGTCCTTGTAGACGGCGGACGATATGCCCGGCTTGAACACGGCGGTCAGCCGGCCCAGCGCGTCGTACTGCTCCGTCGTCACGTATCCGCCGGCATCGGTGGACTTCAGCGGGAGTGCGCGCAGGGCGTCGTAGGTGGTGATCGTCGTGTGCGTGAGCGGGTCGGTGACGGTGACCGAGGTGGGCTCCGCGCCGGTGGTCGGGGTGTAGACGGTGGAGGTCTTGCGGTTGTCCGCGTCGGTGGCCGTCAGGGTGCGCCCGTACTGGTCCACCGTGCTGGTGGCCATCGTGGTGAAGGTGGGCGTTGCGCCGGTGTAGGCGGTGGCCTGCTGCACCATGGTGGTGTCGCCGATGGTGGGGGCGGTGCCGAAGGTGGTGGAGAGGTCGTAGTACGTACGGGTGTCGGAGACCGCGTCGTCCGGCAGCGACGGAGTGGCCGAGCACTTCACGGCGACCGTGGTTTTCTCGTCCGGCGCGTTCAGGATCCACGCGGTGGTGTTGTCCGCGAACGTGGTCGTGGAGCAGAGGTCGTCCGAGGCGGTCGAGACGTCGCCCAGGTCATCGGTCTCGGTCACGCGTCCGTGGGAGTCGTGGGTGTAGTCGGTCTCGGTCTCGCGGGTGCCGCCGGAGGAAAGCGGCGTGTAGGCCCGCTGCCTCTTGTCGCCGGTGAAGTAGGCGTGCTGGACCGGCAGGCCACCGCCCACGGTGTGGCTGGCGGTCGCGGCGGACGTCCACGGATCGGCGATGGTGTCGGTGACGATCTTGCCGCTGCCCGAGCCGTTGTAGGCGATCGTCTCGTACGTCAGTCCCGCGTACTGGTCGAGGTCGGCGGATCCCGTGTCGCCCCGGGAGTCACTGATCGTCACCGACCGGGTGCCGCTGTTCGGCAGGGTGTCGCCGTCCATGCCCCGGAAGTAGGTGTAGTCGGTTTCGGTGACCGGGTCAGGGGCGGTGCCGGTGGTCACCTTCATGCCCTGGTAGCCGCGCCACTGGTTCCAGGTGCGCTGGTCTGACGGGGTGAGCGGGTTGTCGTCGTAGTGCCAGGCCGGAGAGCCGACCGGGGTGTAGTGGATGGCGACGGTGTCGTTGACGCCGCCGCCCGTCGGGTCCTGCTGCGTGACGCCAGTGACTATGTACTTGTTGAACCAGTCCTGGATCGGAGCTGTTTGACCGTCCGGGGTCCAGTAGGCCGGGTAGCACAGCTTGGTGTTCTGGCTCGGGTCGCTCGGGGTTCCGGAGGCGCAGGCCGCTGAGGAGTAGGCGACGTTGATGATCCCGCCGGTCTCGGTGGTGATGGTGTTGAGCCGATGGCGGGTGATGGGCGGGTAACCGTTGGTGACGTTGACGCGGTTGGACAGCGCTGTGCCGGTGAAGCTGACAGCGGGGGTGGAGAGAGAGGCGGTCGAGCCTCCGGCGCTGGTGTCCTGCCCCGTGCGGGTGATCGAGGACAGCCACAGGGAAGCGGTGGTGGAGTCGCCGGTCGCCGGGAAGGAGTGGGCGAAGCTCCAGGAGTCGACGTTGGTCTCGGTGGTACCCACCAGCGCCTGGGTCTGGATGCCGGTCAGCTCGTACTCCGACCAGAAGGTCGGGGAGTTGACCGAGCAGGAGGCGCCGCTGGCGCAGTTGAGGTCGTAGGGGACGTCGGGCCAGTTGGAAGCGGTCGAGGAGGACAGGCCCGAGGTCGCACAGCCGGTGGCGGAGGTGGAGCAGCGGCCGTTGACGGTGAAGGTGACCTGGCCGGCCGGGGAGGTGGAGTACACCGCGCCGGCCCGCTGCCCGTACATGATCTTGTTGAGGTAACCGCCGCGGATATAGGAGGTGTTGGCGGTGGTTCCCAGGTCACGGGCGTAGTAGTTGGTCTCGGTGGTGTAGAAGTACGAGACTGTGTCCTGGTGGGCGTCCACGACATAGTCGAGGTTCCAGCGGTAGGCCTGCTGGCACCAGGAGTTGGCGAACGTCGCGTTGTAGCAGGGCTGACCGGAGGCGGTGGCGTAGACCGGCGCGGTCCACACCGAGTTGGTGGCTGTGTTCCCGCTGGCGTATCCGGGCAGTTGGTTCTGCCCGAAGTAGTACTGGGTGCCGTCGTCCGTGGTGACGACCCAGTACTCGCCGTTCTGGGCTCCGTTGGTGGCTCCGGTCTTGTACTGCACCCGCTCGTCGGAGTCGTTCTGAGCGTGCCAGTCGCCTGTGGTGTCGTCCTTGACCAAGGTCGTGGACTGGCCGCCGAGCGACAGCGTGATCGTGTTGTTGCTGGACCAGCACTTGTCCTGGGTCCTGGTCGCGCCGGAAGGGTTCTCGTGGCAGGACTGGTAGGACCGCTCGACGTAGCCGGGGCTGTACTCGAAGCCGTCACCGATCCACGAGGCCTGGTTGTTCGTGGAGGAGGTCAGGCCGTCCTGAGACTGTGAGTTGTAATCCAGCGTGATCTTCGGTTCGAGTCCGCCCGGTACCGACGGTGTGTCGATCGGGTAGGACCAGTGGAAGGCGTCGGTGCTTCCGCCGGCCTGCCATGACCCGGACGGCTTCAGTGACGTCGCGGAGTAGTCGCCGCCGCCTCCGCCCGCCGACGAGGTCGCCGCCACCACCACCGACGCTTGTTCGGTCGCGATGCTGCTGTTCACTGCGGGAAGGGTGATGTCGGCGCTCAGCCGGCGCTCGGTGCTGTCGTTCGCGGACGCGAGCGGTGTCTGGGTGCGGCAGCGGGCCAGCCGTGGCGTGGTCAGGGCACACGCGGGCAGCGTCACCAGGTGCAGGCGGGATGCCCAGTCGGCGCCGAAGGCGGCGGTGAACGCCGAGTAGTCCAGCCTGAGGCCGACGCGGCCTTCGGCGTTGGTGCCATCGCTGCGGTCCAGCCCCAGCAGGACGCCGTTCACGCCTGCGGCGCTCGCCCCGCTGCGGGGCAGGACCCGCACGCCGACGCCCGACGGAGTGGCGGCCGTGGTTTTTCCGGCCCGCGCGGCGGTGCGCTTCGCCGCGGTCTTCGCCGGGCCTATCCACACCGGGAGCGACCCGGCACGTATCGCCGCGCCGGATGCCTGCTTCGCTTTCGCGCCGACCCCGCCCAGGGTGACCTTCGCCGCACCGGAGGGCCATGAGATGTGCGGGGGCCGGTAGGCCGGCATGGGTTTGGGCTGGTGATAGTGCGAGGCCACAGCGGTGACCGGCACCGGCTTGTCATGGGTGGGGGTGGGCGCCTGATGCCGGTCGGCGGCAACGGCCGGCGTCGCCTGCAGTACACCGGCGCACAGAACCATCGTTGCGAGAGCCGCAGTGGGGGCGCGCAACGCGATGCGGCTCAGCCACGCGCGTGCGGGCCGGCCCGTTCGGACTGCCTTGTTGCTCCGGTGTCTACCAGAAACCACAGCGTCCCGCTCCTCGGTGTCCATAACGATCACTCGATCCGAGCGGACGCTACCCACCCCTTCACACTCGACGAACCCTCCTACCAAGTCATGACCAGACTCTTACGTCGCTTACATGACAACATTCGGCGGTCAACCAGGCGGAATGATCGACTCCAGCCACTCTGCCCCTCTGGCCACGGACAGCAGCGGACTCCTAGCGTCGTGAACTACTGGATCTTCAGGTCATCAGACAGGGGTGGATCTCCACATGCGATGGCACCACATACCCGGCGCACGCAGAACCACCGGCCGCAGCAGAGCCGCGGTCACCGCCGCGCTTGCCCTGGTCGCCGCCACAGCGAGCCTGGCCCCGGCCCATGCCGACACCTCCGGGGGCACTACTGGGGGCGCGGCCCAGTACTCCTCCGGCGCATCCGCCCCGGTCGCCAAAGACACGCCTGAGCAATCGGATCTGTCGCAACTGCCGAACGGATACGGCCCGTCAGCCGCCCAGCGTGAGGCGATGGAGACCGCTGCGACGACTGCCCGGAAAACCGGGAAGGCCGCCACGATCAGCTCGTTGACAACCCCCGTCCAGCAGGTGACCGCCAGTCCCCGCGGCGGATTCCAGCTGTCGGCCAACCCCGAGCCCGTACGGACCAAGCAGCACGGCAACTGGGTCGCCGTCGACATGACACTGCATCACAACAGCGACGGCACATGGTCTCCGGCGGCGACCGCGTACGGCACGGTGTCCTTCTCCGGCGGCGGCCGCGCCCCGTTGGTCACCACCCATTACAACGGCGTGAGCATGGCCGTTTCCTGGCCGGGCACGCTGCCCGCTCCCGTCATCAAGGGCGGATCCGCTACGTACCGGTCCGTGCTGCCCGCGGTGGACCTGGTGGTCTCGGCCACCGCCGCCGGCGGCTTCTCCGACACACTGGTCGTCAACTCCCCTGCCGCCGCCCGGAACCCGGCGCTGACCACCCTGCGTCTGGGCTCCCAGGTGACCGGTGGCCGCCTGACCCGGGGCAATGCGGACAACCTGGCACTGCGTGACACCCGTGGCCGGGACCTCATGGACGCGGCCAGCCCGCTGATGTGGGACTCCAACACCGTGCTGCCGACACCGGCCACCAAGAAGGTAGGTACGGCAAGCAAGGCCAAGGTCGCCGCGGACCCCTCGGACGCCGCGCACCCCGGGCTGGCCGCGCGTGAGGCACCGGTGGGTACGAAGGTGTCCGCCTCGGCGCTGTCCCTCGTACCGGACTCCCGGATGCTGAAGGCCCGCTCCACGGTGTTCCCGGTCTATATCGACCCGACGTTCAACTGGCATCCCTACGATCCCGCCGCCCCGGCCTTCGACCAGGTCAAACAGGGCTGCCCCAACAAGTCCTTCTACAACCAGACCGGTTCACTCGCCGACAACGGATACCTCGGGGTCGGCTACAACGGCTGGCAGGAAGGCTCCTGCTACACGGGCAAAGAGCACGCGATCTACCAGTGGAAGCTGTCCTCCACCATCTTCGGCGCACACATCAACACCGCCACCGTCAACGCCACGGAGATCTACTCCGCGTCCTGCTCCAGCTCCTACACCGTCAACCTGCACTGGTCCGGCGGCATCGGATCGGGCACCGACTGGAGCAACCGGCCCGGCTACAACAACTACTCCACCTCCGCCGGCTACGCGCGCGCCTACAACCCGACGTTCTGCCCCTCAAACAATTCCGTGACCCACGGTCTGAACGTGCTCACCCCGATCGCCCACAACGCCGCCGGTCACTCCGCCACCTTCACCGCCACACTCAGCGAGGACTCCGCCGAGGCCGGCCACGACGACGGCGGTTTCTCCCGCTTCTCGCACAACCCCAGCCTGGAGATCTTCTACAACCTCCCTCCCGCTGCCCCCTCCAAAGCGACGATGGCAGCGGTCGCCGGCGCGGACGACGCGGCCTGCGACACCACCGGCCCCGACTACCCGTTCATGGGTAAGACCATCGCCAGCACCCCACCCGTGCTGAAGGCGAAGGTCTCCGACGCCGACGGCGACAAGCTGCAGGCGACCTTCCAGTACTGGATCAACGGCTCCACCACCCTGCACACCGGGCTCAGCAGCGACAACCTGGCCAGCGGCTCCTACGCCGCCTACAGCCTGCCGTCGAGCTTCATCAGCTCGCTGACCAGCGGCCAGATCGTGGACTGGCAGGTCAAGGTCACCGACGGTGAGGACTCCACCTCCTACACCCAGTCCCCGACCTGCCACTTCGTCGCCGAACCCACCGCGCCGAGCTCCCCCACCGTCACCTCGAAGAACAACCTCTACCCCAACACCGACAACGACGGGGGCCCGGGCGCCGCGGCCGGCACCGCCGGCAGCTTCAACGTGGCCACCAGCGGCGGGGCCGGCGCGACGAAGTTCGTCTACTCCGTCGACGTACCGCCCGCCACCAGCAACCCGCCCGCTTCCCAGATCGTCGCCGCCTCGAGCAACGCCGCCGCGGTGACCATCACCCCCTACTCCCCCGGCCCGCACACCCTGTGGGTGTACGCCGTGGACGCCGCAGGCGACGACTCCGGCACCACCGGCTACCCGTTCCTGGCCACCGGAGACCCGAACACCACCTGCGCCAGCCTGTCCGCGTGCTTCAACAACACCGGCATCAGCGCCGACGCCAACCCCGGCCAGGCCGACATCGACGGCGTCGGCGACAGCTTCTCCGCCACCGACCTCACCACCGCAGGCTGGGCCAGCGGCGGCAAAGTCACCGTCAACGGGGCCACCTTCACCCTGCCCGCGTTCGGCTCCGGACAGAAGGACAACGTCCTGGCCGCCAACCAGACCATCACCTACAACGGCTCCGGCAGCGCCCTGGACTTCCTCGCCACATCCAGCTTCTCCGGCCTGTCCACGCCGGGCGCCATCGCCAACGACGACACCGCGCCCTACGTCCCGGCCGGCACCCCGGTGAATGGTTCCTACTGCTTCAACGGCACCGACCCCGTGGGCGCCTGCGCGGCCACCGGCACCATCACCTACACCGACGGCACCACCGCAAAATACGATCTGACGGTCCCCAACTGGAGCGTCAGCAACGACGCCATCGCCGCCGTGGTCCTGCCGCACCGCAACGACGTCGCGGGACAGGCAGCCTCCCCGCACCGGCTCTTCGCGTTCTCCGTACCCATCGACCCGGCCAAGACCATCGCCTCGGTGACGCTGCCCGATGTGGGCAATCACATCGGCTACCACGCCCAGTCACTGCACATCTTCAGCATGGCCACCCGCAACACCACCACCGGCACCCCTGAGGTCACCGGCACCACCGCCGCCGCACCGGCCGGCCAGAGCTGGACCGGCGCCTGGGCCAACCCCAACGAGGGCCAGTACAACTTCCAGGGCGCCAACTTCTCCAACCAGACCTTCCGTATCGCCCTCCCCGCCTCGATCTCCGGCAACACCGTCCGCATCAAGCTCGACAACGCCCTCGGCACCAGCAAGCTGTCCATCGGCCACGCCACCATCGCCCAGAACTCCGCGTCCGGCGGCCCATCCGCCGTACCCGCCGCCACCCCCACCACCCTCACCTTCGGCGGAAGCCAGTCGGTGACCATCCCCCAGGGCGGCTCCCTCTACAGCGACCCGCTCACCTTCCCCGTCACCGCCAACCACTACCTCCTCGTCTCCTACCAACTGAGCAACTCCGTGCCGTACCTGGTCCAGCACTCGTTCGCCAACAACGCCTACCAGTACGTCACCGTCACCGGCGCCGGGGACAAGACCACAGACACCACCGGCACACCCTTCGACGGCAGCACCGGAACCCTGCAGGGCTGGTTCACCGACCTCGTCACCAATGTCGACGTCACCACCAGCCACACCCCGACCCAAGCGGTGCTCGGTGACGGACTCATCGACGCCTTCCAGCCCAACACCACCCCCGTCGCCAGCGGAAGCCGCGTCTCCGACACCCTGGAAGGCGCCGAACCCACCACCCCCAGCCCCTACGGCACCATCGCCGAGGGCATCGAGTCCAACGACCTGATGACCGACAACCCGCAGACCTACAACGGCAAAACCCTCGGCGGCCCCTCAGCGCTCTCCCGCATCGACCGCGACATCCTCGACCAGCCCGGCATCAGCAGCGTCGTGGTCTACGAAGGTCTCGAAGACCTCCTCAGCGGCAGTTCCCCGGACGACCTCGAAGGCAACGGCTACACCGCCCTTGTCCAACAGCTCCAGGGCTGGGGCATCTCCACCACCCTGACCTCCCTCACCCCCTGCGACGGCTTCGCCGGCGACGGTGCCGCCGCCAACGACCCCTGCACCAGCGCCGTCGACGCCAACCGCACCGACGTCAACGGCTGGCTCGACGACATGGATCTCGGCAGCCCCTGGTCCACCCCGCCGGTCTACTTCGCCGACTTCGACACCGCTCTCGCCGTACCCGACACCGGGAACGGCGAGAACAGACTCGCCACGGCCGCCGACACCGGCGACCACGTCAACCTCACCAACTCCGGATACGCCGCCGAAACCCTCGCCATCCTCTCCCCCCACGACACCTGGGCCCTCGACGACGGCGACGGCTTCACCGTCGCCAACGACACCGCCCCCACCGACACCCCCTACACCGTCAACGACACCACCGGCGTCGGCGGCAACACCCTGACCCTCAACGGCAGCACCACCTGGACCAACGACACCACCCGCGGCGAAACCCTCTCCTTCGACGGCTCCACCGGCTACGCCGCCGGCGGCGGCCAGGCGCTCAACACCGCCGGCAGCTACTCCGTCTCGGCATGGGTGAAACTCTCCTCACTGCCCACCCGCAATGCCACCGTCGCCGCCCAGGACGGCGCCCAGAACAGCCCCTTCTACCTCCAGTACGACTACGCCAACACCAGCAGCCCACGATGGGCCCTCACCTTCGCCGGCACCGACACCACCAACCCGGCCCTCACCGTCGCCGAGTCGGCAACAGCAGCAGCCGCCAACACCTGGACCCACCTGGTCGGCACCTACGACGCCACCACGAAGACAGCCCAGCTCTACGTCAACGGCACCCTCGCCGCCACCGCCACCGGCGTCACCTCCTGGAACGCCGCCAACGCCTTCACCATCGGCCGCAGCCTGTACAACGGCAGCAACTCCGACTTCTTCCCCGGCCTGATCAGCACCGTCCAGGCCTGGAACTACGCCCTCACCCCCAACCAGGTGACCGCCCTCTACCAACAAATCCCCTAACCCCTGCGCCGTGGGTGCCCCTGGCTGTCGGGCCGGGAGCACCCACGGCGGCGAACCACATGAGCCCCAACCCACGCCAGCCAACGCCGAGCTGCCACCAGCCCGCTTCATCGGACGACGGGCTCCGAGATCGTCACGCACTCCAGGTGATGCCTCATCACCCTTCATCGGTGACAGATTCAGGCACTACACCGCACTCCACACGGTGCACCCGCTCGGCACTCCAAAAGAGGTCGAGCAGACCTATCGGATCCACGAACGCGCAGGTCAGATGACCTTTGCCGCGGGCTCAAGAATCGCCACGCACTCCACATGATGCGTCATCGGAAACGGATCACCACAGGAGGACACTGACATAGTCGCAGGTCAGTGGCAGTTTACGGCGCTACTAGAAGGCTCCTCAGGCGCCCGGAGCGTCAAACGAGCGTCACAACCTGCCGGTAGCTGCAGCTGGCCAATTGGGAGTCCGTCGGTCATTCGGCGACATCGACGCCGTAGCCGCGAGCAAGGTCGGCCAAGCCATGGTCGTAGCCCTGTCCGACCGCACGCAGCCGCCATCCGTCGCCTCTGCGGTAGAGCTCGGCGAGGATCATCGTGCGCTCGGTGGTGGCGGCGTCGAGGGTGGCCCGGGCGGTCGGGGCCGCGCCGATCCCGCAGGAGGCGGTGAACTCGACGGCTCCGACGTCGGAGAAGGTCGCGGCACCGTCGATCGCGGCGGCGATCACGACCCGGTGGATCTCCAGAGGCAGCCGCTCCAGGTCGGCGGTGACGGCCTGCTCCGTCGGACCGTCGGTAGCGAGCCGCACGGTGCCGTCCGGGTGCTCGGGGGCGCCGTAGAAGACAAAGTCCTCGTCCCCCGGGACCTGTTCCTGGGCGTCGACCGCGAAGGCGACGACGTCCACATCGCAGGCGGTCTGCTGACGCCAGGTGGCGGCCACCGTCCAGGGCGTTGTGGTGTCGGACAGGTCGATGACGGCACCTCGGACCAGTACCTCTGCCATGTCCGACCGGTCACCGGCCAGGCTCTGTGCCGGCGCAGGCGTGGGTGCGAGCAGCCAGTCGGCGTCGTGGACACGGAGGCCGAGGGCGGCGATACGACTCATGCGCCGGTCCGCCTCGCCGCCGGGAAGCACGACGACGTCGGTCACACCGGCCGAGAGATTGACCGCCGCGGAGGCGCCAAGGGCGACAGCACGCGCGCGTGCCTCGACGGCCTCGTCGTGGGTGCCGCCCAGGACCAGGACCCTGCGCCCGGTGAGCGGCTGGTCCGCATGGGCGGCGGGCGCAGTTTGCGTGGCCGTGCGCTGCGCCGGCAAGCTCGGTACGGGTTCAGGTTGTACGGTCGTCGCGCCCGCGGACGTCTCGGCCGCGCGACCCTGCCGAGCGGTGCCCTTGGCCTGACCCGGCCGCACGCTCTCCAACAGCCGAAGGTAGGTCGGCTCGTCCACGAGGGGCACGCCCTCGTCCTCGGCGCGACGCAGCTTGGCAGATGCGGCGCCCGGGTCATTGGTCACGACAACGCCGGTCTGGCCGCTGACCGACGTCATCATGTTCAGCCCGGCCGCCGCCGAGCGGGCGACCAGTTCCTCACGGGAGACCTGGGTGTCCCCGGTGATGGCGACCTTCATCCCCTGCACCAGCGCCCCGCCCGATTCCAGACGACCCGGATTGCGGTATGCGCAGGGCGTCTTGGGGACATGCGGCTTGTAGTCCTGGCGGGGCGGGCAGTCCAAGAGCGGCAGGGACAGGCCCAGTTGCTCGGCCGCGCCCAGCGAGCCGCGCAGGATGCCGGAGAGCACCCGTACGTCGTCCTGCGCGTCGTGGGCCTTCTCCTGACGCACGCCGTAGTGCGCGGCGAGCGTGCCCAGCTTGAGATCGGGCGTCGCGGGCCCGACCAGGCGGTTGAGAGCCAGCGTGCACAACCGCCTGCTCACCGGCACCCAGGAACGGACGTGGGCGAACTCGTGGGCCAGGAAGTCGTAGTCGAACTGCGCGTTGTGGGCGACCAGGACCCGGCTGCTGAGGAGCGCCCCCACCTGCGGCGCGATCTCCTCGAAGGTGGGAGCGCCGGCGAGCCGGGCCGGGGTGAGGCCGTGGATGTGCACGGGGCCGGGGTCGCAGCCTGGGTTGAGGAGGGTCGAGAACTCCCCCGTCTGGTTGCCGTGCGCGTCCAGCGTGAGGATCGCGAGGGACAGGACACGGTCCCGACCGGGTCTCAGCCCGGAGGTCTCCACGTCCACCAGCGCCCAGTCATGGAAGTAGTCAGGCAGGGTGGGCCACTTCGGGCTCGATGACAGCAGGACCATGTGAGGCTCCCCTCCCCCGGTGCGGCGGGCGACACGCACCCTCCACCGCGATGATCGACCGGTGGGATTTTCGCACGCACTTGGCGGCTTTCGTGGTGTATCGGTAACGGAGAGCCAGCCCACCGGCACCAATCAAGAACGGCGGCACCCGCGCCTCGCGCAATGCGCACGCACCAAACCGCAGGTCAGGATCTCTTCGCGACCGGTGCTGGAGTCAGTTCTGACCCCACCCGCAAGGGCTGATTCGCCGGGGGTGCGACTCGTGAGCTCGACGGCAACATAGGCAAGGTCTTCGCCGCTGTAGAGCGACAAGCCGCAGACATGCTGCGAGCGCACCTCTGCGCGGCCGCTGCGGACATGACGTCGTGGCACAGACACCACCCACCTCTACGACTACCGCGTTCGGATAGCCGAGAAGTGAGGAAACCAGCGCTCCTCGTGCCCTGCGATAGGCAACACTCCTTGACCTCCGCGAACAGGCTGGCTACTGCCATGACAAGCACGCGACGGCAGCGGAGGACGTGGCCGACATGCAGGAGCAGGTCAGGAGCCCTTCGCGGCCGGCTCAAGAATCGCCACGCACTCCACATGATGCGTCATCGGAAACAGATCGAACGCCCGCAGCGTCCGCACCCGGTACCCGCCGTCCCGGAAGTACGCCAGGTCGCGGGCGAGGGCGGCCGGGTCGCAGGCGACGTAGGCGATTCGGCGGGCGCCCAGCGATGTCAGGTGCTCCACCGTCTTGCGGCCCGCGCCCGCGCGGGGCGGGTCGAGGACGATGAGGTCGACCTCGGTGATGCCGGTGCGCGGGAGGACCGACTCGACCTTGCCCTGTTCGACGCGGACCCGGGGGAAGTCGGCCAGGTTGTGGCGCGCGTCCTCCACCGCTCGCTTGCCGGACTCGATGCCCAGCACCGCGCCCTTCTCGCCGAGGCGGTCGGCGAGGGCGCCGGCGAACAGGCCGACTCCGCAGTAGAGGTCCAGCGCCATCTCGCCCTTGCGCGGCAGCAGACCCTGCATCACCGCCGTCACCAGGGTGTCCGCCGCCTTCGGGTGGACCTGCCAGAAGCCGCCGTTGCCCACGCGGTGGGTGCGGCCGTCGGCCCGTTCGCGGACGAAGGCGCGGCCGTGGACGCGGTGGATGCCGCCGTCGTTCTCGTCCACCCGCAGGACCGAGACCGGCTTGTCCAGTTCGACCAGGGGCAGGCGGGCGCCGGGGCGGGGCTCCAGGATCACCATCCGGTCCTGGGAACCGGTCGCGGCGATCGCGTCCACCGACACCATGCCCGACCAGTCGCGCTCCTCGATGCCGAGTTCGCTGACGCCCGGCGCCGCGATCATGCAGTGCTCGATCGGCTCCACCTCGTGCGAGCGGTGCCGGCGCAGTCCCGCGTTGCCGTCGGCGTCGACCGCGTACTGCACGCGCGTGCGCCACTGGGGCACCTCGCCCGCCGGCAGCTTGTCGCCCTCGGCGGGCATCACCGTGCCGTCCCAGCCCGCCTCCTCCGGCGTCAGGCCGGCCAGTCGCTGCAGCTGCTCGGCGATCACCTCGCCCTTGAGCCGGCGCTGGGCGCCCGGCTTGGCGTGCTGCCAGTCGCAGCCGCCGCACCGGCCGGGGCCGGCGTAGGGGCAGGGAGCCTCGACGCGGTCCTTGGAGGCGTCCACGATGTCGACCGCGTCGGCGCGCAGGAAGCGGGCCCCCTCCTCGCCCTCGGTCACCCGGGCCACGACCCGCTCGCCGGGCAGCGCGTGCCGGACGAACAGCACCTGGCCCTCGGCGGTCCGGGCGATGCAGTGCCCGCCGTGCGCGACCGGGCCCACCTCGACCTCGTACTCCGTCCCCACCAGAGATTTCTTCGGTTCTGCCTGCATGGCGGGGTGACTCCAGATCAACGAGAGGGGGTACGGCCGCGCGAGGGCCGACGACAGCCCACCAGTCTACGTGTTCGCCGAAGGCGCCCGCCCCCGCGCCGGACGCCCCTTCCGGCTCACCCCCCGCTGTGCTCCTTCGGCCGGTGTTCGGCCGGACCGCGCCGGACCGCGCCCGGTGCGTTCCAGTCCTGCCGCTTGCGGGCCCGGTTCCTCGCGACCTCCGAGGACTCCAGCTGGTAGGGCACCGAGGTCACCATGACACCCGGGGTGAACAGCAGCCGGCCCTTGAGGCGCAGGGCGCTCTGGTTGTGCAGCAGATGCTCGTACCAGTGGCCGACGACGTACTCCGGGATGATCACGGAGACCGCGTCCCGCGGGGACTGGGCGCGCAGGCTCTTGACGTACTCGATGATCGGCCGGGTGATCTCGCGGTAGGGCGAGTCGAGGACCTTCAGCGGCACGTCTATGCCGCGCCGCTCCCACTCCTCGCGCAGCGCCTTCGTCTCGGCCGGGTCGACGTTGACGGTGAGCGCCTCCAGGGTGTCCGAGCGCATCAGCTTGGCGTAGGCCAGGGCACGCAGCGTGGGGCGGTGGATCTTGGAGATCAGGACGACCGAGTGCACGCGGGACGGCCGTACCAGGTCGTCGTCCGGCACCTCGGGGGCCGAGATCTCCTCGGAGACCCGGTCGTAGTGCTTACGGATCGCGGTCATCGTCGCGTAGAAGATGCACATGCCGAGCAGCGCCACCCAGGCGCCGTGGGTGAACTTCGTGACCAGGACGACGACCAGCACCAGGCCGGTGAAGAAGGCGCCGAACGCGTTGATCGCGCGGGAGCGGATCATGTGGCTGCGCTTGGCCGGGTCCTTCTCGGTCGCCAGGTGGCGGTTCCAGTGCCGGACCATGCCGGTCTGGCTGAGCGTGAAGGACACGAACACACCGACGATGTACAGCTGGATGAGGCGGGTCGAGTCGGCGCCGTAGATGACCACCAGCAGGGCGGCGGCGCCGGCGAGCAGCACGATGCCGTTGGAGAAGGCGAGGCGGTCGCCGCGGGTGTGCAGCTGGCGCGGCAGGTAGCGGTCCTGGGCGAGGATCGAGCCGAGCAGCGGGAAGCCGTTGTACGCGGTGTTCGCCGCCAGGAACAGGACCAGGGCGGTGGCGGCGGCGAGCAGGATGAACAGGAAGCTGCCCTTGCCGAAGACGGCCTCGGCGACCTGGGAGATCACCGGGTTCTGGACGTAGCCGGAGCCGATCGCGACGCCGTTGTGGAGCAGGTCGGTGGCCGGGTTCTCGGCCATGCGGACCTTGGTGACCATGGCGAGCGCGATGATGCCGCAGAACATGGTGACCGCCAGCAGACCCATCGCGGCCAGCGTGGTCGCCGCGTTCTTCGACTTGGGCTTGCGGAAGGCCGGGACGCCGTTGGAGATCGCCTCGACTCCGGTGAGCGCGGCACAGCCGGAGGAGAAGGCGCGCAGCAGCAGGAAGACCAGGGCGAAGCCGGCCAGGCCCTGGTGCTCGGCCTTGATGTGGTAGTCGGCGGTGGGTGCCCGCATCGTGTCCCCGAGGACCAGGCCCCGGAACGCACCCCACGCGATCATGATGAAGACGCCGCCGACGAACACGTACGTCGGGATCGCGAAGAGCTTGCCGGACTCCTTCACCCCCCGCAGGTTCATCAGGGTCAGCAGCACGATCACGGTGACCGCGCAGAAGACCTTGTGCTCGACCACGAAGGGGATCGCCGAGCCGAGGTTCTCGATGCCGGAGGCGATGGAGACGGCGACGGTCAGGACGTAGTCGACGAGCAGGGCGCTGGCGACGGTGAGGCCGGCCTTGGGGCCGAGGTTGGTGGTGGCGACCTCGTAGTCGCCGCCGCCGCTCGGGTAGGCGTGCACGTTCTGCCGGTAGGAGGCGACCACCGTGAACATCAGCACGACGACCGCGACGGCGATCCAGGGGCTGAAGTGGTACGCCGACACGCCCGCGATGGAGAGGACCAGCAGGACCTCCCCCGGCGCGTAGGCGACGGAGGACAGCGGGTCGGAGGCGAAGACGGGGAGTGCGATGCGCTTCGGCAGGAGCGTTTCGCCCAGCCGATCACTGCGCAGAGCGCGCCCGATCAGGATCCGTTTGGGCACGTCGGTCAGTTTGGACACGAGAGAGGATCGTAGGCCTTCGACCTGGCAGGCCTCCAGCCGCAATACGGGATCTGCCTCCCGAGTGAAAAAAGTGACGGTCGGAACTGCGGATTCCGCAGCCTTCGCGCCATTCGTGCCTAGATGGCAGATCCCGCCCGTCTTCGCACTTCGGAGGTCTCATGCCCGCGACCGCAGAACTGATCGGAGCCACGGTCGCCCTCGTCGGCCTCGGAATCCTCACTGCCTGGAGCGTGCGCAGCATCACTCGGCGATGAGCGTGGCACAGGGGTGCCCGCCCGGGACCGTGCGTGTGTAGCTTAAGCCTCGGTCTGAGACCCTGATGGGGCTGAGCACTAACTTTTGGACACCGGAAGGACGGTCGTGCACATCGTCATCATGGGCTGCGGCAGAGTGGGTTCCGCTCTCGCCCAGACCCTGGAGCAACAGGGGCACACGGTCGCCGTGATCGACCAGGACCCCACCGCCTTCCGCAGGCTGGGCCCGGGATTCGGCGGCCGCCGGGTCACCGGGGTCGGCTTCGACCAGGACACTCTGCGCGAAGCGGGCATCGAGGAGGCGGGCGCCTTCGCCGCCGTCTCGAGCGGTGACAACTCGAACATCATCTCGGCCCGGGTGGCCCGCGAGATGTTCGGCGTGGAGAACGTCGCGGCCCGCATCTACGATCCGCGCCGTGCCGAGGTCTACCAGCGCCTCGGCATCCCGACCGTGGCCACGGTCCGCTGGACCGCCGACCAGATGCTGCGCCGGCTGCTGCCCTCGGGCGCGGAGCCGCTGTGGCGCGACCCCACCGGCGGGGTCCAGCTCGCCGAGGTGCACGCCTCCCCGAAGTGGGTCGGCCACAAGATCAGCACGCTCCAGGAGGAGACCGGCGTCCGGGTCGCGTTCCTCACCCGGCTCGGTGAGGCGATGCTGCCCACCTCGCAGACGGTGCTGCAGGAGGGCGACCTGGTCCATGTGATGATGCGCACGGACGACGTCGACAAGGTCGAGGCCGCCTTCGCCGGGGGTCCGGAAGAGGAGAGCGGTCACTGATGAGGGTCGCCATTGCCGGAGCCGGCGCCGTCGGCCGCTCGATCGCGGGCGAGCTGCTGGAGAACGGCCACGAGGTCCTGCTGATCGACAAGGCCCCGACCGCCATCTCGGTGGAGCGGGTCCCGCAGGCGGAGTGGCTGCTCGCCGACGCCTGTGAGATCACCTCCCTGGACGAGGCGGCGCTGCAGCGCTGCAACGTCGTGATCGCCGCGACGGGCGACGACAAGGTGAACCTGGTCGTCTCGCTGCTCGCGAAGACGGAGTACGGCGTTCCGCGCGTCGTCGCCCGGGTCAACAACCCCAAGAACGAGTGGCTGTTCAACGAGGCCTGGGGCGTGGACGTCGCCGTCTCGACGCCCCGCCTGATGTCCGCCCTGGTGGAGGAGGCGGTGAGCGTCGGCGACCTGGTCCGGCTGCTCCGCTTCAGCCACGGCGACGCCAACCTGGTGGAGCTGACCCTGCCGGAGGAGTCGGCCCTGGCCGGCACCCAGGTCGGCGACGTGGAGTGGCCCGAGGACACCTCCCTGGTCACGATCATCCGGGGTACCCGGGTCCTCACCCCCTCGCGCGAGGACTCCCTGGAGGCGGGCGACGAACTCCTGTTCGTCGCGGCCCAGGCCCGCGAGGAACAGCTGGAGGACCTGCTGTCGGTTCGGCGGGAAGACGTCTGACGTACGGGTACGGCGAAGGGCGCCCTCGGCATCGAGGGCGCCCTTTCCCGTGGTTGCTTGCGGTGCCGTCCGCCGGCTACTTGCGGTGCCGTCCGCCGGAGGGTTCGCCGCTCTCCGCGGCCAGCGCGGCCTTGCGCTCCTCCTCGGCCTTCTCCTCCGCCTCCATCTCGGCGAAGACGTCGATCGGCGCCGGTGCCTTCGCCAGGAAGACCCAAGTGAGCCAGACGGCGAGCAGGAACGGCGGGATCTTCAGCGCGACCAGCACCCAGCCGAGCTGGGCCGTGTTGGCCCACCAGTACAGCGGGAAGAGGATCGCGCACTTGGCGAGCAGGATCAGGCCCCAGGCCCAGCTGGCCTTGGCGTACGCCTTCTTGCGGCCGGGGTTGCGGGTGCGCCAGGAGAGGTTCTCCTTGAAGACCGGGCCGAGGATCAGGCCGATCAGCGGCACTCCGCACAGCGTGGTGATGATGTAGGCCAGCGCCAGGCCCAGCGTGTAGAGCATGCCGGGGAGGTAGAAGTCCTTGGCGTTGCCGGTCATCATCGCGAAGACGACGCCGAAGGCGACGCCGAAGACCCCGCTGAAGGCGTGCTTGACGGTGTCCCTCATGACCAGGCGGACCACGACCAGCACCACGGAGACCGCGAGGGCGGCGATCGCCGACCAGTGCAGGTCCTTGTTGATGGTGAAGATCGTGACGAACAGCAGGCCGGGCAGCACCGTCTCGACCATGCCGCGCACGCCGCCGAAGGCCTCGAACAGCGCGGCCTCGGTCACCGCCCGCGCATCGTCCTCCGCCTGCGTGTCTTCGGTCGGCTTGTCGAGCGACGTCACCGGTTACTCCCTACCGAGGGGTCTCAGTTCGTACTTGGGATTGAACAGCACCCGGCGGCCCCGGCTCAGCGAGATCCGGCCCGATGCGATCAGCCTGCGCCCCGGTTCTATGCCCACGATGGAGCGCCTGCCGAGCCACACCACGTCCAGTGCCGCGGAGCCGTCGAACAGCTCGGCCTCCAGGGCCGGGACTCCGGCGCGCGGCCGCAGGGTGACCGTGCGCAAGGTACCAGTAACGGTGACGATCTGCCGGTCCTGGCAGTCGCCGATGCGGATGCAGCCCGCCGTGTCGGCGTCCTCGCGCAGCTCCTCGGACTCCAGGTCCTCCTGCGACGAGGACAGCCGGCCCAGCATGCGCCGGAACCGGCCGGCCGGCTTTTCGGAACGAGGAACAGCACTCATGTCTGAAGCGTACCGGGGCTCACCGACACTGCCGTAGTCCAGCTCACGCCCCGACTCGTTTCCCGAACGGCGGCCCGGCTCACTGCCCGGACCGCCGGCCCGGTTCACTTCTCGAACCGGTAGCCCATCCCCGGCTCCGTGATGAAGTGCTTGGGGTGCGAGGGGTCCGCCTCCAGCTTCCGGCGCAGCTGTGCCATGTAGACGCGCAGGTAGTTGGTCTCCGTGCCGTACGACGGCCCCCACACCTCCTGCAGCAGCTGCTTCTGGCTGACCAGCCGGCCGGTGTTGCGGACCAGCACCTCCAGCAGATGCCACTCCGTGGGGGTCAGCCGGACGTCCCGGCCGGCCCGGTTGACCTTCTTCGCGGCCAGGTCGACGGTGAACCCCTCGGTCTCCACCAGCACGTCGTCCTCGCCGCCCCCGGCGACCGGCTCGGCACGGCGGACGGCGGCCCGCAGCCGGGCCAGCAGCTCGTCCATGCCGAAGGGCTTGGTGACGTAGTCGTCGGCGCCCGCGTCGAGCGCCTCGACCTTCTCGTCGGAGGAGTGGCGGGCGGAGAGCACCAGGATCGGCACCCGGGTCCAGCCGCGCAGCCCCTTGATCACCTCGACGCCGTCCATGTCGGGCAGGCCGAGGTCGAGCACGACCACGTCGGGGTGGCGGGAGGCGGCCAGTTCGAGGGCGGTACGGCCGTCGGGGGCCGCGTCGACCTCGTACTTGCGCGCCTTGAGGTTGATCACGAGGGCACGCACGATCTGCGGCTCGTCGTCGACCACGAGCACACGGGTCATGAGGCCTGCCTTTCCGGTTCTGCCGCGGCTTGTGCTGCTGCTTCCGCCACGGGTTCTGCTGCTGCGGTCACCGATCCTGCCGCGCGAAGGGTGAGGACCATGGTGAGGCCGCCACCGGGCGTGTCCTCGGCGTTGAGGGTGCCGCCCATCGCCTCGGTGAAGCCCCGGGCGACCGCGAGCCCCAGACCGACCCCGGCGCCGCGCGGAGCGTCACCGTAGCGCTGGAAGGGCTCGAATATGCGTTCTTTGGCATCGTCGGGCACGCCGGGCCCGCGGTCCACGACCCGTAGCTCCACCCGGTCGGCGATGGCGCTGGCGGACACGACGACCACGCTGTCGGGCCGGCTGTACTTGACGGCGTTCTCGACCAGGTTGGCCACCGACCGCTCCAGGAGCCCGGCGTCGGCCTCGACCATGGGCAGGGTCTCGGGGACGTCCAGCTCGACGCTGCCCTCGTCCACCCCGACCAGCGCCATCGGGACCACCTCGTCGAGGTCGATCTCACGGACGATCGGGGTGACGGTGCCGGTCTGCAGGCGGGACATGTCGAGCAGGTTGCCGACGAGGTGGTCGAGCCGGTCGGCGCCCTCCTCGATGCCCTCCAGGAGCTCCGCCTGGTCCTCCTCGGACCAGGCCACGTCGTCCGAGCGCAGTGACGACACCGCTGCCTTGATCCCGGCGAGCGGGGTGCGCAGGTCATGGCTGACGGCGGCCAACAGGGCCGTACGGATGCGGTTGCCCTCGGCGAGCGCGCGGGCCTGCTCGGCCTCCTCCTGGAGGCGCCTGCGGTCCAGGACGACGGCTGCCTGGGCGGCGAAGGCGGCGAGCACCCGGCGGTCCTCTGCGGGCAGCACCCGGCCGGTCAGCGCGAGCGCCATGTGGTCGCCTATGGGCACGTCGACGTCGGCGTCCTCGGGCCGCTGCAGGGCGGGGCCGACACCGACGCGTCCGGCGCAGCTCCACGGCTCGACGTCGGCCGCCCGCTCCAGGAGGGCGGCGGACTCCATGCCGAAGGTCTCCCTGACCCGCTCGAGCAGCTCCTCCAGGCTGGTCTCGCCGCGCAGCACGTTGCCGGCGAGGAAGGAGAGGATCTCGGACTCGGCGCGCAGCCGGGCCGCCTGGTGGGTGCGCCGGGCGGCGAGGTCCACGACCGAGGCGACGGACAGCGCGACCCCGAAGAAGATCACGATGGCCACGATGTTCTTCGGATCGGCGATGGTCAGCCGGTGCAGGGGCGGGGTGTAGAAGTAGTTCAGCAGCAGGGATCCGAAGGCCGCCGAGGCCAGCGCCGGGAAGAGCCCGCCGAGCAGTGCGGCCGCGACCGTGAGGGTCAGGAAGAGCAGCATGTCGTTGGCGAGGCCGAGGCCGACGGTGTTCAGCAGCACCGCCAGGACGGCCGGGCCGGCCAGTCCGACCAGCCAGCCCGCGATGATCCGGCCCCGGCCGAGCCGGGCGCCCCGGGCCACCGGCAGTCCGCGTCCCTTGCCTGCCTCGGAGTGGGTGACGATGTGGACGTCCAGGTCGGGTCCCGACTCGCGGGCGACCGTGGCGCCGACGCCGGGCCCGAGGACGTACTGCCAGGCCTTGCGGCGGGAGGAGCCGAGCACGATCTGGGTGGCGTTGACCCCGCGTGCGAAGTCGAGCAGGGCCGCGGGGATGTCCTCGCCGACGACCTGGTGGAAGGTGCCGCCGAGGTCCTCGACCAGGGTGCGCTGGACGGCGAGTTCCTTCGGGGAGGCCGAGGTCAGGCCGTCGCTGCGGGATATGTAGACGGCGAGGACCTCGCCGCCGGCGCCCTTCTCGGCGAGCCGCGCGGCCCGCCGGATCAGCGTGCGCCCCTCGGGCCCGCCGGTGAGCCCGACGACGATCCGCTCCCGCGAGCCCCAGATCGCGGAGACCCGGTGCTCGCTGCGGTACTGCTTCAGGTACTCGTCGGCCCGGTCGGCCACCCAGAGCAGCGCCAGTTCGCGCAGGGCGGTGAGGTTGCCGGGCCGGAAGTAGTTGGACAGGGCCGCGTCGACCTTGTCCGGCTGGTAGATGTTGCCGTGCGCCATGCGCCGGCGCAGCGCCTGGGGCGACATGTCGACCAGCTCGATCTGGTCCGCGCGCCGTACCACCTCGTCGGGCACGGTCTCGCGCTGGCGCACTCCCGTGATGGACTCGACGACGTCGCCGAGGGACTCCAGGTGCTGGATGTTGACGGTCGAGACGACGTCGATCCCGGCCGCCAGCAGTTCCTCGACGTCCTGCCAGCGCTTGGCGTTGCGGGAGCCGGGGATGTTGGTGTGGGCGAGTTCGTCCACCAGGGCGACGGCGGGGGCGCGGTGCAGTACGGCGTCCACGTCCATCTCCGTGAAGAGGGCGTCCCGGTACTCCAGCTCCTTGCGCGGGACCTGCTCCAGGCCGTGCAGCATCACCTCGGTGCGCGGCCGGTCGTGGTGCTCGACGAAGGCGACCACGCAGTCGGTGCCGCGCTCCACGCGCCGGTGGGCCTCGGAGAGCATGGCGTAGGTCTTGCCCACACCCGGTGCCGCACCGAGATAGATCCGAAGCTTGCCGCGTGCCATGGTCCTATTGTCTTCCCGTAACTACCGCCTACGCAGCGTCGACCTTACGGCCAACAATCCCGGCGAACGGGACGGTGGGCGGGGCAGCGGGCATCTTTGACGCAACTCTGATGTGCCCCGCGGCCCTCTCCGGATGGGCCGCGGGGCACCTCGTCGGTTCAGTTGGGGTTGTCGCCGTGGGTGAGGGTCTCCCAGGCCACGAAGAGGTTGTTGGAGCCCGCGGGACGGTTGTTCTGGGTGAGCGTCTGGGTGTTGGTCATGGCGATGCCCAGCCGGTTGTGGAGGGCGTTGTAGCCGACCTCGGTGACGGGCCCGAGGCCGAGGGTCAGGGAGCCGCCGCAGAGCCAGCTGGGGACGGCGGTGCCCAGCTGGTACTTGGCCTGGAAGCCGAGCGCCTGTCGCAGCCGCTCGCCGACGTCGGTGCCGTAGAGGTCCTGGCCCTGGATCCGGCTGGTCTCGGCGACGTGCGAGATCGAGGAGATGCCGTAGCCGGTGTGCGTGAAGTCCCGGCAGGTCTCCTGGGTGAGGCCGGTGACGAAGGTGGACTGGCCCTGCCAGTAGGAGACGATCTTGGCGGTGGTGTCGAGGTTCTGACTGGGCACGGTCTTCGGCACCGACCCGTCGGAGGCCAGGTAGACATAGGCGGCGGTGCGGGTGCGGAACTTGGCCATGGCCGTGTCGTACGACGCCTTGTCCTCCAGGAAGACGGAGATGCCGACGGCGGCCTCCATCATCGTCAGCTCCCAGTTGCCGTTGGAGTTGGAGCCCTTGATGACGGTGGGGAGGTAGACGTTGCGCAGCATGGTGGCGAAGCGGGCCTCGTTCGCCCAGGTACCGGTGTACGTGTACCTGATGATCTCGGCGGCCTTCGGCCAGGAGGAGCCGGCCCAGCCGGTCTGCAGGGGCGCGTTGCTGTTGGTGTGACTGGTGATGGTGGCCGACCAGGCGTCCATGATCTGGATGGCCTTCTGGGCGTAGCGGGCGTCCTTGGTGATGTACCAGGCGAGGGCGTCGGTGTAGGCGGCGATCGCGTCCTCGCGCTCGTCGGTGCAGCCGTAGTTGGGGTTCGAGTACGGCCCGCACTCGACCGTCGCCCTGGGTGCGGGCGTCCGGTTCAGGTCGGCGTACTTGCTCGCCATCATCTGGTCGTAGGCCGCCTTCCAGGGCTGGGCGCCGGCCAGTACCTCGGTGCGGGCGAAGTCCAGCTGGGCCCTGGAGACGGTGACTCCGGGGTGGACGAAGGTGGCTGGGGCGGCCTGGGCCGGCCAGGAAAGGGCTCCGAGGACGAGGGCGACGACGGCCGCGAGGAGTCCGGTTCTGCGCATACCTGAAGGCCTCTCGTTCATGTGGGTGAACGTGAAGCGCCTTTATGAACGGCGCGTTGAGGCGTGACCGTAGGTACAGACCAATGCGGCCGTCAAGGGGGTGCGCACACAAAAGAGCCGCACCCCGAAGGGTGCGGCTCTCGAACGGCTCTCCCGGCGGAGCGCCTAGCGGACCTCGGTGATCTCCGGTCCGCGCTGGAGCTGGCCCATGCCGCCGGAGAAGCGCGAACCCTCCTCCTGCTGCTGGACGCCCTCGGGGACCATCTGCGCGTCGTTCGGCAGCTTCAGGACGATCGGGTCACGGGGGGCCATCGGGCCCTCGCCGCGGACCACGACGGTGTCCCGGAAGATCTGCTCCAGGAGCCCGGCGGCCTGCGGCTGCACCGCGCCCTGCCCGGAGATCACCCCGCGCAGGAACCAGCGCGGACCGTCCACACCGACGAACCGCACGACCTGGAAACCGCCCGTGCCGTCCGGCAGCTGCACCGGCACCTGGGCGCGCAGCTCCCAGCCCAGCGGACCCTCGACCTCGTCGACGATGCCGCCCTGCTGGGTGATGCCGGAGCCGATCTCCTCCCGCACCTCGCCCCAGATGCCCTCGCGCTTGGGCGCGGCGAAGGCCTGCAACTGCACGGCGCTGTCCTTGAGCACCACGGTCGCCGCGACGATCGCGTCACCCGCGACCTCGACCCGCAGCTCCATGCCGTCGACGCCGGGCACGAACAGCCCGCCGAGGTCCACCCGGCCCTCGCCCGGCTCACGCACCTCGGAGTCGTCCCACGGCCCGTCGGGCCGGGGCTCCGGTTCCAGGCGTACGCGCTCGCGCTCGCCCTCTTCCTCGTCCGCCTCGGTGCCGACGCTGTCGACGACCTGCTCGGCCTCGCCGGCCGCGTCCTCGGCGGCACCCTTCTTGTTGCGACGTCCGAACACGTCACTGTCCTTCCCGGTCGGATACGACCGAAGCGTATCGATTCCCACCCGTCCGGCCACCGTCGGCGGCCTGACCGCTTGTGCCGCTCACGTCGCCCACCGCGGCGTGCCCGCCGGTGGACCCGAAGCCCCCCTCGGCCCGCGCCGAGCCGGGAAGCTCCGCCACCTCCTGGAAGCGGACCTTCTCGACCTGCTGGACGACCAGTTGGGCAATCCGGTCGAAGCGCTCGAACCGCACAGCCTCGCGCGGGTCGAGATTCACCACGATCACCTTGATCTCCCCACGGTACCCGGCATCAATCGTCCCCGGGGCATTCACGAGGGCCACACCGCACCGGGCGGCGAGCCCCGAACGAGGGTGTACGAAGGCCGCGTACCCATCCGGGAGGGCGATCGACACCCCTGTGGGCAGTACGCCCCGTTCGCCGGGCTTCAGCTCGCACGCCTCGGTGGTCCGCAGATCGGCTCCCGCGTCACCGGGGTGCTCGTAGGCCGGAAGCGGCACGCCGGGGTCTACGCGGCGGATGAGCACGTCGAGAGGGCTCACTGGTGGGGACGCGGGATTCACGGGTTCACCTCGAAGGCGCGGGTGCGCCGGATCTGGTCCGGGTCGTTCATGGCGGCCTTGATCTCTTCCTCGCGGCCGTTGTCGACGAAGTGCTCGACCGGTACCTCCACGAAGAGGGCGTCGGCACGGACGGCGACGGGGCCGCCGGGGCCGTCCAGGCGCCCGGTGGCGGTCGAGTAGATCTTCCGGCCGGCCACCGCGACGACCTCGGCCGCCAGGTACAGCGTGGTGCCCACGGGCACCGGCCGTACGAAGTCGGTCTCCAGCCGTCCGGTGACGGCGATCTTCCGCAGCAGCCAGTTGAGCGAGCCGAGCGTCTCGTCGAGAGCGCTGGCGAGGACACCGCCGTGCGCGAGGCCCGGGGCGCCCTGGTGGGCGGCCCGCACGGTGAACTCGGCGGTGAGGGAGACCCCCGCGCCGGCCCGTACCTCCAGATGCAGCCCGTGCGCGTGCTCGCGGCCGCACCCGAAACACTGTTCGTAGTGCGCGCCGATGAGCTCGCCGGGCGCGGGAGCGTCGGGATGCCGCACCGGTTTCCGGGCACTGGCGGGAGGCTGAAGAGCTGCGGAACTACCACTCACAGCCGCAGACCTTACCCGCGCGTCCGGTGAATCCGGACACCGTGCCAAGCTTGACTCCATGCAGCTCTCCGCCACCCCGTACGAAGAACGCCTCACGGCCCCCCGGTCGTGGTGGTTCCTCAGCTTCCTGATCGGCGTCTCGTGCGCCCTGGTCCTGCTTCCCTTCGGCACTCTGCCGACGCTGGGCGGCCTGGTGGGCGGCACGGCGGCGGCAGCGGTGGTGGCCAGTTCGTACGGCTCCCCGCGCATCCGGGTGGTGGGCGACTCGCTGATCGCGGGCGAGGCGAAGATCCCGGTGTCCGCCCTGGGCGCGTCCGAGGTCCTGGACCCGGAGGAGGCGCGCGCCTGGCGCACGTACAAGGCCGACGTCCGCGCCTTCCTCCTGCTGCGTGCCTACATCCCCAGGGCCCTGCGCGTGGAGGTCACGGACCCGGCGGACCCGACGCCGTACCTGTATCTGTCGACGCGCGAGCCGGAAGCTCTGGCGGCGGCGATCGAGGCCGCGAAGAACGCCCGGTAGGCCCGGCAGGTCTCGCCGCGGGCCGCCGGCCGGCGTCAGCCTCCGAGGTCCTCCGGCAGTTCGGCGATCGGCAGCGGCTCCGCCGGCTCCTCCAGCGGCGGCAGCTCGGGCAGTTTCTCCCACGGCACCTGGATCTTTCTCAGGTCCGCCCGGATCCGCGCCGCGAGTTTCTTGGTGTCCCGGCGGTTCATGACCGCGCCCACCGCGGCGCCCACCATGAACGGCATGAGGTTGGGCAGGTCCCGCACCATCCGCTTCATGATCTGCTGACGCAGCTCGCGCTTCATGTGCCCGCCGAGGGCGCCGTTGATCGTCGACGGCTTCATCACGTCGATCCCGCGCTCCCCCGACCAGGAGGACAGATACGCGGTGCTGCGGGCCTTCAGGTTCCCCGGCGGCCGCACGCCGTAGACCTCGTGGAGCTCGGCGATCAGCTTCAGCTCGATCGCCGCGACCCCGGTGATCTCCGCGGCCAGCTCGGTCGGCATCGCCGGCGGCACCGGCAGCATCGCCGCCGCGCCGACCCCGGCCCCGACCGCCGAGGTCGCGCCCGCCGCGCCCGCCACCAGCTTGTCGGCGAGCTGCTCCGGTCCCAGGTCCGGGAACTGCCGGCGCAGGGTCGCGAGGTCGCGTACGGGGACACGAGGGGCGATCTCGATGATCCGGTCCGCGAGGTAGGCCAGCCCCGCTCGCGCCCGGCTGCCGCCCTTGCGGGCGCCTTCCCGGGCCAGATTCACGGCTCTGTCACGGACGACCCCGGCCCTCCCCCACTCTCGAAATCGCTCGAGCGGGGGGACCCCCGTCCTGGCGACGGGTGCGGGCTGGTCCGCCGGCGCCGGGAGGTCACCCCGGTCGGCCGCCGGTTCGAGCGAGGCTCCCGGATCGGATGAGCCTCGCTCGTCGTCACGCGCGCGCGGGCCGTCGGACGGCCCCGAGTCCGCTCCCCGAAGAGAGAAGCGGCGCCTCCGAGGTGGGGTCGAGCCAGTCATGCCCGACCCCTCCTCAGTCGCAGTCGCGGCAGATCGGCTGACCGTTCTTCTCCCGGGCCAGCTGGCTGCGGTGGTGCACCAGGAAGCAGCTCATGCAGGTGAACTCGTCCTGCTGCTTGGGCAGCACCCGGACGGCCAGCTCCTCGTTCGAGAGGTCCGCGCCGGGCAGCTCCAGGCCTTCGGCGGCCTCGAACTCGTCTACGTCCACCGAGGACGTGGACTTGTCGTTCCTCCGAGCCTTCAGCTCTTCAAGGCTGTCCGAGTCCACGTCATCGTCGGTCTTGCGTGGAGTGTCGTAATCGGTTGCCATGGTCGCTCTCCCCCTCTGGGTGTCTGCGGTGTCTCCAGCGCACGTAACGCGTGAGAGGCCGGACTTGTGCCCGACCCGAGGCGGAGATTTTGCCTCACATCAAGGTCTGTTACTCAATCGACACCCAACCGGATCCCCCAAGAGTGATCAGGTTGAATGGCGATGGGGACCGTACACGGTTCTCACGAGGCACCTCAAAGGCGCCTCACCCTGTACTTCCCGTGATCAAGACCCCTGAAAACAGGGATTTTCCCGGCTTTATTCCCCCAGCCATGATCACGGAGAGTATATGGCCGGAAAACCGCCCTTGTGATCGATCACACAAGGGGTACCACGCCACGCCGATAGAAAATTCCGCGCAAAGCGAACATCCTCCGGGTGTGTCGCGATCTTGTAACCGCATCAGATCGGCAGGGTGACCCTCATCACCAGCCCACCGCCCTCACGGGGCTGGGCCGCGATATGGCCGCCGTGCGCCCGGGCCACGGACCGGACGATGGACAGACCGAGGCCGACGCCCTTGTCGCTGCCCGTGCGCTCGGTCCGAAGCCGCCTGAAGGGCTCGAACAGGTTGTCGATCTCGTACGCCGGCACCACCGGGCCGGTGTTCGAGACGGACAGTACCGCCTGGCCGTGCTGGATGTCGGTGTCGACCTCGACCCAGCCGTCCTCGGGCACGTTGTAGCGCACCGCGTTCTGCACCAGGTTCAGCGCGATCCGCTCCAGCAGGACGCCGTTGCCCTGCACGACCGCCGGCTTCCGCACGCCCCGGATGGTCACACCCTTGGCCTCCGCCTCGGCATGCACCTGGTCGACGGCCTGGGTGGCCACCTCGGCCAGGTCGACCGGTTTGCGCTCGACGATCTGGTTGTCGCTGCGGGCGAGCAGCAGCAGGCCCTCCACGAGCTGCTCGCTGCGTTCGTTGGTGGCCAGCAGGGTCTTGCCGAGCTGTTGCAGCTCCACGGGCGCACCCGGGTCCGAGAGGTGCACCTCCAGGAGCGTGCGGTTGATCGCCAGGGGCGTGCGCAGCTCGTGGGAGGCGTTGCCGACGAAGCGCTGCTGGGCGGTGAAGGCCCGTTGCAGCCGCTCCAGCATGTCGTCGAAGGTGTCCGCGAGCTCCTTGAGCTCGTCGTCCGGGCCGTCCAGCTCGATCCGGCGGGACAGGTCCGAGCCGGCCACCGCACGGGCGGTGCGGGTGATCCGGCCGAGCGGGGACAGCACCCGTCCGGCCATCGCGTAGCCGAACGCGAAGGCGATCACGGCCAGGCCCAGCAGGGCCAGCAGCGAACGGCTCAGCAGGTCGTCCAGGGCCGCCTGGCGCTGGTGGTCCACGCACTGGGCGATCGCGTTGTTGAATTCCTGCAGCGTCACCTGGCCCGTGGTGCTGGCCATGTTGACCGCGGGGCAGTTGTCGCTGGAGACCTGGAGCGCCGAGTATTTGACGATCTTGTACAACGGCTGGTTGCCGGTGCTGATCGCCTGCGCGGCCAGCAGGTAGATGATCGAGAGCAGCAGGATGCCGGCGATCAGGAACATGCCGCCGTACAGCAGCGTGAGCCGTATGCGGATGGTCGGGCGCAGCCACGGGAAGACGGGCTGTGGTCTCCGGGGGTCCCAGGTGGGCTTGGGGGGTGCCTGCGGAGGTGCGGGAGTGGCGGCCACGGTCATCAGATCCGGTAACCCGAGCCGGGGACGGTGACGATCACCGCGGGCTCGCCCAGCTTGCGGCGCAGCGTCATCACGGTCACCCGCACGACGTTGGTGAACGGGTCCGTGTTCTCGTCCCATGCCTTCTCCAGGAGCTGCTCGGCGCTGACCACCGCGCCCTCGCTGCGCATCAGCACCTCCAGGACCGCGAACTCCTTGGGCGCGAGCTGGACCTCCTTGCCGTCGCGGAAGACCTCGCGGCGGTTCGGGTCGAGCTTGATGCCGGCGCGCTCCAGGACCGGGGGCAGCGGCACGCTGGTACGGCGGCCGAGGGCGCGCACGCGTGCGATCAGCTCGCTGAACGCGAAGGGCTTGGGAAGGTAGTCGTCGGCGCCGATCTCCAGGCCCTCCACGCGGTCGCTGACGTCGCCGGACGCGGTGAGCATCAGTACGCGCGTGGGCATGCCGAGCTCGACGACCCTGCGGCAGACGTCGTCGCCGTGCACGAGGGGGAGGTCGCGGTCGAGGACGACCACGTCGTAGTCGTTGACGCCGATGCGTTCCAGGGCGGCCGCACCGTCGTACACGACGTCGACGGCCATGGCCTCCCGGCGCAGTCCGGTGGCCACCGCATCGGCGAGCAGTTGCTCGTCCTCGACGACGAGTACGCGCACGTCGCTTGTCCTTCCGCTGTCCACCCGCGTAGCGCGCACCGGCGCACGTGGGCAGGGGTCTCCATGGGGTGTGTGGCCTCCATCCTGCCCTTTTCGGCCATAAGTCGGCAGTAAGACGGGGGCTGGGGCAGCAGGATCGGCGGCGTCGGGCGGGAATGCGAGATTTTCTCTTCCGGTTGAGGTTTCCACGGAAGGGAGCGGGGGGAGGACGGCATGTACACCCCGCGATCACGCTCTGCATGTGCCGCAGCACCATGCGGTACGTACGTCGCCGCTACAGCAGAGTGGACGATGGGGGTGTCCGGCACCGTCGCCGCCCAGCAGGGCAGCGCTGGGCACCCGCGAGAGACGTGATCGCCCCTTCCAACGGCACACCCCCGTGCCACCGACCCACGACCCAGGACGAGGGGGCGCAGCATGGACGCATTCACCACAGGACTTCTGCAGCGCATAAAGGCGACCGAGTCCGACATCACCCGGGCTCGTGACGAGGGCGACGACTTCCTCGTCGAAGTGGAACAGGCCGAGCTCGACGACCTGCGCCGCCTCGCCGCCGAACACGGCGTGGAAGTCGGCATGACCAGCGTCTGACAGTCCCGCAGCAGCAGCTCACCGGCACAGGAGCAGGGCCCCGGCGAATCCAGCGCCGGGGCCCTGCTCATACCTTGCCCCTACCCGCCGCAACAACGTTCGATTCCCCTCCAGACCAAGAGAACCCAGGCCCCCTACCCGCACACCCCTCCCAACAGCCCCTCCCGCCCCATCCCAAGCCTGCCCGCGGACCCCTGCCGACCCCCACCCCCAAACCCGCCGGCGTCCCCTTCCGACCCCCGGCCCAAGCCTGCCCGCGGCCCCCTCCCGACCCCGGCCCAGGCCGCCCGCGGACCGCTCCTGGCCCCCCAGCCACCGCCGCGCCGCTCACCGCCGCAACGGTGCTCGGCCGCGACGGCGGTTCCGGTGGTGCCGTACCCCCCTCGGCCCGAACGTCCGGGGCTCAGTCGTGCCAGGCTCCGAAGTCGTCCAGCAGGTGCTGGAGCGGCTCGAAGACGCCCGGGGTGGCCGCGACCGTCAGGGCGCGGGACGGGGGTTCTCCGGGGCGGCCGCCCGTGAGCGCGCCGGCCTCTCTCGCGATCAGGTCGCCCGCGCCCCAGTCCCACGCGTTCAGCCCGCGCTCGTAGTACCCGTCCAGCCGGCCGCAGGCCACATCGCACAGGTCGATCGCCGCCGACCCGCTCCGGCGTACGTCGCGGAGCAGCGGGATCAGCCGGGCGGCGACCTCGGCCTGGTGCGTGCGGACGTCCGTCACGTAGTTGAAGCCGGTCGACACCAGCGCCTGCTCCAGCGGCGCGGCAGCGCGGCAGGTCAGCCGCCGCTCCCCCGCCCAGGCCCCGGTCGCCCAGGCTCCGCCGCCCCGTACCGCGTGGTACGTCTCGCCGCGCATCGGCGCCGCCACGACCCCGGCCACGGTCTCGCCGTCCCGCTCGGCCGCGATGGAGACCGCCCAGGTCGGCAGCCCGTACAGGTAGTTGACCGTGCCGTCGAGGGGGTCGATCACCCAGCGGATCCCGCTCGTGCCCTCCGTCGACGCGCCCTCCTCCCCGAGGAAGCCGTCGTCGGGGCGGTGTCCGGAGATCAGGTCGGTGATCAGCTTCTCCGCCGCGATGTCCATCTCGGTCACGACGTCGATCGGGCTGGACTTGGTCCGGGCCACGGCGAGGTCGGCCGGGCGGCCGTCCCGCAGCAGCTCCCCCGCGCGGGCGGCCGCCTCCCGGGCGAGCTCGAGCAGGTCGGTGTGCAGGGCGTCGATCACGGGGCTCCTCACGCGTACGGGCTGTCGGCGCCGGCCGCGGCCGGCCGGGGGGCACGGGCCGGGCAGCAGCCGACCGGGCACAGGTTGTGGCTCGCGCCCAGCGCGCCCAGCGCGCACGGCGTGACCTCCCGCCCGCTCTCCACGGCCGCGCGCTCCAGGACCAGCTCGCGGATCGCGGCGGCGAACCGCGGGTCGTCCCCGACGGTCGCGGACCGTCGTACCGGCAGGCCCAGCTCCCCGGCCTTGGCCGTGGCCTCCGTGTCGAGGTCGTAGAGGACCTCCATGTGGTCGGAGACGAAGCCGATGGGGGCCATGACGACGGCCGGGACCCCCGCGCCGTGCAGCGCCTCCAGGTGGTCGCAGATGTCGGGCTCCAGCCACGGGATGTGCGGGGCTCCGGAGCGGGACTGGTAGACGAGCCGCCAGGGGTGGTCGACGCCGGTGCGCTCGCGGACCGCGTCGGCGATCAGCTGGGCCACGTCCAGGTGCTCCTCGACGTACGCGCCGCCCTCGCCGTGCGTCTCGACCGGACCCGAGGTGTCGGCGCTCGCGGTCGGGATGGAGTGGGTGGTGAAGGCGATGTGGGCGCCCGCACGAACGTCCTCGGGGAGGTCGGCGAGGGACTGGAGCACCCCGTCGGTCATCGGGTCGAGGAAGCCGGGGTGGTTGAAGTAGTGCCGCAGCTTGTCGATCCTCGGGAGTTCGAGGCCCTCGGCCGCCAGCTCGGCCAGCGAGTCGGCGAGGTTCTCGCGGTACTGGCGGCAGCCCGAGTAGGAGGCGTAGGCGCTGGTGGCGAGCACCAGGATGCGGCGGCGGCCGTCGGCGACCATCTCGCGCAGGGTGTCCGTCAGGTACGGCGCCCAGTTGCGGTTGCCCCAGTAGATCGGCAGGTCCAGGCCGTGCTCGGCGAAGTCCTTGCGCAGGGCGTCCAGCAGGGCGCGGTTCTGGTCGTTGATCGGGCTGACCCCGCCGAACAGGAAGTAGTGCTGCCCGACTTCCTTGAGACGTTCCTTCGGGATACCGCGCCCGCGTGTCACGTTCTCCAGGAACGGGACCACGTCGTCGGGGCCTTCCGGGCCGCCGAAGGAGAGCAGGAGCAGGGCGTCGTAGGGGGTGGCATCGAGCGCGTCTGACATGTGCCGATCCTGCCACCCGGCGCTGACAGCCCGGAAACAGGAGCGTGAAGAGTCGGATTCGGGAGGTTTATCCCCAGTGCCCAGCAGGTGCGTCCGGGTGACCGCACTCGTAAGCTGTACCAGCCGCAGTCACGCCTTACCCAGCCGTCGGAGATCCCCGTGCCCAGCCCCTATCGCGCCCTGTTCGCCGCCCCCGGCAGCAAGGGCTTCTCCGCCGCGGGCTTCGTCGGCCGGATGCCGCTGTCCATGATGGGCATCGGCGTGGTCACGATGATCTCCCAGCTCACCGGGCGGTACGGCCTCGCGGGCGCGCTCTCGGCCACCATCGCGCTCTCCGCCGCGGCGATCGGGCCGCAGGTGTCCCGGCTGGTCGACCAGCACGGCCAGCGCCGCGTCCTGCGTCCCGCGACCCTGCTCGCGCTCGCCGCGGCGGCCGGGCTGCTGTTCGCCGCGCACTACGGGTGGCCGGACTGGGTGCTGTTCGTCTGCGCCGCCGGGATCGGCGCGGTGCCGAGCCTGGGCGCGATGATCCGGGCCCGCTGGGCCGCCGTCTACCGGGGCACCCCGCAGCTGCACACCGCCTACTCGTTCGAGTCCGTCGTCGACGAGGTCTGCTTCATCTTCGGGCCGATCATCTCCATCGGCCTGTCCACCGCCTGGTTCCCGGAGGCGGGGCCGCTGCTGGCCGGCTGCTTCCTGGCCGCCGGCGTCTTCTGGCTGACCGCCCAGCGGGCCACCGAGCCCGCGCCGCACCCGCGCGAGCACCACGCCCGCGGTTCGGCGCTGCGGGCGCCCGGCCTCCAGGTACTGGTGGCGACCTTCGTGGCCACCGGGGCGATCTTCGGGGCGGTCGACGTGGTCACCGTCGCCTTCGCCGACGAACGCGGCCACAAGGGCGCCGCGAGCGTGGTCCTGGCCCTGTACGCGGCGGGCTCCTGTCTGGCCGGGGTGGTCTTCGGCCTGATGCGCTTCGCGGGGAAGCCGGAACGCAGGTGGCTGCTGGGCATATGTGCGATGGCCGTGAGTATGATCCCCCTCCTACTGGTCGGAAACTTGCCGCTTCTGGCCGTGGCGCTGTTCGTTGCGGGCCTGTCCATCGCACCAACGATGATCACGGCGATGTCCCTCATCGAAAAGCACGTACCTCGCGCGAAGCTCACCGAGGGCATGACCTGGGTGAGCACCGGCCTCGCGGTCGGGGTGGCGCTCGGCTCCTCGGTCGCCGGCTGGGTGATCGACGCGGCCGGTGCCCGCGCCGGGTACGGGGTTCCGGCCGTGTCCGGGGCCGTCGCGGTCGCGGTCGGTTTCCTCGGGTACCGCCGGCTCAACAGGCCGGTCACGGGTCGGGGAGGCACCGTTGAGCAGTACAGCGAGCGGGAAGAACGGCGCGTGGCGTAACTGGGGAGGGAATGTCACCGTCCGCCCCGCGCGGGAGGTCATGCCGGCCTCCGTGGACGAGCTGGCGGCGGCGGTGCGGCGGGCGGCGGAGGACGGCCTGAAGGTGAAGGCGGTCGGCAGCGGCCACTCCTTCACGTCGATCGCCGCGACCGACGGCGTCTCGATCCGCCCTCAACTGCTGACCGGGATCCGCGACATCGACCGTAAGGCCATGACCGTCACGGTCGAGGCGGGCACCCCGCTCAAGAGACTCAACATGGCCCTGGCCCGCGAGGGCCTGTCGCTGACCAACATGGGCGACATCATGGAGCAGACGGTCTCCGGGGCCACCAGCACCGGCACCCACGGCACGGGCCGCGAGTCCGCCTCGCTCGCCGCCCAGATCCGGGAACTCGAACTGGTCACCGCCGACGGCTCGGTGCTCACCTGCTCCGAGAACGGGACCGAGGAAGAGCGCGCGATCTTCGCGGCTGCGCGGATCGGCCTCGGCGCGCTCGGGATCGTCACCGCGATCACGTTCGCCGTGGAGCCGCTCTTCCTGCTCACCGCGCGGGAGGAACCGATGCCCCTGGACCGGGTCCTCGCCGAGTTCGACCAGCACTGGACCGAGAACGAGCACTTCGAGTTCTACTGGTTCCCGCACACCGGCAACACCAACACCAAGCGCAACAACCGCAGCGCGGGTCCGCCGCAGCCGGTGGGGCAGCTGGCCGGCTGGTTCGAGGACGAGTTCCTCTCCAACGGCCTCTTCCACGGCGTGCAGTTGCTCGGCCGCGCGGTGCCCGCCGTCGTACCGACGGCCGCCCGGATCTCCAGCCGGGCACTGTCCGCGCGGTCGTACACGGACATTCCCTACAAGGTCTTCACATCCCCGCGCCGGGTCCGCTTCGTGGAGATGGAGTACGCCGTGCCGCGCGAGGCGTTGGTGGACACGCTGCGGGAACTGAAGGCGATGGTCGACCGTTCCGGTCTCAGGATCAACTTCCCGGTCGAGGTCCGCACCGCCCCGGCCGACGACATCGCCCTGTCCACCGCCTCCGCCCGGGACAGCGCCTACGTCGCCGTGCACATGTTCCGGGGCACGCCGTACCAGGCGTACTTCACCGCCGCCGAGCGCATCTTCACCGCGCACGAGGGCCGCCCGCACTGGGGCAAGGTGCACACCCGGGACGCGGAGTACTTCGCGAAGGCCTACCCGCGCTTCGGCGAGTTCACCGCGCTGCGGGACCGGCTCGATCCGGATCGGCTGTTCCAGAACGACTACTTGCGGAGGGTTCTGGGTCAGTAGCCGAGGACCCGGCGGGCGAGGGTGCCGTACCCGGCTCCCCGCCGGCGGACTCGCTCGGGGACGGGGCCGGCGTCGTGGCCCCCTCGCTCGCGGGCGTCCGGGACGCGTCCGAGGAGGACGACGGCGACGGGGCCGGCGAAGTGGCCGTACCGTCACCGGACTTCGGGTCGGGGGAGCCCGACGGGTCCGAGGAGTCCCGGGGATCCGAGGGGTCCGGCGACTTCGAGGACGTGGTGTCGCCGGTGACGGCGCCGCTGACCGTCGTACCGGAGCCGCCGCTGAAGCTGCTGCCGGAGAGCAGTTCGTAGGTCGTGATGCCGGCCATGGTCACCGCGAACACCAGGGCCGCCGCCGCCACCGGGCGCCGCCAGGTGCGCACCCGGGCGCGGTAGACGGTGCCCTCGGTGAACTCGCCGGGCGCCGGGGGCGCTTGCTCGCGGGGCGGGGTGGTCACCGTCGCGACGCGCAGCTGCTCTCCGGTGCGCTTGAAGAAGTGCTGGAACAACGAGCCGCCGCAGGTGGCGACCACGCTGACGACTCCGGCACCGAGGATCGTGCCGTACACCCCGGCATAGGAGGCGAGTTTGGCGGCCACCACCGCCGCCACCGCGCCGCCCGCGACCTGGGGCACGCTGAGATCGATCCGCTTCGAACTTCCCTTCACCTCCTCCCCCGCACTGGTCTGGTCACCGGAACCGGGCCTTTCACGCATTCCCGAACCTTGCCTGCCCTTCCCATACTTGTTCGATCGACTGCATGAGAAAGGGACGTACGGACGAAACCATTAGTTCCGTTTCTGCGGATTGCGTGAAGTACGCCACGTTCAAGATCCCCCGAAGTGGGCAACCGACGGCCGGAGAGGGGTCGTTGCCAGAAGTTGGGCGGCGCGCCAATCCACGCACGTGGCCCGAATGGAGTACTGTTGCGAGCCCTGGATCCGGTCTCCCGCCAGGGCGTCCGGGGCCTTGCAGGACCGCCGGGAGGGGGCTAGTTGCACAGGGTGACGGTTTTGGTCACTTAGCGTTGCGAATAGGTAACCGTGCCATAACGGCGGTGCAGGGCCTGTGCCCGACACGCCGGGCAACTCGGCAAGGTTGTGGCAGGCTGCACCCGGGCAGGCCACACTCGACTAGCGGAAGCAGCGACGCACGTGACGTCGGCAGGCACCACCCGGGAGGTCCCCATGCCCGAACTGCGTGTCGTGGCCGTCTCCAATGACGGCACACGGCTGGTGCTCAAGGCTGCCGACTCTACGGAGTACACGCTTCCGATCGACGAACGGCTCCGTGCCGCCGTACGCGGCGACCGGCCCCGGCTCGGCCAGATCGAGATCGAGGTCGAGAGCCATCTCCGGCCCCGAGACATCCAGGCGCGGATACGAGCGGGCGCGACCGCGGAAGAGGTCGCCCAACTCGCCGGGATCCCCGTCGACCGGGTGCGGCGCTTCGAGGGTCCGGTACTGGCCGAGCGCGCCTTCATGGCCGAACGGGCCCGCAAGACGCCGGTCCGCCGGCCCGGCGAGAACTCCGGGCCGCTGCTCGGCGAGGCGGTCCAGGAGCGGCTGGTGCTGCGCGGTGCCGACAAGGACACCGTGCAGTGGGACTCCTGGCGGCGCGACGACGGCACCTGGGAAGTCCTCCTCGTCTACCGGGTCGCGAGCGAACCGCACTCGGCGAGCTGGACCTACGACCCGCCCCGGCGGCTGGTCCAGGCCGTCGACGACGAGGCGCGCTCGCTGATCGGCGAGTCCGACGACCTCGCCGTACCGGAGCCCAGCTTTCCGTTCGTGCCGCGGATCGCACGGCTGCCGCGCGACCGCCCGATGGACCGTTCCGGCGACCGGGACCGGCCGAGCCTGCCCGCGCAGTCGTCCGAACCCGTCGAGGAGACGGCCGGCGAGCGGGACTCGCTGACCAGCCTGCTGGAGGCGGTGCCGAGCTTCCGGGGCGACATGGTGGTCCCGGAGCGCCCCGCGGAGGTCGTCCCGGAGGAGCCCGCCCCGGAACCGGCGACGGAGGAGCCCCCGGCCCCCGCGGCCTCGGCCGGCTCCGCCTACGCGGACGTCCTCATGCCCCGCTCCGTCGGCAGCCACCGCGACCGGCTGGTCGGCGCCACCGACCGCCAGGCCGAGGCGGACGGCGTCCGCCCGGGCCGCCGGGCCGCCGTGCCGAGCTGGGACGAGATCGTCTTCGGGACGCGGCGCAAGAAGCAGGAGTAGCAGGAGTCGTACGGTCCTGCGAAGAGGGGGCACGCGTGCGTGCCCCCTCTTGCCCCTGCCCTACTGCGGGTCGGGGCCGACCGCGACCGGACGCGACGGGTCAGCTGACCACTCCGACCAGGAACCGACGTACAGCGCCGCCGGAATGCCCGCCACGGCCAGCGCCAGCACCTCGTGGGCGGCCGAGACACCCGAGCCGCAGTAGACGCCCACCGGGGCCGCTCCGGAGGCGCCCAGAGCCTTGAAACGGTCACTCAGCTCCCCGGCGGACCGGAAACGGCCGTCCGGACCGACGTTCTCGGTGGTCGGCGCGGAGACGGCGCCCGGGATGTGACCGCCGATCCGGTCGATCGGCTCCACCTCACCCCGGTACCGCTCCCCCGCGCGGGCGTCGAGCAGCACACCCGCGCGGGCCAGCGCGGCCGCCCCGTCCGCGTCGAGCAACTCCAGCGCGCCGGGCGCCGGTTCGAAGTCACCCTCGGCCGGCTCGGCCGCGTCAGCCGAAAGAGCGCCTTCCCAGGACGGCAACCCACCGTCCAGGACCCGCACATCCGGGTGACCCGTCCAGCGCAGCAGCCACCACGCGCGCGCCGCCGCCCAGCCGGGTCCGCCGTCGTACACGACCACCGGCCGGTCCGCCGACACCCCCGCACGGCGCATCGCCGCCCCGAAGACGGCCAGGTCGGGCAGCGGATGGCGGCCGCGGCCGGCGGGCGCGGCGGCCAGCTCCGTGTCCAGGTCCACGTAGCCGGCGCCCGGCAGGTGCCCTGCGGCGTACTCGGCCCGGCCGTCGAAGGGCGCGCCGCCCGGAGTGGTCAGCTGCCAACGCACGTCCAGCAGCACGGGCGGGTTCGGCCCGGTCAGTTCGTCGGCGAGTTCGGTTGCGGTGATGATGGCTTCCATGGCCCCATCCTTACGCCAGGGGTGGCCGCATCGTCCAGGTACGACTACTCTGCTCGGCCGGACAGGCTCGATCACCGGGCGTGCGGGATCGGGCACATGCTGTACGGCTGATGGACACCCGACGGCAATCGACCGGAAACGGGCGAGAAACGGCAGATCAGGCATCCTCGCGGCGAAGGCCGCCGCCACGGCCTGGGCACTGGGCACCACGGAGGGTGCGAGCACCGGCACGGGGCGTGCTCACGGCTGTGGCACAGCCGGTCCGGAGAGCGGAAGCGACACGGCCACCGCGAGGGGCCGAGGAGAGAGTGACGATGACCGAGGTACGGGGATCGGCCGGCCCGAACGGCGGTACACACGCTCGGCGCGCGCCCGGCACCCCCTGCTGGGTGAGTCTCATGGTGCACGGCTTGACCGCGACCGAGGAGTTCTACGAGGCCCTGTTCGGCTGGGAGTTCCAGCCCGGTCCGCAGCAGCTCGGCCCCTATGCCCGGGCGCTGCTGGACGGGGAGGAGGTCGCGGGCATCGGGCAGCTGCCGCCGGACCGCCGGCTGCCGATCGCCTGGACGCCGTACTTCGCCTCCGAGGACGTGGATCTGACGGCCGAGACGGCCCGGCTGTGCGGCGGCACGGTGGGCGTCGGTCCGCTGGACGCGGCCGAGGCCGGGCGGATGGCCATCGGCTCCGACCCCTCCGGCGCCGTGTTCGGCATCTGGCAGGCCTCCGCCCACCTCGGCACGGCCGTCACCGGTGTCCCCGGCACACCCGCCTGGAACGAGCTGCTCACCTTCGAGACCGCGAGCGTCGCCAAGTTCTACGAGACGGTGTTCGGCTACGCGGAGGAGCCGGTGGTCTCCGCCGACTTCGACTACGTGACCCTGCACGTCGAGGGCCGTCCGGTGGCAGGCATCCACGGGGTCGGACTCTCACTGCCCCGGGACCGGGGGCCGCACTGGCTGACGTACTTCGAGGTGGCCGACGCGGACGCGACCCTGCGCGAGGTCGCCGAGCTGGGTGGACAGGTGCTGAAGCCGGCCCGGGACAGCGCACACGGCCGGGTCGCCACCGTGGCCGACCCGGAGGGCGCGGTCTTCTCGGTGATCCAGAGCCCGCGCCGAGTCAGGTCGTGACGGGCAGGACGTCCGGCGAGAGGACCGCCGCATGGGCCGACTCGGCGGTCGTCCGGCGCCGGTGGTGGCGGCGCAGCACCTCGTAACCGACCTCCCCGGCCGACCCGTTGACATCACCCACGACCACCTGGGCGCCCTGGACGACCATTTCGCCGCCTCTCCCGTTCGCCGCAGGTCCGACACGCAGGCCACGAGCGGGGACGCGGACGCGGAGATCCCCGTGCATGAGTGATACACAAACCGTAGGGCTCCCCCTATGGCCCAGCCGCAAGACCCTTGGGCATGCTGAGATCATGTGTATCAACATCGTCATCGTGGATGACGACCCCGGATTCCGCCGCATCGCCACGATGCTGCTGACGGCGCGGGGCCTGCGTGTCGTGGCGGAGTCCCGGGACGGCGCCGCGGCCTTGGCCGCGGTGCGGGCACACCGTCCCGACGGACTGCTGCTCGATCTGCACCTGCCCGACCTGGACGGCCTGAGTGTCGCCCGTCAGCTGGCCGAGGAGGAGAACCCGCCGCGGATCGTGCTGACCTCCACCGACAAGTCGCTCTGGTCGCGGGAGGAACTGCAGAGAGCGGGAATCGAGTCCTTCGTCGCCAAGGACAACCTGTTCGACGCGGACCTGCTGAGCCTGTTCGCCCCCGCCGGGTCCTGACGGCGCCCCGGGGCGTGGCCTTTCGCTCCCGACCGCCCCGCTACTGCCCGAGGTAGCGCAGCACCGCAAGTACCCGCCGGTGCTGCCCGGTGGCCGTCTGGCTGAGCCCCAGCTTCATGAAGATGCCGGTCACGTGCCGTTCCACGGCGGCGACGCTCACGAAGAGCTTCTCGGAGATCCCGGTGTTGGAATGGCCCTCGGCCATCAGGGCCAGAACCTCCCGCTCCTTCGGCGTCAGCGCCGCCAGCGGGTCTTCCGGGCGCTTGCGTCCCAGCAGCGCCGATATCACGTCCGGGTCGAGGGCCGAGTCGCGGGCCACGACCCGCTCGACGGCGTCGATGAGGATCTGGGGGCTGGCCACCTTCTCCTTGAGGAGGTAGCCGACCCCGCTCGGATCGTCCCCGACCAGATCGAGCGCGTAGGAGGAGTCGAGGAACTGGGACAGCACGATGACGGCCGTTTCCGGCCGCGCCGCGCGGATCTTCTGCACGGCAACCAGGCCGTCCGCCTCCAGGGCCGGCGGCATCCGGATGTCGGTGATCACCACGTCGGGCCGATGCGCCTCGGCGGCGCGGACGAGATCCACCGCGTTGTCGACGGAAGCGACCACGTCGATGCCCGCATGGCGCAGGATCGTTGCGATGCCCTCGCGCACGATCGGCTGGTCTTCTCCGAGCACCGCCCGCAGTGGTTGGCTCATGGCTGAATCCTAGCCCGAGTCGAGCCGCGCATACATGACAAGAATGGGAGGTGGGGCGGTACTCGGACTCGTGTCCCGTTCCGCGCGGACCGGATCGCGCCCGCGGTTCAGACGGAGGCGCTGGTCGACTCGACCTCCAGCGCGTACAGGCGGGCCAGTTGGACCCGGGAGCGGACCCCGAGCTTGTCGAAGGCGTACCGCAGATGCGCTTCCACGGTGCGCGGGGAGACGAACAGCCGTTGCGCCGCCTCGCGATTGGTGGCGCCTTGGGCGATCAGCCGCACCACGCCGAGTTGCGACTTGGTCAGCCCGCGCCATTCCGGGCCCGGGGCGGCGCAGGCGGCCGGGCCCGCCGTGGTGAGGGACCGGACGCCGAGCTTGCGGAGCCTGCCGCGCACCCGCCGCCCGTCGCGCTCGGCCCCGCACGTGGTGTAGAGCCGCAGCGCCTCCTCGAAGCGGTTCAGGGCAGTGGCGGGGGCGCACTCCCCGGCATCCTCCAGGGCGCGGGCCCGCAGCAGGGGGCGGGCGTCTCCATGGCGTTCCGCCGCCTCGGCGAGCAGTTCCGCGTCCAGGGCGAACAGGCCCCGCGCGTGCGTGGCGGCGGCCGCGAAAAGCGGCAGGCCGGGGTTGAGCCGGGCTCGCTCCTCGGCGAACTCCAGTGCCGCGGCGGCCACATCACGCTGCCCGGAGGCGAGTGCGGCCTCCACCAGCAGCACCACGTCCCCGGCGTCGACGCAGGTCACGTGGAGGAAGCCGTGGCGCAGGTGGGCGGCGGCCGCGTCGAGTTGATGACGGGTCAGGGCCTCGCCCCGGTCCAGGGCGACGAGGACCGCGATCCACGCGCCAGCCCTGCGCAACTGCCGGTCGTCGCCCGCGAGGTAGGCCTCGGCCAGGGTCGAGCACGCCTCCAGTTCGGCGTCGTCCCCGGTGTGGAAGGCGGTCCGGGCCCGGGCGCACGCCAGGGCTGCCTCGCTCACTGCGGACGTCCCCGGAGCGTGCGGTCCGGTCTCGGCCGCCGCCAGTTCCCGCGTCGCCTCCCGCAGCCGGCCGCCGTCCAGCAGCAGCCGGGCCCGCGCGGTGCGCCACAGGGGCAGGTACGCCCGGCGGCCTCGCTGCTCCGCCTCCGCCAGGCCGCCCTCCACCAGGTCTGCGGCGGCCGGGCCGTCGCCGGCCAGGCCCAGTAGCGCGGCCCTCCAGGCCGTCGAGAGCACCACTTCGAAGAGGGCGGGCCCGTACGCCGGGTCCAGCTCGGCGGCTTTCGCCGGCACCGGCTCGCTGAGTTCGAGCGCCTCGGTCCAGTGCTGCCGGTGGCAGGCGCTCATCGACCGGAGAGTACGCTGCGTCAGCTCGTTCAGCGGGTGCGTGTCCCGGTCGCGCGCCAGGGACCCGGCCAGGGCCTCGCCGGTCTCCTCGGCCTCGCCCGCCAGCAGACGGTTCAGCAGGGTGACCGAGCGGAGCTGGTCCTTCAGCTGCGGCGGGACGCCGTGGTGGTGCTGGGCCCGGCGCAGATGTGCCTCGGCCTGGGCCACCGGGAACCGGCCGCCCATCCGGGTCAGTTCCAGCCACACCTGGGCGTGGGTGGCCGCGTCCGGCGGCGCCTGAACGACCTCGCGGGCCAGTGCGCGGGCCTCGTCGGGCTCGCCGGTCTCCCACAGCAGCGGAATCAGCCGCGCCGTCAGCCTCATCTGCCGGGGTGCGGCGGCCCGGCTCAGGTCCACCGCGTGGCGCAGGTGCGCGGCGGCCGTTGCGGGCGAGTGGGGCGCAAGCTCCAGGGCGGCGGTCTCCAGGACGCGGATCGCGCGCTCGTCGCCGGGCTCGGCGATCTCGGCGATCTCGGCCGCGAGCGCCGCAGGAGGCGTGCCCTCCGCGAGCCGCAGGTCGACTGAGCGCCGGCGCACGGACAGTCGTACGGGCGGGGGCAGCGTGGCGACGACGGCGTCGCGGACCGACGGGGACGCGAAGGCGAGGTGTTGCTGCTCGACCCGCATCAGACCCGCCGCCAGCACCTCGCGCAGGGGCCGCAGCAGAACGGACTCGCGGCGGCCGAGCATCCGGGACAGGTGACGGACCGCGAGCCTGTCGCCCAGCACGCCGGCGATCAGCACCAACTCCTTGGCGTCGTGTGTCAGTTGGTCGAGCCTGCGGGCGACGACGGCCCCGGCCACCGGGTCCTCGCCGTCACGTACACCGTCGGCCACCTCGGACCGCGGGGAGAGAAGGGCGGCGCACAGATGCCGGACGGCGCCGGGCAGGCCGCCGCAGAGGGGCAGGTACGGATCCGCCTCCGCGGCCCGCGGCCCCAGATGGTTCTGAACCAGCAGCCGTACGGCGTCGGGGGCCAGGGCGGCGATGTCGAGTCGGGCCGCCCGCCCGGTGAGCAGGTCGCGGCGCAGTGACTCCACGGCCGGCATGTCGAGGTGGGACCGTGCGGCGAGCACCCACAGCAGCGGCAGCCCGGCGAGCCGCGCGGTGAGCGTGCGCAGCGCGAGCAGGGTCAGGTCGTCGCAGTGCTGCACGTCGTCGAGGACGACGACGAGCGGCCGGTCGCGGGCGAGGTTCCGCAGACCGTCCTCCACCCGCCGCATCGGCTGATGCGGAGAAAGACCGTCCTCCACCCGCCGCATCGGCTGATGCGGAGAAGGGGACTCGCCGTCCCCGGCGGCGGGCGCCGCGCCGAGAGCGTCCAGCAGAGGAGCCAACGGTGGCATGCCGCCCCCGGCGATCCCGCTCCCTGTCAGGACCAGGGCCCCGGCCAGGGCCGCCTCCTCGGCGGCGAAGGCCAGCAAGCGGGACTTTCCGGCGTCGGCGGGACCCTCGATCCACAACACCCCGCCCTCGTGGCGCTGGAGGTCCCTCAGCATCCGCCGAAGGAGATGCTCCCGCTGCGCACCATGCCTGTCCGGGGGCACCGCGGACACGGGGCCGGTGGTGTCGTTGGTCGTCTTCGGGATGTCAGTCGCCAGGATCAAGGCAGCCTCCAGTGGTCCGTGTGCCGCGCGGCCGGAGCGGTACCCCGCGCTGTGCGGCACTGGCCGCGAGCACGGCCGAGCCGGATGTGACGGGCCGCGTTTCGGGCCTCGGCATGGGGCCCTCACACGTGATGTGCCATCGGTCGTGACACAGGATGTGTCCTCGTCACGTCCGGTGGCTGTCAAGGACACCGGAGAGGCGGCGGGGGGCCCACTCCACGGGCGGTGTGGGGACAACCCGACGTCTGCGTGTGTCCCGGCCCGGATGCCGCCGGCCCGGCTCGGCCCGGTGCGAGCACACCGCCGCAGGTCACACGGTCGATGCAGGCCGCGGTGTGGGGCGGGCCCTACACAGGTGTGGGGAAGCCCCGAGGACGGGCGAGGGAGCACACGACAGACCCGGATGCGGCCCGCTCGGAGACTGGCGCTTGGTTCCAGGGGTTTGCGGCCCGACTCCCCCGCCACGGGGGCCGGGAGGGCCGGGTGGAGGAGCGCCGGTCAGGGAAACGCGATGCGACGGACGGCTGCCACGCCGGCCGCCCTTCGCGTCGACCGGCCCACGGGAACCGACGAGTTTCACCGACAGGACGAGGCGGCGCCGCGGCGCACCGAACTCTCGCGGCCGACGAACAGGACGTGCGAATGGCGCAGTTGGAGATCCTTCCCGACGAGGTCCGGCACCCGTTGGACCGCTCGGGGCTCCGGATGGTCGCGGGCCCGGGCGGTGCCCTCACCCGGGGGACGATGCTGGCCGGTTCACTGGCCTCGGCCGCCGTCGGAGGCACGCTGATCATCGCGCACGTCGGTACGGTGGCGGCGGCCGAGGCGCTCTTCGGTGTGCACATGGCCGTCCAGGGGGTACTGCAACTGCTGGCGGTCCACGCGTCGAAGGCACCGGTGGCGGTCCGGTGGACGTTGTCCGCCGGAGCTCTCGCCGCCCTGCTGCTCGGCGTGGTCCTCTTCCACGGCTGGACCGGCACCGTGGCCCTGCTCGGTGTGTGGACCGGGTGCGGCTGGCTGTTGCGGGGATTCACCATGGCCGTCTCGGCCACCGCCGCGTCGGTGAGCCATGTCTTCGTCTACGACGAGGTACTGAACGCGGTGATCGTCTCGGCGGGTCTGTTCATGACCGCCTTCCCCTTCTTGTCCCTCGGGCAGCTGACCGACGTCGGCGGCTCCGTACTGATGGCCACCGGTGGGGTCGAGGCGTTCGCCGCCGCACGCCGGCACCCTCGCACGCTCCGCGCCATCGACTGAGGCGAGCCCCGGTCCGGGACGGCGCATCGTCCGACCACCACGCGGCGAGACCGCAGGAGCACGGCAACCCACGTTTCCCGGCCGGTCGACCGGCCAGAAGCACGGCAACCCTCGTATCCCGGCCGGTCGACCGGCCGAGTCCCAAGGAGGCGACCATGAAGCAGTGCCACCTCTCACTGAAGATCACTCACTGGGTGTCCTTCGAACTCGCCCTCGAGCCGAACTGCGAGTTCTGGTACGACACCCATGACCCCCTCGCCGTCACGCTGGTCTTCGACACCTACGGCAAGCGTCCGGCGCACTGGGTCTTCTCCCGGGATCTGCTGGCCGAGGGCATGACCGCCCGTGCGGGCGAGGGCGATGTCGTGCTCTGGCCGCTGTACGACCTCGACGACGAGCCGTGCTCCTTCTCCGTGCGGGTGGGAGGCGCCCGTACGGCGCTCTTCGAGATACCCACCGGACCGGTCGCGCAGTGGCTCGACGCGACCTACGCCATGGTGCCGCGTGGGGCTGAGCTGGACGGGTTCGACTGGAACGAGCTGCTCCAGCCGGCGGAGTGAACGTCCGCGGTCGTCACAGCAGGCGTGAGCGGATACCAGGAAGCGTTTCCCGAACGACCGTCACACATCCCCTCCGGAAGGAAGACGATGCGAACCAACCCGCGCCCCCTCCTCGGCGACTGGCAGTGGCAGCAACGTGCCGCCTGCCGCGGCATGAACAGCTCCACCTTCTTCTCGCCGCCGGGCGAGCGGGGCCGCGCGCGCCGCGACCGGGAGGAGAGGGCCCGCCGCATCTGCGCGGGGTGCGAGGTCGTCGACACCTGTGCCGCCACGGCCCTGAAGCACGGGGAGACTTACGGAGTCTGGGGCGGGCTGTCGGACAACGATCGCCGACGGCTCGGCACGGGTATCGCCGACGCGGTCGAGCAGCGCGACGCGCCGTCGCGGTGACCGGCGGGCGGCGAAACCGCCCCCGGTTCTCGCGCCCGACGGTCGCTGCACACCCTGCCCCGGGCCTGGGACAGGCCGGCCGGCCGGCCGGCGGTGTGCGCGCCGGCAGGTGTCCCGATGCGGCATGTTCGCACGAGGAGATCTGTGTCTCCGGTTCAGGCCGGTATGGGTATCTGTATCAGGATGGTGGTGCCGCCACCGGGTGGGGAGTCGATGGCCAGCTTGCCGTCGAAGGCCGCCACACGGTCCGCGAGCCCCGTCATGCCGCTGCCGGCGGTGGCCCTGCCCACGCCTCCGACCCCGTCGTCGGCGACCTTGATCCGCAGCGCGTCCCCGAATTCGAGGGTGACGTCGATCCGGGACGCCTGGGCGTGCTTGACCGCGTTCGTCACGGCCTCGGCCACGACGAAGTACGCGTTCGACTCCACGGTCGAGGAGATCCTCCGTTCGTCCTTGCTCTCGACGACGGTGGGCACCGGGCACCGGGACGCCAGGTCGTTCACCGCCGCCACCAGACCCTTCACCGTCAGCACGAGCGGGTAGATGCCCGAAGCGAGTTCCCTCAGCTCGTTGATCGCCGTCTGCGCGTTGTCGATCGACTGATCCAGCAGATCGATCGCTGCCGTCTCGGTGTCGGGCAACAGTTCCCGCGCGAGCCGAAGCCCGATCATCAGGCTCACGAGACGTTGCTGTGCCCCGTCGTGCAGGTCCCGGGCCGTGCGCCGGTGTACGGCCTCGGTGCTCTCCATGATGCGTCTACGGCTGTCCTGGAGGGATGCCGCCATGGTGTTGAAGGAGGTGCCCAGGGCCCCGATCTCCGCCACCCTGCTGGGCGTTATCCGCACACTGAGGTCACCGTCGGCGAGTTCCTCCGCCGCGGCCGCCGCCCCACGCACCGGCCGCACGACCGCACGGTGCTGGAGCACCGTGAAGACGGCCACGAGCGCGGTCGACGCGGCGAGTCCCAAAGCGGCGGCGAGCACCGCCTGGCGGCTGTTGGCGCCCGCCGCGTCCGTGCGCTCCGCGAGCTGAGCGCGTTCGTCCGTCATGTACTTGTCGAACTGGGCCCGCAGGGCATCGACGCGCTGTTTGCCCTCGCCCGTCTCCTCGAGGCTGGACGCGGCGGGATCGCCTCGCCGGACCATCTGGACCAGCGGGACCGAGTAGTCGCTGAGAAAGGACTCGACACCGCGCGTGATCTGTTCGGCGGTGCGCCGCTGCCCCGGGGAGGTGGCGCTCTCGGTGAACCGCCGCGCCTCCGCGGGCAACGCCTTGTTCGCCGACTGCCACGGCTGGAGAAACTCCTCCCGCTCCGTGATCACATAACCGCGCTGTCCTGTCTCCAGGTCGAGGAGAAGCTGCTCCATGGTGCCTGCCTCCACGAGGGCCGTCCGGGAGGCGCGTCTGGCCGAGACGGAACTGTTCGCTTCGGAAATCGCCAGCAGCAGGACAGCGAAGGCGACGCCGATCAGCAAGGCGAGCAAGCCGCACGCCGCGACCGTGAGGCTCGTCAGCCCCAGCCGCCGGCCCGTGTACTCCTGCCGCGCGTTCATGTTCCGCCTGTCCCTGGATGGATCGAGACACCTGCGCTGCGCAATGTATCCGCAGGCGAGGAGGAAGACATGCCCACGCCCACGACGACAGGTCGTCCGGACACGCCCTCTGCCCATCGGTACCCGGCGGGAGGTTTCAAGCCAGTGAGACCGTCGTGACGCTATGAGATGTGCAGTGCGGGTTCACGGCGCTTGGAAAGAACGCCCTCGTTGTGTGCCGGCCGCGAGGCGCCACCCGCCGAAGCCCGGATGATGTCGCTTGCGCACCCCACTGCGCCCGGCATGACAAGCTGTGCTTCCCAGCGCCCGAACCCAGGAGATCGCCATGACCGCAGAGTCTGCATCCGGAGAAGGTTCGGAGTCGACCGACCCCGAGACGTCCGCTCCGGTGCTCGACAGCGACGACCAGGACGACCAGGACGACCTGAAACGCAAGTTCCGGGAAGCCCTGGCGCGCAAGCGCGGTGCGCAGGCGGACGCCGCCGGCCTTGCTGCGAACGGCGCCGGCTCGAAGGTCCGTGGGACGCACGGCCCGGCTGCGAGCCAGCGGTCGTTCCGACGCAAGAGCGGCGGCTGAGTCCAGCACATCCGCGATCCGGCGACCCTGCAACACGCCCTGGGCGCCACGGACTCGACCGGGGTCAGGACGGTGCGAGCGAGTTCGGTTCCGTCGGCGAGCGTCACCGTGCGCGCGGCCGGGGGCGCGGCGGCCATGGGCACGCCGAGCCGCAGGTCCAGGTCAGGCCCGTCCAGGTCGGCGGCCTGCCGTAACGTGAGGCGCTCGGCCGGCCAGGCACCGGTCCCGGACGACGCGCAAACCGCTTCCAGCGGTGGCGGGCGTCGGATCGCGGCTGTCACAACAGCCGTGCAGTCACCATGGTCACCCTCAACGGCACGGCAGGCAGGTTCGAGCCTCAAGAGGGGGCGAACGGCAGGACGTCCGGCGAGAGCGCGCCTCTCCCCAGCGAAGAGCAGATACGCCAAGCCCTGGCCGAGCTCACCGCTGAGGCCGCCAGGGCGCCGAACCCAACGTCAGGTCGATGCGACCGGCAGCACATCGGGGGACAGCGCCCCTGCCCGAGCCGCGGCACTCGTCATCCGCCTGCGGTGGTGGCGCCGGCACAGCACCTCGTACCCCACGTCCTCCGTCGGCCGGTTCACGTCTCCGACCACGACCTGCTCACCCTCGACCACCATCTCCCCACCCACCGTCCGCGCGTTGTGTGTCGCCCGGGCACCGCACCAGCACATCGCCTCGACCTGCAGCGTCTCCAGCCGGTCAGCCAGCTCGATCAACCGCTGGGAGCCGGGGAAGAGCCGGGTACGGAAGTCGGTGGTGATACCGAACGCGAACACATCCAGATCCAGATCGTCGACGATGCGGGCCAGCTGGTCGATCTGCTCCGGCGCCAGGAACTGCGCCTCGTCCACGATCACATAGTCGACCTTGCCGCCCCGCGACAACTGCTCCACCACATAGCCGTACAGATCCCGGTCCGGACCCGCCTCCACCGCGTCGGTCACCAACCCCAGCCGCGACGACAGCTTCCCCTCCCCCGCCCGATCGTCCCGCGTGAAAATCACACCCTGGAGCCCCCTGGCCGACCGGTTATGGCCGATTTGTAGCGCCAAAGTACTCTTCCCGCAGTCCATCGTTCCCGAGAAAAACACCAATTCGGACATCAGCGGACCGAGGCCTTCCCGGACGGACGAGAACAGACCCATCCAGCACCAACAGTGCCGGAACCGCACGAGACAACACCGCCCACGGCACCATCGGTCGATGGCGCATACCCAAGCAAGTCGGTCGACTTCCCGCAGTCCATGGTTCCGGAGAAGAAGGCCAGCTCGGGCATGGGGAGTTGAGCACCTTTCGGGAGTGGTGGGGGTCAGGGGCGCTAGGAGCGTACTTCGAGCAGCGGGACGAGCTGCTCGACGGGGGTCATCGAGCCGTGGTTGCCGACCATCGCCGACTCCTTGGGCTCCCGCTCGGAGGCGATGATCAGGACGTCGTCGTGCGCGGCCGCGACGACATCGCCGATCCGGTCGTACACCCGTGCGTCGAACCGGTCCGGCGGGCCGAACCAGCCGGCCGCGATCGCCTCGTCCCGGGAGGCCACCCAGAACTGCTCGCCGAGCACCTCGCGCCAGCAGGTCAGCACGTCGTTCGCGGCTCCGGGGACCGCGTACACGTGTCGTGCCCGGCCCTCGCCGCCGAGCAGGGCGACCCCGGCCCGCAGCTCCCAGTCCTCGTCGAAGTCGATGCGGTGCTGCTCGTCGAACGGCACGTCGAGCATGCCGTGGTCGGCGGTGACGTACAGCGCGCTGCGTGGCGGGAGCTGCTCGGCGAGCCGCTGCACCAGCCGGTCGACGTGCATCAGCTGGCCGCGCCAGGTGTCGGAGTCGACGCCGTACCGGTGCCCGGCGCCGTCCAGTTCGGCGTAGTACGTGTACACCAGGGAACGGTCGGCGGCGGCCAGTTGCTCGGCCGCGAAGTCCATCCGCTCCTCGCCGGTGAGCCGCCCGTGAAACGTTCCGCCGCTGAGCGCGACCTTGGTGAGCGGGGTGTGCTCGAAGGTCGGGGAGGACACCTGGGCGGAGTGCACACCGGCGTCGGCGGCGAGCTGGAAGACGGTGGGGTACGGCTGCCAGGCGGCCGGATCGGTCCACGGCTGCCAGCGCAGCTGGTTCATCAGCCCGCCGGTGGCCGGGTCGCGGACGGTGTAGCCGGGCAGGCCGTGCGCGCCGGGCGGCAGGCCGGTGCCGACGGAGGCGAGGGAGGTCGCGGTGGTCGCCGGGTAGCCGGCGGTGATCGGCCGTCCGGTGCCGCCGCGCGAGCTGCCGAGCAGCGAGGCCAGGAAGGGCGCCTCGTCGGGATGGGCCCTGAGCTGTTCCCAGCCCAGCCCGTCGACCAGGAAGACGCAGTTGCGGTCGGCCGCGGTCAGCTCCGTGATGGACGCGGTCATTCCGGGTACGGCCATCCCGGCGGCCAGGGTGGGCAGCAGGTCGGCGAGAGAACCGCTGCCGTACTCGGGCAGCGGCGCGGAACCGAGGGCCAGCGGTTCCGGATGGTCCCAGGTGGCGTACGCCATCAGTGCGTGACGTCCGCGGTCGCCTCGGAGATGGCCTGGGCGAAGGCGAGCGCCTGGCGCACCGTCTCCGGGCCGTCCCCCGCCTCGCTGACGCGCAGGCTGAGGTCGTCCGCCGTGGAGTTGCCCGTGTAGCCGTGGTCGGCCTCGCAGTTGGGGTCGCCGCAGGCGGCGGGCTCCAGGTCGATACGGGAGACGGCGCCCCAGCCGATGGTCAGCACGATCTCGCGGGGCAGGGTGCCCGGCGTGTACTGCTCCGGGTTGGCCACCACCCGGCTGACCACGACCGACGAGATCCGGCTGAGCTTCACCGACTCGGTCGAGGTGGTGGCGTACGGCGTCGGGGAGGTGGTGTCGGCGGCCTGCTCGTCGGTGTGGCTGACGATGAAGCGGTTGCCGGTGAGGACGAGCACGGTCACGTGTCGCCGCACCTCGTTCTGGTCGAACGTCGTCTCCTGGTGGACCAGGTACGACCGGATCGGCTCACCGCCCACGGAAGCCTCCACCGCCTCGGCCACGAGGGCCGGGTAGTAGCCGCTGCGCTCGATCGCGACGCGCAGCCCCTGGGTCGTCGTACTGGTCTTGGCCATGGCGTCCATCCTAATCCGTGGGCAAGGGGGGTCCGGGCCAGTCGACGCACCCTCTTGGAAAGCCACCGCGGGGTCGGGTGTTCGCGGCGGTCAGTAGGCGGGCAGGGTCCGCGGACCCAGGTCGCCGCGGGCGGGCGGGGGTGCCAGGCGGACGGTGGCCCCGAGGACGCTGACGCCGTGCCGGGCGACCACGACCGGTTCCAGGGTGACCGCGACCACCTCGGGGTGGTCGTCGACCAGTCTGGAGACGCGCAGCAGCAGCTCCTCCAGGGCGGGCGTGTCGACGGGGGCCGAGCCGCGCCAGCCGAACAGCAGGGGCGCGGTCCGGATCGACCGCACCAGCGAGGTCGCGTCCCGGTCCGTCACCGGGATCAGCCGGTGGGCCGTGTCCCCGAGCAGCTGCGAGGCGGCCCCGGCCAGCCCGAAGGACAGCACGGCCCCGGCCGCCGGGTCGATCACGGCCCGCACGACGGTGTCCACGCCCCGGGGTGCCATCCGCTGGACCACCGGGCGCAGTTCCCCCGGCGGCCCGAACAGCTCGGTCAACTCGGTGTACGCCCGGCGCAGTTGCTCCTCGTCCGCCAGGTCGAGCCGGACTCCGCCCAGGTCGGCGCGGTGGCGCAGGTGCGGGGCGGTGGCCTTGAGGGCGACCGGGTAGCCGAGGTCACGGGCGGCCGCGACGGCGGCCTCGGGGGTGGGGGCGGCCAGTGCGCGGTGCACGGCGACGCCGTACCTGCCGAGCAGCTCGCAGGTCTCCTCGGTGCCGAGGGTGAGCCCCTCCCCGCGCTCCAGCAGGGCGCCGATCAGCTCGGCTGCCCCCTTCTCGTCGATGTCGTCGTACTCGGGCACCTTCCCGGGGTCGGCGGCCTCCCGCCGCCACTGCGCGTACTTCACCGCTTCGGCGAGGGCCCGGACGGCACGCTCGGCGGCGGGGTAGGCGGGGATCAGCCGGGAGCAGGGGTGGGGATGGGGATGGGGGTGCTTGGCCGCCTCGTCGGCGGCGGCGGGGGGTGTCCGGGCTCCTGTCTCCACTGCGGTGGGCAGTCGTTGTCCAGGTGTCTCCACCGCGGAGGGCAGCGGTTGCCCAGGTGTCTCCACCGCGGTGGGCAGTCGTTGCCCAGGCCGGAACAGCTGGGCGCCGGGTGCCATGACGGCCGTCTGCGGTGCGGTGCGGCCGGCGGCCGAGAGCGCCTCCGCGAGCCCCCCGAGCTCCACATGCACCACCAGCACCGGCTTCCCGGGAACCCCCTCGGCCGCCGACCGCAGCGCCGCCGCCAGTTCCGCGTCCGCGACCGCCCCCTCCCCGATCGTCGGAATGGCCGTGACGACCACCGCGTCGCACGACTCGTCCGCCAGCGCCTCCGACAGCGCCCGATGGAAGTCCGCCGGGGTCGCCATGGTCGTCAGGTCCAGCGGCGGCGCCGGCCGGAGGCCCTCCGCCAGGCACCGGTCGTACGTCAGCAGCCCCAGCGACTCGGAGTTCCCGAGGATGGCCACCCGGGGCCCGGCCGGCAGCGGCTGCCGCGCAAGCAGTAGTCCCGCGTCGACCAGCTCCGTGATCGTGTCGACGCGGATCACCCCGGCCTGCCGGAGCAGCGCGGACACCGTGGCGTGCGGCAGCCGCGTGGCCCGTACCGCGTGCCCCTGCGGTGCCGAACCGGCGCTCTGCACCACGACCAGCGGCTTCGCCGCCGCCGTGCGCCGCGCGAGGCGGGTGAACTTGCGCGGGTTGCCGATGGACTCCAGGTACATGAGGACGACGTCGGTCTCGGCGTCGTCGTACCAGTACTGGAGGACGTCGTTGCCGGACACGTCCGCGCGGTTGCCGGACGACACGAAGGTCGACACGCCCGTGGTCCCGGTGACGCCGCCGCCGCGCCGGTGCAGCCGGGACAGCAGCGCGATCCCGATGGCGCCGGACTGGGCGAAGAGACCGATCCGGCCGGGGCGGGGCATCTCGGGCGCGAGGGAGGCGTTCAGCCGTACGTCGGCGGCTGTGTTGATGATCCCGAAGGCGTTCGGCCCGATGATCCGCATGCCGTACGTGCGCGCGTGCCGGACGAGTTCGCGCTGGCGTTCGCGGCCGTCCGGACCGCTCTCGGCGTACCCGGCGGCGAGGACGACGAGCCCCTGGACGCCGTGTTCGCCGCAGTCGGTGACGGCGTCCGGGACCTGCTCGGCCGGTACGGCGACCACGGCGAGGTCGACCGGCTCGTCGATGTCGCGCACGGAGCGGTGCGCGGGCACCCCGTCGACCTCCTTGAGGTCCTCGGGGAAGGCCTGGTTCACGGCGTGCAGGCGGCCGGTGAAACCGGCGTCCCGGAGGTTGCCGAGGACGCTGCGGCCGACGCCGCCGGGCGCCCGGCCGACGCCGATCACGGCCACCGAACCGGGGGTCAGGAGCCGTCGTACCGAACGGGCCTCCGCCCGCTGCTCCCGCGCGCGCTGGACGGCGACCGAGCGGTCCGTGGGCTCCAGGTCGAACTCCAGGCGGACCACGCCGTCCTCGAAGCTGCGCTGCTGGGTGTAGCCGGCGTCCGTGAACACCTTGATCATCTTGCTGTTGGCGGGCAGCACCTCGGCGGCGAACCGGCGGATTCCGCGCTCCCGCGCGACGGCCGCGATGTGCTCCAGGAGGGCGGATGCGACGCCCCGGCCCTGGTGGGAGTCCTGGACGAGGAAGGCGACCTCGGCCTCGTCGGCGGGCGCGGAGGCGGGCATGCCGTCGGCGCCAATGCGGTCATAGCGTACGGTTGCGATGAACTCGCCGCCGATGGTGGCCGCGAGTCCCACCCTGTCCACAAAGTCGTGGTGCGTGAAGCGGTGGACGTCCTTGGCGGAGAGCTTGGGGTACGGCGCGAAGAAGCGGTAGTACTTCGACTCGGCCGAGACCTGCTCGTAGAAGCTGACCAGGCGGTCGGCGTCGTCGACGGTGATGGGCCGGACGCGCGCGGTACCACCGTCGCGCAGCACCACGTCCGCCTCCCAGTGGGCGGGGTACTCGTGCCGGTCCTGCCGGTCCGCCGGGGTCTGCATGGGCCCCAGAGTACGGCTCGCGTCCGACAGTGGCGCGAGGCAGTCTGTGGAGGACGGAAGTCGGGCCGAGGCCGCGGTCCGACGACACACCCGGAAGGACTCACGTCCGCTCCGGGCATGCTTCACGATATGGGAAACTGGTCTAGACAACCCTGAACACCGAAGGGCAGCATCACATGGCTGAGCGCCGCGTCAACGTCGGCTGGGCCGAGGGTCTCCACGCCCGCCCCGCTTCCATCTTCGTCCGAGCCGCCACGGCCACAGGCGTCCCGGTGACGATCGCCAAGGCCGGGGGCAACCCCGTCAACGCGGCCTCCATGCTGGCTGTCCTGGGCCTGGGCGCCCAGGGCGGCGAGGAGATCGTCCTCGCCTCCGACGCCGAGGGCGCGGACGCCGCCCTCGAGCGCCTGGCCAAGCTGGTCGCCGAGGGTCTCGAGGAGCTCCCCGAGACCGTCTGAGCGTCACAGCGCCCGCACGGCGGAGGGGGGGGGGGGGGGGGGGGGGGAGGGGGGGGGGGGGGGTGGGGGGGGGGGGGGGGGGGGGGGAGGGGGGGGGGGGGGAGGGGGGGAGGGGAAGGGGGGGGGGGGGGGGGGGGGAGGAGGGGGCGGGGGGGGGGGGCGGG